>NZ_CP045492.1:2339562-2991916 GCF_015500055.1 Mesorhizobium sp. NBSH29
CTTTTCGTTAGCGGGCACCACAAAGATGACCTGCTGAAGCATGTATTCAGTAGCGGAAGGCTTGGAGCCGCCCTGCTGCAACATCTTGCGTACGGCTTCCTGTTCGGTCATCCGCTTGCCGCCGCCGCGGGCCCGCTGATTCAACGCCTGGCTCCAGCTCATCTGGGCGCGAATGAATTCTTTGAAGTGTCGTTTGGTAACTCCGGCCTGATCGAGAATTCCGTCCAATTGCTTGGGCTGCAGCTTGTTGCCGGTGGCGAACCGGTTGTAGGCCTCGTCGACCTGTTTGTCGGGAATGCGTATTCCAAGGCGCTTCACTTCCTGATTATGAAGCGTCTGCTCGATCATCTGTTCGGATGCACTGCCCTTGGAGCGCTGCAGCTTGATAAAAGCAGCCCGCCGCTGGATATCATAGCTGGTAATCGGTTCATTGTTGATGACATATTTTATTTCGGTCGCCTGCGCCGGCACGCTGGCGGCCAAGGGCAAGGCGGCGATGCCTACCAGCAATCCAAGTCCGATCGAAATCAGACGGGTCCTGATCACATTCATTCCATTCTATCCCGGTTTTGAGCGTCCATTAGAACACGCTCAATGTCCTGCTCATGCGGCGAAACGATGACGTCGCCGATTGCCTAGTTCGAGCCGAACGAACTTGTATCGCTACCAAAGTCGCCAATGGTGCGGAACGATATGTTGAAGCCAACTTTCTGCGTCGCTTCGCGGGTATCGCGGTCGCGGGTCTCAGCATAGGTCATAGCGTACGAAAAGCATTCGTCGTCATAGGAAAAACCAACCGAGTTTCGGACCAGAACGCTGGACTCGAAATCATAGGTCCCCGAGCCAAAAACCTTCCAATTCTCGTTAAACCGCGTCGATGCCCCGAGTGAGACTTCACGGCGATCATCGGCAAACCCATAAAGCGGCTGTGCCTGAATGAACGTGTATTTAGCGTTGATTGAGAACAGCGACGCTGCATAACCGGCCTTCAGCTCGGCGCGTCGCAATTCCGCAGTCTGCTCATCGAAGCGTCCTGAAACCGATGCCGATAAGCCGGCCGGGCTGGCAAAGCCTGCAAGCGCGACGAAATCAGAAGTTTCAGTCTCGAGACCTGAATAAGCACCGGCATTGACCAGGTCTGGCTCGGAGAATGAATTGGTGCCAGCCAGATGGTAGGACTGGCCGAACAATGCGTTGGTGGTCCAGCCATTCTCATAGCTGCCCGCATAACGGAAGCCGATATTCGCGCGGGTACCCCCCTCTATACGGTCATAGCCTGAAAATTTGTCGCGCTCAAATAGTGAACTCGCATCGAAGACGAAGCTCTGCGCATCTTCATTGGCGATTCCGAGTGTGCCGCCATAGGGCTCGTCAGGCCGCGCGAAAAGCTGCGCCATAGGCTCCAGAATATGGCTCGAACTTGTGGACGAGAACAATACCGGCCATCTCAGTTCTAGACCCGCAGATGCCATGAAACGGTTGTATGCGGATCGAACTTCGGAGGCGACAGTGCCATAACGCGACCCGTCCTGGCTGTATTCGAGACCGCTAAGATTATGTGCCATAGTATTGATGGCCCCCACCGAACCCGAGGTTGTGCTGCCCTGACCAACATCGCCACGGACATCAAACATCGGCGTGATCACTAGACCCGCATCGGTGATCATCGACCGCTTCCATTCGGCGCTAGCGGTGAGACGGCTATTGGTGGCTTCAACGCCGCGCACTGCAGGCACTGCCGAACTCCCGTCAAAGCGATCGCGGTTGATGACACGCGCATTGACATCGAAATTCAGCTCACCGCCAAAAACCGGCGCGTCGGGCGTGTAGGCATAATCAACTGAAGGCAGTACCCAAGGCTGTTTTTCGCTGCGGGCACTGGAATTCCCGTCGAGAAACTTTTCCTGGACCTGGAAACGCATCCCTCGCATGTCGAAATAATTACGATCGTTGAGACCTGTCAGATAAACTTGGCTTTGCTGAACAAAACTGCTGTGACCGGGAATGCCGTAGGTGTAGGCAAAATTCTTGTCAGACTGGGCCAGAATATCCCAGCCAAAACTCCAGCGTGGATTGATGGCGAAATCACCCTTGGTTCCGACCATGCCGCGCAATTTTTTCGGATCACCAACGGTGCCGCCATCGACTGTGTTGAACCCGAACTGGTCGGGATCTTTCTGGCTGATGCCCGCGATTTTAAGATTATACTGGCCGTTATCAAAGCGCTGGCGCCACTCGGCCATGCCCAGAAAGCCCTGCTTCGTGTAGTAACGCCCGTGCAACGTAAGATCATAGGTCGGTGCAAGCGCAATATAGAACGGAATGTTGAAGCCGACGCCCAGGTCGCTCTTGTAAGCGACGCCAGGGATCAGGAAGCCTGTCTTACGCTTAACGGTAGGATCGGCGACTTCAAACGCGGGCAGGAACGCCAGCGGCTGACCAAAAAATTCAAACCTTGAGTTTTCAAAGCGGACTGTCTTGGCTTTGCCGTTCCAAACGATCTTCTGGGCCTTGATCCGCCAGATTGGTGGCTTGGCTGGATTTTCCTCGCAGGGCGCGCATGCGGTATAGACGCCATTGTTAAAGGTCGTCAGGAAGCCGTCCTTACGTTCGGCGCTTTCAGCAGCAAAGTAAGTCTTGTCGGCAGTCTCAATACGCAATGCATTGACGAAGCCGTTGGCAAAGTCATCTGTGATGTCGATCTTTTCAGAAAATACCTTGGTGCCAGTGCCGTCCTCAAGCGCGACATTTCCGCTGGCGATCAAGCGTCCGGACTTGCGGTCATATGTGACGCGCTGCGCCACCAGCTTGTTGCCACCGTAATCGATCTGCACGCCACCGACGGCTGTAACTGTATCAGCGTCGTTGTCGTAGACAAGAGTGTCTGCCTCGAGCAGCATTTGTGCGTTGGCAGGAAGGGTGGGCGCAACCAGCTCAACGTCCTGTGCCTTGGACGGGCTGGAAGCTAGCACGCACGCTATCGCCGTCGCGCCAAGCAGGCGCGCCAGCAAAGCCGACGAGCAGATATTGGCCCGCGCCAACAACACTTTAGCCGTCCTCCTTATGGAGTAGGAATGTCACCCCAAAGAACAATGCCACAATCACCGGGAACCAAGCCGCGATGACGGGTGGCACGAATCCCGCTGTTCCGAATGCTTTCACCAGAACCGATATCACATAAAGCAGAAAGCCGGCCACGACGCCACCCAGAATCATCGTTGCAGATTGCCCCATGCGCTCAAAACGCATCGAAACCGTTGCGGCAATGAGAGTCATGGCAACGAGCAGCGGCGGCAAGGCAACGAGCGAGTGAAATTGCATGGCAAAAGCGTTTGCTCTCAAACCGAAGGAACGTGCGACTTCAATTTTCGCGGGCAGCTCGAAAAACGGGATCGTTTCAGGCCTCGCCAGCCGCTCCTGTACGATTTCGGGTCGCAGATTGGTCTTGATCCGTGTCGACGGAATAGCTGCTTCGCTCGCTCCGTTGAGTTCGGTCACATCAATCAGTTCCCAGTATCCATCTCGCAGGAAGGCCCGCTTAGCATCAAGCCGTTTAGAGATGTCGCCGCTGCTGTCAAAACGGAAGAAAACAGCATCGGCTAGCTCCAACCCTTGGCTGAGGATAGCGCGAGCGCCGATGATGGTTTCTCCCTCGTCAGTTTTCTGGCGAATCCATGGAGCGCTGAAGGCCGAAACCTCGTTTGATTTGCCCGATCGAAGAGCAGTCTCGATATTTTCAGCCCGTGAGAACCCATAAGCAGCAAGAGGATTAAGAAGCGTGATGGTGAGGATGCCAAACAGCAGCGCACCAAGACATGCCGGCAGCAGGAACTGCCATGCGGAAATGCCGGCAGACCGGGCGATCACCAGCTCGTACTTGCGATTGAGCGATACGAGTGTCGCCATTGCTGCAAAAAGTCCGACAAATGGCACCACCTGCTGCATGACCATGGGCACGCGCAACGCCGACAGTGCGAGCCCAAGCTGCACCGTGTACCCAGGCAGTCCAGCAGCGCGGCTGGAAAATTCGGTGAAATCGATGATGAACACCAGCGCAAAAATACCGAAGAAGAACCACAGTGTGATTGATACGTAACGGAAGAAGAAATAGCGTCCGAGTGTCCAGCCCATCAGCTGTGCCCCTTAACGTCAGGGACCGGGTGGCCCAGCAGCCGATGGCGGACAAGGATAATCCTGTCACCGATACGGCGGACAAAGGCGGCAGCGTTATCGGCCCACGTTACCGGCAATTCCATGCTTCGGAGCGTTAGGATGAACCAGATCGAAATAGCGGATGCCATAATTGGTACCAAATAGACCGCAACCGCGAATGCAGGTGCAGTTTGGGCCTCATTTGCCACAAAAAAGCCGAGCCATCGCACAATAAGTGCGAAGCTGAGGGCAGTAACGATCGGGTGGATGCGCGCCTGCCGATGCGAGCGGGCATCGCCCGCAACGGCCAGCGCAATCAGCGCAAAAACCAGCGGATAGACCCACTCTGTCAGTCGCCGGTGCAGTTCCGCACGGAATTGTTGCGGCGCTTTCATGTAAACGGGGTCGTTCGGGTCCGGATTGAACAGAGACCCCAGTGTCCGATCTTTGGCGAAGAGCACGATCTGCGAAGCTGCCGATGAAAAGGCCGATAGATCAAACGCATAAGAGTTGAATTTGATAACCGACACACTAGCGCCAACAGTCTTGCGATGGACGACCCCGTCGCTCATCAGCAGGACGTTTTTCGCATCCATGTCTATCACCGCGCCATCGCGCGCGTAGTAGACGAGGTCAACATTCTTCTCGCGTGAATCGGCCACGAAAATTCCACCAAGTTTGCCGTCGGGCAGACGCTCTGCAATCTGCACGAACAGCCCTTCGTCAATCTTGCGAAAGCTTCCCTCTTGAACAACCGTGGACAGCAAATCGGCGCGCGCAGTTGAAACCAATTCACGGGCGCGTTGTCTCGCGAACGGGTCGATGCCATTGTCCACGACGAACGACAACATGCTGGCGCCAGCCGCCAGAAGCAGGATCGGCCGGATCGTGGCCAATCGAGAGCTGCCGGCTGCGCTGATCACCACAAGCTCGGAATCGCCGTTCATCATCGACAATGTCTGTGCGACGGCAATCGCCACGGCAAACGGAATGACAACGGGAATCACCGAGGGAAGGACAAGCGTTGCCAGTTCAAAGAATGCCAGAGCCGACTGTCCGCTGGACGTCACAAAGTCTATGCGTGTCAGCACCTGCGTCGTCCAGACAATTGCCAGCGTCCAGAACAGTGCCGCGGCAAAGACGACAAATGCGCGTCGCAGGATATAGCGTTCGACGACTTTCATAAACACTGCGGATCCGTATTCACATCAGGTTATGCGCCGAAGCGCCGCCAAAGAATAGCTTCCGCTATGCATCTGGGCTCGCGGTGCTACCGAACGTCGGTATGCCACGCTTACCATGCGTAAAACTGTGGGCAAAATTGGATAAAAAACACCCAAGAAACAGAGTTAATACTCTGTAAATGAGTGTGCAGGCAATGGTGATGTGGCGTCACCCAGGCGCGCAGCGGCCAGCTATGGCATCTACCTGTCGACGTTTTGACGCTTGCTGCCTCGCCAAAGCCTTGCCATAGCCCTCAAAACAACCAACATCACCCATCTTGACCGCCGAAGGAAATCTTCATGACCACGCAGCCCGAAATCAGCTTCGCCAAAATCGACGTACCGAAAAAGGGCACCGTCATTCTTCTTTCGTCCGAAGATGGGCTGAGCGCGACCGCGCGCCGGTGCGATCCCGCGGGTGTTCTGGACAACGCCTTCAGAGTCGCCGGCTTTGAGGGCAAGAGCGGTACTTCCGCTGAAATTCTCACACCGCAGGGCGCCGATTGCGACCGTATCGTGGTGCTTGGGCTCGGCAAATCGACGGCACTCACCGAACATTCATGGCTCAAACTTGGCGGCGTTGCCTTCTCGCATGCGCGCAAGTCGGTGGAAATATCGATTATCCTCGACGCTGCGGGCGTGGACGCCGGAGCCAGCGAGGCGGCCAGTGTCGCATCTGGAATTCTTCTGCGCGCTTACGCTTTTACGAAATACAAAACGAAAAAGGACGAGGAAGACACGGCTGAAGATCGCAAACCGCCCCACTTCACCATCCTGTGCGCAGATCCGACCAAAACCAGGAAGGCGTTTGCCGAAGTGCAAGGGGTTGTCGACGGAGTTTTGCTCGCCCGCGACCTCGTCAACGAGCCAGCCAATATTTTGGGCCCTGTCGAATTTGCCGATCATGCCAGCGCGCTGGAATCGCTCGGCGTGAAGGTCGAAATTCTTACTGACAAGGATATGAAGAAGCTCGGAATGGGGGCTCTGCTTGGCGTAGCCCAAGGTTCGCCGCGCCCCGCACGCATGGCGGTGATGTCCTGGAATGGCGGCAAGGCCGAGGAAAAGCCGATCGCGTTCATCGGCAAGGGCGTTGTGTTTGATACCGGCGGCAACTCAATAAAGTCGGCTTCGGGCATGGAGGACATGAAGGGCGACATGGGCGGCGCGGCAGCCGTAACCGGTCTGATGCACGCTTTGGCTGCCCGCAAGGCCAAAGCAAATGTCGTCGGCATCATTGCCTGCGTCGAAAACAGCGTTGACGGCCATGCCCAGCGCCCTGGTGACATCGTCACCTCAATGTCGGGGCAGACCATCGAAGTCTTGAATACGGACGCAGAAGGCCGTTTGATCCTTGCGGATGCCCTCTGGTATTGCAATCAGCGCTTCGAGCCTAAATTGATGATTGACCTCGCCACCCTCACAGGCGCCGTGATGGTGGCGCTCGGGCAGCACCACGCCGGCCTGTTTTCCAACGACGACGAACTCGCCACTCGCCTACTGACCGCGGGCCTTGCGACGCAAGAGAAGCTTTGGCGCATGCCGCTCGGTGCCGAATACGACAAACTGATTGATTCGAAGAATGCCGACATGAAGAATATTGGTGGCCGCTACGGTGGCTCTATCACTGCTGCGCAATTCCTTCAGCGCTTTGTGAAAGACACTCCCTGGGCGCACCTTGATATCGCCGGCACCGCGATGGGCAGTCCTTCAAGCGAATTCAACCAGTCTTGGGGATCAGGCTTCGGAGTCAGGCTCCTCGACCGCTTGGTGCGTGACAACTACGAGACCTGAGCTGGAGATCATGGCCGAAGTTCTCTTTTATCACCTGACTGAATCGACCCTCTATGATGCGCTCCCGGGGCTGGTCGAACGCAGTTTGCAGCGCGGCTGGAAGGCGGTTGTCCAGACCGGAACCGAGGAACGTCGCGACGCGCTTGATACCCATTTCTGGACGTTTCGTGATGATGGCTTTCTCGCTCATGCGACCGACCAGGATCCGTATCCGGAAGAACAACCCGTGTTGCTTACCATCGCGGACGGTAGTCCAAATGGTGCAGAGATACGATTCTTGGTCGATGGCGCCGAACCGCCAGACCTAAAATCGTATGAGCGCGCGGTGTTTATGTTCGATGGTCACGATGCCACGCAGTTGGAGGCCGCACGCCGTCACTGGAAAGTTATGAAGACCGCTGGCCACGACGTTACGTACTGGCAACAGACGCCGGAAAAGCGCTGGGAACGCAAAGCCTGAGGCCTCCGGGCCCCAGCAAGATTCAGGGACAACACTTCAATGCGCGTACTGTACCTTCTGGTTTTTCTCCTCGGGATTGCGGCGATTTTTTACCCATCACTGTCGCCAGATGCGGAGCGCGCGATCGGGAAGTGGGCCATAGCGGAACAGGCTGATGCATATTTACCTCTCGACCTGTCAGTGAAAGCCGAGGATGCACCCTTTGTGGTGGAAATTGAGATGACAGCTGTTGGATGGCAGCCTGGCCAAGGCGCTGCATTGACCGTTGTTGCAGATAGCAATGGCCGCACGTTGCTCGCCAAGCCTTTAACATTTTCCACCACGAAGCCACGCGAAATCAATCCGCAGACGCAGGAAAAAATCTATTCAGACAACGCCGGCACGATCTCCGCGACCAAGGACACATCTTATCGGTTCACAATCACACCAGGTGACGCGGAAGGCGTTGCAACTACCATTCGCTCCGTTCACCTGATCTTGCGCAGTGTGTCGATGGTGGATCCGCGGATTCGCCCGGGCGGGTTTATCCTCGCGGCGATCGGATTTATCGGCTTTGTGCTCGCGATGGCGCGAGGCAGGAAAACACCGTCAAATCCAAACTCTCAGCCACCGACTGGCCGGTGGGGCAGGGGTGCTGGCTGACCTACTCGGTCGTGCCAGTCTCATATTCCGCAGAAAGCGACAGCCACTTTTCTTCATGACCAGCAAGAGTGCCCGCAAGTTGCGAGCGCTCTTTGGCAAGTCGCGTGGGGGTCGAGGGATCTTTTTCGTAGATCGCCGGGTTGGCAAGTTCATCTTCGATAGCATCGATGCGTTTGCGAATGCGGTCCATCAGCGCTTCGGTTGCTCGAATTTCCTTGGCGATCGGCTCCATCGCAGCGCGACGCTGCGCAGCCTCACGGCGGCGGTCGGCTTTCGACGCCTTGTCCTGTTCACGCCGCTGGCGTCGGTCGCCAGCGTCACCTGTCACTTCGCGGCGATATTCCGCAAGGTCGTTTTCATAGGGTTTTACCGACCCGTCCTTGACCAGCCATAGCCGATCGACGGTGGCTTCGATCAGATGCGGATCGTGAGAGATCAACAGCACCGCGCCGGAATAATCGTTCAGCGCATAGACCAGCGCTTCGCGCGAATCGATATCCAGGTGGTTGGTCGGTTCGTCGAGGATAAGAAGGTTCGGGCCGTCAAACGCAGCAAGCCCCATCAAAAGACGGGCCTTCTCGCCGCCAGAAAGGTCCTTGGCGGCAGTATGCATCTTCTCTGTTGCCAATCCCATCTGCGCAACGCGCGCGCGCACCTTGGCTTCCGGTGCACCCTGCATCAGAAGCCGCACATGGTCGACCGCGTTCTCCTCCGGCCGTAAATCGTCCATCTGATGCTGCGCGAAAATCGCGACCTTCAAACCAGGTGCGATTGTCATAGTGCCCGTCTGCGCCTTGAGGCGTCCGGCAAGAAGTTTGGCGAACGTCGACTTCCCGTTTCCGTTTGAACCCAAAAGCGCGATACGGTCGTCCTCGTCGATGCGCAGATCAAGATGCTTCAGTACCGGCTTGTCCGGGCTGTAACCGGTCGAAACACCGCTCATGGCGATGATGGGCGACGCAACGGTCTTCACCGGCTCTGGAAAATCGAAAGGCTTTACCGAGTCGTTGAGAATCGCCGAAATCGGCTTCATCTTCTCAAGCGCTTTCAGCCGCGATTGGGCTTGCCGCGCTTTTGAAGCTTTGGCCCGGAAGCGCTCGACGAACGATTCCATATGTTTTCGGGCTGCATCCTGCTTAATCCGGCTCTTTTCCTGCAGGATCTGCTGCTCTTCGCGCTGGCGATCGAACTGGTCATATCCACCGCGCCAGAAGGTCAGCTTCTGCTGGTCGAGGTGTACGATTGAATCGACCGCTCGGTTTAACAGATGGCGATCATGCGAAATCAGGAGAACTGTGTGGGGATATTTCCCGACATAATTCTCCAACCACAGCGTGCCTTCAAGATCGAGATAGTTGGTAGGCTCGTCGAGAAGAAGAAGGTCCGGTTCAGCAAACAGTACGGACGCCAAGGCCACCCGCATGCGCCAGCCTCCCGAGAACGAGGACGCAGGGCGTTTTTGCGCTTCGGCATCAAAACCAAGTCCAGCTAAAATTGTAGCAGCGCGCGCCTCCGCAGAATGCGCATCAATATCGGCGAGCCGCATGTGGATATCAGCGATGCGATTAGCATCCGTCGCCGTTTTTTCTTCCTCGAGAAGGGCAGCGCGCTCTACGTCCGCCTGCAATACGATTTCAATGAGGGCATCTTCAGTGCCCGGTGCTTCCTGCGCCACTTGGCCGATGCGCGTGCTTTTCGGCATCGATATCGTGCCGGTCTCGGTCGCAAGATCGCCGGTGATGGCTCTGAAGAGAGTAGTCTTCCCGGTTCCATTTCGGCCAACAAGGCCGGCCTTTGACCCTGCAGGCAGGGTCAGAGACGCATGGTCAAGGAGAAGGCGCCCGGCGATGCGCAGCGAGATGTCATTGAGGATAAGCATGGCGGGGCGCTTTTGCACGCTCCTGCGGTTTATCGCAAGGGGTTGTGGCCACGTTCATTGCTATGCGAAAATGGGCACGCAGCGTTGCGTGCCCATTTGATCAGGTTCCTAATTTATTTGGCAAGGGCCAGACAGAGCTCAACCAAAGCGCGATCATAGCTGCCCGCATTGGCCACGACATCAATGCAGCGCTTTTTCATCATACTGATCTTTCCGCTCTGCATGCCACCAAGTGCGGAATATCCAAGCGCATTATTAGTGGTGGAAGACGTTTGCCGAGACGTGGTCACCGTGTTTGTGCCGTTCTTGCCATTTTTACCGTTGGTTCCGTTGGTACCGCTAGTGCCTTTGGTTACGGTCGACTTACCGCCACCTGTACCGATATCAACATCAATGGTTGCGAGCGACTTGCCGCCGACCGTGGTTCCGACACCGGCCTTCACGCCACTTGTACCTCCGACGCTTGCGGTCGTTTTGGAATCGACAACGCTTTTGCCGTCGAGGACCGATGTGTTGCTGGTTGCATTGATTCCGTTTGTGCCGCCGACTGATGCTGTCGTCCGGGAATCAACGGCACTTTTACCATCGAGTACCGATGTATCGCTTTTGATAGTCGCCCCAGCGGTCCCACCGATTGAGGCATCGATACCCGCATTGGCGACGCCCTTGCTGGTGCCGATGCCTGCGCCCACATCGGCGCTAATGCCCTTCGCACCACCCACATTGGCACTCGCGCCGAGCGGTCCATTTTCACTAGGTCCCATGCTGATGCCGTTTGCACCGCCGACGTTAAGCCCGCCGGCGTCACCAATGCTCATTCCGCCAAGCGCGCTTCCGAGGGCGCCACCAAGGCCATCGCCGCTGGTCAACCCCCCGAGAGAACTTCCTGCTGCGCCAGTATCGCCGCCGGTTATGCCTCCTAGTGCACCACCAAGGCCGCCGAGGGCGCCGCCGGCGCCAGTTGATTGTCCGGACTGCCAAGACCGCCAGCTGCACCCCCGAGACCACCGAAGCCGCCAAATCCACCTTTGTTGCCGCCGCCGATTCCTTGCGCCCCTGAAGGGCCGCTCAGGCAGAACACAAAGACACTAGTTGCAAGGACTGTGGCCAGCCGAAATTTGTTCGTTGCCATCATTCTCTCCTGTGTGTTTCGAATTGTACCCGAGCAAATTCGGGCGAGCACAAGTATAGGTTACAATAAAAATTGTCGCAGGAGATATTTAAAATTGAACATTGTTCTGTAGTGGCAAATAGAATAGCTAAAACTCTATCCATTTAATGTTGCAGTTGGTTGTAAAAATCCCGACCGCGCAAAGGAGTCTTCCTGTCCAGGAAGCGCGAACGACAGCGCTTGCACTCAAATTTGGCGGCGCTGATACCTTGCAGACGGCACCCCCTTCGCTGGGAGGGTGGTTCCCATTCCGGCGCGCCGATCCCGGAATTGATATCGCCTAGTACTGGAGCTAGGCGGTTATCCGTAGCCAGTTGACTGGACCTGCAAAAATTCGAAACTTCATAAATTTAGGCGAATGCTCTTCCGTCCTCTGACCGCTGGAAGGCAATTAGGTCAAGTTGTTCAGACGGCTTCCCGAGTGCGGTCAGTATCGTGTGGGCCTGACCACGGTGGTGGGTCTGGTGATTGAAAAAATGGGCAAGCGCAGGCGCAAGGCGCTGCGAGATAGTGCGCATATCGGTCACTGTCATATAGGTGAACCGTCCAGTCAGACCGTTTTGGTCAAGGCTTTCGATCCAGTCGCATATCCGTACATCCTCATAATTCCTGGCGACATTGAGGGAGGTGAAATCTGCATGTAAGATTGTATTGAGCGTTGCAGGGGCTTCACCTTCACCGGTGAATCGCTTCATCCACACACGGTCGGCAACGAGAATATGGTTCAGCGTTCCCATCATAGAGTGGAAGAATGCGCCGGTATCGCGCTCGAACTCTTCATCGCTCAGCCTTCCGGCGGCTGCGTAGATCCGCTGGTTGGCCCACTGATTGTAAGCGGCGAACATGGCATAATGCTTTTTCATTGACCCTGTCTTGTGGTTTGCGGAGAACGGAGCTTACCAGCCAGACGCGTCGCGCAGGAGAAGTCAATGACCATTTCACTCTATGATCTCGTCGGCAGTGATCCCGCCAGACCGTTCAGCCCGCATTGCTGGAAGACCAGGATGGCGCTTGCACACAAGGGATTGGATTTTACAAGCATACCGGTCCGTTTTACCGAAATTCCCAAAATCGAGGGCGGTGCGCCAAAAATTGTGCCTGTTATCCGAGATGGGGACACCGTCGTCGCCGATTCTTTTGCGATTGCTCTGTACCTTGAGGAGAATTACGCGGACCGCCCCACGCTTTTTGGCGGGGCGGGAGGAGAGGCGATGGCTCGCTTCATAGAACGTTGGTCGCAATCAACGCTGCACCCTTATCTGGGCTCGGCCGCATTAGTCGATATTCACGAGCGGCTGGGCGCGCAGGATAAGGAGTATTTCCGTTCAACGCGCGAGGCACGCTACAAAAGGACACTCGAGGAGGTCGTTGCCGGGCGCGAGGCCGGGCTGGTCGCTTTCCGCCATGCGCTCGAACCTCTGCGCCAGACGCTTGGGTTCCACCCTTGGATCGGCGGGCAAACCCCTCTGTTTGCAGATTACATCATTTTTGGTGCATTGCAGTGGATGCGCGTCATATCGCCCTTCCAGCCATTGGCGGAAGACGATGTTATCTCGGCCTGGTTCGAACGTTGCCTCGATCTACATGGGGCAGCCGGAAAGGCTGTGTCTGCCGTCGACAGCCGCTTCTGAGGACTGGGCATGCCAAAGCACGGGACGGGTTTCGTTCGACAGAAAATTGATCTAAAGACCCGCCACTTTCCGCTTTTACCTGCAAGGACACATGATGGCTATTGAACGCACTTTTTCGATGATTAAGCCCGACGCTACGCGTCGCAACCTGACGGGCGCTATTACACAGATGCTGGAAGACGCTGGCTTGCGCGTCGTCGCATCGCGCCGCGTTTGGATGAGCCGCCGCGAAGCCGAAGGTTTCTACGCGGTACACAAGGAGCGTCCATTCTTCGGGGAACTGGTTGACTCGATGTCGTCGGGCCCAACCATTGTGCAGGTTCTGGAAGGCGAAAATGCCATCGCCCGGAACCGGGAAGTGATGGGCGCGACCAACCCGGCAAACGCCGATGCTGGCACCGTCCGCAAGGTGCATGCCCTGTCGATTGGCGAGAACTCCGTGCACGGCTCAGACGCTCCCGAAACCGCACGCGAAGAAATTGCCTACTGGTTCTCCGGTACCGAAATCGTAGGGTGAATCAGTTTCTCGCCTGAGACAGCGAAGCTTTTGAAATAATATAAAAAACCGGCACTGAAAGTGCCGGTTTTTTTAATGCATATGCACCTATCCGCCGGAGTGGGTCGCAAGACCTCAGTTCTTCCAGCGCTCGATGGCAACAGCATCAATGTCCTTGGCATCGACCCAGTCACCTGATGATCCATCAGGTCTGTGTTCTTTTTTCCAGAACGGTGCCTTTGATTTCAGGTGATCCATCATGAAATTTGCTGCATCGAATGCGGCGTTGCGATGCGCCGAAGCAGCGATGACCAATACGATGTTTTCGCCGGGCAGTATTTTTCCATAGCGATGAATAGCCGTCATGCCGCAGAGCGACCAGCGCTGCATCGCTTCGGTTGCGATCCGTGACATTTCCGTTTCGGCCATGCCGGGGTAATGCTCCAGTTCGAGCGCTGCCAACGCTCCCTTTTCGTCGCGGCACAGGCCGGAAAACGTAACCACGGCCCCGATATCGCCGCGACCCGCCGTCACGGCGGAAATTTCGGCGGCAATGTCGAAATCCTCACTCTGGACGCGCACATTAGGCTGAGCGGAGATCGTCAAGGCTTCAGCCCCCGGTCATCGGCGGAAACAGTGCAATTTCATGCGCGCCGGCGATGCTCTGCTTGTGGTCGACATGTTCCTGATTGATAGCAACCCGGATCACCTCTGGAAACTGCAGCGCCGCCTCATACTCATCGCCGCGGCCCTTTAGCCAGTGCAATAAGTCGGCCACGGTCTTCACGTCACCGGGGGGCGAAAGATATTCCTCTGAGAGGCCAATGCGTTCTCGAACCCATGCAAAATAGATGAGTTTCACGGCTACTCTTCCATGATGTGCTTTACCCCAGCGCGGAAATAATCATAGCCAGTGTAGAGCGTGACGATCGCCGAGATCCAAAGTAGCACAATTCCCGTCTCGGTAGCGTAGGAAATCATCTTGTCCAAAGCCGGTCCAGCGAGCAGTACGGCAATGGCCAGCATCTGAATGGCAGTCTTCCATTTCGCAAGTTGCGTTACCGGCACGCTGACCTTCAGAGCCGCCAGATATTCCCGCAGGCCAGAAACAAGAATCTCGCGGCATAAAATGATAATGGCAGCCCACAGAGACCAGCCTGCAATGGTACGGTCGGTATCGGCGGCCAGCAGCAGCAGACAGGTAGCAACCAGCAATTTATCAGCGATCGGGTCGAGCATACGACCGATATTCGATGTCTGCTTCCAGGCGCGTGCAAAATATCCGTCAAAATAATCCGTGATGCTTGCCGCCAGGAAGATGCCCAGCGCCGACCAGCGGGCGAAATCCGTCGACTGCAACCTGCCTTCGAGAAAGAAGCAGAGCACCACCAATGGCACTGCAAGAATTCTTGCGTAAGTGAGGATGTTGGGAAGATTGAAGGCGCGTTGAGCCATGATGCCTGCTGCTATTTGTGATTGGGCTAGTCAAAGCAGCCCGCGATGGTGTGGGTCAATCGCAACAGCGCCATTGCGCGGTCAAAATTCGATAGTTTGAGTTCAAAATGTACCCATTTCAGCCGTTTTCGTGGAAATGGTTGTAAACTTGGCGCGCAATTGACTCCGAAATTCCCTCCACAGCCATCAAATCACCCATCGCTGCGCGACTCACCGCCTTGGCCGTTCCGAAGTGCAGCAGGAGAGCTCGCTTGCGACCGGGACCGATGCCGCCGATCTCATCGAGAGGGTTACGCACCAGCTCTTTCTTGCGCCGCGCGCGGTGGGTGCCGATGGCAAAGCGATGCGCTTCATCGCGCAGACGCTGCACGAAATAAAGGACAGGATCTCGTACGGGAAGCGAAAAGGATTCCCGTCCAAGCATAAAAAAGCGCTCACGCCCGGCTTCGCGGTCCTGACCTTTCGCCACGCCGATGGCAGTAACGAATTTTGAAACGCCAAGCTCATTAAGGATTTTCCGTACAGCCGACATTTGACCCTGGCCGCCGTCGATCAGAATCACATCCGGCCACGCGGGGAAGCCTGTGGCACCAAGATCCTCGTCCTCCATGATGTTGTTCTCGACAATTCCCGGTAGGCCCTGTTCCTTTAACAGCCTTGAAAACCGCCGCTCCATGACCTCCCGCATCATGCCAAAATCATCGCCTGGTGTGATATCGGTCGAGCGGATGTTGAATTTTCGGTACTGGTTTTTGACAAAGCCTTCGGGGCCGGCGACCACCATAGCTCCGACCGCTGCGGTGCCCATAATGTGTGAATTGTCATAGACTTCGATGCGCTGCGGTTGCTTTTCGAGGCCAAATGTTTCGCAAAATCCTTTTAGAAGCCGCGCCTGTGTCGACGTTTCGGCAAGTCGACGCCCTAGGGCCTCCCGCGCATTTTGTAGCGCGTGATCGACAAGGTCTTTCTTTTCGCCGCGCTGGGGCCTTGAAACATTGACTCTGTGACCGGCCCGGGTTGTCAGCGCTTCGGCCAGTATTGGTTGATCCTCAACATCGGTCGAAAGCAGCAGAAGTCGGGGGCATGGCTTGTCATCGTAAAATTGCGCGAGAAACGAGCCGAGTATTTCTCCAGCTTCCAAAGCCGGGTCGGCTTTGGGGAAATAGGCCCTGTTGCCCCAGTTCTGCCCGGTGCGGAAGAAAAACACTTGGATACAAACCTGACCGCCTTCCTGATGAATGGCAAAAACATCGGCTTCTTCAATCCCTTGCGGGTTGATTCCCTGGTGGCTCTGGACATGCGAAAGGGCAGCCAGTCGGTCGCGATAGATCGCGGCACGCTCGAAATCCATTTCTTCCGAAGCTTCCTGCATGGCCAGCGAAATCGCGGACTTCACGTTTTGGCTGCGGCCCGACAGAAAATCCTTGGTCTCGTGCACCAGTTCTGCATAGCTTTCGGCATCGATTTCGCCAGTGCATGGACCTGAACAACGTTTTATCTGGTAGAGCAGACAGGGCCTGGTGCGGCTCTCAAATACCGAATCCGTACAAGTCCTGAGGAGAAAAGCCCGCTGCAGCGAGTTGATAGTGCGGCCAACGGCGCCAGCTGAAGCAAATGGGCCGAAGTACTCGCCTTTTCGTGAACGCGCGCCACGGTGCTTGAAAATACCGGGAGAGGGGTGATCGTCCGTCATCATGATGTAAGGAAACGATTTGTCGTCGCGCATCAAAACATTGAAGCGCGGTCGCAACCGCTTGATCAGGTTTGCTTCAAGCAGCAGCGCCTCGGTTTCGGTACGCGTAACCACGAATTCCATCGTCGAGGTCTCACGCACCATCCGTCCGATACGGTTGGTGTGAAATCGCCCTTGCGCATAATTGGTGACACGCTTCTTGAGATTACGGGCCTTCCCCACGTAGAGAACGTCGCCAGCCGTATTGATCATGCGGTACACGCCCGGTGAATTGGGAAGCTGCTTGACTAGTGTCTGGATGACTTCGGCACCCAGCATACCCTCAGCGTCACCCGCATGGGCTTCCCAGTCGATTGCCACAAACGGCAATGCCGGTCCGTCAGTTGAGGGCGTGATGCCTAAACCGTCGGGAGTGAGGTCCTCGTCTTCCATCTCGGCACCCGGCAAAAAGCCTGCAATGTCATTGCTGGCTTTCGCATCATGCGTGCCAACAGGGGGCGTCTTTGTGTCGTTCGTCATTCCACCATGCCTGTCACATCCGGCGTTTCCCACGCAAGATGCTGCCCTCCGTCGATGGCGATCATTTGACCTGTAACCGACCGTGCCTCCCACAGGTACCTGATGGTGGCACCGAACTCGGTGAGATCAGGGCCATAACCCAGAAGCAGGCCATCAAGCTGGGCTTGAAAATCTCTTTGATCTTGCCGCTCATTGGCAAGCGTCGGTCCAGGGCCGAGGGCATTGACGCGAATGCGCGGCGCCAAGGCCTGTGCGAGCGTCTGGGTTGCCGTCCACAAGGCCGACTTAGAGAGCGTATAGGAAAAATGGCGGGGGGTCAGCCGCCATACACGCTGGTCAATGATGTTGACGATCAATCCTTCGTCTGAGGGAGGCAAGTGCTGGACAAAGGCATTGGCCAGCGCGACCGGTGCTTCCAGATGGATCCCGAAGTGCCGATCCCATTGGATCCAGTCAATCTCCGTCGGCCCATCGTCACCAAACAGCGATGCGGAGTTGACCAGGAGCCCGACAGGGCCAAGCTCCGCAACGACCCGGGGCAAAAGCGCCTTCATCTGATCGCGGTCGGTCAGGTCTGCACCGGCTGTCATGGCCGTGCCTCCTGCCGCCCTCACGGAATTCGCTAGTGATTCTGCTGCTTCGGCGCCACGATGGTAATGGATCGCGACCGCAAATCCATTCTGGGCAAGATCCTCGACTATTGCCCTGCCGATGCGCCGCGCCCCGCCAGTCACCAGCGCCGTTCTGATAGGTGCGGCCATCTACTCTTTCCTGTCGACGAATTTTTGGAGGTTTGCCCCAATCACACTGTCGGTTGCTTCTGCACTTGCGGCAGCAATATGGCATTGTGCTGCCTAGTCGCCCCTTGGCTCCGTTTTAAGGGGAGGGCGATACGTAGATATAGGTGCTCCAACCCCTTGTACCAAGCCGGCTTTAGATGGTTCCGCCAAGGTTGCTGACAGGGGTGTGGCTATTCCGCAACGTCACCCTTCCGCCTTTATCGAGCCGGAAAATCACCCATTTTCAGGTGCGCTGCAGCCTTATTTCGCGACGAAATTGGAACTGTCTGATGTGACAGCCGTTACCCCCGCGGTTTGTCAGAGGATCAAAATTGGAAAATGCCACGCGTTCGTTGTGGCTAAGGAGTTATGAAATGAAAGCCAATATGAAGTTCGCGCGTTCTACCGCGGCCGCCTTCGGGCTCATCGCACTCGGTATGGCCCCGGCCTTCGCAGCTGATGCTGTCATGGAAGATGCACCGGTGCCTGCTGCCCCTATGGAAGTGGCTCCGATCAACACCTGGTCCGGCCCATACGCCGGTGTGACCCTTGGCTACGGCTTTTCTAGCCGAACCGAGGTCGGTGATCCATCATTGAGGATCGACACCGATGGCTTCCTGGCACACGGCTTCGCCGGATATCAGATTGAGAACAACGGCATCGTCTACGGTCTCGAAGGCGATCTGGGTTACGGTGGCTACAAAGGTGAAAACGCCGGTATTGAATCAAAGGCAGGGCTCGACGGCTCGCTGCGTGCCCGCCTCGGCGTCGCTGTGACACCGGACGTCCTGATCTATGGTACCGCTGGTGGCGCATTGCAGAACATTGAGCTGCGGGATCAGATCACGGGCAGCAATGACAGCAACACCCATCTGGGCTGGACAGCTGGTGTTGGTACTGATGTGAAGATCACCCAGCAGGTGTTTGGCCGCCTTGAATACCGCTACACCGACCTTGGTTCGAAGGATTACGCGATCAACGGCGCAACTGTAGAATCAGATTCGCGCAACCACCGCGTGATGTTCGGCCTTGGTATGAAGTTCTAATCCAAGCGTAAAGTTATGTACTGCAAAGGGGCCGGACGGCAACGTCCGGTCTCTTTTGTTTGCCATGTCAGGCGGGAAGAAGCGCAACCAGCGCGGCGTTCTTCTCATCAAATTTTTTGGCCCAGCGCTTCAGCTTGGTTCGGCTTTTGGCCCACTGGCCAGGAAAACGCAGTTCCATATAAGCGAGCGTGGCGCGCAAGGCCATGTGTCCAGCATGTACCTTGCCGGTGAGCTTCGGCGGTGCGGCATTGAGTTCGTCCAGCGCCCTTTGCACTTTGACCATCTGGCGATCGATCCACGGCTGGTGAACTTTGTCTTCGGGGCGAAAGCGCCTTTCATAGACCTGCGCAAGCAGGCAATCGCAGATCCCGTCGGCCAGAGCCTCTAGCTTTTCAGCCTCGGTGCGCTTTTGCGGATTGCGCGGAAAAAGCACACCCTTCGATTGGCGGTTGAGATATTGAATGATCACCCGGCTGTCGTGAATTGCTTCACCCTCATCGGTTACCATGGATGGAATTTTGCCAAGCGGGTTGCTTGCTAGGAGCTCAGCAGGTTCTTTGCTGGCTTCTGTTGCAATGGCCTCAACGACGATGCCGGCGTGGAGCGCCGCCATCAATACCTTGCAGCTGTAAGGCGAGGCTGAACTGACATAGACTTTTGACATGAATGGTCCCCTGAAATTTCGAAACCGCAAGCTACGCCGATGGCACAGGTTGCAGCAACACCATCGCGAAAACATGCCTTGCGGCAAAAATTCAACCTGACCGCCCAACCCTCACCGGCGGCATGACGACCTTAGGCAGCCTGCAGGAACGGCGGTCAACCTCACGACAAGGTCGGAACTGAAGATCCTGCGTCATGCAAATTCGAACATCTCTCAGGAAGCGGCGATCGCAGTCAACGCTGATGCCTTCTTTGGAGAGCCCCGGATTGGAGTCCAGAAAAGCCTGCTCCGCCACGCTTGGCGCAATCGTCTGGTAAGTTTGCAACTGAACGAACTCCGGCGGTATTGAAATGCGCTCTCGAGCCGCGCGCAAAACCTTGAAATAGGATTTCTGAGAAAGACCAGTGCAGGTTCCGTGCTTACGCCATTGATGGCGTATCAAGCCGCCTGAAGGCATGATGTCATAAAGAGTACGCAGGGTTTCGCTTGAAACTTCCCTCTCTTCCGTCGTGCAATCCGCCGGATAGCCGCGTTCATATTGCGGCCAAAGCCCATGGACCACGAAGGCATACGGCCGCCCAGCGGAGCATTGCTGGCGGTTGGCGTCCTCACCCTCTGCCTCGCAGTAGCTGGGCGACCATGAAAGCGATAGAACGTAGAAATCAAATCCCGTACCTCTCGGTAATTCGGTTGAACCCTGATTTTCCGCTTGTGAAGCATTGCCGGCTATCGGAGTTGGTGCCTGATTTTCAGGTTCGCAACCGACAATCACAGACAACAGAGCGCAGAAGAACAGCGGAATTACAAATTTTAGGTGCATACCGATAATCGATGGTTAGCGGAGGATACGACAGCGACCGTTGTAGACGAGCCACTGATCGAAGCCCGAGACACAGAACTCCACATTGTCGCCGATCGAGGCAAATCCCTGACCTTCCTCAATCAGGTACCAGATCTCGCGGTGTTGGCCATCTGACAGTGATACAGTGGCGCCACAATAGCGTCGTCCTATCGGCCATTCATCTCTCGCAGGCAGATACTGATGCTGGTAAATGCGGTAGAATTCGGTAATCCCCACGTTGGGGAGATGCGGAACATGCCTGACTTGATAGTCGAAGCGCTTGCTGATCAGCCTCAACACCTTCGGCTCGCCGCAAATACCCTGATCTTCTTGGTACGTGCCGACAGCTAAATCTGCCGCCTGAGCCGTAGCCACCGGAGAAAGTGCATGTGTGAGGCCGATGGCGGCTACAAACAGTACAGAGAAAATTTTCATGGCACGGTCTCCGTCGTCCCCGATTCATCCGTTGAACGCAGGGTCAATGTGCAAGTGAAGAGTTTCACGGTCAAGGCGAACAACGCCCGATGAATTAGTATTCGTCTTGTGTGTCACCAACCAGCACTTCGCCTGCCAGCCACTCGGTTGCCCATTGGGCGTGCGGCGTCTCGGCAAGTACCTTTTTCAGTGCGGGCAGCAAGATGTCGAGTTCGGCCGCGAGTGAATAGGGTGGATTGACCACGATCATGCCAGTGCCGTCGAACCTTGGCTCGGACGAGGGGATGCGAATGTCAAACCGGATATCCAGAATTTTGGGTATGCCGCTTTGGCGTAGCGCGCTCCGAAAACGCTCCGCAGCCACGCGATCTTTTACCGGATACCAGAGCGCATAGATGCCGCCCGGCCAGCGCTTGTGGGCTTTGGCGAGCCCCTCGACCATCCGCTCGAACTCGCCCTCCAATTCGAAGGGGGGATCGATGACCACCAGGCCGCGCTTTTCTTTTGGGGGCAAATGCCCGCCCAAGGCTAGCCAGCCATCAAGCTCGAGAACACGAACCTGAAAGTCACCGGCAAAGCGGGCTTTCAAAGATTTTGCGTCATCCGGATGAAGCTCGATCGCAGTGAGCCGATCCTGTGTGCGCATGAGATGCCGCACGATCGCCGGCGAACCGGGGTAGAAATGTAAGGCTTTGTCCGGATTCATCGCATCAACCGTATCGAGGAACGGCTTGAGAAGATTCATGCTTTTGGGATCCAGCTTTGCGTCCTTCATTCTCCCGATACCGGTTCGCCATTCGCCGGTCTTCAGCGCTGGATTGGCGAAAAGATCGTAGACGCCGATCCCTGCATGCGTGTCGACCACGCGAAATGCCTTCTGCTTTTGCTTCAGATATTCGACAACACGCACCAGCACGATGTGCTTGACGACATCAGCGAAATTTCCGGCGTGGTAGGCATGACGGTAATTCATGATGGCTGCTTCTTTCGTTGCGTCGCTGCAACAATTGTTTTCCTGCACAGCGTCTACACGCCGGACACGAAAGCCGCTAGGTTCGCCGCATGAACGAACGCGCCAACATCCCCATCGGGCATTCTGCCTGCCCGCACGATTGTCCCTCAACCTGCGCTCTCGATGTAGAGTTGCTGGGACCGGGCCGCATCGGGCGTGTCCACGGTGCCCGCAACAACAGCTACACAGCCGGTGTGGTCTGCGCCAAAGTGGCGCGCTATGCGGACCGGATACATCATCCCGATCGACTCCTGAAGCCGTTGGTGCGTGCGGGAGCAAAAGGCGATGGCCTGTGGAAAGAGGCAAGCTGGGAAGCAGCCCTTGATATTGTCGCCGAAAAATTCATTTCGGCGGAAGAGAAACACGGGAGCGAAACGGTCTGGCCCTACTTCTACGCCGGCACCATGGGCCTGGTGCAGCGCGATGGCATCGAACGCTTGCGCCATGCCAAGAAGTACTCGGGTTTCTTCGGGTCGATCTGCACCAATCTGGCCTGGACCGGCTGGATGATGGGTGCGGGCGCTCTGCGCGGCTCTGACCCGCGCGAAATGGCAAAGTCTGACTGCGTGGTAATATGGGGCACGAACGCCGTCGTCACCCAGGTCAATGTGATGACCCACGCAATCAAGGCCCGGAAAGAACGTGGGGCCAAGATCATAGTCATCGATATTTACGACAATGCGACTATGAAACAGGCCGATCTCGGGCTGGTGCTCAAGCCCGGCACCGATGGGGCGCTGGCTTGCGCAGTCATGCACGTTCTGTTTCGCGAGAATCTCGCGGATCGCGCCTATCTCGAGAAATACACCGACGATCCCCATGGTCTGGAAGCGCATCTGGTGGACAAAACGCCAGAATGGGCAGCAGCTATCACGGGGCTTTCGGTCGACGAAATACAAACTTTCGCTCGCTTGGTTGGCACGACCAAGAAATCGTTCTTCCGTCTTGGCTATGGTTTTGCACGCCAACGCAACGGTCCGGTCAACATGCACGCCGCGCTTTCGGTGGCAGCGGTGACGGGCTGCTGGCAGTATGAAGGCGGCGGGGCCTTTCACTCCAATTCGGGTATGCTGAAGCTCAACACGGAGCTTCTTGAAGGAACGCGGCTGCGTGATCCGAAAATCCGCCATCTCGACCATTCGCGTATCGGCCCGGTATTGACGGGTGCAGCGGACGCGCTTTACGGCGGGCCTCCTGTCACGGCGATGCTGATCCAGAACACAAATCCGGCCAATGTTGCGCCCGAACAGCGCCTGGTAAAGCAGGGCTTTTTACGTGACGATCTGTTCACCTGCGTGCACGAACAGTTTATGACTGACACAGCAAAACTGGCCGATGTCGTGCTGCCCGCAACCATGTTTCTGGAGCACGATGACATCTATAAGGGCGGTGGCAACCAGCATATTACGCTCGGGCCCAAACTTATTGATGCTCCGGAAGGTCCACGCACCAACCATTTCGTCATCGAAGAACTTGCAAAACGACTGGGTGTCGCCGATCAGCCCGGTTTCGGCATGACGGAGCGTGAGCATATCGAACTGATGCTTGAGAAAAAGGGCCTAGGCAGCTTTGATAGCTTTCGCGCTGAGCGATGGGCTGACCTGCAGCCCGACTTCGAGACCGCGCACTTCCTCAATGGGTTCGGCCATGCGGACAAAAAGTTCCGATTCAAACCAGATTGGAGCGGCCAGGCAGCGCCAAACAGGCCGCCGAAAAGCATGGGCATTTTTGGCCCGATCAGTTCGTTGCCAGAGTATCCAGACCATGTAGATCTGATCGAGGTTGCAGACGCTGAACACCCGTTCCGCCTCGCGACATCACCAGCGCGAAACTTCCTCAATTCGAGCTTCACAGAAACACCAGTATCGAAGGCCAAGGAGGGCGGTAGGCCGCTCTTGCTGATCCGTTCCGACGATGCGCAGGAGCTTGGCCTAGCCGAGGATGACCGCGTTGAGATCGGCAATCAGCGCGGCGAAGTCGTGCTTCACGCAAAATTTTTCGACGGAATGAAGCGCGGTGTGGTGATTGCTGAAGGTATCTGGCCTAACGACGCTCATGAGCGCGGCGAGGGCATCAACGTACTGACCGGCGCCGATGCTCCGGCACCTTACGGCGGCGCCGCGTTCCACGACAACAAGGTGTGGGTACGACGAGCCTAGTCCAAGTCTTTTGGGCAAATGTAATCGACAAGCGAGCCCCCTTCATAGTCGATCTTCCCACGAGCCGGAAAACCGGAAGCGGGCAAGGGCGGCTGTAGGAAACTTGCTTTGCATGCGTGAAAAGACGCCGGCACCGGTACCAGCCCCAGCGAGTTTCAAGGCGAGGTCTTCAAGTCCCGGGTTATGGCCAAGTACAAGGACACAGTGCGCATTCGACAGGACGGTCTTGAGGGCCTGCAGAAGCTGCGTCGATGAAGCCATATAGAGCTGTCGGGATAAGTTGCGACTGGAGTGGGCACCCAATCGGATGAGCTAGCGTCCATGTTTGACGGGCTCGAGTCGCGAGCGAGTTCAGTGCTTGGTCAGGAATCCACCCGCGCTCGGCAATTTGCGCACCCATGCGCGGCGCATCGCGCCTTCTCCGATACGAAAGCGGACGATGGAGGTCGGCTTGCTCCGGGTCATCCCAGCTCGATTTAGCAAAACGAAGCAAGAGAAGGGTTTTCAAACCTGTTGCTCCACCATTCGGGGTCAAGGTGTGAAGCGGGCAAGCCCTTCAATATCGCTAGGGCCGTGCCACGAACCGGGAACCAGCAAGAAGTCATTGCCGCCCATATGGTCAACGCCTTCAAACTTGGTCTGCGCGCCATCCATGCGCGCTTTCCCACCTGCCACGAGTGCGAGTGCAAGCGGATAAAGCCTGTGCTCGGCCTTGAGCATTCTGGCAGTCAATGCTTCTTCCGTATCATTGGTCTGCACAGGAATGGCAGATTGCGCGATGATGGGACCGCTATCCATTTCGTGATTGACGAAATGGACTGTGCAGCCATGGACCCTCATGCCGGCTTCAAGCGCACGTCTGTGGGTGTGTAGGCCGCGCAAAGAGGGCAGGAGTGATGGGTGGATGTTGATCATCTTGCCCATCCAGCCATCGACAAAGGCGGGCGACAAAAGACGCATATACCCAGCCAGACAGATAATCTTGGCATCGAATTGCGCCAATGCCTCATGGATCGCTGCCTCATGGGCTTCTTTGCTGTCATAGTCACTGCGCGCAATCGTGTTCGTGGCAATGCCGAAGCTCTCCGCAGCCCGCAAACCCTGAACGCCAGCCTTGTCTGAAATCACGCCGACGATCTCCGCCGGATAATCCGCCTCCCGTGCGGCGTCCACAAGCGCGGCCATATTTGAGCCTCGCCCGGAAATCATAATGACGGTGCGTTTTTTAGGTTGTCTGTTCATAGCTGTATGGAACCGCGATAAATGACACCGCTTTCGCGGCGGGGGACGATGTGACCGATGGTTTCGACCTTTTCGCCAGCTTCCTGAAGAACCGCCGCAACCTGTGCAGCTTGTCCAGACGCCACGACCATTATCATGCCGATGCCGCAATTGAAGGTACGCATCATTTCATGATCGTCAACGCCGCCAGCCTTGGCCAGCCACGAAAACACAGGTGGAACGTCAATCGCTTCAAGATCAAGCTCGGCTGCAAAATCTTGTGGCAAAACGCGGGGAATGTTTTCAGGGAAACCGCCGCCAGTAATATGCGCGAGTGCCTTGATCCCATGCGTGTTGCGGATTGCCTGCAGGACGGACTTTACATAAATGCGTGTTGGTTCCAGCAACGCTGCACCCAATGTCTTGTCGGGGTCAAATGGTGCAGCATCACTCCATGCTAGGCCTGAGCGCTCGACGATACGGCGCACAAGCGAATAGCCATTTGAATGAACGCCCGATGAGGCAAGCCCAAGAATAACATCGCCCTCAACAATATCATTGGTGGGGAGAAGCTGTCCGCGCTCTGCTGCACCCACAGCAAACCCGGCAAGATCATAATCTCCCTCCCGGTACATGCCGGGCATTTCAGCCGTCTCGCCGCCGATCAACGCACAGCCTGCCTGCCGGCAGCCCTCTGCGATGCCAGAGACAATGGCCACACCCTGTTCAGGGTCAAGCTTGCCGGTTGCGAAATAATCGAGAAAGAAAAGCGGCTCAGCGCCCTGAACGATAAGATCGTTCACGCACATGGCGACAAGGTCTATGCCAACTGTGTCATGGATGCCGGCTTCGATAGCCACCTTCAGCTTCGTGCCGACACCATCATTGGCCGCAACCAGAACCGGGTCGGTAAAGCCTGCCGCCTTGAGGTCGAAAAGGCCACCGAACCCCCCAATTTCGCCATCTGCACCCGGCCTGCGCGTCGAACGCACCAGCGGCTTGATCTTTTGCACCATGGCATTTCCAGCGTCGATATCGACGCCAGCCTGCGCATAGGTAAGCCCGTTCAGGCGCTCGCTCATGTTCTTCCTTTAACTGGCGCGTTCCTGCCGGGCTCTTCGCATGAAGTGCGAGTTATCGCAACAAAATGCGAATGAATGCCGACCTGCACCCACCAAAACCGGTGGAAACCATGTGCTGCTATTTTGGCATCTTGCGCGTCCTAGGACTATCGACCATGTAATCGGATCATGCTGGCCACATGGCGCCAAGGAGGAGCTTCCGTGACCATACCGAATATGATCACCATTTTGCGTTTCCTGCTGGTGCCTGGTGTTGTTCTGGCGCTGCTTACAGACAAGATGGGATGGGCTTTTGCCGGCTTTCTTGTTGCCGGCATTTCCGACGGGATCGACGGTTTCATCGCCCGCCAGTTCAACCAGCGTTCGGAACTGGGTGCCTATATGGACCCAATGGCTGACAAGCTCTTGCTTGTAAGCGTCTTTCTGGTGCTGGGTTTCATGGACCAGTTGCCAATTTGGCTTGTCATCACAGTCGTTTCGCGCGACGCGCTGATTGTGGCCGCTGTGATGCTCTCGACTGTGATGGAAAACCCGGTCGCCATGAAGCCTCTGCTGGTCTCCAAGGCCAATACCGCGGTACAGATCGTTCTCGCAGCGGTAGTTCTAGCCGAACTTGCTTTCACCACCCAGTATGGCCCGTCGCGCCCTGCGCTCATTGTCCTGTCCGGCCTCTTGACCGTGGCTTCTGGTGCGGCCTATCTCGTGAGCTGGTTGAGGCATATGAATACGTATGGCGAGAACGAAAGCCCAAAAGATTGAGGATACCGCCGCGGAGGCGCTCATTGCTGCCGCTTTCCGGCGCCAGATCGGATTCTGGCTGATCGCGGCCGCGCTCTTTGCGCTGTTCGTTTATATCTTTAGCGGCATTCTTTTGCCTTTCGTCGCGGGAATGGTACTGGCTTATTTCCTCGACCCTGTTGCGGACCGGTTGCAGAACGCCGGCCTTTCGCGGGTCATGGCTACTGTGCTGATTCTCATTGGCTTCGTGATTGTGCTTGCTCTGGGACTGATCATCCTGATCCCCGTTCTCGCCCAGCAGATGACCGATTTCATCGGCCGCATGCCAGACTACCTCTCACGGCTTCAAGGCCTCGTAACGAGCATCGACCCGGATTGGCTCAAGCAGCGCTTCGGCGTCGATGCGGCGAGCCTGCGAGAAGGGCTAAATTCGCTGTTGACGTCGGGTGTTGGATTTTTGACGACAGTATTCGAATCCCTTTGGAAATCTGGCGTTGCGCTGTTCAATATCGCTGGTCTGTTTCTTGTTACCCCAGTTGTCGCGTTTTATATGCTTCTCGATTGGGACCGAATGATCGCTGCTATCGACAAATGGGTGCCTCGTGATCACGTCGCAACGGTTCGCCAAATTGCTACCGACATTAACAAGGCAACCGCTGGTTTTGTACGGGGACAGGGGACCCTTTGTCTCATTTTGGGCATTATGTACGCTGCCGGCCTGACTGTTGCTGGCCTGAATTTTGGTATCCTGATCGGCATGTTTGCTGGGTTGATATCCTTCATTCCATACGTGGGGTCACTGACTGGCCTTATACTTTCGCTCGGCGTTGCTTTCGTCCAGTTCTGGCCGGATTGGCCTTCGGTCGCGGTGGTTGCGGCAGTCTTTTTCGTAGGTCAATTCATCGAGGGCAATATTCTGCAGCCTCGACTGGTCGGAAAGAGCGTCGGGCTGCATCCGGTATGGCTTATGTTTTCGCTGTTTGCCTTTGGCGCATTATTTGGTTTCGTGGGCCTGCTGATAGCGGTTCCGGCAGCTGCTGCGGTCGCTGTGCTGGTGCGCTTTGCAATCGGTCGCTACATGGAATCGCCTCTCTACAAGGGTCATCCGGAACAAGCCGAAAAGGCTCCGGTCGCTACGAGGAGCCGGCGCGCTGGCGCCTGATCCATGCGCCAGATTCCCTTAGACCTCGTGCATCCCGCAGGAACGTCCCGCGACCATCTGGTCGTCTCCACGGCAAATGCCGACGCAGCTGCGTTGATTGATCGTTGGCCGGACTGGCCGGCTCCGGTGGTCGTTTTGGCCGGTCCCGCCGGCTCCGGAAAATCTCATCTCGGCGCCATCTGGCAGGAGCTGGCGTCCGCAAGCACCGTTGCCGCTGACTGCATCGGTTCCGAAGCCGCAAGGGCTGCCGAGGTGGGTCCGGTATTCGTCGACGACGCTGATCGTCCGAATCTTGATGAAGCTGGCCTTTTTCACTTGCTAAATGCGGCCCGCAGCGCGGGTACGCAGGTCCTCCTCTCAGCCCGGCGCTTCCCCAACGCCTGGGGCGTTGAACTTCCCGATCTCGCCTCACGCCTGAAGGCGGCAACCACAGTTGAAATCGGAGAGCCCGACGACATTCTGCTGGCAGGTGTGATCACGAAACTCTTCGCCGACCGCCAGGTAGAGGTCGAGCCGCATGTGGTGCAGTATCTTGTCCGTCGTATCGAACGCTCCCTCTCAGCCGCCATACGCGTAGTGGATCTTCTTGACCGCACCGCGATGGAACAGAAATCGCGCATCACGCGAATGCTGGCGAACGAAGTAGTAGCGGCGCTGGATGAGGGACAGGAAGAATTGTTTTAACCCATTGAACGCGTTGCTACAGTCGCCTCGAACTGCGTCAACAGTAGCTGCGGTTCGGCTGATCCTGGCACAAAATGGCGATCCCGACAGGATTCGAACCTGTGACCATCGGCTTAGAAGGCCGGTGCTCTATCCAGCTGAGCTACGGGACCATTTAGTTGTCGAGCCCGAAGACCCGTAGCCCTGAGCAATCGAATTCAGTGTGTCCAGGGTATTTTGCGGTCATAGCGGAAATTTTCCGCATAGGAAATTTGCCGGCGTTTTGCCTCTTTGGGCTCCTGCAGGCGAAATGCGATGTCGTGCTTTTCTGCGTAGGCCACGGCCTCTTCACGGGTTGCAAAGGTAAGCCGGATCTGGCTCTTCATGTCGCCCGAACTGGTATAGCCCATCAGCGGGTCGATCCTGCGCGGCATTTCCGGGTCGAACTCCAGCACCCAGAAACCCGTCTTGGCTTTGCCAGACTGCATCGCAGTCTTCGCGGGGCTGTAAATGCGGGCGGACATTGTTTGATCCCTTTTGCACTGTTCCGCGCGGAGCTCGGGTTCGGAACTTGGTCGGAGCGGCAGGATTCGAACCTGCGACCCTCTGGTCCCAAACCAGATGCGCTACCAGACTGCGCTACGCTCCGTGACCGTTTCCGGCGCCGCTGTGCCTAGAGTCTTCGGCAGCCCTTGGCAAGCGTTAAAAACATAGACGTCACAGGAATGCATAAGTTAGGTCGCATTCCGAGCCGCCGTGAGACCGCGTGCGATATCCATCTTGAGGTCCGCGACGTCTTCAAGCCCGATCTGCAGTCGCAAAACGGGACCTTCATAAGGTCCGCGCGCAATAGTGCGGTCGCCCAGATAGACGTTCACGGCAAGGCTCTCATAGCCACCCCATGAATAACCGAGACCAAAAATTTTCAGCGCATCGAGGAAGGCATGCGCCTCAGCCTGTCCACCACCCGAAAGTACGATCGAAAAAATTCCACTGGCACCGGAAAAATCACGCTTCCAGAGCGCATGTCCTGGGTGGCTTGCCAGGCCGGGATGGAGAACCTGCGCTACACCAGCCTGTGATTCCAGCCAGCGCGCGATGTCGAATGCACTTTGCTGGTGGCGCTCAAGCCGCACTCCCATCGTTCTGAGGCCGCGAAGCACCTGATAGACGTCATCGGGCCCAACACACATGCCAAGGTTTGTGTAGGCGTCCAGAAGTTGGCTCCAGCAGGCCTCATTGGCCGAAACAGTGCCCAAAAGAACGTCGGAATGGCCGGCCGGATATTTGGTGGCGGCATGGATGGTAATGTCGACGCCAAAATCCAGCGCGCGGAAATAAAGCGGCGTGGCCCATGTGTTGTCCATCATCACGATGGCACCACCTGCATGCGCTGCATCCGCGATTGCCGGAATGTCCTGAATTTCAAATGTGTTGGAGCCCGGCGATTCGGTGAATACGACCTTTGTATTCTTCCTCATCAGGGCAGAAATGCCGCCACCGATTTCAGGGTCGTAGTACTCCACCTCGACGCCCAGACGTGACAGCATCGAGTCAGCAAACCTCCGTGTCGGCCCATACACCGAATCGACGATCAGCACGTGGTCGCCAGCCGAGAGGAAGGCAAGCAGCGGCACCGTGACAGCTGCCAGTCCGGAGGGAACCATGATAGTCCCGGCAGAACCCTCAAGTGTATCAATTGCCAACGCCAAGGCGTCAGTGGTGGGCGTACCATGCGTGCCATAGGTGTATTTCTGACCGCGCGTCGCCATAGTATGGGCGTCGGGAAACAGCACAGTCGAGGCATGCACGACGGGCGGATTGACGAAGCCATGATAGGCGTGCGGATCGTTGCCTGTGTGGGCAAGTCGCGTGTTGATACCCGTCTTGGAAAAGTCTCGGCTGGCCATGGCATCCTTCGGAAAATTGCTGTGAGGCGCTACCCTTAGGACGCTCGCCCATGCCGCGCAACAAGACACAGGCTGTACTATTTGGGCCAGATATCTGTGCTGTCGCCGGTTCAATCGGCAAACTGCTGCCTGTTTTACGTGCACCAGCATGTTGTGGCAGCAGATTGACGGTACGTCTTCTTCAAACAGTGCTGTTCGGGTCATTCGCCCTTGACCGCGAACCAATAATCGCCTTCGATGGGTCACGTGAATGGGAGACGGAGCACACGCGTCACATAAGATGCGGCGTTCCGGCACGGGACCGGATCGGGAAACCGGCTTCCGCACGGGATCACTCAGGTTAAGCGCCTGAATAACAGAAAAGGGTTTGTGGGTATGAAAAACGTTTTGACGGGAGTGTTGGGTATTGCCGCGCTCGCGATCATGGGGTCGGCCGCTTCGGCTGACACATTGAGCGATGTGAAAGCAAAAGGCTTTGTCCAGTGTGGGGTCAACACCGGCTTGGCAGGATTCTCGGCGCCGAACGACAAGGGTGAATGGACCGGCCTCGATGTTGATTTCTGCCGCGCGGTGGCCGCTGCGGTGTTTGGCGACGGCACCAAGGTAAAGTTTACAGGCTTGAGCGCTAAGGATCGTTTCACCGCCTTGCAGTCCGGTGAGATCGACATCCTGTCGCGTAACACCACCTGGACGATTAACCGCGATACCGCTTTGGGTCTGAATTTTGCCGGCGTCACCTATTATGATGGCCAGGGTTTCATGATCAATTCGAAGAAACTTCCGGACGTTAAATCTGCCTTGCAGCTTTCCGGAGCCGCCATCTGCGTCCAGGCCGGCACCACAACTGAACTCAATCTGGCTGATTACTTCAAGGCCAACAAAATGGAATACAACCCGGTTGTCTTCGAGAAATTCGAGGAAGCCAACGCGGCCTACAATGCCGGCCGTTGCGATGCATATACGACGGATCAATCCGGTCTCTACGCGGTTCGCCTCCAGATGACTGTGGAGAAGGACCACGTCGTTCTCCCGGAAATCATATCCAAGGAGCCACTAGGTCCTGCCGTGCGCCAAGGCGACGACAAATGGCTCGACGTCGCTAAATGGACCTACTATGCGCTTTTGAACGCAGAGGAAGCAGGCATTACTCAAGCAAATGTCGAAGAAATGATGAAGTCCGAAAACCCCGACATGAAGCGCATGCTCGGTGTTGAAGCTGAGACCAAGATCGGCACCGATCTTGGTTTGACTAACGACTGGGTTGTCAACATCGTCAAGGCCACCGGAAATTACGGTGAAATCTTCGAGCGCAATGTTGGCACTGGGAGCGAACTCAAGATCGCCCGCGGCATCAATGCCCTGTGGACCAAGGGTGGCCTGCAGTACGGCATGCCAATTCGCTGATCGATACGCGCCAGGAGGGTTTCCAACCCTCCTGGCCGATTCCTCATCGGAGAAGGGGCACTAACCTATGGCGACACCGGAAGTCGTACTTGATGACAAGCCTTCCAGGGCATCGCTGATATACGATCCAAAAGTCAGAGGTATCGTGTTTCAGATAGTTCTGGTTGGGCTGATCGCATTTGGTGTCTGGTGGATTGTTGATAACACCATTGAAAATTTGCGCCGCTCCAACATCAGCACCGGCTTTGATTTTCTCAAGGGCCGTGCTGGCTTCGACATTTCCGATACGATGTTCGACTATTCGTCAGATTCGTCTTACGGGAGCGCGTTGGTGGTCGGTTTCCTCAACACGCTAATTGTTGCTGTTGTTGGAATCTTTTTCGCAACGATCCTGGGCTTCCTCGTCGGTGTCGGTCGCCTTTCCAACAACTGGTTGATCCGCAAGGTCGCCACATTCTACGTGGAATTGTTTCGCAACATTCCGCCCTTGCTGGTCATTCTGTTTTGGTATCAGGGGGTCTTGGCATTGCTGCCGGCGGTGCGCGAAAGCTACCAGCTTCCATTCACCTCGTATTTGAACAATCGCGGCTTCTATTTCCCCAAATTCGTATGGGGCGAGGGGTCTTGGCTCATTTTAGCCGGACTTGTAGTCGGCATTGTGATGAGCTGGTTTGTCGCGCGCAAGGCCTATCAGCGACAGATGGCTACTGGGCAGCAATTTCCAACATTGCTAATCAGTTTAGGGCTGATTTTTGGCTTCCCAATCCTCGGCTTTTTTGCGGCCGGCTCACCTCTCACCTTCGAATACCCAGTGTTAGGCACCTTTAACCTGAATGGCGGCTTCAACGTGAAGCCCGAATTTCTTTCTCTTCTTCTGGCGCTGTCTTTCTATACCGCATCCTTCATCGCCGAGATCGTGCGTGCTGGCATCGTCGGCGTAAGCAGGGGACAGACAGAAGCCTATTCTGCACTTGGCCTCCGCTCCAAGCAGGGGCTCAGGCTCGTTATCATTCCGCAGGCGCTTCGCATCATCATTCCGCCGCTGACGAGCCAGTATCTGAATCTCACCAAGAACTCATCGCTGGCGGTGGCGATTGGCTATCCAGATCTTTATGCTATTGGCGGCACCATCCTGAACCAGACTGGCCAGGCGATCGAGATCGTCGCGATCTTCATGATCGTCTATCTTAGCCTCAGCCTGCTCACATCGCTGTTCATGAACTGGTTCAACGCCAAAATGGCCCTGAAGGAGCGCTGATCCATGCAGGAACACGACGTCTCCTGGGTTCGCACGGAACTGATACTCGCGCAGGCCGCACCCAATCGGCAGGTGGGGCCGATTGCGTGGATGCGTAAGAATATGTTCGCGTCCCCCCTAGACAGCACGCTGACCATTATTGCGGCGCTGACGCTTGCTTGGGCGCTGCCGCAGATATTGGGATGGCTATTTTTCAACGCGCAATGGACTGGCACTGACCGTACGGCTTGCCTGACAGTTGGGCAGGGTGGTGAGCATGCTGTAGGGTGGTCGGGCGCCTGCTGGCCGTTTGTGATCAACAAATTCGGGCAGTTCATGTTCGGCCGCTACCCATTGGAAGAGCGTTGGCGCGTACTCCTAACAGGCGCAATATTTGTGGCGTTGCTGGCTCCGCTGCTCACCCCGCGCGTCCCCTACAAGATGCTGAACGCGATCCTGTTCTTCGTCGTTTTCCCCGTGATTGCTTTCGTTCTCCTGCTCGGCGGTTATTTCGGCCTTACCTATGTGGAGACGCCGCGTTGGGGTGGCCTGATGGTCACGCTGGTGATTTCCTACGTCGGCATCGTCGTTTCGCTCCCTATGGGGATAGTTCTGGCACTTGGCCGACGTTCCACCATGCCCGCAGTGAAACTGCTTTCGGTTCTTTTTATTGAAACAATCCGTGGGGTGCCGCTAGTCACGGTGCTGTTCATGGCAAGCTTCATGCTGCCCTTGTTCGTGCCGCCCGGCGTCTCGTTCGACAAGCTGTTGCGAGCGTTGATCGGTGTTGCGCTGTTTGCCTCCGCCTATATGGCGGAAGTCGTCCGCGGTGGTTTACAGGCGGTTCCCAAGGGCCAGTATGAAGGGGCGGATTCACTTGGTCTCGGCTATTGGCACAAGATGGGCTTCATCGTCATGCCACAGGCTCTCAAACTGGTCGTGCCGGGTATCGTCAACACCTTTATCGGCCTGTTCAAGGACACCACCCTGGTTCTCATCATCTCGATGTTCGACCTCCTGGGTGTCGTGAAACAGAACATCTCAGGCGATCCGACATGGGGTTCGCCGCAGACCGCCAAGACCGGTTACATATTCGCAGCCGCAGTCTTCTGGATATTTTGCTTCGGTATGTCGCGCTATTCCATGTATATGGAACGTCGGCTAGATACCGGACATCGCTAATAGAATGAGCACCGCAGGGGAAAACTGATGGCAAGTCAGAATGCACAGAAGGCGGAAAGCACCGCAGCAGAGGCCAAGAGAATGCAGGTTTCGGATACCGATGTCGCAATCGATATCGTCAACATGCATAAATGGTATGGCGATTTTCACGTTTTGAAGGACATCAATCTGCGTGTCATGCAGGGCGAACGCATCGTCGTCTGCGGGCCGTCAGGCTCGGGTAAATCGACGATGATCCGTTGCATCAACCGGCTAGAAGAACACCAGAAAGGCAAGATAATTGTTGATGGGAAGGAGCTCACCAGCGATCTGAAAAAGATCGACGAAATCCGCCGCGAAGTCGGCATGGTGTTTCAGCATTTCAACCTGTTCCCACATTTGACGATCCTAGAGAATTGCACACTTGCGCCGATCTGGGTCCGCAAGATGCCCAAGAAGCAGGCTGACGAAGTTGCCATGCATTTTCTCGAGCGAGTGAAGATTCCCGAGCAGGCCAACAAATATCCCGGCCAGCTCTCGGGCGGCCAGCAGCAGCGCGTCGCGATTGCGCGCTCGCTGTGCATGAACCCGCGCATCATGTTGTTCGACGAGCCGACCTCGGCTCTTGATCCGGAAATGATCAAGGAAGTGCTTGAGACCATGGTTGGCCTAGCGGAGGAGGGCATGACCATGATTTGCGTTACCCACGAAATGGGATTTGCACGCCAGGTTGCGAACCGGGTCATCTTCATGGATCAGGGTCAGATCGTTGAACAGAACACTCCAGCGGAGTTTTTCGACAACCCTCAGCATGAGCGCACGCAACTGTTCCTAAGCCAGATTCTGCACTAGAAGGCTCGGCAGGGTCTGGTTTTTCAGGTTTGGCCAGGTTTGCGATGCGGGTCGTGCTTTGGTTTGCAACGACCATGTTGGTAGCGGTGGCCGCATTGGCCATCGGCACAGTCGTGCCGCGTCCGTTTCTCGGGCCGGAAACACCGAGTGTAGTCCGACCGATCCCAATTCTACTGTTTAACAATCCGATCCATACAGATATCGCGATCCCGATTGACGCGTCTGTTCTCACACGCTTCGGATTTTTGGAAGCAGCCGGTCTGCCCGCCAGCCACCCGAATGCGCGCTGGCTGATATTTGGCTGGGGCAGTCGTGCATTCTATATTTCAACGCCAACATGGTCTGAGCTGAAGCTCAGGCCATTGGCGGCAGCGCTCACTGTCGACCGGTCGGTGATGCACGTCCTCGTTCGAGGCGCGCTCGATGAAACGGATCCGTCGGTTAGACGCCTCCAGCTTTCCGAAACCCAATATCAAGCCATTTTGGATTTTATCGACACCAGTTTCACCAAAGACTCTGAAAACCGGCCTATTCCTATTCCGGGCGCCGGATACGGACTCGACGACGGGTTTTTTGAAGCTAACGGAAAATTCAATGTCCTAGTCGGCTGCAATACTTGGACTGCTGCGGCATTGCGTGCTGCCGGGCTAACAACCGGTTGGTGGAATCCGCTTCCCTTGACCCTGGGATGGTCGCTAGTGCTGCATAATCAAGCCGCTGGAACCCAACCGTAGAGCCAATCCAGATTGCCAGCGAGACGTTCCGGTGACTGGATTTTAAGAAATATATCCCGGACAACCCCAACGGGACCCGAAGCATGCCACGCGGTGCGATTCAAAGCACCGCGCCGCGCAACCCGCATGATACGATGCCGGCGATCTAGCTCCCATCGCTGTAGCGCCTCTGCCATGGACCCACCAGGTGTGCTGGCTGCGTAGGAAAGTGTTACCGCGTCCTCTATCGCCATTGCGGCTCCTTGCGCCGCATAAGGCGTCATGGCGTGGGCGGCATCGCCAATCAGCGCTATCCGCCCGTCCCTTGTCCAGGTAGCACGGGGATTGACCGAATGAACCGGCCATACGGTCCACCTTGGCGCCTCTCGAACCAGCTGAATCAGTTTGGGATCGGCTTTCTCCAATGCTTTGAGAAGGTTCGCAATATCGCTTTCACCACCCCACTCTCTGGCTTGCGAATTGCCCGACGACAAAGCCACCAGATTGAATGCAGCGCCGCCTCGAACGGGGTACACGATGAGATGCGCGTGGGGGTGCAAAAACGCCGTCACATTGTTGTCTGCATTCAAAGTCGCCAGCGTTCGTCCACCGGGGCTCTCTGCCGGCACAAGCGTGCGCCATGCCAGCTTGCCACCGAAACGGGCCTCGGCATTGGGCGCAACCTGTGAACGCAGCGTCGACCAGACGCCATCTGCGCCTATGACAAGGTGACAATTCTGATCATGCGGCTTGGCGGCTCCGCGCGAAGATACACTGACGCCGGTAGTGGAAGGTTTTGCGCAGACAACCTCCACGCCAGTTGTGATTGAGATAGCGTCGACCGCGTGCGCAGCCTTCACAAGAATATTTTGCAAGTCCGCCCGGTGGGCCACGAGGTAGGGGGCACCCCATCGCTGCTGCGCAAACTCCCCGAGCGGCACATGCGCGAGTTTTGCAAGCGTTGTTGCCGTGCGCAGGATCACGGCTTCGGGTGCCACAGCGACCGTTCTCAACTGGGGCAGCAACCCGAGTTGATCAAGCAGATGTGTCGCATTGGGTGAAAGCTGCAACCCTGCGCCAACCTCGGCAAAAGCCTCCGCGCGTTCTAAAACTTCGACACTGAATCCTCTAGCAGCAAACGCCAGCGCTGCCGCTAGCCCGGCAATGCCGGCTCCAGAGATGATGATTTTTCCAGTTTCGCCCACGGTCTGTCAGGGCGCCGCAGGATTAGGCCGCACGTTCAGTGTAGATGGCACCAGCAGGGACCGTTTCGGCTGCCATCAGCGTATGGTCGTATCGGAATAGCGTCGAGCAGTAGGGGCAGACTTTTTCACTATCGCTACCCATATCCAAAAAGACATGTGGATGGTCAAACGGAGCATTGGCGCCTACGCACTTGAATTCCTTGACGCCAATAGTGATCGCAGCATGGCCTGCATCGTTTTGGAAATGTGGAATACTGCCGCCCGCCATCATCTTCTCCCGTCGTTGGACAACCCGCCGGATCGAAACCTGCGCAGGTCTGTGTATCATAAAGGGCCTCTTTGCAAGCAGTGTGATATCAAACTGTCGTAAAAGCCTGTCAGGAGATAATCTGGCGGAAAACCTTGCTACAATGTCATATCGCCGTCACGAAAGAGCCAGAGATGAATCAGTTGAAGCCGGTGAAGACAGACTTTGTAAGTAGGACCGCAACCGTGGCGGCGGCCGGAAACCCGGACCGTTTCGTCAATCGCGAGTTCTCCTGGCTGCAATTTAACAGGCGTGTCCTCGAAGAGTCACAAAACCCCCGCCACCCCTTGTTGGAGCGCGTGCGCTTCCTGTCGATCTCTGCTGCCAACCTCGACGAATTCTTCATGGTTCGGGTTGCCGGCTTGGCCGGACAGGTCCGCGAAGGCATTGCCATCAAAAGCCCCGACGGTCGCACGCCTGAGCAGCAGCTTGAGCAGTTGCTCGTCGAGGTTGAGCGTCTGCAGGAAGACCAGCAGCAGAGCCTGTCCTCGTTGGAAGCGCTATTGAAAAAAGAAGGCATCGAATCGGTGCGCGCCGAAGCGCTGACTGCTGAAGAAAAGATCTGGTTGGGCGAGCATTTCCAGGAAGCAATGTTTCCTGTGCTGACGCCGCTTTCAATTGATCCGGCCCACCCCTTTCCCTTCATCCCAAATCTGGGCTTCTCGATCGCGCTGCAGCTGCGTCATTTGAAACACGGTGGCGAGATGACTGCGCTCTTGCGCCTGCCGATGGCACTGCGCCGCTTCGTCCGGTTGCCGGATCAAAAGGAATCCATCCGCTTCATCACGCTCGAAGACACGGTAGGCCTCTTCATTGGCAAGTTGTTTCCCGGCTACGATGTCAAGGGCTCGGGAACCTTCCGGATCATCCGCGACAGCGATATCGAAGTCGAGGAAGAAGCCGAAGATTTGGTCCGGCTGTTTGAAACGGCATTGAAAAGGCGGCGTCGCGGTTCAGTCATTCGTATCGAGTTCGACAGCGAGATGCCGGCCGAACTGCGCGATTTTGTCTCCGGTGAACTTGGCGTATCCGCCTCGCGCATCAGCGTGCTTCGTGGTCCATTGGCCGTCAATCAGATCTCTGAAATTGTAGCCATTGCCCGCGACGATCTGAAGTTTCCTCCCTATAATCCGCGATTTCCCGAACGTATCCGGGATCACGGTGGCGACTGTTTTGCGGCGGTGCGAGAAAAGGACATCATTGTCCACCACCCCTATGAATCTTTTGACGCAGTGGTTCAGTTTTTGCGCCAGGCGGCGGCCGACCCCGAAGTAGTCGCCATCAAGCAGACGCTCTATCGCACATCCAATGACAGCCCGATCGTGCGTGCGCTGATTGATGCTGCCGAGTCGGGCAAGTCTGTAACCGCGTTGGTGGAGCTCAAAGCCCGCTTCGACGAAGAAGCAAACATCCGTTGGGCGCGCGATCTGGAACGCGCTGGTGTGCAGGTGGTATTTGGCTTCATCGAGTTGAAAACCCACGCCAAGATGTCGATGGTCGTGCGACGCGAGGATGGCAAACTACGCAACTACGTGCACCTTGGCACCGGCAACTATCACCCGATCACCGCGCGCATCTATACCGACCTGTCCTACTTTACCACCGATCCAGGTATCGCGCGCGACGTGGCCCAGGTGTTCAACTTTATTACCGGCTACGCTGAGCCGGCCCTCGAAATGAAGCTTGCCATCTCGCCTTTTTCGCTTCGCAACCGCATCATCCAGCACATTGAGGAAGAGGTTGTACACTTCAAGGCTGGTCGCCCGGCGCGCATCTGGATGAAGATGAATTCATTGGTAGACCCCACCATCATTGATGCGCTGTATGATGCCAGCCGGGCCGGTGTAGAGATCGATCTGGTAATTCGCGGCATCTGCTGTCTGCGTCCGCAAGTGCCGGGCCTTTCGGAGAACATCCGTGTCAAATCGATTATCGGCCGCTTCCTTGAACACAGCCGCATCTTCTGCTTCGGGAACGGCCACGGCCTGCCCTCCGATGAAGCACTAATCTATATTGCCTCCGCCGACATGATGCCGCGCAACCTTGATCGGCGGGTCGAAACGCTGGTCCCAATCACCAACCCAACGGTTCATGAACAGGTGTTGGGCCAGATCATGCTCGGAAACATTATGGACAACCAGCAAAGTTTCGAAGTATTGGCAGACGGTACCTCGCGGCGAATGGTGCCGGACGAGGGAGAAGAACCGTTCAACGCCCAGGAATACTTCATGACCAATCCGAGCCTGTCCGGTCGGGGCGATGCGCTGAAATCGCATGCGCCCAAACGTATTGCGCAATTCAAGCGCCAGCGAAAAGTTAGCGCAGCACCCGGCGAATGATTTCAAACTCCCAGGGCCGGCTCCAGGACCGCCGGCCAGTGTCGGTAATCGACATTGGATCCAACTCGATCCGTCTTGTCGTCTATGAGGGCATCGCGCGCTCGCCTACAGTACTGTTCAATGAAAAGATGCTGGCCGGCCTTGGACGCGGCATTGTGTCGACCGGCAAGCTTGACCCGGACGCGGTCAAACGCGCGGTTAGCGAATTTAGGCGGTTTCGAGCCCTCTCGGAGCAGGCGGGCGCAGATGAACTGCACGTGCTGGCAACTGCTGCAGCCCGCGAAGCCGAAAACGGCGCCGATTTCATCGACCAGGCGGAACAGATACTCGGCACCGAGATCAAAGTGCTGAGCGGACGCGAGGAAGCCTATTATTCGGCGCTTGGCGTCATCTCGGGGTTCCACCTCGCCGATGGGATTGCCGGTGATCTGGGCGGTGGCAGTCTCGAACTGGTCGACGTGAAGGGCGATGATATCGGCGACGGCATCACGCTTCCGCTGGGTGGTCTGCGCTTGCACGATATGGCCAAGGGATCGCCGGCAGAAGCTGCAAGGATCGCGCGCAGAGAGCTTGCGCGCGCCGAACTTCTGAAAGCCGGCCAGGGAAGGGTGTTCTATTGCGTCGGCGGCACTTGGCGAAACCTTGCCCGCCTGCACATGAGCGCCACCGGCTATCCGTTGAGCGTGATGCATCATTACGAGCTTGGGATCGAAAGTTCAGCACCTTTTCTGCGTCAAGTGGCGAAGGGCGACCTGGAAAAGATCGCCGGCATTGACCGCGTGTCTAAAAACCGCCGCGCGCTGCTGCCTTACGGTGCTGCGGTCCTGCTTGAAATCATCGCTGTCATGAAGCCGTCCAAGATCGTTGTGTCGGCGCTTGGCGTGCGCGAAGGTTTTTTGTATTCGCTCTTGCCGACCGAAGAGCGCAGCGCAGATCCACTGATTTCTGCCGCAGATGAACTCGCTTTGCTCCGCGCGCGCTCGGTGACCCATGCCCGCGAACTCGCCCGCTGGACCGGGGATTCGCTTGCCGCTTTTGCCATTGAGGAAACAGAAGACGAAGCCCGCTACCGGGAAGCGGCCTGTTTGCTTGCCGACATCGGCTGGCGTGCCCATCCCGAGTATCGTGGCCTCCAGTCGCTCAACATTATCGCGCATGCTTCGTTCATCGGCGTCGACCATCCTGGCCGTGCCTTCATTGCACTCACCAACATGTTTCGCCATGAGGGCGTATCTAACGAGACCATCGCGCCATCCATGCGTGAACTGGCGACCCCGCGCTATGTTGAGCGGGCGCGGTTGCTGGGCGCATTGCTGCGGGTTGTCTATCTTCTTTCGGCCTCTATGCCAGGTATCATTCCGCAGCTAAAATGGGTGCGGCGACAGGACGGCGGGCTCAACCTTGTCGTTCCCGCGAAATATGCTGCTCTGGATGGAGAACGTCCGGCCGGGCGGATTGCCCAACTCGCGAAAGTTACCGGTCGCGATGTTGCACTGGTCATGGGGGAGTAAGTGACACAGTCGTCGCAGCCATCGGACGATCACCTCACGTGTCGAAAACCGCGATCTTGCGGTTTTCAAACTTGATGGCAATTTCGCCGCGCACCAATTGAAGAGCCTTGTCGCCAAACACTTCGCGCCTCCAGCCACGCAGCGCTGCCACGTCCGCGTCTTCGCCATCGGCCGCCAACCTGTCAATATCATCGCCAGAGGCGAGAACTTTGGCAGCGACGCCCTCGGCCTCAGCGACCATGCGCAGCAACACCTTCAGGAGCTCGCCTGCAGCACTTGCTCCTTCCTGTGCTTGCGGCATTTTTGGCGCGCGTGGCATTTCATCCTTGGGCATAGCGAGAGCTTCAACAACAGTTGCCACCAGTGCACTTGCCGTTGTGGACCTCTCCCACCCCCTGGGGGTAGTGCGCAGCCTTCCGAGCGCTACCGCGTCAATTGGCTGCTGCTGAGCGATCTCGTAGATAGCGTCGTCCTTGACCACTCGGCCGCGCGGTACATTGCGCTCGCGTGCCTCACGCTCCCGCCAAGCAGCGACGGCCTGCATGACAGCCAGTTCCTGCGGCTTACGTAGCCGCATTTTCAGCCGCTTCCATGCATCTTCCGGCTGCGGATCATATGTCTCTTTTGCGGTAAGAACCCGCATTTCTTCGTCCAGCCAGTGCGCCCGGTTCTCGCGTTCAAGCTCAGACTTCAAATGCGTGTAGACATCAATGAGGTGGGTGACATCGGCCAGCGCATATTCGAGCTGCTTCTCGGAAAGCGGTCGATGCCGCCAGTCCGTAAACCGCGAAGATTTGTCGAGCCTGACACCTGTCACCTTCTGCACGAGTTGGTCATAGGAGACACTGTCACCAAACCCGCAGACCATTGCCGCGACCTGCGTATCGAACACCGGGCTCGGTATGAGATTCCCGAGGTGAAAGACAATTTCAATGTCCTGCCGCGCGGCGTGGAACACCTTGGTGATCGTCTCATCAGCCATCAGGGCGAAGAACGGTTGCAGGTCTATATCAGGGGATAGCGGATCAATCAGGGCGCTGACACCCGGTGCCGCCATCTGGATCAGGCACAGTTCTGGCCAGAACGTGGTTTCGCGAATGAACTCGGTATCGACTGTCACGAACTCGGATTTCGCCAATTCGCCCAGGACTGAATTCAGCTCTTTTTGTGTTTTTATCAACTGCATAAATTTCTCTTTAGGCAAGCAAACCGCGTTTGTCTCCCATGAAGGCGAATTTCCGCCGACCATCCACGAACCATTCAGCTCTTTTTATTGCCACCACTCCGCTTAGCTAGCCGAGAAAATATTGTCGATGTGCGGAGGAGTCCGATGAACCGTCCCCGCTGACCGGACGGGACGCTGCCGCGAGCCATCATCCGATAAAGGATGATGATAAGAAACACAGTGTAGATTGCGGCGATGAAACTGAACAAGGATTGCGGTCCGAATTGCTGCATGAACCATGATGCGGCAACCGGCCCGCCTATCGCGCCGAATGAGTAGAAGAGCATTAAAGCGGCGTTCACCAGCACGAACTCACCTTTGCCGGCGCGGTCGTTAGCGTGCGCCGCAGACAGCGAAAACAAAGGCATCGCAAACGAACCGAACACGAATACCAGAGCGAAATTCGCGAGCGGTGCCGTTCCTGCCAGCATCATCAGCGCCACTGCGGAGACCAACGCGCCACAGGTGGACAAAAGCAGTACCATACGCCGGTCCCATCGATCCGAGAGATAGCCCAGCGGATATTGGATCAGCGCGCCGCCAACGATGCCGACACTGACGAACGTCACGACATCCGCCACCGACATGCCGATCTGCTCGGCGTACACGGGCGACAGGGTACGGAACGCGCTGTTGGTCACACCAACGGTGATGCACCCGATGCAGCCGAGCGGCGAGATGCGAAATACCCGTCCAAGATCCAGCTTCACATCTTCAGGCGGCGAAGGGTTCGAGCGGTCGCCCAGCGATACCGGCACGAGGGACAGCGTAATCATGATCGACATGATGGCGAAGATGGCGAAACCTTCGGAGCCGAATACCGGGATGACGAACTGGGCTCCGGTAACGGATCCGATGTCGACGATACGGTAAAGCGCCAGCACGCGTGCCCGGTCATGGTTGGCAACACCTGAATTCAGCCAGCTCTCCATCACCGTGAACAGCCCAGCAAAACAAAAACCACTGGCAAACCGGATGAGAGACCACGAAATTGGGTCAATCATGAGCACCAGAAGCAACGTCCCTGCTGATGCGATAGCCGCCAGTGCCGCAAATGAGCGCACATGACCGACAGCCTTGAGGATGCGCGTGATTGCCAGACAACCGAGTAAAAATCCGCCAAAATAGGCGGTGCCAATGAAGCCGATAGTAGACGGAGAAAACCCTTCTTGAGCCCCACGCAGCGCAATCAGAGTACCCTGCATACCGTTGCCGCCCAGCAAAATCCCGGCAGCAATAAGAAGCGGAATGAGCGGACGAATGGAAGACATTCAATGCGGCTGCGGCAAGAGCATTATTTTCTATAGTCTGAGCGCCCACCAAATGCGACCTTACAGCCGCTGGCGTCATGCTTTTAGCTCTGTGCGCCAATGGCTGGCCCGATGCAGGCACGCCAACCTTGACAAAGACCGGTCCACATGCGCTTTTCGCGCCAATTTCAGGGCGCCGGTACATGCCTACCGCCCTGTCGAAAAATCCTTGAAACTGGAATGCCAGACCATGCATCGCTACCGCAGCCATACCTGCGCCGAACTGACGAAAAGCGCCGTAGGTTCAACCGTCCGCCTCTCAGGCTGGGTTCACCGAGTGCGCGACCATGGCGGACTTTTGTTCATCGACCTGCGCGATCACTACGGCCTTACCCAGATCGTCGCCGATCCGGATTCGCCGGCATTCAAGACTGCCGAAACGGTACGCGGCGAGTGGGTCATCCGCGTTGATGGCGAAGTGAAAGCGCGCCGCGGCGACACTGTCAACGCGAACCTGCCAACCGGCGAGATCGAGATTTTTGCTGGAGAGATTGAAGTTCTTTCGGCATCCAAGGAGCTGCCTTTGCCGGTGTTCGGCGAGCCGGATTATCCCGAAGATATCCGCCTGAAATACCGCTTCCTCGATCTGCGTCGTGAGACGCTGCACAAGAATATCATCGCGCGTACCAAGATCATTGCCGAAATGCGCAAGCGCATGAGCGATGTCGGCTTTACCGAATTCTCAACGCCCATCCTCACGGCATCGTCGCCTGAAGGCGCGCGTGACTTTCTGGTGCCCTCGCGCATTCATCCCGGCAAGTTCTACGCGCTTCCGCAGGCACCGCAGCAATATAAACAGCTGATCATGATGTCGGGCTTTGACCGATATTTCCAGATCGCGCCTTGCTTCCGCGATGAAGATCCTCGCGCAGACCGTCTGCCAGGCGAATTCTATCAGCTCGACCTTGAAATGAGCTTCGTCGAACAGGAAGACATCCTGACGACTATGGAGCCGATCATGCGTGGGGTGTTCGAGGCATTCGCCAACGGCAAGCCGGTCACGCAGGAGTTCCGCCGCATTCCCTACGATGTGGCGATGCGCAAATATGGCTCCGACAAGCCCGATCTGCGCAACCCGATCGAGATGCAGGAGGTCTCCGACCATTTCCGCGATTCTGGCTTTAAAGTGTTCTCCAACATTCTTGCTGGCGACCCGAAAGCCGAGATATGGGCTATTCCGGCAAAAACCGGTGGCTCAAGAGCCTTTTGTGACCGCATGAATTCATGGGCGCAGGGCGAGGGACAGCCGGGGCTGGGCTATATCTTCTGGCGCAAGGAAGGCGACAAGATCGACGGTGCCGGACCTTTGGCCAAGAATATTGGCGAAGAACGCACTGAAGCAGTGCGCCAGCAGCTTGGCCTTGAAGATGGCGATGCCTGCTTCTTTGTTGCCGGCGACCCGAAAAAGTTCGCAAGCTTTGCAGGTGCCGCCCGCACCCGCGCCGGTGAGGAACTGAACCTTGTCGATCGTGAACGCTTCGAACTGTGCTGGATCATTGATTTCCCCTTCTACGAATGGGACGAAGACGCAAAGAAAGTCGATTTCGGCCACAACCCGTTCTCCATGCCGCAAGGCGGTATCGACGCGTTGAACGAACAGGACCCGCTCACCATCAAGGCGTTCCAGTACGACATGGTTTGCAATGGTTTCGAAATCGCCTCAGGCGGCATCCGCAACCATCTCACCGAAACCATGGTCAAAGCCTTCGAGATTGTTGGACTGGACCGTGAAACGGTGGAAGCCAATTTTGGCGGCCTTTACCGCGCATTCCAATATGGCGCGCCACCACATGGCGGCATGGCGGCCGGCGTTGACCGCGTCGTGATGCTGTTGGTTGGTGCCAAGAACCTGCGTGAAATCACCATGTTCCCAATGAACCAGCAGGCGCAGGATCTGTTGATGAATGCCCCATCGCCTGCAGAGCTAACCCAATTGCGTGAATTATCGCTGCGGGTGATCGAGCAGAAGAAAGATTGATCCCCTGCGCCTCTGAGTAAAAAAACGGCGCTTCGAGGCGCCGTTTTTGTTGAGCTCAGGATCTCGGCAACGGGGCCAGATCAATCTTCGTTTGCAGTTACCGATACGGCCAGCGTTTTAGTCAGATCCTTCGGCGACTGCATTGCGCCCGCCATGATCAAGGCGAAAGGTACCGGTTTTTCGGGTGCAGCCGTGATTTCGAAGGATGAGGGATTATCAAGATAATCAGAGACAGCTTCTGAAACTTCAGTCGCGAGTTCTGGATTGTCGAGCTGGCCAAGCAAAAATGGCAATATGGCCTTCGCCTGATTGGCGAGGTCAGCCGGCTTGACGCCGTTCTGCTTGGCATAGTGCTCGAGCAATTTTTCGGTCAGCGTATCGTCGTCAAATCTAATACTGGCCGCCTGAAAAGTGAGCTGCTGCATCAGGCCAAGTATGGCCATGCCCTGAGCCGAATCATCGGCACCGGCGGGCTGATCGGCCATTTTCTTTTGCAACTCCTGCAGGGACTTGACGAATTCGACCGTATAGCCGCCGACCTCATACGTCGTGCCTAGCGTGCCTGCATCGTCTACCGTCATGTCAAATTGCGAAAGTTCAAGCCGACCGTCGCTTGGCTGCCAGCTCCCGGACATTTCGAAGTCGCCAAAGATGGTGTTGTACCCAAGCGCATCGATCGTTGCCTTGCCTTTGGGGTCTTCGATAGCACTCGCAAGATCGACTGTGAATTTCTCAGCAGAACCCGTGAACTCCAATGCGTCGCCATCCTTGGGCGGGGTCATTTCGACATGAAGTTTAGTCAAACCAAACACGGGAACATTGGCTTTCTTCACCGAGATGGCGGCGAGATCGATACCTTCGTACATCATCAGGGAGGCAAAGGTATCGGTCGAACCCACTGGTGGGATCGTCAGCCCCTTCAGTTCAGCGGCCGAAACGTCAAAGCTCACCCCGCCCTCAGAAAGCGAGTAGGGCGGTAACGTAATCTTGCCGATCCGGTAGCCGCCATTGGCGTCGCTGACGTCGTCCAGTGTTACCGTTCCAATTCCCAATGGCTGCGGCTCTTTTGCTACTTTGAGGTTAGTACCTTGCAGGATGATCTGAGATCCGCTCGATGACATTCCAGACCAGTCGACATTTATCCCCTGTTCGGCAAGCACGGCTTTCAGGCGCTCGACCACCAGGTTCGCCTCGAATGCCTGAGCGGAAGTGAGCGGAAGAATGAGAGTGGCGGCCGAGTAGGCAAGCTTTTTCAATATTGGAAGGTGGAGTGACATACGCGTTCCCCTGATCGATTAAACCTGAGTATGATTTCGCAATCGGCGACCAACGGTCGCAAAATGGCGGATCGGCGACATTGGCCGCAAATTGCGACAAAAGGCAATTGAAAGGTCGAGCCCTTGCCGCGAATCGGTGCCTCCGCTAGGTGGTTCTCATGGGAAAAAGCCTTATTCCACCCGGTTCCGACAGCGGCGATCATATTGAACCTGTCGATCTGAAGAAGGCGCTCGAAGAGCGCTACCTTGCTTATGCGCTTTCGACCATCATGCATCGCGCTCTGCCGGACGTCCGCGACGGCCTGAAACCTGTCCACCGCCGCATCATGCATTCCATGCGCCTGTTGCGCCTCAACCCCGATCAGGGCTTTGCCAAATGCGCCCGCATCGTCGGCGAGGTCATGGGCAAGTTCCATCCCCATGGCGACCAGTCGATCTATGATGCGCTGGTCCGACTGGCTCAGGATTTTGCGGTGCGCTATCCGCTGGTCGACGGACAGGGCAATTTCGGCAACATCGATGGCGATAACGCTGCAGCCATGCGTTATACCGAAGCGCGGATGACCGAGGTCGCAACCGAGCTCCTCTTCGGTATCACGGAAGATGCCGTAGACTTCCGTGCCACCTATAACGAGGAAGACGAAGAACCGGTTGTTTTGCCGGGCGCCTTCCCGAACATCCTCGCGAATGGTTCTTCAGGCATTGCGGTGGGCATGGCAACGTCGATCCCGCCTCACAATGCGGCAGAGCTGTGCACCGCAGCCCTTCTGCTGATCAACAACCCGGCAACGCCGATCGACCAGTTGATGAGCACAACGTCTGACGATGGGTTGATCCAGGGGCCGGATTTTCCGACAGGCGGCATCATCGTCGATGACCGAGCATCTGTCATTGAGGCCTATGAGACGGGCCGGGGTGGTTTTCGGGTGCGCGCCCGCTGGCAACAGGAAGATCAGGGCAGGGGCACCTGGACGATTGTCGTCACCGAAATTCCTTACCAAGTCCAGAAAGCGCGGCTGATCGAAAAGATCGCTGAGCTTCTGATCGCCCGTAAATTGCCGCTGCTCGATGATGTGCGTGATGAAAGCGCTGAAGACATCCGTTTGGTGCTGGTACCTAAAAGCCGCGCGGTAGACCCTGCTGTTTTGATGGAGTCGATGTTTAAGCTCACCGAGCTCGAACTGCGCTTCCCGCTCAATATGAATGTCCTCTCACGCGGAAAAGTGCCCAACGTGCTCTCGTTGCGTGACGTGCTCAAAGAATGGCTTGAGCATCGTAAGGAAGTGCTGGTGCGACGGTCTAAACACCGTCTCGCCGAGATTGAGCGTCGGCTGGAAATCCTGGGCGGTTACCTCATCGCTTACCTCAACTTGGATGAGGTGATCCGCATCATCCGCGAGGAGGACGAGCCCAAACAGGTGATGATAGCGCGCTGGGACCTGACCGACACCCAGGCTGAAGCCATCCTCAACATGCGGCTGCGTGCCCTGCGGAAACTCGAAGAGTTCGAGATCCGCAAGGAGTTCGATGGGCTCTCCGCCGAAAAGGGCCAGATCGAAACTTTGCTCGGCTCGACGGCCTTGCAATGGAAAACGATTCGCTGGGAGGTTGAGCAGGTCCGCACGAAATTCGGTGCGCACACACCGCTTGGCAAGCGACGCACTACCTTTGCCAACGCGCCAGTTGTCGATCTTGCCGACATTCATCAGGCAATGATTGAGAAAGAGCCTGTCACTGTCGTTGTCTCGGAAAAAGGCTGGCTTCGCGCCATGAAGGGCCACATGTCAGACTATTCGACATTAACCTTTAAGGAAGGCGATTCACTGAAGCTGGCGTTCCCCGCACAGACCACCGACAAGATCCTGGTCTTCACCACCGGTGGCAAGTTCTACACCATCGGCGCCGACCGGCTGCCGGGCGGCCGAGGTCATGGCGAGCCCATCCGCATCATCGTCGATATGGACAATGATCAGGATATTGTCGCCGCCTTCATTCACGACCCCAAGCGAAAGCTGCTGCTCGCCAGCCATACTGGAAATGGCTTCGTGGTATCGGAGGAGGAAGTCGTCGCCAACACCCGCAAGGGCAAGCAGGTGATGAACGTGAAGACACCGGACGAAGCGATGCGCTGTATTCCAGTCTCCGGTGATCATGTGGCGATCGTCGGCGAAAACCGAAAGATGCTCGTCTTCCCGCTCTTAGAAATCCCTGAAATGGGTCGCGGCAAGGGCGTGCGTCTGCAGAAATACAAGGACGGCGGCATCCTCGACCTCAAAACCTTCGCCATGGAAGGCGGTCTCTCCTGGCAGGATTCCGCAGACCGCATCTTTATCCGCAGTCGCGATGAGCTATCCGAATGGATCGGCGCCCGCGCTTCCGCCGGCCGTATGGTCCCAAAAGGTTTTCCGCGCACTGGGAAATTTGGCGGCTAACGCATAGCGGAAGTTGGTACCCGTCTCTAACGTCAACCCCCGCACACAGTTTTGTGTCTCGCACGCAAGGCTCACTCGCGTCCTCTTGATTGGCGAGCGGGCGTGGCCGTTCTTACCTGAAGTGCATCGGAAGGAACCGCCTTCCGCGCTGCTTGCTAGGTCTTCTTCGGTTTTGCCTCGTGCTGACACCGGACATCGAACTAACCAATGCGACAGCAAAAAATAGCACGAGAGACCGTGGCGCTCCCAACACCGCGTGCCTCTTGAATGGAGTTTAAAAAATGAAAAAGATCCTTATTGCGCTTGCAACCGTTGCTTTGACATCGGGCGTCGCACTCGCCAATGATTTCTCAGGCGATTTGAAGTACGATGCCCCGTCCCAGGCCGCGCCGTTCTTTAACAACCGCTACGGGGATGCCGCTCCTCGTTCGAACGTAGTGAATGAGCCGCGCGCCGGCGTCGATTACAGCTCGACTGCTTCGATCAGAAATCCCGATAGTGAGCAGGTCAAGACAGGCCCGGTAGACAGCTTCGAATACGATCGTCGCCAGTAGAATAGGCGAACCAACCAAAAGCGCGTCTGGTAAGCCAGACGCGCTTTTTTAATATCCGAGACGCAGCTGACGAGTGGGTATTATTCAGGATCTGCCTGAAAACGCTCCCAGCCCTTGGGGCCGAGATGTTCTTGGGGCGCAAAGCGCACCTTGTAGTTCATTTTTCGGGAACCGTTGACCCAATAGCCAAGATACACGTGTGGAAGGCCAGCAGCGCGGGCCCGAAAGATGTGGTCGAGGATCATAAAGGTGCCAAGCGAGCGGTCCTCAAGTTCAGGATTGAAATAGGAATAGACCATCGAGAGCCCGTCTGCCATCTGGTCGGTCAGGGCCACCGCGAGCAGTTCCCCAACCCCTTTTCCGGTTATGAAACTGTCGGGACCCCGCTTACGGTATTCAATGACCTTCGAGTTCACATGGGTGTCTTCAACCATCATCGCATAGTCGAGCACTGTCATCTCGGACATGCCGCCCCTGCGGTGACGTGAATCGAGATAGGTACGAAATAGCGAAAATTGTTCGGTGCTAGGCTCAGCTTGGTGCAAGGCGCCGATCAGGTCACTATTTCGTTTGATCACGCGGCGCATGTTGCGCGTGGGATGAAACTCGTCTGCCAGAATGCGTACCGACACACAGGCTCGGCAATGTTCGCATGCCGGGCGGTAGGCAATGTTTTGAGAGCGCCGAAACCCCCCTTGCGTCAAAAGGTCGTTGAGCTCAGGCGCTCGGTCTCCCACAAGATGGGTGAAAACCTTGCGTTCAAATTGGCCATCAATATACGGGCACGGCGAAGGAGCTGTGAGAAAGAACTGCGGCGACTGGGTCGGATGCTGCGTCATCGAATGTCGAACGGTCCTCCAAGCCACTCTACCTTGGCGCTGGTTACGAAAAATTCAATAGGAAATGGGTGCGCGAGCCGCCCCCATTCAATAATATTAGATTGCGAAATGGATTGCGTCAGGGACTGGAACGGATCACCACGGTGCCCAGGAGCAGGTCATGGACCGTACGCTTGCGGTCAGTGAACAATGCCGCGAGCAGGATCAAAGGCGTAAGCACCGTATTGCCGGCCCAAAACAGGACCGTGTGAACCACTGCAAGCATTCCATCAACAGGTCTCCCGTCCAGCCTTTCAAGCTGAATACCCATCATCTTCATGCCAAGAGTAGCCTGATTCACGCCGCCAAGCGTTTTCCAGACATAAGTTAGCGCCACCAGTGGCCCTAGGATGCCGAAAAGAAGCCAGCCCAGCCCCAATGTCAGAATGCCGAGGAAGAACACCAGAATGGCAACCGGGATCAACAGCAGACCAATGATCAAATAGTCGATCATGAACGCGAAAACGCGATTGGTGAGCACACCGGAATAAAGCCGGGGCTCATCCCAGTGGTTGCTGTGTGTATTCTCAGGGGCTGTTGTGGTGTTCATCTGGTCTCCTGTTCAGAAGCGCGCAATGCGCGGCCTTCCTTCAAGTGGGTAAACGCATGGCAATTTCAACTGTTCACCGACCCTGAGCGTGGGCATGCGCACGCAAGGAGAGGACACGCAATCTAACAATTGCAGCACGAAACCGATAGAACGGACAGAAATCTTGACCGCCCGCGTTCGATTTTGCCGTCGGTGACTTTACGTCTCGCTTCGGAACCGTCGTTGTCGTAAGAGCGGCCATGGAAAACAACCGCTTCGAAACACCTGTCACAGTCAAGGCGCCTGATACCGGCGCAAACCAGCTGCTGCGCACTGCGCGTGAGGCTACGGACTATCTTATGAATTCCTGGCCGGGCAAACGCAGCCCCAAGCACCGTGCAGCGCTGCAAGCCTGCCATGATGCAATGGCGGGTGACAAGCCGGCAATGAACGCAAGGCGCGCCTTCATTGCCGCCGCGCGCGAAGTCAACGTCTTCATCAGCGACAAGGCGCCGGACTGACTATCGCCGCGCTGTCAAAACTACTCTTCGGTCGACGTTTCAGCCTCGGTCGTCTCGTCCTCAGGCTTTAGCCGTTCCTTTGCAGCCGCTTTGGCCGCAAGCTTATCAGCCTTCTTGTTGGCCTTTGCCCGGTCGCGCTCTTTACGTTCATGGTTGTAATTTGGTGGTCGCGCCATTCCGTTTCCTTTTTGCTGAAGGGACTGCCTACGTTTATTGGCCAGCAAAGACAACAACTGAAGGCAGGAATGCTAACGCGAATTGATCAGGAACGCAGCATTTCCGCCACCTGCGGTGCAAAATAGGTGAGAATGCCATCACAGCCTGCGCGCTTGAAGGCCAACAGGCTTTCTAGCATCGCACGGTCGCCGTCGATCCACCCATTGGCGGCAGCGGCCTTGATCATCGCGTACTCACCCGACACCTGATAGGCAAAGGTTGGCATGCTGAATTCGTCCTTCAGCCGACGAATGATATCGAGATACGGCATGCCTGGTTTCACCATCAGCATGTCGGCCCCCTCGGCGAGATCCTGTTCAGCTTCGCGCACCGCTTCATCCGAGTTGGCGTGGTCGATATAGTAGGTTTTTTTGTCGCCCTTCAAAAGACCGCTTGTGCCAATCGCTTCCCGGTACGGGCCGTAGAACGCTGAGGCAAACTTTGTCGCATAAGACATGATCGCCACATCGTGAAAGCCGTTCGCGTCGAGTGCATCACGGATCGCGCCTATGCGCCCGTCCATCATGTCCGAAGGGGCGATAATGTCGGCGCCGGCTGCTGCCTGCAAAACCGCAGCCGCTGCAACCTGTTCCACCGTCTCGTCGTTGACGATGATCCCGTCGCGCAATATGCCGTCATGCCCATGGCTAGTGAATGGATCCAGTGCCGCATCGGTGATTATGCCGATTTCGGGAACAGCATCTTTGATGGCGCGCGTCACGCGATTGATGATATTGTCGGCCGCAAGAATGTGCGAACCAGTCTGGTCGCGAAAATCCACGGGCACATTCGGGAAGGTCGCGATTGCCGGGATTCCGAGCTTCGCGGCGCGTTCGGCCTCCTTCACGGCAAGGTCCGCCGTCATCCGGAAGACGCCTGGCATGGCGTCAATAGATTCTCGTCTGTTCTCCCCTTCGATCACAAAAATGGGCCAGATCAAATCGTCGACCGTGAGGTGATTTTCCTGCACCAGCCGACGTGACCAGTCGGCTTTGCGCATACGCCTCAGCCGTCGACCGCCGGTTATTTCATCGACACTTCGGCTTGCAGCAAACTTGGGCTGGCTGATCTTGTTCATCGCGCTTCTCCGGGTGAGGCATTCTATCATGCTGGCGGATTGGAGACCAACCCCTGCGCGTACGTTGGCATTGACGCAGGCACATTCCGTCCATTAGCACTGCACGAACTTTCGGCAGACAGAGGAATATGCGCGTGGAATTTGGCGGCGGCGCTGACATCAGTTTCGACAAGCGTGGCGCGGCAGGTCTTGTAACACTTACGCGACCGTTAGCCTTGAATGCGCTGACCCACGATATGATCAAGGCGCTGTCGAAGGCCCTTTCGGCCTGGGAGAGGGACGATGCGGTCAAGGCCGTTGTCATCCAGGCGGAGGGAAAAGCATTTTCTGCAGGCGGTGACATTCGTGCCGTCTATGAGAGCCGCAATTCACCAGCATCAGTTGCGTTCTTTGCAGATGAATATCGGCTAAATGCTCAGATCGATCGCTTCAAAAAACCATATGTTGCGCTGATTAACGGCGTAGTCATGGGCGGAGGTGTCGGCGTTTCGCTGCACGGCTCACATCCTGTGATGACAGAAAATGCCGTATTTGCGATGCCTGAAGTGGGTATCGGCTTTTTTCCCGACGTCGGCGCCACGTATCTGTTGCCCGACCTGGGCGAGAGTTTCGGCATTTATCTGGGTCTGACAGGCAATCGCATTCGTTATGGCGATGCGCTTTGGAGCGGTCTGGCGACCTATACGGTCGAGGCTCAATATCTGCCCGGAATTGTCGAGCGGATCGTTGAAACCGGCGAACCAGATCTCGCGCTGCGTCAGGCGTTCCGCCCGGCCAGGCGAGAAACGGATGCCGAAACAGTCCATAAGATTGCGCGCCATTTCTCCAAAACCACACTGTTGGCGATCATCGAGAGCCTGATTGCTGATGCGGATTCCGACGAATTCGCCGCTACCACATTGAAAACGCTGCGTATGCGCTCTCCTACCAGCCTCCATGTTGCCTTCAAGGCGATGGTGCGGGGTTCAACGCGTTCGTTGGAAGAGTGCGTGACGATGGAATTCCGCATCCTGAACCGTATGCTGGCCGGCCACGATTTCTACGAAGGCATCCGCGCAGCGATTATAGCCAAGGATGGCAAGCCTGACTGGAATCCCAAAACCCTTGAAGACATTGGAAATTCCGAGGTGGAGGCGTATTTCGCTCCTCTTGATAGGGAACTGACGCTTTGAAAGGCGAACTCGTCAGTCGGGGAATGCCCGGGCCCTCAACCGCCGAGCTCACTTTCTACTGGTTCCACAGGGCTATCGCCGCTTATTGTCTGATGTTTGGCGTGCTTTACTGGATACGCCTGATCGGGTTCTACGAAGGGCCATCATGGCGCTTTGACCTCATGCCGGCTTACTGGCAGGTCGCAGCAGTGACGCTGGCAGCACTTTTTCCCTTTGCCGCCATAGGTTTATGGATGCTTGCCTCGTGGGGCCCGGTCGTCTGGTTCATCTGTGCTGCCACGGAAGCTGTGATGTATGTCGGCTTTCCCGAACTGTTCGGGGAAAAACTTTTGATCGTCGTCTCGCATCTCTGCGTCGCGCTGGTCTACGCGGCCATCCGTCTGGCGATCTACTTTGAACGCCGCGCCGAAGAACGTCAGGCCGTCTGAAGACGTTTGGTTAACAAACACCCCTCGGGGTACAATTTGTTAAGCCTGTTCCGAAACCTCTCTCTGGTAAGCTCTTGTTAGCCTTGGCTTTTAAGTCGAATTTTAGAAGCATTCGATAGGGTCGCGTTAAGGTGAGAAAAAACAAAACAATCACCGGGCGACAAACGAGAGGCAATGAAATGATCAATTCGCGTCAGGCGGCAACGCCCGCAACAGTGTCCGATGACCGCCGTCAGGCGATCCGTTCGCTCTATATGGAATCCCTTCAGCTGGTGGAGCGTCTGCACCGCCGTCTGCTTGATGTCATCAAGGATGAATTCGACCGCAATGGCCGTAGCGACATCAATGCGATCCAGGCGCTGCTGCTGTTCAACATCGGCAATGCCGAGCTGACTGCGGGTGAACTGCGGTCGCGCGGCTACTATCTGGGATCGAATGTGTCTTATAATCTCAAGAAGTTAGTCGATCTCGGCTTCATCAATCACCAGCGCTCGCGCATCGACCGCCGCTCGGTCCGTGTCAGCCTGACGCCAAAGGGTGTTGAGGTAGCTGAAGTTGTCGCGGGTCTTTACGAACGTCACATTGGTTCGATCGAACAGGTTGGCGGAATCAACCCGGAAGAGTTCCTGCAGATGAACCGCGCCCTGCAGCGGCTGGACCGTTTTTGGAACGATACCATCGCCTATCGCATGTAGTTTGGCGCGACAGCCCCCTAAACGGGGGGGAACTATCCAAAACCGGCGCAAATCATGCGCCGGTTTTGCTGATTCAGGCGACAGACCGCCATATAGCGAAACTGCGCGACAGACGATCACGTTTTCTTTGAGTGACGCGGCGTCACGGTGCCGCCATATTAGGATGCCTTAACGGACAAGAACCAGTCTGACCGGAACCCGGTTATGGTTCGCGAATTGTTAAGGCTGACCCGTTAGCTTTCCGGTGCGTAAACTCTGCCTGCTGGCCACACTTCAGATTGTCTGGGATTATCATGAAAACAACACGCCGCTTTTTGCTCACCGGTGCTGGTGCCGTCGCTGCCACCGCCTTGACAGGCGCCGCAAGCGCGCAGGACGTGATCGGCGACATTTTGAAATCGTCGCGCCGCGGCAATTGGGACGACCAGTTTGACGCCCGTGTTAGCGAGGGCGACAAGGTAGCATCCAATCTTCCTATCTTCAGCCAGCAGACCGTTGGTCACGTTCAGCAGGCGATGGCGCAATATAGCGACATTGTATCGAGGGGTGGCTGGCCCAAGGTCCCGGATACCAAAAAGCTAAGGCTCGGCGTTGTTGATCAAGATGTGGTGCCACTGCGCCAGCGGTTGATTGTTTCGGGCGATATGCCTCAGAATGCGGGAGTTTCACCTTCTTTCGACACCTACGTGGACGCGGCTGTCAAACGCTTCCAGAGCCGCCACGGCCTTCCGTCCGATGGCGTTCTTGGAAAGTATACCTATGCGGCGATGAACGTCTCGGCGCAGGTCCGCCTCGGACAGTTAGAGACCAATCTGGTGCGCCTGCGCTCCATGTCCGGTGATCTTGGCCAGCGTTATGTCATGGTCAATATTCCGGCTGCCCAGATTGAGGCGGTCGAGAACGACCGCGTGGTTCTGCGTCACACTGCAATTGTCGGCAAGATCGACCGCCAGACGCCTATTCTCAATTCCAAAATCAACGAGATCATTGTCAATCCTTACTGGAATGCGCCAGAATCAATTGTCCGTAAGGACATCATTCCGCTGATGCGTAAGGATCCAACTTATCTCGAGCGCAACAGTATCCGCATTCTCGGGCCCAACGGCGAGATCGACCCATCGACCATCGACTGGCAGACCGAAGACGCGGCAAAGTTCCGCCTGCGTCAGGATCCTGGTGCCGGCAATGCCATGGCGTCGGTCAAGATTAACTTCCCAAGCCCGGATGGCGTCTACATGCACGACACGCCGCAGCAGAGCCTGTTCTCCAAGCTTATGCGCTTCGATTCGTCAGGCTGCGTGCGTGTTCAGAACGTGCGCGATCTGGTCACCTGGATTTTGCGGGATACGCCGGGCTGGGATCGCCAGAGTTTTGAACAGGCTATCAAAAGCGGCGAGAGCAAGCCCGTACCTGTCACCAATCCAGTTCCGGTCTACTTCACCTATATCTCCTCCTGGTCGACCGGCGACCGCGTCGTTCACTTCCGCGACGACATCTATGGCCGCGATGGCGTGGACGAACTTCGCATTTCGACCGCCTCCCTCTAAGCCACCGCTGGAACGTTCTTTCAGAAGGCCGTCCTCTGGGGCGGCCTTTTTGCATGCTATCCGCTGGCGCAATCGGACCCAGAAATTTCGCGGGCAAAACGTGGCGGGCAGGGGGCACTTGTGTTAATGGCGCCATATCGTCGTTTTCCACAAAGTCAGGACCCGAAGCCATGGCACTTGCACCGGCCGCCTCGAACTCGTTCGAATCCTTCTTTAACGCGCCGCTATCTGAGGTCGATCCCGACATCTTCGACACTATCGGCAAGGAACTCGGTCGCCAGCGTCATGAAATCGAGCTGATCGCTTCCGAAAACATCGTGTCGCGCGCTGTGCTGGAGGCGCAGGGCTCTGTGCTCACCAACAAATATGCCGAGGGATATCCGGGCAAGCGCTATTATGGCGGCTGTCAGTTTGTCGATATCGCCGAGGAACTGGCGATCGAGCGAGCCAAAAAGCTGTTTTCCTGCAATTTCGCCAATGTGCAGCCCAACTCCGGCAGCCAGATGAACCAGGCGGTGTTTTTGGCGCTGCTGCAGCCGGGCGACACTTTTATGGGACTTGACCTCAATTCAGGCGGGCACCTGACCCATGGCTCGCCCGTCAACATGAGCGGCAAATGGTTTAACGTGGTGTCCTATGGCGTGCGCGAAGATGACCATCTGCTCGACATGGATGCCATCGAAAAGAAGGCGCATGAGGTCAAGCCTAAGCTGATTCTTGCCGGCGGCACCGCCTATTCGCGCGTCTGGGACTGGAAGCGGTTTCGTGAGATCGCCGATGCGGTCGGCGCCTATCTGATGGTCGATATGGCCCACATCGCTGGCCTGGTTGCCGGTGGCGTTCATCCGTCGCCCATCCCACACGCCCACGTGGTCACCACCACAACCCATAAATCGCTGCGTGGCCCGCGCGGCGGCATGATTCTTACCAATGATGAGGCCATCGCCAAGAAGATGAACTCGGCGGTGTTTCCGGGCCTCCAGGGCGGCCCTCTGATGCATGTCATCGCCGCTAAGGCGGTTGCTTTCGGCGAGGCGCTGCGGCCTGAATTCAAAACCTATGCACAGGCCGTGGTCGATAATGCCAAGACGCTCGCGGCCACACTGAAGGAAGCCGGCCTCGACATCGTATCGGGCGGAACAGATAATCACCTGATGCTGGTCGATCTACGTCCCAAAAACGCCACCGGCAAGCGTGCCGAGGCAGCTCTTGGGCGCGCCAACATTACCTGCAACAAGAACGGGATTCCGTTCGATCCCGAAAAGCCTTTCGTCACATCTGGCGTGCGTCTCGGCACACCGGCGGGAACCACACGCGGCTTCGGAACTGCAGAATTCAAGGAAATCGGCAATCTTATCAACGAAGTTTTGGAAGGTCTGAAGGCAGCTAATTCCGACGATGGCAACGCCGCTGTCGAGGCTGCCGTGAAACAGAAGGTGTTGGCGCTGACCGACCGCTTCCCGTTGTATTCTTACCTCGGCTGAAGGTACGCTTTTCAGGCCGGTCCTTTTATAATGCGCGGAAAGGTTTTAAGCCTTTCCGCGCAACCCCTAAATCCTTGAAGGAATGCCATGCGCTGTCCCTACTGCCAGTCGGAAGATACGCAGGTCAAGGATTCGCGTCCTGCCGAAGACGGCACCGCGATTCGCCGCCGGCGCATCTGCCCAGCCTGCGGCGGCCGCTTCACCACCTTTGAGCGCGTGCAATTGCGCGATCTGGTAGTGGTGAAGAAGTCCGGTCGGAAAGTGCCGTTCAGCCGCGACAAGCTTTTGCGCTCGATGGAAATCGCGGTGCGCAAGCGCAATGTTGATCCCGACCGCATCGACCGTGCCGTGACGGGCATCGTGCGCCAGCTGGAAAGCTCCGGCGAGACCGAAGTGCCATCTGGCGAGGTCGGCCGCCTGGTCATGGAAGCACTGAAGGCACTAGACGATGTCGCTTATGTTCGCTTCGCCTCGGTCTACCGGAATTTCCGCGAGGCGAGGGATTTCCACGAGCTTCTCGGCGAACTGGAGGGGGATGAGCTTTTGGGCGAGTTGAAGGGTGATGAGCTTCGCGACGCATTGACGGGCGACGAGGACCCGGAGTGACAGCGGTAAACCGGCTCGAAACCGACCGCCGCTTTATGGCGGCTGCCATCCGCCTGTCCCACAAGCATTCCGGGCGCACCGCTACCAACCCCTCCGTCGGCACCCTGATCGTGCGCGACGATGGCACGGGGCCGATGATTGTCGGCAGCGGCGTCACCGCCATTGGCGGCCGGCCTCATGCCGAGGCCGAAGCGCTGGCCGAGGCAGGCGCACTGGCACGCGGAGCAACCGCCTATGTAACGCTCGAACCGTGTGCGCACCACGGCCGCACGCCCCCCTGTGCCAATGCATTGGCGACTGCGGGCGTTGTCCGCGTAGTGGGCGCGGCGACCGACCCGGACACGCGCGTGTCCGGCAAAGGATACGCCATTCTGCGGCAGGCCGGCATAGAGGTCGTAGAAGGCGTGTTGGCCGAGGAAGCCGCCGACCAGATGGCCGGCTACCTGATTCGATCTCTCAAAAAACGTCCGCAAGTGATTCTCAAGATTGCCCTTTCCAGCGATGGCATGGTTGGCCGTAGCGGTGAGGGGCAGGTGGCGATCTCCGGACCGCTGTCGCGCCGCATGGTCCATCTGATGCGCGCGCAAAGCGACGCGATCCTGGTCGGCATTGGCACAGCACTGGCCGATGATCCGGAACTGACAGTGCGCCTCGATGGCTTGGAAGGGCGTTCGCCTGTCCGAATAGTTCTGGATCGCCAGTTGAGGTTGTCGCCAACGTCAAAACTCGTTCAGACGGCAAGCAGAGTTCCCGTGATGGTCGCTGCAGGAATCGACGCTGATCCTGCCCGCCGGATGGCTCTGGAAGCAGCCAGCGTGAAAATCCTGGCAACCGATAGCCATGAGGGTCGGATCGCCTTGCCGGAGTTCCTGGAAGATCTGGCAGCGATGGGCATCGCTAACCTCATGGTCGAGGGCGGGCCTGAAACAGCGCGTGCCTTTCTGGACGAAAGTCTGGTCGACCGGATCGTGTTGTTCCACGGGGTCGGTGAGATTGGCGCAGGCGGCATTGTGTCGCCGCTCCGCAATACCGATATGCCGAAAGATTTTCGCCGTTTGCGGGTCGCGGGCTATTGCAAAGACCGTTTTGAAGAATGGGTCAGGAAGATTTGATGTTTACCGGCATTGTCACCGATATTGGCACGGTCGCGGAAGTCGTGCCGCTGGATGCCGGAGTCAAACTCCGCATTGAATCGCAGTATGACCCTGCAACGATCGCCATCGGTGCCTCGATCGCCTGCGCCGGCGTCTGCCTGACCGTGACGCAGTTGCCGGAGGCTGGCTCCAATTATCGCTGGTTCGCGGTAGAAGCCTGGGAGGAAGCGCTGCGGCTGACCACGGCATCAAAATGGCAGGCAGGCACAAAAATCAATCTGGAGCGGGCGCTGAAAATTGGCGACGAACTGGGTGGACACATCGTCTCCGGCCATGTCGATGGCATGGCCCAGATCATCGAGCGCAAGGAAGAGGGAGATGCGGTGCGCTTCCGGCTGGAAGCACCACGCAACCTCGCCCGCTTCATCGCACCCAAAGGCTCGGTGGCACTCGATGGGACGTCGCTTACCGTCAATCAGGTCGCGGGCCGGGTGTTTGATGTTTTGCTGATCAAACACTCGCTGTTCGTCACCAGTTGGGGCGAACGACTGGTCGGCGACACCGTCAACATCGAGATCGATACCATGGCTCGCTACGCCGCCCGGTTGGCTGAGGCGGCAGGCGAGGGCCTTTAAGCAGCGCTTGGCTCCACCAGCCACCCGCCCCACGCACACGAGATACCCGCCCCAAACCCGATCTTCCGCTTGCGGTCACTGCCGGTTCGGCCTAAGTCACCGGCGATCCGGAGACTGACATGCCGAAAACCCGCAAACCTCATCTGTTGATAATCGAGGCGCGTTTCTACGACGCTTTGGCTGACGCATTGCTTGACGATGCCAAAGCAACGCTAGACGAAGCGGGCGCCACCTATGACGTAGTGACGGTGCCCGGCGCGCTCGAAATTCCGGCGGTGATTTCGTTTGCCCTCGACGGCGCTGAGGAAACCGGCACCGAATATGACGGCTACGTTGCGCTCGGCTGTGTTATGCGTGGCGAAACCTATCACTTTGATATTGTTGCCAATGAATCTGCGCGCGGTTTGATGGACCTGTCGATCGACGAATCGCTGGCAATCGGCAACGGGATTCTGACTGTCGAGAACGAGGCCCAGGCTTGGGCGCGGGCGAAACGCGGGGAGATCGGTGAGGGCGGCAAGGGCGGATTTGCGGCGCGCGCGGCGCTGACCATGATCGCCATGCGTTCGCGGCTCGGAGCCTGATCGTGGCGCAGGAGCCGATAGCCAAAGTGACACCCGCACCGGTCCGCCAGGCCAACAAGCGTGGGGCGGCGCGCCTTGCAGCCGTGCAGGCGCTTTACCAGATGGATGTGGCCGGCAGCGGGCTTCTGGAAATCGCAGCCGAATATGAGACGTTCCGCCTCGGCAAGGAAGTTGATGGCGCCGTCTACCGTGAGGCCGATGCGCAATGGTTCCGGGCTATTCTGGCGGGCGTCGTCGAAAGCCAGAAGACGATTGATCCAGTTATCCGACAAGCATTGTCCGAGGACTGGCCACTGTCGCGGCTGGACTCTACGTTGCGTGCAATTCTGCGGGCTGGCGTCTACGAATTGATGGAACGCGCGGACGTGCCGGTCGCGGTGATCGTTTCGGAGTATGTCGACATTGCCAAAGCGTTTTATGAAGACGACGAGCCAAAACTGGTCAATGCGGTGCTTGACCGCGTATCGCGACGCGTCCGGGGCGAGGGCCGCGGCAAGGATCCCCAGTGAGCATTAAATCGCCTGCGGAGCGCGAGGCGCGTCGCACGGCAATCTTGCTTGCCGCATCACAATCCATTGTTGGTTCTGCAGCTCCGATCTGCTTCGCTGTCGGTGGGCTTGCCGGCTACTACATGCTCGGCGCCGACAAGGCGCTGGCGACTGCGCCGGTCACGGGTTTCACGGTTGGGCTTGCGCTTGGCGCCATTCCGGCAGCCGCAATCATACGCTTCCTCGGTCAGAGACACGGCTTCATGACGGGCACGGCGATCACCGGCCTGGGTGGGGCTGCCTCAACCTGGGCGCTGCTTCAGGGCAATTTCTGGTTTCTTGTGTTTGCAGTGGCAATCACCGGCTTTGGCGGGGCGTTTGTCCAACAGTTCCGTTTTGCCGCCGCCGACAATGCGCCTCCCGAGTTCAAGGCACGTGCGATCTCGTTCGTGCTCGCCGGCGGCGTTGTCACCGCCATCATCGGGCCTCAGATCGTTATCCACACCAAAGAAATGCTGGCACCGGTAATGTTTGCTGGTTCGTTCCTGTCGATTGTTGGACTGGCGCTAGTCGGCGCTGCGATCCTCTCGTTCTTGCCGCTGCGGCCACTGGGCAACGCGACCGACAACGCTGACACATCCGTACCGCGCTCGCTGGGTGACATCGCCCGCCAGCCGCGTTTTGCGGTTGGGCTTTTATGCGCCGTCTGCTCCTACGCGTTGATGACTTTCCTGATGACAGGCGCGCCGCTGGCGATGGTCGGCTGTGGCTTCACCAGCGATCAGGCGACGCTTGGCATTTCGTGGCATGTGATGGCGATGTTTGCGCCGAGCTTCATTACCGGAAAACTGATCCACCGGTTTGGCGCAGAGCAGATCGTAGCATCGGGGCTCGTCATCCTTCTGGCCTGTGCCGCGATCGCCCTTTCGGGCATCGCGCTGTGGCAGTTCTGGACGGCGCTTATCCTGCTCGGGCTGGGCTGGAATTTCGGCTTTATCGGCGCTACCGCGATGGTGGCCGATACCTACCGCCCGTCGGAAAAGGGCAAGGTCCAAGGGTTTCACGACTTTATCCTGTTCACCAGCGTCGCCATTGCATCGCTGATGTCAGGTGTCGTCTACAACTCTTTTGGCTGGGCAATGCTGAGCTGGATTGCGATCCCGCTGCTCGCGCTGTGCGCTATCGGTCTAGCCACCTTGATGCTGTCGCAGCGTCCGGCGAGGGCGCAAGCCTGAGCCGAAGACACCAAAGTCTGAGCTGAAACCGGCGCCTTTCCCCACACCCGTCTTGACCTTATGGAAGTCGTTTCGCATACCTTGCAAAGGACTGGTGCGGCAAAACCGCGCTTGTTCGCCATGCAGCAGGCCCGGGAGGAGTGTTCGGGCCATCACTCGGGGGAACTATCCACAAATGACCATGCTATTCGTCGTCATTCTGTGCGGCGTGCTTTCCATCATCTATGCCATCTGGGCGACGCAATCTGTTCTCGCGTCAGATCAGGGCAATGCACGCATGCAAGAAATCGCCGGTGCCATCCGTGAGGGCGCACAAGCCTATCTCGCTCGGCAATACACAACCATCGCCATCGTCGGCGTCGTCGTCTTCGCACTGGCCTGGTGGCTGTTGTCCTGGTCGGCCGCGCTTGGCTTCTTGATCGGCGCTGTGCTGTCAGGTGCTGCCGGCTTTATCGGCATGCATGTCTCGGTCCGCGCCAATGTGCGCACCGCGCAGGCCGCCTCTAACAGCCTGGCAGCCGGTCTCGACATCGCCTTCAAGTCGGGCGCCATCACCGGAATGCTGGTCGCTGGTTTGGCCCTGCTGGGCGTGTCCGTCTATTACTGGGTTCTGACGGGCCCGATGGGTCTGGCACCGGATAACCGCACGGTCATCGACGCGCTGGTTTCGCTCGGCTTTGGCGCATCGCTTATTTCGATCTTCGCGCGTCTTGGCGGTGGCATTTTCACCAAGGGTGCGGATGTCGGCGGCGATCTCGTCGGCAAGGTCGAGGCGGGAATCCCCGAAGATGATCCACGCAACCCAGCTACGATTGCAGACAATGTCGGTGACAATGTCGGCGATTGCGCAGGCATGGCGGCCGATCTGTTCGAAACCTATGCTGTAACCGTCGTCGCCACCATGGTGCTCGGCGCGATCTTCTTTGCCGGTTCCGACATTCTGAGTTCGGTGATGCTGTATCCGCTGACGATCTGCGGCGCCTGCATCCTGACATCGATCATCGGCACCTTCTTCGTCAAGCTCGGCTCCAACGGCTCGATCATGGGCGCGCTCTACAAGGGCCTCATCGTCACCGGTCTTCTTTCGGTAGTCGGTCTTGCCGCAGCAACCCACCTGACCATCGGTTGGGGCGAAATCGGCTCGGGTGGCGGCGTCGCCATATCTGGCATGGGCCTGTTTCTGTGCGGCCTAGTTGGGCTGCTGGTGACCGGACTGATCGTCGTGATCACCGAATATTATACCGGCACTGGCAAGCGTCCGGTCAACTCTATCGCTCAGGCGTCGGTTACCGGTCACGGCACCAATGTTATTCAGGGCCTTGCGGTCTCGCTGGAATCAACCGCACTACCAGCCATCGTCATCATTGGTGGCATCATCTCGACCTATCAGCTTGCCGGCCTGTTTGGCACCGCTATCGCGGTCACCACAATGATTGGTCTTGCCGGAATGATTGTCGCGCTCGATGCTTTTGGCCCGGTAACGGATAATGCCGGTGGCATTGCCGAAATGGCGGGTCTGCCCAAGGAAGTGCGTCAGTCCACCGATGCGCTTGATGCGGTGGGCAACACGACCAAGGCCGTCACCAAGGGCTACGCAATAGGTTCGGCAGGTCTTGGTGCTCTTGTTCTCTTCGCAGCCTACGCCAATGATCTGAAATTCTTTGCCGCCAATGGCGACAAATATCCCTACTTCCAAGGCATGGGCGAAGTTTCCTTCGATCTGTCCAACCCCTATGTGGTGGCTGGCCTGATCTTTGGTGGCCTTATTCCATATCTGTTCGGCGGCATTGCAATGACGGCTGTTGGCCGCGCGGCAGGCTCCATCGTGGAAGAAGTACGAAAACAGTTCCGCGAAGATCCGGGCATCATGAAGGGCACGTCCAAGCCCAATTATGCGCGTGCGGTGGATATCCTCACCAAAGCAGCAATCAAGGAAATGATCATTCCGTCGCTGCTCCCGGTTCTGGCGCCGCTGGTCGTCTATTTCGGCGTCTTGCTGATTTCGGGTTCCAAAGCATCCGCCTTCGCAGCACTTGGCGCGTCTCTTCTGGGCGTCATCGTCAACGGCTTGTTCGTTGCCATCTCCATGACCTCCGGTGGCGGTGCATGGGACAACGCCAAGAAATCCTTTGAGGATGGCTTCGTCGATAAGGACGGCGTCAAACACCTCAAGGGCTCAGAGGCACACAAGGCTTCGGTCACCGGTGATACGGTGGGCGACCCTTATAAGGACACCGCTGGTCCAGCGGTGAACCCCGCCATCAAGATCACCAACATCGTGGCCTTGCTGCTGCTCGCGGTGTTGGCTCACGGTAGCTGATCCAAATAAAGGCGTAAAAAAACCCGCGGGAGCGATCCCGCGGGTTTTTCTTGCAGTTTAGCCCCAAAGCTATTGGCTGGGCAGACCCGGAAGGCTCTGCGGCATGCCGCCGGCACCAGCCATCAACTGGCCGATGAAGTTCTGGTCCTTGCCACCCGTCGGTGTGGTTCGGGAAATGAAGTCAAACACCTTGCCATCCTTCTTGCCGTAATTGGCAATGTTGGAAACACGCCCATCGTCGCCGAAATAGACGGCGAGAATGCGTTGGTCGACAATATGCGGGTTCATGAACGCCACGGACCGTTTGCGGGTCTGTGAGATGTAGTAAAAAACTTCATTGTCAAAGGTTGCGGTGGTGGACGGGCTGCCGAGCGCCAAAATGACCTGTTCGCGGCTCGATCCGACCGGGACCTGTTCAATCTGCTTTTCGTCGATCACATACCCCTGTGTCAGGGTCTCGGATGCGTTAAGCCCGAGCGATTTTGTGCTCGGCGCATTGCATCCGGCAAGCACCGTGGCGGTTGCGAGGAGGGATATGGCAATCGCAGGAGCCGATATCGACCTCGTCTTGAATTTCAGCGCGCCCAACAACAACTCCCATCGATCCGTGTTCTAGCCGGCTTGCGCCGGGCCGCAAAACCGGTAAACCAGCTTGCGCGCCGATGCAACACGACCCCAGATGAAACGAGTCCCATGTTCCAACGACTTTTCGGCCGCAAGCGCCACGCCAACCGGGCAATTACCGACGCGGTCTATGGTGCAATCGTGGCAGCGGCGCGGCAGCCCCTGTTTTATTCGGCTTGGAATGTTCCCGACACGCCGCTCGGCCGGTTTGAGATGCTTTCGCTCCATATGTTCCTCTTCATGCGCCGCATGCGTGGCGAGAACGACGCTGCCTCGCGCGAACTGGCGCAGGTGTTGACGGACGAATTTTTCAGCGATGTCGAGCAGTCTCTGCGCGAACTTGGCATTGGCGACATGGGCGTGCCCAAGCGGATGAAGAAGCTGGCGCGCATGTTTTACGGCCGCACCGGCGCCTATGCGGATGCGCTGGATGCCGGCGACCAGTCGCAGCTTGCTGCTGCACTGATGCGCAACGTGCGTCCTGATGAACAGGCATGGCCGCAGGCGGCAGACCTTGCTGCCTATATGGCAGGTGCCGAGCCAATGCTCGCTTCCCAGCCCGCCGATGCTATTTTGGCTGGTACGCTGGAATTTCCCGATGCCACTAAAAGCTGAGCGGATGGAGGACAAAATGGTAAAACAGGATCACGCCTTAAGCCCGGTATCTTTAGAGGTAAACGTTGCCAAGCTTCCGCAACGCGGGATGCGGGTTAAGCTCGATGCCAGTCCCGAGCAATTGAAAAACCTTGCCGCCGAGCATGGTCTGCTATCAGTCGAGCGCTATAAGGCCGAATTGGTCGTTGCAGCGTGGAAGCGCAACGGTGTCAGCGTCACTGGCAAGGTGTCCGCTGATCTGACGCAGGCATGCGGAGTGACGCTGGAGCCTCTCACCACCCACATTGAAGAAGAGGTTTCCGGGGTGTTTCTCCCTGCAACGTCGAAACTCGGGCGGGAAGGCTTTGGCGAGGGCGGCGAAATTCTGGTAGCAGCTGAAGGGCCGGACGCACCAGAACTGTTTTCAGGCGACTCCATCGATGTTGGCGCGTTGGCAGAAGAGTTTTTTGTACTGGCGATCGACCCCTATCCGCGCAAGCCGGGGATGGAGACAGCTGCATATATCGAAGATGATGAGCCAGCCGAATCGCCCTTTTCCCGCCTTTCTGCGCTCAAAAAGCCATCGTGAGCTTGGGCAGAGGTGGCTAACCTCTGTTATTGGGCAAAACGCAACGGGCATGCTAGGCATTTCCCGGGCGGTGCCATATCGGGCCTTTGACGCATTTTGGGACGAATCCATGTTGTGCCGAACGCCAAAACCGCTATTTTCCGCCAGGCTTTGACCAGACGAGCCGAACCCAGTGAGATGATTGCCGCGTGATTAGAATTTCCATCGACGCCATGGGCGGTGACATTGGCCCGAGTGTCTTGCTTCCGGCTCTACTCAAGGTCGTGGAGCGGCGTCCGGATGTGCGGTTCCAGATTTTCGGCCAGGAGGCGGTTGTTCGCCCGGTGCTCGACCAATTGCCGAAGCTTACTGCTGTCAGCGTCTTCACTCATTGCGAGATTTCTGTGCGCATGGACGACAAGCCGAGCCAGGCCTTGCGCCATGGACGCTGGAAATCGTCGATGTGGAAGGCCATCGAAGCGGTGAAGAACGGCCAGGCCGATGTTTGCATTTCGGCCGGCAACACCGGCGCGTTGATGGCGATGTCAAAGTTTTGCCTGCGCACTATGGCTGCCATTGATCGCCCGGCCATCGCCGCGCTCTGGCCCACGGTACGCGGCGAAAGCGTCGTGCTTGATGTGGGCGCGACCATTGGTGCCGACGCTCATCAATTGGTGGATTTTGCCATTCTTGGCGCAGCCATGGCGCGTGCCGTACTGGCCGTTGACCGCCCGACCGTCGGCCTCCTCAACGTCGGCGTGGAAGAAATCAAGGGCCAAGAGGAGGTGAAGCAGGCTGGGCAGCTGTTGCGCGACGCCGAACTTCCATCGATGGAGTATCACGGGTTTGTTGAAGGCGACGACCTTGGCAGGGGAACCACCGATGTGGTGGTGACAGAAGGCTTTGCCGGCAACATTGCGCTCAAGACCGCGGAAGGCACGGCGCGCCAGATCGGTGAATATCTGCGCGCCGCCATGAGCCGCACGTTGATGGCAAAGATCGGTTATTTTTTCGCGCGCGACGCCTTCCAAAGGCTGCGGGAGAAAATGGATGTGCGCAAAGCCAATGGCGGTGTATTTCTTGGCCTCAACGGCATTGTAGTCAAAAGCCACGGCGGTGCAGATGAAGAAGGTTTCGCCGCCGCCGTTGAACTCGGTTACGACATGGCGCGTTACAAGATCATCGAGCGCATCAAAAGCGATCTCGACACCTTCCATGCGCGCCGGCCAGTGGCTACGACCCCTGCCGTGCCCGGTGACGAACAGGAATAGCATCACATGATCAGATCTATTGTGCGCGGAGTTGGCTCGGCCCTGCCAAAGCGCATTATGAAAAACGCCGATTTCGAGGACATGGTCGAGACGTCTGATGAATGGATTGCCCAGCGCACAGGCATTCGCCAGCGTCACATCGCCGATGACAGCGAGACGACGGCATCGCTTGGCGAGGCAGCAGCGCGCGCGGCCCTCGACAATGCCGGGCTGACGCCTGCTGATATCGATCTCATCATTCTGGCAACATCGACCCCCAACAACACGTTTCCTGCCACTGCCGTGGAAATCCAGCACCGGCTGGGCATGAAGCATGGCTTTGCATTTGACATGCAGGCTGTCTGCTCGGGCTTTGTCTACGCGGTGACGACTGCCGATCTCTACGTGCGCGGCGGGCTGGCCAAACGCGTGCTGGTCATCGGCTCGGAAACCTTTTCGCGCATTCTGGACTGGAGTGACCGCTCGACCTGCGTGCTTTTTGGCGACGGCGCCGGTGCGCTTGTGCTGGAGGCGGCGGAGGGCGAGGGGACAGTTGCAGACAGGGGCGTTCTGGCCACCAGTCTGCGTTCTGACGGATCACACAAGGAAAAGCTGTATGTTGATGGTGGGCCTTCGACCACCAAGACAGTCGGCTTCTTGCGCATGGAAGGTCGCGAGGTCTTCAAACACGCGGTCGGCATGATCACCGACGTGATCGAGAAGACGTTTTGGGATGCCGCTATAACCGCCGAGGATCTCGACTGGTTCGTGCCACACCAGGCCAACAAGCGCATCATCGACGCGTCGGCCAAAAAGCTTGGCATTGCTGAGGAGAAGGTCGTCATTACGGTGGACAGGCACGGCAATACGTCCGCCGCCTCGGTACCACTCGCACTTGCCGTTGCAGTAGAAGATGGTCGCATCAAGCGTGGCGATCTGGTTCTTCTGGAGGCCATGGGCGGCGGATTTACATGGGGCGCGGTGCTGCTGCGCTGGTAATACGCTTATCAGCGGTTGATTCGTCCTGCGGTCCTTGACCTTGGCGAACCAATTTTCTAACGTCGCGGCTTGTTTCGATTGTGTTTTTTAAGGATGTGGACGGTCGCATGGGGGCAAAGACACTGACGCGCGCCGACCTCGCCGAGGCGGTATACCGCAAGGTTGGGCTATCCCGCACAGAATCCGCCGAACTGGTTGAAACCGTTCTTGATGAAATTTGCTCCGCCATTGTGCGTGGAGAGACGGTAAAGCTGTCGTCTTTCGCGACCTTTCATGTCCGCGACAAGAACGAACGCATAGGGCGCAATCCAAAAACCGGCGAGGAAGTGCCGATCCTGCCGCGCCGCGTGATGACCTTCAAGGCATCAAATGTACTGAAAAGCCGTATCCTGCGTTCGCATCAGGCGAGCAAAAAGGTTGCTAAAAAACAGGTAGGCTGAACCCACCTTGGCTGCCGGGCTTGAAAAGCACCCCATTTAGCGTTGAAATGCTGACGATTCGCCAACAGCCCATCGCGCATCGGTGAACGGCCCAGCGGAGAGGTTCCATGGACAACAAATCTCCCGACGCATTCCGCACTATTAGTGAGGTCGCCGAAGATCTCGATCTTCCGCAGCACGTGCTGCGTTTCTGGGAAACCCGGTTCACCCAGATCAAGCCTATGAAGCGCGGCGGCGGCCGCCGCTATTATCGGCCCCAGGATGTCGAACTGATCAAGGGCATCCGCCATATGCTGTACGATCAGGGCTATACGATCAAGGGCGTGCAAAAACTGCTGCGCGAAAACGGCAATCATTTCCTCATCGCGGTGGGCAGCGGCGATGTCCATGCCATGGAAGCCATCACCCAGCGCAAGCAGGCCGAAGCAGCCCAGCCGCTGACGCCGGCCGCCCAGCCACGCGGCCCTGAGGACGAAATGCTGGTCGGCGAGGCCCGCGCCAAGCCAAACCGCCGCTTCTTCGGACTTGGAAAAGCCGACGACGAAGGCCCGGTGCAACCCGGCGCCAGCAAACTGACCCGCGACAACCGCGCGCTCCTGCAAGAAGCGCTGTTTGATCTGCTGGAATGCAAACGGCTGCTCGATCAGGTGCGGTGAGCAGGGCTGAAAAGCCGTCCGTTACACGAATATCCGGTGGGGAATTTTGGTCGGAGCGGCGGGATTCGAACCCACGACCCCTTGACCCCCAGTCAAGTGCGCTACCGGGCTGCGCTACGCTCCGAGCCGGGGGAAGCCTTAGAGAACAAGGGGTTTTCGTGCAAGGGCTAATATGGCGCTAAAGAACAGAAGCCGATCATTTTGGGGGTCTGTGGGCCTCTGCCGGTAAAAAGTCCCACAAGAAGTCCCACGGATGTTCAGGATACGTTCCGGCCTTTTGCCAAGGCCGGGTGTGCGACCGGCATTGCTGCGGATTCCATCGCATCGCGCACGTCTTCCTTCATGGCATGCGCGTACTTGGTTGTCGTCGCAATGTCCTGATGGCCAAGCAGCTCCTGGACGACGCGGAGGTTGCTCTTTCGCAGCACCCGTGTGGCAGCTGTGTGGCGCGTGTCATGAAAGCGGAAGTTCTGAACGTTGGCGTTGTCGATGGCGCGACGCATTGCGCTCTTGAGTCCCGAATCGGTGACGGCATAGCGCTTGCCTCGATGTAGTTCACGGCCGCTGTGCTTTACGGTTCGCTTCGCCACATAGGTAAAAACACGTGTCGCGTGGTGGCCCTGCTGCGCCCACAGAAGTTCGAACAGGGCTTTTGTCATAGGGATGACGCGCGAACGCCCGCCCTTGCCCAAAACCGTGATCTGTCGTCCAAAAAAGTCCACCCTCGACCACTCCAGGCCGACGATTTCCATGCGCCGGCACCCGGTGATGAACGCAAACTCGACCGCAACATCATAGCCGCGCTCGAGCCGGTGCATGATCGCGCCTTCCTCGTCAGGTCGGGCCTCGCGTACACGCTCCTGGGGCTCTTTTAAAAGATGGTCGGCCCAGCGAACAGCCTGCACCTTGGAGCCCCATGTCTTGCCCGCACGTATCATGATTTCGCGCAGGGGCTGGGTGACTGTCCGGTTTACCGTGGCGGGTGAAATGCGCTTGCGGATCTCCGGCGTCGAATAAATGCGGCCTGGCTTGCGACGAGAGGGCACAAGCTCGCCCCGGCGCTTGGCGACCATCGATGCTATTTTAGATTCGCTGATGTCATGCATCATTGTCGTGCGACCAAAATGTGCGATCAGCCATTCCAGCGACCACAGCGTGGTCGCGGCATTTCGATGATGCTGCCCTACTTCTTCCCAATAGCGCGCGGCAGCGGCCTCGATTGTTATCTCCGGCGAGAATGCCGCCCGCTCCTCGTCAAACGCCGCTTTGGCTTCCTCACGTCGAAGCTTTTCTACAAGCTGTGCTTCGCGCTTCGACGTTTTTCCAGTGCTGCCCGAAAATCTGCGACCACGGAACTGGAAGTCGTAGGAATAGACGCTGTCGCGTGTTTCCTTTCTGATGAAGATGGGCATGCGACCTTCTTTCTCCTGGATTTCCAGGCAAGCAGGTCTTCAAGATCGTAGCGCGGTGTCTCGCGCTTCTTGCCCCGCCCGATGTTGATGTATGGCAATTCGCCAGATCGGCGCATTTCGCGCAAGGTGTCTTCTCCAATGCCAAGCGTGCGCGCGGCCTCTTCAGGTGTCAGCAAAGGCGGTGGTGGACCCTCAATCGTCATAGGAGCGGGCCTTTCTGCTGCGCCTTGGCGCAGTCTGGGCATGTGTGAATGTGGGTCTGCGGCTTGTCGCTGCCGGCCATGCGCGGAGCGGCGCCGAACAGATCGCTGGTATCGCGATCAAGTGCTGCCGGCATTGTTTTGCGAATGGACCAGCCCGCCACCTTGGCGTCGGCGATCATGGCGCTCCAGTCATCGGCGGCATAGGTGTTGGGGTAGCTGGCCGGGCAGGTATCGCAGGTGACCTGGTTGCGGTTTTCGTGGTGCGCAATGGTCATGACGCGCTCGCGTCGATGTTGGCGAGGATCGGGCTGAAGGTGTAGGCAACCACCCATGGGTTTTCATCCCAGCTGAAACCCCGGCGCGCGTTGATGCTGTCCCAGAGATCTGCGAACCAGTATCGAGCGCTGGACCACTCGTCGCCGCCCAACCGCATCGCAGTCGCGTCGTGGAATACGCGCCCGGTGGCTACACCTCGGAAGCAGCCTTCAGCTGTCGCGTCTTCCTCGCTAATCTCGTGCAGCTGCTGCACGCGGACAGCGGTGACCGACAGGGTGATGCGCGAAGCCCAACGCGGCATGTGAATGCTTGGTTTCCACGATGTTTCATCGCATGCGACATCGCCGCGATACTTCGCACCGCTGGAACGATTCCCCGAGTGAACCGGCTTGAAGCATTCGCGCACCCAAAGGCGGTCGCCCTCCTGAACCCGCGCCGGTACCTTGGCAGGGCCGCCCGGCGCGTCGAAGAAGTGGCTATCGGGCTCGTTGCGGGCGTAATGAATGCCGGCGTAGCGCGCGCCCTCTGGTGGCCGTGGTTTTAGCACGCGCCGGGTCTGCGTCTTGCCTGTGCCTGGCTGCTCGATCTCGCGGAGAATGGCGCGGACCATCGGGCCGGTGAATAGAATGGGATGATCAGCCATGGCCACTGGCCTCCGTGCATGAGAACGCAGCAGGCGCCGGCGTGGTGGCTGGGCGGGTGGCGTCGAGCAGAACGACGGCGGAAAACAGCGCCAGCGCCAGAAGCGATGCGACCAAAATGAGGTCGACCACACCGTAGCGCTGGCGTGCCAGAAGGCGCTGGATTTCACAGGCATCGCCGCAGGCGCAGCCTGGGAAGTTTTCACACCGGTCGCTCATGCCAGCACCGAGAGCCATGCGGTGACGACGGTCAGGAAGGTGACCATCGCCACGCCGGAAAGCACATCCTGGAGGGTGCCCATCGTCAAGATACCTGCCGCACTGCGCGGGCATTGGCCTTGTCGCGGGCTTTGGCGATGTTGTCGTCGGTCAGTTCGGCGCGCAGGAAGCCGCGTAAGGCGAGCGACTGGAAGTCGACGATCTGGCCGGCACCGGTGATTTCCAACATGGCCTCGGCCAGGCGTTCGGTCAGCGGCGGAAGCGGCTTCTTTTTTGCCGCGCGTTCACGCGCAACAGCCGCATAGGCGGCAGCAATCGTTTCGGGGTCGGCTTGAGAATGAAACATGGGTCTTGCTCCATCGCGAGATTGCGATTGGAAGAGAATGTGCATAACGCACACATCCCTGTCAATAAAAAACGTGCGAAACGCACACTTTGAAGACTATTGAGAGCCTTCTCTTTGGGGTACTGTCGTGCGTCAGGCGGTTTTCAGTCGCAGTTGACCTTGAACTCCGCCCTGACGTGCAACCTTGCGGAGTGATGTTTGCGGAAATGTGCCGAAAATCTCACCAACCCAGTCGAGGTGGACGTTCTCTATCGGCGCCGCGTTCCAGGAGAAAAGGCTTACGGATCCATCCTGGCCGCGCATGATCGTCTTGATGAAACGCTTTCCATCGACAGTGCGCACAGCTGCTTCCTCGCCGTAGAAGGATTCGATGGGCTTTTTCTGTTCCCGATATACAACGATGACGTGGCCATCCTTGAAAACGGGCAGCATCGATTCGCCGCGAACCTTGAACGCAATCATCTCGGCGGGGAGGGGAAAGGGAATGTCGATTTGATCCAGTCCTTCAGGAGGGACTTGTTCATAGTCAGGTTCGACTTCGGCGCCAGCACCTAGATATCCCATGATTGGGATTTCAGTTGATTGGCTCGTTCCTTCGCCAGTCAGCAGCCAGGCTTCGCTGACACGAAACGCTATCGCGTACTTGCCTGCGGCTCGGCCAATGCCTCGCGTACCGTTTTCATGTTGGGCATAAGTTTCGTAGTTCCACCCGAAGAATTTGGCGGCATCTTTCGCGGTTCCAAACCCACGCTTTTCGCGAGCTTCCTGAAGTCGGATTGCGGGATCTGGGCGGTCATCATAGGTCATGGTGTGCAAAAAGCACGTTACCGGTGTGCGTTTCGACTTGACATCTTGATGTGCGTTATGCACGTTCTCACTCCATGATCGACGTTAGAAATCTTCGCGAGGAGTTAAAATGGACCCAGCATCAGCTCGGTGCCTATTGCGGAGTCGATCGTTCAACTGTTTCCAAATGGGAGGCCGAACCCCCAACAAAGGGCCCAGCGCTCATCCTTCTGCGCCAGCTTGAAGAGCGGGGTCGCGCATTGCCGGATTCCGAGGCAGCCCAATGAGCGCTGCCGATGTGCAAACCATGAGACCCGTTGCGCTGGCTTCCCAAGAGCCCGACCGCGCAGCCTTCCGGGCTCAGCGCCCGGGAGGCACCCTTTTCGAATCCTGCCCCGTGCAAGCGGGGGAGGTGCGTACCGCGCCGGATGCGAGCCCTCGCGCAACCGGCGCGGTTGTTGTTTCCGATGCGGTGATGATCCTGCTTTCGGCAGTCGCTGCGCATGAGCGCATGAGCATTGCCGGGATTGTCGGCCAACTGGCCAGCGCGCGGGCAGAAGCAATCGGGCTCGGCGTCCTGGCACGCGCCATCGCTGATCGGGGTGAACTGACCGAAGTGCCGCTTTCGGCGCGGCTGGCGCGCAACCGCCATGGCGAGGAGGGCAGTTGATGTGTGCTTATCCATGCGGGCCTCCGTGAAGCATTTCACCGCCCGATACTGAATCGAAAAAACCATTCCCGCCACGGGAAACGACGCCGGGTTTTCCCGGCGCGGGAAAGCTTTTGTCTCGAAGGAACACGCCATGGTGCCCAATGCCAACAGTCGCCATTTTCGCCTGAAAGCCGCGCAGCGCGATCTGATCGCCGCCTGTGGCGGGGTGGAACGCGCGGCAGAGATTGCCTCTTATTCCAAGAGCGCGGTGGGGCGCTGGTATAATGGCGACAGCCCCGAGCTGATGCCGCTCGATGCGCTGGACCGGCTGGAAACCGAATGCGGCCGGGATTTCGTGACCGAGGCGCTGGCGCATAATCGCGGGCGACGGCTGACTGACCGGGACGGCGAAACCGGCGATGCCGCCTCCATCCTTTCGCATCATGCCGAGGTGACACGCAGCTTTGCCGAGCTGGTGCAGGCGAGCGCTCTTGCCTTTGCCGATGGCAGGGTGACGCCAGTCGAGGCGGTGGCAATCGACCGGCATTGCGCGGCGCTGATCGAGACCGCCAGTGGACTGCGCAAGGCGGCGGCTTCCGCGCGTGGCGCCGGCGGGCTCTCCGTCGTCGGCCAGGTGGGGTGACGCCGATGAATGCCACCTGGAACACTGATGAAATCACCCTTTTGCGCGACGCGTGGAACACGCAGGGGCCATTGCAGGCGCGCCTTTGCCCGCTGCGAGGCGGCATGAACAAAGTGCCAATGACGCTCACCTTGCCGCCGCAGGCGCATAAACGGCTCGCCGCCGAAGCGCTGCAGCGCGGCTACAAGCCCACGGTTTTTGCGCAGATGCTGTTCGACGCTGCATTTGCTGCGCGCATCAGCATGAATGAGGGCTCCGGTGACCGCGATCTGGACGAGATGGTGCGCGCGACGCTGTGCCTGGCCGGCGATTTTTCCACCGACACCATCGCGCGACGCCTTCGCCTTTCAGAACCGCTGGTGGTGAAGATTCTTGACGGCTGGCGGCAACAGGGCAGGCAGCTCAAACCGAAGGCAGCCGGCGCATGAGCGACGAGTACGATCCCTATAGCTCGCGTGGGCCGGCGCGGGAACGCCCCGGCGCAAAGCTGCGGGAAGAGGATGAAGCTGCGAGCGGGCCGCAGGCTGTGGCCGTCGGCCAGTTGCGTGCGTTCATCGAGCGGGTCGAGCGGGTGCAGGAAGACATCGACGCCTTGAGCGATGACCGCAAGGAAATCTTTGCCGAAATGAAGGCCATGGGCTTCGACACCAAGGCCGTGCGGGCGGTCATCAAGCTGCGCAAAATGGACGAGGCAGAGCGGCAGGAAGCGGAAGCAATCCTCGATCTCTACAAAGCCGCGCTGGGGATGGCGTGATGAAGTACCAGCTGCTGCCGCGTCTCTCAGCCGAAGAGTTTGGATCGCTTGAAGCCTCGATCATCGCGCATGGCGTGCTGGTGCCTGTTGAGTATGACGAGACCGGCGCGATTATCGACGGGCATCACCGTGTGGAGATCTGCGAAAGCCTTGGGCTGGTCGACTGGCCGCGCTTCGTGCGCAAGGGGCTTTCGGAAACCGACAAGCGGACACTCTCGCGCGAACTGAATTTTGCACGCCGGCACCTGACCACGGCGCAGAAACAGGCGGTGATTGCCGACCAGCTGCGCGACACTCCGTCGATATCGTCGCGCGCCATTGCCGCGATGCTGGGGGTGCATCATTCAACTGTCCAATCGGTGCGCAAAACGCTCGTAGATGGTGGCGAAATTAGCCACCATGAAGATGTTGAAGGCCGCGACGGCGTGAAGCAGCCGGTGCGCAAGACGATCAAGACCGCCTTCATGCCTGAATCGGAAAACCGCCGCGAGCTGATCAAGGTTGCCAAGAATCTTCGCGCCGATGACCAGAAGGCACGGCACCTGGTGCGGCTGGCGCACATGGACATGGTGGCTGAGAAGGGCAGCGCGAGCGCGCCGATCTGGTGGCGTGGCGAGGAAAGCGGGCCTAGCTTTTCAGTCATCTATGCCGACCCGCCATGGAAGTTTCCGGTCTATTCGGAAACCACGGGGAGAAATAAAAGTGCCGAGAACCATTATCCCACGATGGATCTCGACGACATTTTTGCGCTGGGCTGCCCGGCCTCACGCGACGCAGTGCTTTTCCTCTGGGTCACGGATCTGGCCAATGGCATCGGCTGCCTGAAAGCCTGGGGTTTCGACTTCAAGTCGTTCTGGGGCTGGAAAAAGGTCTATCCCGGCGCACAGCTCGGTACCGGATACTGGTCATTCGACAATCTCGAGTTGCTGCTGATCGGTACGCGGGGCAAGGCCGTCGCGCCTTTGCCCGGAACCCAGCCGCAGAAATGCACCGACCACCCGGTCTCGGGTCATTCCACCAAGCCTGACTTCTACGCTGAGCAGATTGAGCGGCTTTATCCCGGGATTGCCAAGCTGGAAATGTTTTGCCGTGCACCGCGTCCCGGCTGGGATGCGTGGGGCTTTGAGGCTGGCGAGGTTAAGGCATGACTTCCCGCCGCGACGAAATCCGCCAACGCATCATGGCAAGCACCGCGATTGTCGATGCCGGCTTTGCCACGCCGTGCTGGCTGTGGACGCTGGCCGACAGCGGCACGGGACGCGGCGGCGGATATCCACGCATGAAACTCAATAGCCGGACGGTTGCAGCGCACAAGGTGAGTTTTGTGAACGAGTACGGATTCGTGCCCGGCAACAAGCAGATCGATCACAAGTGCCGCAACCGGCTGTGCGTCAATCCTGACCATCTTGAAATGGTGAGCCACGGTGAAAACCAGAAGCGCCGCGACAGGGCTGCGCGTGAGCGCAAGGTCGAGGGGGCTTTGCCATGACGCGCGACTGCGGCCCGGCCGATATGCGCCCTAATTTTTCGACGGCAATGCTGCGGCTTTTCCTGCGCGCGCGGTGCCGGATGGCCGCGCAACCGGGGCGGCGGAGCTTTCAGGCCGACAGCCGCCGCGAGCGCGACCGGCTGCGGCGGCTTGCCGGTGTGACTGCGGTACAGATGGACCTTGCCTGGATGGGCCGGCTGGAGAGCGCTGAACCACGGGTGCGGCTGTGGGCCGTGCTTGGCCACCATCCCGGCGACCACGGCGTCGTACTTACCCACGGGGGACAGGCGCTTGGCTGAGATACGCTGGAACCTGTTTGCAGATGCGGTCGACAAGCGGCTTGCGGTGCTCTGCTATTCGTTCACGCGCGCCGTTGTTGAATGGCCGGAACTGAACAAGGCGATGCTGTCGCGCGCCTGCAATGCCAAGCCGCTTTCGGCAGCAAACTACCTGCTGATCTGCCATCTGCTGCGGCTTGACCCTCACAGGTATTTCAAGCGTGACAAGCGGCGGCGCGTGACTCGGCGCGTCATTGCGAAAACCCTAACAGAACAGCCTGTTACAGTGTCTGGCGCACGTGAAACGCAGGTGCGATCATGATGGACACCAGGCTTCCGATCATCCGCCAGATGATGGACGCGGACAGCGACCGTGACCGGGCACAGGTGCTGTTGCAGGTGCCTGATGCGGTGTTGATGAAATACCGCACGGTGTTTGAGGAAGCCTGCCAACGCTCGGGCTTTGCACAGGGCCAGTTCTACATCGACATAAGGCGTGCCTGCTGGCACGCGGTGCGCGCGCCGGACGGGCTATTGCGCGACCCGATGTTTGACCAGGCACGGTCTGCCTTTGCTGCTTTTGCAATGGGGGCGGGCGCATGAAGCATGTGTTTCCTCCCGACAAGGCACGCAAGCGTGAAGCGGATGACCCGTTTGTGCCGGACAGCATTTATACGAAGGAATTTCTCGCACGGGTGCGCGCCAAACGGCAGGCAGCCGAAGTGCGCAATCTGCGCGCCGAGAAAATGGCCTTTCCCCATGCCCACGACATTTTGCGCGAAGCGACCGACTGGCGCATCCGCGCCGATGTTGACGCGCGGCTCGGCGAACGCCCGGCGCGCGATAAGCGCGACCTGACGGGACGCGTGTTCGGCGATCCGCTGCCGGGTCAAAGCGCGCTTGATCGCGGCAAACGGGAGAGGCGCGACCCTGACCACCCTCCAGCAAAAGGCGACACCCTATGAATCTCGAAACGACAGCAGGCAATTTGCAATCCGCATTTCGCGCAATCGCCGGAGTGGCCGAACCGCGAAACACTATCCCCGTTCTGGGCTGCGCGCGAATTGGCGGCGGAAAGATTGCAGTCACGAACCTTGATATCCATGCCTCGGTGAAACTTCCGACCGCTGGAAAAATGAAGGGTTCGACCGCAGTTGATGTGCGGCAGCTTTCGAACCTTGCCAAGCATATCGATGCCGATGAAACGGTTACCATTGGTGAAGCCGAGGGCCTTGCGTCAGTCAAATTTAATGGCAGCGCCTATTCGCTAGTATCGCTGCCCGCCACCGACTTTCCCGACGCGCCGGAAATGCCGGACGGGTCACCCCACACAGAGACTGGCAATGCTGGACTGGCGGCGGCAGTCGGGCGTGTGATGTTTGCAGCATCTACGGAAGCAACTCGCTACTCCCTTAATGGGTTTTCGTTCCGCACATTTGATGGCGTCCAGCATGTCGTGGCGACTAACGGCCATAGGCTTGCCGTGGAGGCGCTCCCATTCATCATAGACGGTGCCGAGGGCAAGATCGTTCATCGCAAGATGGCGCATCTGCTGGTTGCCCGGAAGCAGGAGCCCAAGGCGGTTACGTTCGGCGACCGGCTGGCGCGCTTTGAGTTCGACGGGCTGGAATTCATCAGCAAACTGATTGGCGGAACCTATCCCGATATCGAGCGCGTTGTTCCAAAAGAGGCAAGACCTGTTTTCAGTCTGGACCGGGTGGCAGCCCTGAAAATCTTGCGGCGCGTTGCGGCGTTCGCCATCAATTCCGGGCGCGCTGTTAAGATATCGAAGGGGGATGACGGAGACCTCGAACTGTCGGCTAGATCACGCGGTGAATTCTCATGCACTGAAAAGCTCCCCGGCACCATTCTCGATCAAAACTTCAGCGGTGTTGGATACAACTTCAACTATCTGATCGACAGCCTATCGATGTTCACCGGCGAGACGGTGACGTTTTCCACTACCTCCGAGATCGCCGCCACCCCTGCGCTCATGACTTGCGAAGCTGACACGCTGCGCATCGTCCAGATGCCAATGAGGGTCTAGCCATGGACCATGAGGAACGCACAATCTTCCGGATTGAACTGTTCATCGCCGCCATCGGCATTGCCGTGCTGGCATGGGCATTCTTCGGCGAAGTGCCTGAGGCGGATCCTTTTGCGCCGGTAGCGGAAAGGGCGGAATGATGGCGCTGATCATTGATTCATTTGCAGGCGGAGGCGGTGCTTCAACCGGTATCGAGATGGCACTCGGCCGCTCGCCGGACATCGCCATCAATCATTCCGCCGATGCACTTGCCATGCATGCGGTGAACCACCCGGCGACAATGCACCTCGATTCAAACATCTGGGATGTGTCGCCCCGCGAAGTGACCGGAGGCCGCCCGGTTGGGTTGTTCTGGGCATCGCCTGACTGCAAGCACTTTTCCAAGGCCAAGGGCGGCAAGCCCATGGATCGCAACATTCGCGATCTCGCATGGGTGGTGGTGCGCTGGGCCGAGGAGGTGAGACCTGATGTCATCATCCTCGAAAATGTCGAGGAGTTCGTCACCTGGGGGCCGCTGGGCAACGACGGCAAGCCGATCATTGAACTGCGTGGGCAAACATTCGAGGACTGGACGCGGCGGCTGAAGAAGGCTGGCTACAAGGTGCAATGGCGAGAATTGCGCGCCTGCGATTATGGTGCGCCGACAATCCGCAAACGGTTCTTCATGATCGCGCGGCGCGACGGGTTGCCGATTGTGTGGCCGAAACGTTCGCATGGCGACCCGAAGAAGCCGGACGATGCGAAGCACATTCGCGCTGGCAAACTGCTACCCTATCGCACCGCGGCGGAAATTATCGACTGGTCGCTTCCGTGCCCGTCAATCTTCGACACGTCCGAGGAAATCATGCGGCTCTACGGTCTTCGGGCTGTGCGCCCTCTGGCCGAAGCCACCATGCGCCGTATCGCGCGCGGCGTGGTGCGCTACGTGCTGGATGCGAAAAAGCCGTTTATCGTGAAATTCCAGTCGAACTCGACCGGGCATGGCATAGACCAGCCCTTGGCGACGGTGACTGCCAACAGTTACATCAAGCGCCCGGGTGGCTCGGCCCCGTTGGGCGTCGTGGTGCCGTCCTTCGTCGGCTGCGGTGGCAGGGCTGGGCAAAGCGCGCCGCGCGGTGGTGACGAGCCCACCGGCACGATGACGGCAAAGCCTGACGGCTGTGTGGTGGCGCCTGTCCTTGTTGAAACGGCTCATGGCGAAATCTCGCCAAAAGGTGTGAAACGCTGGGGCCCTGGCATCAGGCACGCCGACGAGCCTGTCGGAACCGGGACGATCAGCGGCAATCACGCGCTCGGTGCAGTCCATCTGTCGCGCTTCACACAACACGGGGTTGGCAGCGGGGCCGACGAGCCGGTCGATACGGTGATTGCTGGTGCGCCGAAATTCGGTGTCGTCGCGGCTTTCATGGCGCAGCACAACAATGACAGTCGACGCATTGGCGGCGTCAATCCCGGCCAGCCTGCCGACCGGCCTGTTGCCACGATCACCCAGGCCGGTGCGCAACAGGCAGTCGTTGCGGCGCATATGATGCGCCAGTTTGGAACCTCGGTCGGGCACCCACTCGACGAGCCGACACACACCGACACCGCCAAGGTGAACAAGTCAGCACTGATCGCGCCGTTTCTCGCGACCTATTACGGCAACGGGATCGGGCAGGAAGCCGATGGCCCGCTGCGCACCGACACGACGAAGGATCGCTTCGGGCTCGTTTCCGCTTGTCTGTCGGGCGACTTGGCCTCCGCGCCACCCGTGACCGTCGAGATCGACGGGCAGAGCTATGCCATCGCCGATATTGGAATGCGCATGCTGACCCCGCGCGAACGGTTCCGGGCGCAGGGCTTTCCCGAAAGCTACATCATCGACAGAAGGCCGGACGGCAGCCCGATCACGGCAACCGTGCAGGGTTCATGCTGTGGCAACAGTGTCTGTCCGCCTTTGGCCGAGGCACTTGTCGCTGCCAATTGCGGCCATCTGACTGCAGCGCGTGAGGCGGCGGAATGAGCGCGTTTCTTCTCGGTGCAGGCTTCCGCGCCGATATGGGTACCTGTATCCGCAAGCTAGTGCTCCTGAAGCTGATCGACGCCTGCGAGGATGACGGAAGCCGGATCTTCCCCGCCATCGCCACCGTGGCCAAGGCGGCGCAATGTTCCGACCGGCAGGTGCAACGCGAGCTCAAGGCATTCCTCTCCATCGGGCTGCTTTCGCTGGTGCGCGCCGGCGGGCAGGGCAGACGCTCGACCAATGAGTATGCGCTCGACCTCGACGTGCTCTCGGCCATCAGCAAGGCCGGTTGGGATGCCTATGCGGAGTCCAGTGAGCACAACAACACCGATGAATTTAAGGGTGACACCCAGTCACCCTTAAATGGCGACGCCAAGGGTGACAGAACAGGCCCAGATAGGGTGACACCGGAGACGGCTAAGGGTGACAATGGGAGTCCACCAACCCCTACAGACCCCTCCCTTGATCCCTCCATTGAGAGAGAGCGCGGGCGCGAGGGCCGGGAAGACACAAAACGGATCGATGCCGAGGGCTGGGCCTTGCTGAAGGACTGGCCGGGCTTTGCCGGCATGCCGAAAGAGCCGGCGCTGAAAATGTGGCACCACCTCTCGGTGCAGGACAGGGCGGACGCGGCACGCATGTTCCCGCACTGGCTGGCGTTGCTGAAAGCGCAAAGCAAGACGCACACGCCGGCACCCTCGACCTATTTTCGCCTGCGGCTGTGGGCTGAGGTGCCCGAGCCTGCCGAGGCTGCAGCACCAACTGTCGTGCTGGCGCCGCCCTTCGGGCCGATGTGGATGGCGGGGCGCATTGCCGGTCTGTTGGCAGGGCCGACAGTGCGGGCGCATCTGACATCGTTTGAGCGCTCGATGGTTGAGACGGGGCGGATGAGCGAGGCCGATCTGGCGCGCGAAAAGCAGGTCAAGAGCGGCTACCCCGCCATCAACGCGATGCACGAACGGGCTGCACACCGGCAGGGGACTACCGTGGCGGCAGCGCTGCAGCATCTGGCCGGGCTGATGGAGCCGGTGCCTGTCGGCTCGACGATCTTCGAGGACTGGCGCAGCGCGCATGAAGAGCAGGGCTGGCCGTGGCTGCCTGACCCCGGTGCCTTGCGGGTTGTGTACTTCCCGGCTGGCGGGCCAGTGAGCGGAATTGAGGCAGCGGTGCAGGCGCTAAACGAGGCAAAAGGCAATGATGGCGATGAACGTGAAGCGGCTGAATGATGGTGTCGAACGCGTCTGGCTGGACCGGGCGGGAGAGCCGATCAAGCTGGACCGTGCCTATGCGGCAAGCGCGAAGGCGGTGGCGGAACGGACGATGGAAGCCGGATTGCTGGACGCTGCGACGAAAGACATAGAAGGCGCGCGCCGCTGGTTTGCCCTGCGGGTCGGGGCACGCGGCGAGATAGCGATTCGTGATGGGCTGGTGGATGCGCGTGTCGATGCGGTGGTGCCGGTGAAGGAAGTTTCTGTGTCCAGGCGAACCAGCGCACGCAAGGTTGTCCACAAGCCAGTGTTGTCGGGGCTGGTGTTCGTCAATCTGGTGCCGAGCATCCGCGCCTTTGCCGGACTGCTACGCGTGCGCGATGTCTATGCCCTGATCGGCGGGGGCGACCAGCCGCACCCGATCGGGGACCGGGAAATGAATGGTTTCATGGACTTGGCACAGGCTGGCGCCTTCGATGAACGCAACACGCCAACGGGGCTGAAGGTCGGATCGCAGGTGCAGATCAATGTCGGGGCCTATGCCGAGTTCAAAGGAGTGATCGAAGGATATGCCAAGGGCAGGGCAGCGCGCGTGCGGACATGGCTTTTCGGAAGGGAGTTCACCGTCGACGTGAAGCTTGCGCATCTGGAAGAATCGGATTAGCGAATCTAACCCATAGGATGACTGGGGACCGTGAAGCGAAAGCTTCCGAACAGAGTAGCCATCGCAACGTGCGACAGAGCTCCTCCCGGCCCTGGCCTGATGCAAGCCGAGCGGCTTGCGACTCAGGCCCAGTGCGCAAGCTATGTCTGGAAATCACTGATGGGTTTGGACCGGGATCGCTCCCGTCACCATGATACGGGCGGCCCGTGGCGCGCATGGTACAAGACAGCGCGTTGGCAGAAGCTTCGGTGGCGCGTGCTGGTGCGCGATCTGTTCACGTGCCAGATGACAGGTTGCGGTCGCATTGAGCACGACTCGTCGCAGCTGGTCGCCGATCACATCAAGGCGCATCGCGGCGACGTCGATCTCTTCTGGGATGAAACCAACCTCCAATGCCTGTGCAAGCGCTGCCATGACAAGGGCAAGCAACAGGCGGAACAGTCGACCCTTCAAACGCGTGGCGTCTGGTACTGAGCCTTCCACATGGATAGGGGGGCGGTCAAATGTTCACAACCCCTCCACCTCCCAGACCCGTGTCCCCCTCATTCAGGGATTTTTTTCATGGCCGATGTTGTTTTTGACCTCTTCGGCAATCCTTGGGTGGATGTTCCGACCCGCCGAGGCCGGCCACCGCATGAGGTGTCGCCCAAAACTCGTAGGCGGGTCAGTATGTTAGTCGCGCTCGGCTGGACAAACCCACGCATTTCAGGTGCGCTGTGCATCACTCTGCCGACGCTTCACAAGTATTATTTTTATGAACTCCGCCAGCGAGAAACTGCGCGCGATCAGCTGGAGGCCAGGCGCATCGAGATGGCTTGGGAAATGGCGGAGGCTGGCAACGTGGGTGCGCTGCGCGAATTCGGGCGTCTGCTCGACCGCAACGACCTGATGGAGATTGAGCGGACGATGGGGGCGAAGCCGGTCGAGGCGGACGGAACGCAAGCACGGGACCGTCTTGGCAAGAAAGCAGTCGATGCGCAGCGCGCAGTGGATGCCGATGCTGACCTGATGGCGGACCTTGAACGCGAAGCGGCTGCACAGAATGCAACTCACTGATCCACTGCCGCGGTTCGCGTGCCCAGATTGGTGGGCACGCATCCAGGCAGGGCAGATGCCGATGGCGGACGTTCCGCTCAATGCCGCGCGTGCTGCGAAGGCATTGGCATTCTTCAACCGTCTGCGGCTTCCTGATGTGCCTGGCACGCCGACGATGGCAGAGGCATGCGGCGACTGGTTTCGCGAAATTCTTTGCGCATTCCTCGCCAGCGAGGATCCTGACACGAAGCAGCGACTTGTTGTGGAACTGCTTTGCATGGTTCCAAAGAAGAACTCTAAGACCACCTACGTCGCTGGTCTCGGCCTTACCGCTCTGTACATGGAGGAAGCTCCGAACGGTCAGATGCTGATCGTGGCGCCAAGCCAGAACATTTCGGAACGGTGCTTCGACCAGGCGCAGGGCATGATCCGCCTCGACGAGCGTCTCAAGGCGATCTTCAACATTCAGGATCATCTCAAGTGTATTACGCGGCGCAAGACGGGCACGAAGCTCGACGTGAAGAGCTTCGACACGACGATTGTCACCGGCGAAATCCCCATCCTGACCATTATCGACGAGGTGCATGAGCTGGGGAAGAAATCCAAAGCCGCAGCCGTAATGCAGCAGATCCGGGGCGGCGGCATTACCATGCAAGGTGGCCAGTTGCTGATGATCACGACGCAGTCGGATGAACAGCCGGCTGGGATCTGGAGAACGGAACTGCAAAAGGCTCGTGCCATTCGAGATGGCAAGGCCGGAGCGAACCCAATCCTGCTGCCGGTTCTATACGAGTTTCCACCGGAGCTGCAGCGCGATCAGAGCTATTGGCGCGATCAGAACCACTGGGAGCTTCTGCTTCCAAACATCAACCGTTCAATCGATCCGCAGCGTCTCGTGGCGGACTATGAGAACAATGGCATGGTCAACGCCGAAGCCGAGCAGATATGGGCAAGCCAGCATCTCAACATTGAGATCGGCGTCGGCCTGGCAGGCGACGGCTGGCGCGGCGCTGAATATTGGAACGATTGCGCCGACAAAACGCTGACGCTGGAATCCCTGATCGAGCGTTCGGAGGTCGCTGTGGTGGGCGCCGATGGCGGCGGCATGGACGATCTTTTTGGCGTCTGTGTCATAGGACGCGAGAAGGTGACGCGTCATTGGCTCATTTGGTGCCACGCTTTTGCGCATCCCAAAGTCCTGGACGTCCGGAAGGAAATCGCCCCGAGACTGCGAGACTTCGAGGCCGAAGGCTCATTGAGTTTTTGCAGCGCGACCGAATACGTTACGCGCATCGCTGCAATAGCTGCAAAGGTCCGTGAGGCCGGGCTAATGCCTGAAAAGAACGGGGTCGGATTCGACCCCAATAACATCGCGACATTCGTCGACGCGCTCGCATTACAAAAGATTTCCGACTTGATGCTTCACCGCCTGCGCCAGGGGCCGGCCCTGTCGCCGGCGCTGTGGGGTCTGGAACACAAACTCAGCGACCGCACGGCAAGCCATGACGGATCCTCAATGATGTCGTGGTCGGTCGGCAACGTCAAAATTGAGGTCAAGGGCAACGGCAATATGGCCACCAAACAAGCAGCAGGCCGGACCAAGATCGACCCGGTCATTGCGATGCTTTGCGCCGCAATTTTGATGAGTTGGAACCCGGAAGCCGTGAGGGCCACTGACATGAGCGATGTTATCTCCAACGCGGTCTTCGTCTGATGGGCCTCTGGAACCGCATATTTGGCCGAAAACTGACCGCGCGTGACAGCGATCTCTATGAATATTTCGACGGTGGCGACACATGGTCAGGAGAAACCGTCTCGACACATGGCGCGCTTAACCTGTCGGCATTCTGGGCCTGCACACGCGTGACGGCACAGACAATCGCCAGCCTGTCGCTGGAGGTTATGGAGCGTCGGGCTGATGGCGCTCGTGTCCGTGTGGCAGACCACCCGTTGCAGGAGCTTCTCGATGAGGCTCCGAACGCGGATCAGACATCTATCGAGTTTTGGGAAGGTCGCGTTCTAGGTCTCTGCACCTCTGGCAATGGTTTCGCAGAGAAGGTGTTTCAGGGCGACCGACTGATTGCACTCAATCCGATGCCGTTTGACACGAGTGTCGAGCGGCTCAAATCCGGCGACCTGCGATACAGTTTCAATGATCGCGGCAAGACCATTGTGCTGCCGGAAAAGAAGGTCTTTCACCTCAAGGCGTTTGGCGACGGTGATGTCGGTATGTCACCGGTCTCCTATGCGCGGCAGACAATCGGGACTTCGATAGCGTCGGAACGCGCAGCCGGACAGATGTTCGGCAAAGGAATGCGGGCGAAGGGATTCTTCACATTCCCGAACCAGTTGTCGCAGGAACAACGCGAACAGGCGAAGAAGAACTTTGCAGATAGGTACTCCGGCCCTAACGCACCTGGGGTGGGCATTCTGGAAGCCGGGGTCGATTTCAAGGCTGTGAATATCACGCCGCGCGATGCCGAGCTGATTATGAATCGCCGTTTCAACGTAGAGGAAATCTGCCGTTGGCTTGGCGTTCCACCGATCATAATCGGGCATGCCGGCGAAGGCCAGACGATGTGGGGAACCGGCGTCTCTGCGATCATGCAGAGCTGGCTCAATCTTGGCCTCCGCTCGCAACTGAAGCGCATCGAAAAGGCCATAGCCAAACGGATCATGACGCCGGAAGAGCGCCGACGGTTCAAGGTCCGCTTTAACTATGAAGACCTGCTGCGCGGTGACAGCCAGGCGCGCGCTGCATTCTACACCGCGCTTCTTCAGGCTGGCGTCATGACGATCAACGAGGTCCGCAGGCTCGAAGGTCTGCCGCGTGTCGTCGGCGGCGATGAGAACCGCACCCAAATGCAGAACGTCCCGATTGCTGACGCTGGAAAGGAGACAGGCCAATGAGCCTTCGCAAATTGCCGGAGCTTCGGTGCCCGGATGGCCTGACCGGCTCCATCCACCTCACGGAAAAAGCCGCGCGAATGTATCGACCCGTCGAGGCAGCGGCTTCGGATGGGTCTGATGTCATCACCATTCTTGACGTGATCGGCTACGATTGGTGGACCGGAGAAGGAGTAACGGCCAAACGGGTTTCTGCAGCCCTTCGTCAGATTGGCGACAAGCCCGTTACCGTCCAGATTAATTCTCCTGGCGGCGACTTTTTCGAAGGCGTCACGATCTTCAACATGCTCCGCGCGCATCCCTCCAGGGTGACGGTGCAAATCCTTGGCATAGCTGCCTCGGCGGCATCTGTCATTGCTATGGCAGCAGACGAAATCCAGATAGCAAAACTCGGCTTCATGATGATCCACAACACACAGTGGGTGGCAGCCGGTGACCGGCACGTCATGAACGAAACCGGTGAGATCATGGCTGTTTTCGATCAGGCTGCCGCTGAAATGTATGCTGAGCGCACCGGAAACAAGGTCGATGAGATCAAAGAAATGCTCGACGCTGAAACTTGGCTTGCCGGCCAAGGCGCGGTCGACAAAGGATTCGCTGACACCACTGCTGATTTCGATGTCGAGCCAGCCGAGGTCAGCAATTCCACCTCCGCACTGTACCGACTGGAAGCCGCGCTGGCCTCCGGCAAGCCTGTGCCGCGCTCTGAGCGCCGCAAGCTTATGAAAGAGATTGTCGAGGGCATGCCGAGCGCTGCCTTCGATCCCGCCAAGCCGGGCGCTGGCGAAGCCGCTGTCGACGACAGCACATCCCTGACCCTTGCTCTAGCGCGACTGAAGCTCGCGCGGGCTTAATAAGGAACCATCCACATGTCAAAGACCACACAGGAGCTCCTGACGGAGGTCTCCAACGAACTCGTGCGCGTGAGCGACGAGTTTTCCCGCAAAGCCGAAGCCGCGATGGCCGAGGTCAAGAACTATGGCAAGCTTTCGGAAGACACCAAGGGCGTGGTCGATGAGCTAGCCACGACCCAGACCGCGCTGACCGGCGCTGTCGATGACCTCAAGGCTCGCCTTGGTGAAGTCGAACAGAAAGGCGCTCGCCGCAGCGGCGATGCGTCCGAGCGTCCCAAGTCATTCGGCCAACAGGTGATTGAGGGGGGAGCTCTAAAGGGCGTCACTTCGAGCATTGGACGCGGAAAGAGCATCAGCGTTCCCGTGACGAACGTCACTACATCGCCTGACATCGCCGAGGGCGTCGTGGAGCCGCAGCGGTTGCCCGGCATCGACGTGATGCCGAAGCAGCGGCTGTTCATCCGCGACCTGATCGCACCTGGGCGTACTACGTCGCCGGCCATCTTCTGGGTGCAGCAAACCGGCTTTACCAACGCCGCCGCAATCATTGCGACAGAAGGCACCGCAAAGCCGTATTCCGACATCGAGTTCGCCACCAAGATCACGCCGGTCGCAACGATCGCGCACATGTTCAAGGCGTCGAAACAGATCCTTGATGACTTCACGCAGTTGCAGTCCATGATTGACGCCGAAATGCGTTATGGCCTGAAGTTCGTAGAAGAGCAGCAGATTCTGTTCGGCTCTGGTCTTGGCGGCAATCTCGAAGGCATCGTCCCGCAGGCGGAGGCATTCGCGCCTGCGTTCGCTGTGGAGAACCAGACGCCGATTGACGATCTGCGTCTTGCAATGTTGCAGGCGCAGCTCGCGCGCCTGCCGGCCGATGGCTTTGTCCTGCACTTCATCGATTGGGCGAAGATCGAACTGACCAAGGACACCCTTGGCCGATATATCATCGGCAACCCGCTTAGCCTGGCCGGCCCGACACTTTGGGGCCTGCCTGTCGTCGCGACGGAAGCTCCGGAGTTTGAGGGCGAATTCCTGACGGGTGCTTTCCGAATCGCCGCTCAAATCTTCGACCGTGAAGATGCGAACGTCGTGGTTTCGACTGAAAACGTCGACGATTTTGAGAAAAACCTCATCTCGATCCGTTGCGAAGAACGCCTGGCACTTGCGGTCAAGCGTCCGGAAGCCTTCGTCACTGGCCCGTTTACGGTGCCAGCGCCGTAACATTTCGGCTCATCAAGGGGGGCGTGTTCTGCTCGCCCTCTCTATGAACCGAAGGAGCATCACCATGAAACTCACAGCATTGAAAACCTTTCGACACGGGGCCAACGTTTACCGGCGCGGCGCGTCTGTCACGATGTCCGACGCTCAGGCGAAGGGATTTATCGGCCGGAAGCTCGTTGCCGAGACCAAGCTCGAGGCCAAGACCGGACCTAAACCGCGCGCTAAAAAATCGGATGACGCAGAGCAGAGCGCAGACTGATGCACCGCCCCGTCCTTGTCACCGCGCCAGCGTCAATGCCTGTCACACTGGACGAGGCCAAAGCGCAGTTACGCGTCGATTCTGCGGATGACAGCACGCTGATCGAAGGCATGATCCAAGCTGCTACCGATCATCTGGACGGCTGGACGGGAATCCTCGGTCGTTGCCTGGTGGAGCAGACATGGAAACAGGACTTCGATGGGTTCTCCTCCTGCCTGCCACTGCCGCTTGGCCCGGTTATGTCTGTCACTAGTGTCGAGTACACCGATACCAACGGCGCTCCAGCCACGGTTGATCCGGGAGCATATTCGGTCAAGACCGATGCTGGCGGACAGTCCCGGATTGAGTTCAAAGGCGTGTCTGTGTCCGGCCCAGTCTCAGTCACCTACATCGCCGGCTATGAATCCGTACCACCTGCTCTCAAAACCGCGATCCTCCTGCTGGTGGGACACTGGTACGCCCACCGCGAGGCCGTGACGGGCGATAGCGCGATTGTTCTTCCGATGGCTGTGGATGCGCTGATTGCGCCTTTTCGAAGGGTTGGGGTCTGATGCCCGGTGCTGGGAAACTTGACCGCCGCATAACAATCGAGCGGTTCACCTCGATCAAAGACGAATACAATGAAGATGTCGAAACATGGGCCGCTCTCACCACTGTTTGGGCGCAGCGCAAAGACGTTTCGGATGGCGAGAATTTTGCTGCCGGCCAAGTCGGGTCCATTCTCCGCAGCAGGTTTGTGATCCGGTCCAGCTTGTTGGCAAAGACCATCACGCCAGTGGATCGCCTGAATTACGACGGCGCGATCTGGAATATCCAGGGCGTTAAAGAGACGGCCGAGGGTCGCAACCAGTTTATCGAGATTACGGCGGTTCGCGATGCGGACATCTAAAACCGTAAAAATCGAGGGCCTGCGCGATTTGGACGAGGCGCTTGGAAAACTGACGAAAGCGACAGCAAAAGGTGTTCTCAATCGAACGTTGAAAAAAGCTGCCACACCAATCCGAGACAGCGCGCAATCGCACGCACCGTCCCAAACCGGCGAACTTAAGCGGCGTATCGTCATGAGTGCAAAGAAGCCAAAAGGTCACGATGCTGGCAACAATGTATTTGCGGAAGCGATGCGGAGCGGGGCAACGCGAGCAGAAGCCGGCCAAGCCTTACGTGGCGCCAGAAAGGCGAACCCGAATGATTTCGCCGAGATATTTGTTGGACCGCTCCAATCTCGCAACAAGCAGGCGGCAATCAAAACGATCGTGCAGGAATTCGGGTCAGAAAACCAACCGGGGCATCCCTACATGCGTCCGGCATGGGACGGCAACAAAGACAAGGCGCTCAGCATCATCGTGAACGAACTTGGCGGCGAGATCATGAAAGCCGCGCAGCGTTTGGCCAAACGAGCCGCAAAAGGCAAATAGCATGGAAATTCTGCTGACCACCCTGCTTGCGCCGGTCGCAGGCGGCAACCGCTATTGGGTTCGCGCACCGCAGGGGCAGAAGCCGCCCTATGTCATCATGCAGCGGATCACCGGTATTCGCGATTACCATCTCCAAGGCGCGTCGGGACTGGTCGAAAGCCGGGTGCAGATCGACTGCTACGACAAGGCCTATTCAAGCGTGGCCTCAATGGCCCGCAGCGTCGTCTCGATCCTGTCCGGGCACCGCGCCGGCATCATCCAAGGCATTTTCATCGACAGCGAGCGTGATCTTCCGGCAGCGGACGCCGGCGACGTGACCAGCCTTTTCCGCAAGTCAATCGACATCATCATTCAACACAAGGAAGCATAATCATGGCCGACACAGCCGCAAGGATTGGTTACGGGACGGTTCTCGAAATCGCACTCGCAACCGCGCCGACAGCCTTCACTTTCATTCGAGAAACTTTCAGCGCCACACCTCCGTCTGATACGGACGATCAGGTCGATGCCACGCATTTCCAGAGCCCGAACCGCTACCGGGAATTTATTCCCGGCTTGACCGATGCGGGCGAGGCATCATTTGAAATGAACTATGTGCCGGGCTCGGCAACGGATCGCTTCCTGAACTCAATCAAGGGCAAGCGCATCGTCTGTCGTCTCACGTTCCCAAATGGCGTCCAGATCATCTTCTCGGCCTCGCGCGGATCTTACGAAAAAGACGTGCCAATCGATGACAAGATGACCGCAACCTTGACGCTGAAAGTGTCGGGCGAACCTGTAATTACGGAAATTGCGGCGCCTATCAATCTGTTGGTCCCGTCGATCTCTGGAACTCCAAAGGTCGGCCTGCCGCTTACTGTAGACGGCGGCGCATGGGCTGGGGCGATGGAACTGACCTATCAGTGGAAAGTAGCGGCAGCTGTCGTAGCGGGCGCTACAGGGTCATCCTACGTTCCTGTCGTTGGCGATGCGACCAAGACTGTCACCGTGGCAGTGACAGGCACGAATGACGGCTTCACCACTGTCGTTACGTCTGCCGCAACCTCGGCGGTGGCCGCATAATGGCAAACCGCGAACGGGGCGAAATCGGCTTCAAGTCCGGCGGCAAAGACTGGACCCTGAAACTCGGCGTCAATGCCATGTGCGAAATCGAAACGGAGGTGGACAAGTCCATCTCCGAAATCGGCGTGCTGCTTGGCGACCCGAAAACCGCGACCATGAAGCTTGTTCGCGCGGTCATGTGGGGCGGGCTGCAAGAGCATCACGATGGCGTGACGATTACAGAGGTTGGCGGCATCATTGACGATATCGGCATGTTGGCAGCCGGCAAGTTGATTGGTGACGCATTCATGGCTGCTTCACCTGACGCGAAGGGCGGTGAACCCCGCCCCAAGAAGGCGGCGACCGAATAGACTGGTCGTCGCTGGTAAGATCCTGGGTTGAAGCTGGTCAGCCATATGAACTCTTTTGGCGTCTGACCCTGAGGGAAATCGACAACATTTTGTCCGGAGTGGCTTCGAGGTTCAGCCGAGAACACAACGAGCGCGCATGGATGGCTTGGCATATCGCATATCTTTCCGCCTATGCGCCCGAGAAGCCGAAGAATTTTACCAAGCTCAAGAACCTGCTCCAAAGCGACAAATCCGCGAAAATCGCAAAGCCCGACTGGCAGCGCGACTTTGCATCGTTTTCCGCTTGGGCTGGATCATTCAAAGGTAAGTGACAATGGCTGGTAATGCAGTAATCGGCGCGCTTCGCGTCAATCTGGGGATCGACACGGCGCAGTTTTCGCAAGGGCTTGGCACGGCTCAATCGAGCCTCGCCAAGTTCGGCAAAACTGTCGCTCTGGCGGCTGCCGCTGCGGGTGCTGCGATTGCAGGCGCGCTGGCGGTTGGCGTCAAAAGCGCGTTGAACTCCGCAGACGAGATGTCGAAGATGGCGGCGAAGATCGGTATTCCAATCGAGGAATTATCGAAGCTGAAATATGTTGCCGATCTATCGGGAGTATCGCTTCAAGGGTTACAAACCAGCGTCGGCAAACTGTCGAAAAATATGGCGGATGCCGCCGATGGCACTGGCGAAGGCAAGAAGGCATTTGATCGCCTTGGAATTTCAGTTGTTGGCGCCGACGGCAAGCTGAAATCTTCCAGCCAGGTCATGGCGGAAATCAGCGACAAGTTTGCGTCTATGCCGAACGGGGCACAGAAAACCGCGCTGGCGATGAAATTGATGGGCCGTGCCGGCGCGGACATGATACCGCTTTTGAATGGCGGATCTGCTGCGCTAAACGGCATGTTGCTTGAGGCGAAGGCCTTGGGGCTTGAAGTCAGCCAGAAAACCGCGACCGCAGCTGAACAGTTCAACGACAACCTGTCGCGAATGGGATACGCGGTGACCGGGTTGACATTAGGCCTGACAGCGGCGCTTGCACCAGCTCTGGCGGTGATCTCCGATGCGATGGTGGTTTTTGTCCAGTGGATCTTGTCGGCGGTTGATTATCTGCCTGTTTTTGCTGAGTACCTTGCTGTTGCGGGCGGCGCGCTGGCGGTAATGTTTTCACCAATGATCCTTGCTGCGGTTCTCAATCTTGCCGTTGCGATCAAGGTCAATCTCGTGGGCGCCTTCGTGGCTTTGAAAGCCGCAATCCTCGCAAACCCTCTGACTGCAATCGCGGTTGCAATAGCTGCGGTGATCGTCGCGGTTTACCATTTCCGCGATGCGATCAAACAGGCAATCGGGGTTGACGTCGTCGCCATTGTGAAGGGAGTCGGAAACGTCATCGTCGGCACCTTTGTCGGCGCCTTCAAGGCTATCAAATCCACATGGAGTACTCTGCCCGCAGCGTTGGGAGATCTCGGCTACAAAGGCGCGAACAAATTTATAGACGCCATGAACTGGATGGTCGGGGAGGTCGTCGCGATCTTCAACGGCCTTATTGCGAAGATCAATGGAGGGCTGCGCAGCGCGGTCTCGGCGCTTGGTGGCGATGTTGCAAATGCAGTCCAGCTAGGCGACCTCGGAAGCCCGCAAAGCTATAAAAGCGCGGGGATCAAAAACCCTTACGCAGGTGTCGCTAACGACGTAGGCAGCAAAGTTAAGTCTGCTTTCAACGACGCCTATGCGAACGATTATATAGGCGGGATCGCTAAATCCTTTTCCGGGCTCAACACGGGCCTAACTACGACCTCGGATCTACTTGATGACATTGGCGGCGGTGGGGCGTCCAAGGCCGGGAAAGCGATGAAGGATGCCGCGTTATCGGCAACCGATCCTTGGAAGGGGCTCCGTAAGTCTGTCGATTCCGCAAGCGAAGGGTTTAGCTTAGTCAAGGACGCCGCTAGCGGTTTCTTCTCGGATTTCATGAGCAACATCAAGTCGGGGCTCGGTGGATGGGCGTCCTTCGGTGAGGCTGCTCTGGGTGTTCTAAGCCGGATCGGTGAGAAGCTCACAGAGCTTGGAACCGACAGCTTGATCAACGGATTGTTTTCGGGATTCACCGGCAGCGGTGGTGGCGGTGGATTGCTCAAAAGCCTGTTCGGTGGGCTGGTTGGCTTTGCCAGCGGCGGAACAATCTTGCCTGGTGGAACAGGCGGTATTGACAGCCAGCTTGTCGCATTCCGCAAATCGCCCAACGAACAGGTCGATATCACCAAGCCAGGCCAACGAAGCGGGGGGAAAGCTTCGCCAACTGCGGTGAACATCAATGTTCGCGTATCAGGTGCCAACGGCAATTCGGAAATTCGCCAAATGGTTTCTGCGGGTGTCCGTGAGGGCATTGACCAGTTCAGCCGCCAAGAGCTTCCCGTTCGTGTCAATCAGATCAGTGAAGATCCAAGGGCGGTTGGCTGATGGCTATTGCATATCCGGGGGGCCAACAAACCCCATCTCTTGAAGTGCCTGCTGCAAATGCAATTCGATGGACGCAACTCTCTGATCCGATTTGGTCGGAAGAGGTAGGGAAAACGCTATTTGGAAGTCACCCTTCCCAAATATCATACCCACTGAGTGTCTGCCATTTTCATGCTTATGAGTGGAAAATGCAACTCGATCTACGCGCAGCGTGCTGAGCTTTGATTTGTCTTTGTAATCCTTCTCGAAAAGGACTGCAGCGACCCAAGCAATAAACTCGCCTGGCGACGGTACTTGGATTTCCACTTTCGATGGATTCCCTTCAGTGTCCTCGCCTGACACTGTGAGCATCTTAGTTTCTGGGTCGTAATCGCCTTCCATCGGCATTTTGATTTTCATTATCCCCTCCCTAATGAAGCAGCACCCAATCAAGGAAATGTTCCCATGTCGAGTCAGCATCACTTGGCGATAACGTGGGCCGCAGAGAATATCGGGTAACCAATAATGGCAATCACATATCCGCGCGCGCTCAACTCATTTGCCGATACACTTAAAATTGCATCGGTCACATGGAAGCTCCAGGAGCAGCAAGAAATTTCCATGCTGGGCTCTGGCGAGATTATTGCCGGTGACATGGGGCCGTCTCTCTGGACGGGTGAAGTGTCTCTCGTTCCAGCCGATCACGCAGATGCCCGCGCCGTTCAGGCGGATATCGAAACTCTTGAAGGCTCGATGCAGACATTCTTTCTGTACGATCCGCGCGCGATTTATCCGATTGATGACCCGACCGGCTCGAAGCTGGGAGCGGCAAATCCCGTGATTTCCTCGATCAACCCGAACAACAAGGCGCTGATCGTAAGTGGGCTGCCTGCACTCTATAATCTCTCCAAAGGCGACATGCTGTCGTTCAACTACGGTACAAGCCCGGTTCGCCGTGCGCTGCATCGGATTGTCGAAACCGTCACGGCAAGCGGTGCCGGCGTTTCGCCCTCATTCGAGGTTCGCCCGCACATTCGACCAGGCGCTACAGCCGGGATCGCGGTTTCGCTCATCAAGCCAGCGGCAAAGGTCCGATTGTTTCCGGGCTCATTCGAGGAAGGACAGGGTGCGCCCGTAATCACGAGCGGCATGTCGTTCCGAGTCATCCAGACGCTGGGGTAAGTCATGGTAAAATACGCGGACGCCTCAACATCTGCCGAGATGCAGGCAAGGGCGGGTCTCATCTATCGTGATCTGATCTGGATCACTGCCAAAAACCGGACTACCGGCGCGCCTCAATCCATAGGGCTGTGGACTGGCGACGACACCAGCGACATCAATGTGATCTCAGGCGCCACCGGCGCTCCCGCAACACGCACTTATTACGGCGCGGCGGGGAACATGAAAATCCCGTCAATCCCGCTGGTAACGGACCTCTCTGTTCGAACAATATCTGTGATCTTCGGGCAATTGCATCCGTCCATTGTGCTTGCGGTTCGCGGCTATGACGTTCGCAATGCTCCGGTCGAAATCCACCGGATTTACCTCAACCGCGACACGCGCAACCCGATTGCGCCGGCACTGTCACGCTTCCTCGGCTTTGTGAACAGCGCACCGATTGAGACGCCGAAAGCAGGCGAGACGGGGAGCATTACCTTGAACCTCGTTTCCCACACTCGTTCGCTCACGAAAAAAGGAACCGCCAAGAAATCCGACGAAAGCCAGCGGCTGCGCAGTGGAGATCGGTTCTACAAATACACTGACGTTGCCGGGCAATGGGAAATCTCTTGGGGTGAAAACAAGGGGCCGATCGGATGAGGTATTCGTTTTGGCGGTCCGCTCTCGCTGATTACGTCGATGACGTGAAGGCGCAACCGTTCGCGTGGGGCACATTCGATTGTGCCTTGTTCGCTGCAGGGGCGGTCAACGTGATGACCGGCGCGGATATTGGGGCGGATCATCGCGGGAAGTACAAGACGCTCGCTGGTGGCCTCAAGAGGCTGAAAGCGGCGGGCTTTGCCAACCATGCGGATTATGCCGCCTCGCTGTTTGAAGAAATTCACCCATCCCATGCGCAGGTTGGCGACATCGCGGCCATCAAAGCCACGGACGCCGGCTTGTATGCGCTTGGTGTGGTTCAGGGTCCGCGCATTCTTTTCGTGCGGCAGGAGGGCGGGCTTGGGTCCGTCGATCTCTTGACGGCAGAACGCGCCTTTAAGGTCTAGCCATGATTTCACGCATCCTGCTTGCCGCCTGGTTCATCCTGGCGGGGCTTTCGCACGCCCATGCAGCGCCGGTGTTCGGCCTCGTCGGCATGCTTGCGTCCACCGCCATCGGCAAGCTCGTCATTGGTGTCGCGCTTCAATACGGCGCTTCGCTGCTCCAGAAGATGCGCAACAAGGGCAAGGAGCAGGTTCCGGGCATCAAGACCACGATTGAGATCGGGGGTATCTCTCCGCAATCATTCATCGTCGGAACCTTTGCGACTGCGGGCCACCTCCCTTATGCAAATAGCTGGGGCACGGTAAACAAGACTCCGAACGCGGGCCTGTGTCAGGTCATCAGCCTTTCCGACCTGCCTGTAACCAGCATTTCCAATGATGTCTGGATGAACGGCGCGAAACTCACGCGCAACCCAGCCTTGGGCGATCAGACGCTATCTCACTCCTGGTTCGGCACCGGCAGCTATCCGTTCCCGACATACACCAAGAACGGGTTCTACTTCCTATTCGCCAAATATTTTCCGCAGGGGTCGACCACCCCAGATGCGAAACTGTCTGAGAAGTTCGGCGCCGATCCAGTTCGCCCTTGGACAAACGACATGGTCGGGCGCGGTGTCGCCTACGTCATCCTGACATCGGAAGTCGAACGCGATCTGTTCAAAGACCGCCCGCAAGCTCTATGGATTGTCGAAGGGATAGCTCTCTACGATCCGCGCAAGGACAGTTCGGTCGGGGGCAGTGGAGCCCAGCGTTGGGGCAGCCCGGAAACATTCGCCTTTTCGGATAATCCGGCCGTCATCATCTACAATATTTTGCGCGGCATCTATTTCGGCGCGACCAAGGTTTACGGCGGGGATATCCCAGCCCTCCGGTTGCCTTTGTCATCGTGGTTTGCCGCCATGAACGAATGCGATGTGATCGTCGAGGGAGAGCGCCAGTTTCGGAGTGGCTATGAGATCAGAGTGGAGCAGGAGCCGCTTGAGGTTATCGAAGAACTTCTGAAAGCCTGCAATGCCCGCATGGCTGAGAATGGCGGTATCTATAAGATCCATGTCGGCGCGCCGGCACTGCCCGCATATTTCTTCACCGATGAAAACGTGGTGATTTCGGAGAGCCAGTCGTCAGACCCGTTCCCCGGTTTGGAAAACACGTTCAACGGCGTCTCTGCGTCCTACCCCGACCAAGATGCTGCATGGGCGATGAAAGACGCGCCGCTGCGCACAAATGCGCTCTATGTGGCGAGTGATGACGGCAGGGCAAATATTGCAAGTGTCCAGTTCAACGCCGTCCCGTACCCGCTCCAAGTCCAGCGGCTGCAAAAATCACTGCTTGAAGCCAACCGCCGCTTTGCACGGCAACGCATCACCCTTCCGCCTGAAGCATGGTTGCTCGAGCCGCTGGACACGGCTTCATGGTCGAGCACCCGCAATGGGTACAGCAGCAAGATTTTCGAGATCTCCGCAATGGATGATCTTGAGAACGTCAACCAGGCTGTGTCGCTCCTAGAAGTCGATCCGTCCGATTATTCATGGACGCCGGGAACCGACAAGCTTCCCTTCACGGTCGGTCCGATCTCTCCGATTACGCCCGCACCTCAGCCTATCATCGACTGGTATGCGGAGCCGGCGGTAGTCTATGACACGAACGGCAAAGCGCGCAGGCCCGCCATCAAGCTTTCGTGGGATGGTGTTCAGGCTGATCTACAAGGCGTGGAATACGAAATCCGTCTCGCCTCGACATCGGCGCATGTCTATCGAGGGCGAACCGACCAGCCGCAAACGGGTTCCTCGATAATTTCGCAAAGCCTTTTGCCGGCAGAAACCTATCAGGCGCGCGGGCGCTACATTCCGTTTACGAACCGTCAAACGCTCTGGTCGGGCTGGCTTACTGTCACGACGCCAGATCTCCGCTTTGGCCCCGAAGATATCTACCCGATCAGCGTCGAGCAGCTTGGTGACGACATCAAGAAGACAATCGCATGGATGGGCGACGGGACACGTCAGCTTATCCTCGATGCGCAGCGCAAGGCACTTCACAACGCCGATCAGGATTTTGCCAACTACCGCGACAAGTCACAGGTCCGACAAGAACTGACATCGACATTCGGAACAGCCAATGCTGAATGGACGCTGGACATCCTGCTCGCAACCGGACCGGACTCCGCTCTGGCACAGCGCGTGGAAACTTTGGGTGTTTCCGTCAATGGCGCCAGAGCACAATGGACGCTGGACATAGAAGTCGCAACTGGGCCGGGATCGGCCTTGGGGCAGCGGCTTGAAGTTCTGGAGGTCGCGGTACTCGATCCCACGACGGGGAACGTGGCGCTGGCCAATACCATCTCGCTACAGCAAGCACAGATCACCACCATAGACGGCTTGGTCACGGCAAATGCTAACGCCATTGTTCAGGCCAATACGAGCATTGGGGAAATTTCAGCTTCCGGCACGTTTCGAGTGCAAGCTTATGCGTCACCCGGCGCAGGCTGGTCGCGCGTCGGGCTGGAGGCGAGTGCGGGGGTCGGTGGCACCTTTACCACTGCTGCTGTGTTTCTTGACGCTAACACCAGCGGCTTGAGCCGCATGACGGTCGCTGCGTCGCAATTCATCATCGCAGATCCAAGTTCGCCAACCACTCTGCGCCAGCCGTTCGTGTTCACGGGTGGCGAAGCCTCTCTCAACGTCCTGAATGCCGGATTGATTAACGCCGGCGTGATCCAGGGTTTTAACGCCAAAATGAAGATGGACTGCAACGGCGGCTATCTGCTGTTTCAGGATTGATTGATGGGCACACTTCTGGGACGGACGCCGCTTGGCGATACCCGGCTGCGGGTGACCAAGCCAGGCTACAATCCATTGGACATGGGCCTGGCTCGCTCGCTGCTGCATTTCGATAGCACATGGGGCCAGACGCTGATGATCCATCAGCAAGGCTCGTTCTATGTCGCGTCTGGACTTTCCGAAGGTGGAACGCGCACGGATGTCGTGACGTGGCCTGATCTCGGTTTTATTCCGGTTTTCCTTTTCGTTTCCGCGAAGGGGTACTTTTACATCCCGGATTATTATCAGTTTTTCCGCGTGAAGCGGACCGGCCTCGACTTCACTGCCGGGGATCGAATGGCTCCTGGCGACAACCGGGATTTCGACTGCTTCTACACCGTTTTTGCTTCTCCTGAGGGAGGCGTCCTTGGCTAATCGGATCATTCTAGGATTGCACGGAGGCACTTACAAGTTCCGGGTTTCCCGGACAGGGGCAGACGTTCTCACAGCGGGTCTGGGGGATCTGCTCCTTGCCGATCAGGCGGGCGCTGGAGTGGTCCAGAACACGGCGGCGGGGGTAGTTGCAGTAGGCCCGGTCGGAGGCGGTAGCGACCACGCCGATGTTTATTTTCCGAATTTCGGAGGGACGCCAAGGATACATTTCCGCGTCTCAGGAACATCCGGATACTACTATTATCCCACCTATAAGGTGAGCTATCGCGATCTCACGGCAAGCAGCGTCCGGTTCGGGAACGCGAGCCCCGGGACAGTCTATGTCTATTGGTTTGTCTGGGTGGCCGCATGACCAACCGGATCATCATGAACAGCTCGGGCGTGAAGTTATCGAGGCCCGGCATCGACGTTCTTTCGGCTTCGGACATCAACCTTCTGTTCAATTCCAACTACATGAGCATTGGCCTGTTCCAGGCAGGAACGCTGTCCACCACCACTGGCTTCACCTCGTATTGGTTTGGTCTGACGCTCCCGATCCTCCCGCTCGTCAGCATGCTTGTCGAGGTGGCGGCAGGGGTCTGGCAGCATTCCAGCCGCGCCGTCGGTTCTTCCGACAAACAGGGGCTCGTCCAGTACCGCGTCTACAATGACCGCATGGAGGTCAAGGCGCTGAGTGCGGGATATGCCTGCCGTTATTCAGTATGGGTTCTTTGACATGAGCGGACCACCTCCCTCCACATTCATCGTGGTTTTCGAGCCGAACGGATTCCCGCGCTGGGCGCTTATTACGCCCGTCTCGGATTTCAGCTTTCTGGTCGACAACAATCAGAATTTCGTCGTGGTTGAAGGCGAGTGCCCGCCCGACATTCACAGCCACTGGTACTGCGATTTGGAGTCCGGTGAACTTGCACGCAGGCCGGAGATCGCAGCGACGATCAGCAGCTCCGTTATCGCGGCAGATGGTGTCGCTGAATGCATCATCGCGGGGCTTCCCGATCCCGTGACGCTGACGATGGACGGCGTCGAGCACGTCATTGAAGGCGGCGAAATTACAATCACTGCATCGACGCCCGGCGTCTTCCGCCTCGCAATTGACCAATGGCCATACCTGCCATGGGAAACGGAGATCACAGCACAATGAAAATGAAAATTGGCAAAGACATCGTCGCTGAACAGCAGGCAGCACGCGCCGAACTTGATGCGATCTTTCTGCCGCGCATCAACGAGGCATTTGGGCCGAAGGCGGGGCTCTACACGCTCAAGCTCGCGGCAGCGCTTTGGGTTCTATCAGGCGCGAAGGTATCAAAGCCAAGGGAGTCTCCGTTCATCCCCGGGGGCACGACAGAAGCTGAACGTATCGTGGAAAAGTCGGTCGAATGGCAGGACGCTGCTTCAAAGTTGGAGATGCTTCGGCAGGCGTATCAGCTTGAAATCTCGCGGTCTCAACACGTCTTCATGATCGAGACCGTCCTGAAAAAGGCCAGGCGCGAAGTGGGGGCCTCCGATGCCTGAGAACGCGGACGTTTCAAGCCGGACGGTCAGCATCGATCCCATGGCGGCGGCAATTGAGCATGGTGCTGCGGTCGATTTCTACCGTGGCCGCTGCATGATCTTGCAAACCGAGATCCAGATGCTCCAGCGCAGTCTCGAGGAGAGCAGAAAGCTGATCGAGGTGATGGAAGAACACATTGCCGACAGCGAACGTGGCGAGGTAAGCGATGCCTGATATTCTCCCTTCATTCTACAATGCCGGCAACGCGACCGTTGCTGCCGGCGGGACCGCTGTGACAGGGATCGGCACGCTATGGGCCGGCAACGTCTATCCCGGCGATCTTTGGGGCACTCATAAAGGTGTCGGCGTTCGCATCCTTTCGGTGAACAGCAATACTTCGATCACGCTGGCCTATCCATGGACCGGCCCGGCGCAGACTGCAGCGGCCTATGAGATCGGCATTACAGCCGATACTGCCCGGATGCAGGGCACCACGCGTGAAATGTTGGAGCAGTTAAAAAACGGAGTGTTGTCCGCATTCTCTGGCCTGGCGGGAGCGGCTGACAAAATAGGGTATTTCACCGGCGCTGGCACGATGGCGTTAACGAGCCTCACGGCATTTGCGCGGGCGCGCCTGGCTGATACTACGGCAGCGCAGGCATACGCAGGGCTGGGGGTGATTCCCGATGGAAGCCTGCCGGATCGGTTGAAATATCTGGGTAGTCGGGGAGCGGAATACCCGCTTGTAGATTGTGACAGTTTTAGGGAAAACGGTTGGCGTTACATTAACAACACTACGTTGAACATTCCTACTGGTTTTCCGGGTGGAATGTTGCTGGCTATGAGTCAGGAAGGTAACCAGACTATTCAGATCGCTTGGTCTAAAACGAACCTAAAAACTCATATTAGGGTAAGACCAGCATCCCCTCCTTGGGGGGCGTGGAGGGAAATTCCATCAGATGTCAGCGCGCTTTGGCTCAGCATATTGGCGCTGACAACCACGGCAGCATCGCGCAGCGCGTTGGGCATTACCGCCACGGGCGACAGTGTTGTGACGGCTGCAAATGTGGGAGCTGCGCGCACTGCTATCGGGGCGGCGGCGCTTGCTGGAGCAGCTTTTACGGGTGACGTTTCGACTACCGGTTTATTGTCGGCGAAAGCCTCTATCTTAATAGGGGGTTCAGCTAACGGGAAGCATTACTGGTACAATTCGTCCAACGTTTATGTTGGGGAAATTGGAGTCGGCGTAGTCAGCGGCTTTGGAAACAGCATTGGGTTCTACAATAACGTTGGCGGGCATTGGAATTTTAACAACAATGTCATCATCTATGGGTCAATCTCCAAGGGTTCCGGTACGTTCTTAATCGACCATCCGCTGGACCCAGAAAATCGCGATCTCGCGCACGGGTTCGTGGAGTCCCCGCGATATGAACTGATCTATCGTGGGACCGCCCGCCTCGTTGGCGGCCACGCTATCGTGGATATCGACGACACCAGCGATATGACGACTGGCACCTTTGCGGCGTTAACAACCAACGCAATAGTTACAGCCCTGCAAAATCAGGACGGATTTGCCAGACTAAAACCATCACCGATTGTGGACGGTGCGTTTGAAATCACATGCGAAGATGCAAGCTCCACAGACCTCATCTCTTGGGTGGTAATAGCCGAGCGGAATGACGCGTTCGTCAAGCATATGGATGACAATTGCGACGCAGAAGGTAGGTTTATTCCAGAGCGCGAAAAGGAGGATGCGTAACATGAAAACGATAGAGGTTGTTGACAATGCGCGCGTCGGGAAAAAGGGTTTCCCGCGACACTATCAAGCGCATGGTGCTGAGCCGCCAATGAAGTTGGTGGTGGTGTCTGAAAGCGGCGTTCCATCTGACGAAACCGTCGAGCCTCCCCGCACCCCTGAGGAAGCCCGTGAACGTATGCAGCCCCTGACTCGTCGCCAGTTCTGGCTTGCCGCCAATTCAATCGGGCTATCCAAATCAGACGTACTTGCCGCTGTAGGCAATGACGTTGAATTGCAGATCGAGGTCGAGGAAAGCACCGAGTTCGGCCGCACCTACGACAGCATTGTGCTGCTGGCACCTTTGCTCGGAATTACGCCAGAACAGCTAGACGACATCTGGAACTGGGCATCAAGCGTTTAAACCTCTCAGATTGTCGCACAAACATGCAGCTGGTGGCCTATCATACGGTCACTGGCCTGACATAAATTTCTGGGTTGCCCAGCCCTCGTGTCCGCTTACCGCAGCTGAATGCAAACGTAACCCTCCTGACCAACTTAGCATGGAGCGGAGTCTATATCACAAATCTCACTTTAACGAGAGATCTCAGTCTGGGCACAAATCGATCTTCTAATTTATTGGTCCCATGCATAACGCGTAACCTTCTGACAGTCTGCGAATCTCCCAAGGTTCTGTGGTGTTTGCGCAGGCCCCATCGGGGAGATCCCTCGTGCGGAGATCGGCCCCGCTCACCATGCGCAGCCTGGGAACAGCGCTCCAATCTGCCGTGAAGGAAGATGCCGCAAAATCTAGAAAAAAGACACGGTGGAGCTGGGCCACATTGGTTCTGGGTGATGCGAATGCGATCATGGTCCCAGGTTTGGTCGCCCCCAATTTTTTCAGGTCTTCTACAATGGCGATAGCGACAATCTCATCTTGCTGCGCCTGCCGATATCTCTCCCACAAGAGGGTTATTTGATTGCCCAGCGAAAGGACTATAATGCTGAGCGCTACCGCGCCTACAGTGGTGGTCGTCGCGATCATGCGGTGAATAGCTGTGTAGCCTATTATGGCTAACGCACCTGCGAAAAGAAATGCTGCATGGGCCATACCTCGAGGAGAGGGCCAGTAATTAATAGTGGCAATGTTTAGTGGGTTGGCTGTTAGGCTAAATGCCGCCACTAAAACAGCGACAGCAGTAAATTTCCTAGCTCTCTGTGCTCCAGTGGTTGCGATGAGAATAGGTAGCACCAATAAGCTGAGCCCGACGAGAATACGCTCGTGGATCGGGAATATCAAATGATATGGTTGATCTAGATAAAAAAAGGGGTCCCAAAGGGTTTGTTGAAAATACCGGAGTGCGTTTATCTTGATTACATCCCCTGAAATAGGGCGACCTATATGACCTAGCCAGTCTGGAACCATTATAGCTGCTAGTGTAAACGTAGCACATGCTGCTCCAATACTAACTAACGGTGGCAGAAAGCTCCTAAACTGTCGTTGATTTTTCGGCTCCTTTAGCTGAACCGTGTCAGCGATATATCCCAAGGCAAAAGCGTATAACAGCACGCAGACAAACGGCTGATAGCTAAAAAACGTTATGAGACATCCCAAGAAACCACAGGCTACGGACGCTGCTGGCCGGATTGCATATTGCCGGAAACTGATCAACGAGATGCTGACACCAATCAAAGAGACAGACAAGTTGGGTAGATTGATTGCGAACTGATGAAGGTCAGCCCAGTATCCATGAAGCCCAACCAACAACATGAACAGCGGCGTAATTTTGATTGGAAGCCCAAGAAATTTTACAAAACTAAATGATGAAAACCATATTGAGAAAGCGCATGTTACAATCCAGAAACCAGATACCTTTGAAAAATCTAGACCAAAATAGTTTGTAGCGTTCGCTATTATTGAAATCAGGTAGCGGTAATTTGTAGAATGAGAACGCGCCCAGTAAGATGGATCTTGGGACCCGTACATGAGATACACATCATCAATATTTATCAAAGTGAGATTTACGGAAAATATTACGACGAAAATGAGAGCGGCCGCTAAGCTTTCTTTCGTGTGCAACAGGGATCTCCCTTTATCGATTTCGTACAATCATGTCTCGGTCGCAGAGATGGCTTGAACGCCGTCAAGCCTCAAGTTGATCCGGAATTTGAAAGCGTTTGCAGCTGCACCTTGCATTTGTTAATGCCCCTATCAAGAGGAGTTTCATGATTTCCATATCGATTGTAGTGCCAGTTTATGCTGGCGAGGAATATCTGGAGCGGCTTGCCGTCCGCGTCGAATCAGTGCGGAACAGTTGGTCCGGCGCGCCTTTTCACCTGAGCGAACTAATTTTCGTCGAGGACGGGGCCAAAGACGGATCGGGTCAAATTGTTGACCGTCTCAGCGTCGAATATGGTTGGATAAAGCCGCTGCACTTGTCGCGCAATTATGGGCAGCACGCTGCGACTGTGGCCGGCATCGTTCAAACCACAGGCGATTGGGTGGTGGTAATGGACGAAGACCTCCAACACCCTCCTGAAGAAATCGAGACACTCCTGCGTAAGGCTGTCAAATCGGGAAGTGATGTCGTCTATTCCAATCCGAACGGGGCAGTTCACCAGAAGGTGGGCCGGGACTGGACCTCGCGTACTTTTAAGTCGATCATGGCCCGCTTGACGGGCAACACACACATTACTGTCTTCAACAGTTTCCGGCTCATTCGCGGGTCAATTGCTCGGGAAGCGTCGCTAGCCTGCGGTCACAGTACTTACTTTGATATAGCTCTTTCATGGTTCACGCAGCGTGTGACCAGCGTGTCCATGAACCTCAAGGACGAGCGGTTCATTCGAACCGGGAAAAGCGGGTATAGCTTCAACTCGCTACTCAGTCATGCGCGCCGCCTGCTGTTTTCCACGCAGGTCAAGGCGCTGCGGATCGGTAGTGTGATAGGCGGTTTGGCGGTGTTCTTGGCGCTGATCTCTTCGCTAACATTTATAGCAGTAAAGATAGTGCACCCAAGCACGATACCAGTCACCGGCTGGCCCTCTTTGATGATCACAATCATGTTTTTTGGGGGGGTAACGATCTTCATGGTAGGGCTTGTTATCGAGTACATCTCGATCTTGGTCATGGAGACGCACGGGAAGCCGCTCTACAACTACGTCGACCGCAGCAGCGATAAAGCGGTCCTGGCATTTTTCACAGACCGATTAGAGAGCGAAGATGGCCGATAAACGCGCAGGTCAGGAGTTCGATGCCTATCGCGCTTCCTATTCGGACGCCGTTGACAAGGCCATTTCTGTGCCTGGTCTTGATGTGGATTTCTTTACCCGAGCAAAAGCGTCGCGCTTGTTGGATTGGCTGAGCGCCAATGTTGGTCCTGCAGAAGAGCTTTCCGTGCTTGATGTCGGTTGCGGGGTCGGAAATTATCATCCTCTTGTCAGCGGACGGCTGGCACAGTTAACCGGCGTGGATCCATCCGTCGAGTGTTTGGATGAGGCTAAGGCGAGGAACTCGTTGGTAGCCTACAAGGCTTCGGATGGTCTGACGCTTCCGTTCGAGGACAATGTGTTTGACGCGGCGTTCGCGATTTGCGTGATGCACCATGTACCACCGGAACAATGGGCGCTGTTTGTAGCTGAAATGGCTCGTGTCGTGCGCAAAGGCGGGGCTGTTCTGGTGTTTGAACACAATCCCCTCAACCCTTTAACCCAGCGCATCGTCTCAAGGTGCCCCTTTGATGAGGACGCAACTCTCCTGCGCAAAAAGCGGGTCACCGCTTATTTCGATGAGGCGGGCTTGAGCGATATAAGTGGCCATTACATTCTGACTGTGCCCTCTGTTGAGGGCCCCCTCCGGTGGATAGATGATCGGCTTAGTTCTCTGCCCACCGGTGCTCAATATTTTGTGAGTGGTATCAAAGCTTGACGCGACCACTTATCGGATTGCTCTCCAGATTCGGCTTGGTCGGTATTGGCTCCACGATTACATACCTTACTGTCGCAAACCTGCTCCTGTACTCCGGGTTTCTCGCCCCGGCTAAGGCTTCTGTTGCCGCCTATCTGGCGGGCATGGTGGTCTCATTTATTGGACAAAGCTGGTTCACGTTTCGAGTGGCCCAAGTGCGGCTTAATCATTTTGTGAGGTTCGGAATTTTGTCAGTTCTGGGATTGGCATTCAGCTATGGTAGCGTCGTTTTAGCGCTGAAGGTGGGCGCTCCTCCGTTCGCCGCGACCATCGCGACTGCAATTTTTGTTCCTTTGCTTAGCTTCGTGATCATGAGGTATTGGGTCTTCCTCAACGACTGACGGGTACATTTTCGATCTGCCTCGAATGGCTCCAAACTCTCTGCGCGCCCGGCTGTGAAAGCCTTTTTTGGCAACCTGCCGAGCTGGCGCTTAACCATTCCCATCAAAGGACATCGTCATGAACCGCGCGAAGCTTTTCGCGGGGCTGCGTTCGCGCGGTTCCGGAGTATTTGGCACGTCCCTGTCTCAGGGGCAGGTGAACGGGATCGAGATGATTCTTGACGAGGCGATCCGCCGGCGAACACCGCTGCGGTGGTTGGCCTACATTCTAGCCACCGCCTACCACGAGACAGCCCATACCATGCAGCCGATCCGTGAGCGCGGCGGCGGAAAGTACCTGCGGTCCAAGCGCTATTACCCATGGGTTGGCGAGGGGCTTGTGCAGGTCACATGGGAAGTGAATCACCGGAAATTCGGTGCCACCAAGCCGGGCCAGATGTTGACCTGGCCGATTGCCCTTCGCGCCATCTTCGACGGGATGGAAAAGGGCATGTTCACCACCAAGAAGCTGTCGGATTATATCGTCGGCATTAAGGTCGATTATGTCGGCGCCCGACGCATCGTGAACGGGATGGATAGGGCGGATGACATCGCCGGCTATGCCAAGGCATTTGCGACGGCATTGACCGCTGCCGGCTATGGCCTCGCATCGTTCCAGCCAGCCACGCCAGCGCCCGCAAAGCCGGTCCCGGCTGGTGTGGTCCCAATACCCGCGCCAACCGCTCCAGCGTCAGCATCTGTGGCAGGGCGGGGCTTCATTCAGATCATCATCGATTTCATCCTTGGAAGGAAAAGGTAATGTGGAAGCGTATCAAAGATTTCTTCTCTCACTCGGAAACGATTTTCTGGGCGCGGCTTCAAACCGCAATCGGCGTGGTCGCAACCATCGTCACCTATGTGGAACCATCAGTGCTGGCCCCGCTTATGCCGGCTGAGTGGTCTCCGCTTCTAGTGGTGGCCAATGGCGTTTTGACCGAATGGCTGCGTCGTCGCCGGGATGAAAAGCTTTGACCTCGCTTCTGGTCACAGCCGGCGCGCTCATCGTTGCGGTGCTGGTAGCGTTCTTCAAGGGCAGTCTGTTCGGTGCGCAGAAAGAGCGGGCCAAGCAGGCCACCAAGGACAGCGCTGCAGTACGCGACCGCCTCGAGATGGACCGGGAAGCCACGGCAGCGGAACAAAAGGCCACCGGTAGAACGGATGACGAAGCAATTGCGGAGGCGATAAAATGGTCAAGGAAGCGCTGATACTCGCCCTGCTGCTGGCAGGATGCGCCACGGCACTGGCTCCTGTCGATAATCCACGTGCCGTCTGGTGCGATCATAATCAGCCGCGACGCGATGCGGTTGCTGAAACGCCGCGGTGGGTGCTGGACGAAATTAACGCTCAAAACGCCAAGGGCGTAGAATGGTGCGGGTGGAAGCCATGACCGACAAGCACTTCGGAATGGACATAGAAATGAAGATGAGCCTCGGCAATCTCATCACCATTGGGCTTCTGGTGGTGACCATCGTTACGGGCTGGGCCACCTTCCGCTCCGATCTGGCGAACGCAAAGCTGGAAATCGCCAGAAACATCGTCCGCATCGAGCGCCTTGAAACGCAGGGCGGCGAAATGAAAGACCGTCTCACCAGAATGGAGGTCATTATGCAGAACATCGCAGTCCAGGTAGACAGGCTTGTTCGGCTTGCTGAGAGTAGGGGCGATCCCTCACCCCAACGTCTCAGCCCACCGTAGAGATCGACTCAAAGATTGGCAAAACAAGCATTACCAAAATGCCGATGATCGCGTTTCGTTTGCTGGTCGGTGGTCCGCCATACTCAGGCGATTTATCATTTCCAACCATGCAAACCCTTTCATTTCCGTGTTGCGCAGGATGCCATATATCATGTCGATGGAAATCCAGCCGATCACTTGTCCGCCATTTTTTGGACAGCATCGCGAAGCTGATCGCGACTAACCATGCAGTTGTCATACCGTGATAGTATGCGATCCTCGACCTAGCACGCCGATCTAGTGCCCAAGCCGAAATGCTCGGCATGTTTTCGGCAAGCGCCTGGGCTGACGATCTCGCCGCCAACACGTTTTCCGCACCAGATATCGGATTGAAACGAGGGGCATCAACAGCGATTTACGAAGACCTCTGTTTAAAGAAAGTTGCCGCATTGAAAACGGTCGCTACCGCTGTCTTAACAATTTTAAAGAGCGCCGGATTTCGCCTTAGAATGGCGGCCGCCCGGTCCGCCATTTTGACGACCTTCCTATTGCGCAACTTGGCAATCTCCTGCTCCAGTTGGAGAACGTGCAGTGTTGCGTTCCCATTCCGGGCAAGCCGCTGGAGTTGGAGAGCTTCGAACCGGGAAAGGCCCCCGGTTGTCTGATAAAGACGCATCTGCCCCGGCCATTCTGAGTAGGTTCTAGTCATCGAGTTTTTGCGAACGCGGTACAAACAAGTGACTGAGGGGATAACGACTATTTTTCCCCCGCGCGCAATCAGGTTCAGGTAGAATGCCCAGTCCTCGTATTTCGCTTTGCTTTCATACCCCCAACCTCCCATGGCACGAACTGTAGCAACCCTGTAGCCTGCGTTGGCGTGTCCGAGTTCATTGCGGGTCTGCGAGAACACGTAGCCGTCACCGTGGGGTCGATAGATGTGGCGTCCGCGAGGCCTATAGAGGTTGAATTCGCTCCCATCCTCAAATCCCTGGAGATAGGGGACAGCTGCCCCGGCGTCTGGATTGCGGGCAAACGCGAGCGCTATGCTCTTGACCCAATCGTTAAGGGGCACGTCGTCGGAATCTGCATTCAGAATGATATCGGTATTGCAATGGGAAACTGCCGTGTTGCGGGCCGCAGCCAGCCCTTGGTTTGCCTGATGATCGATGATCCGGAATGGCAAGGCAAGATGCAGATCTGCAAGACGCTTAAGAGTTGCAGCACTCTCTTCATCCGATGCATCATTGATGATCAGCACTTCGTCTGGGGAAAGCGCTTGGTGGTTTAGAGCGTGGAACAGATCGGCTATTTCACTGGGCTTCGTGTTATAGAAGGGGATCATCACCGTGCAGCTTGGCATGGTTAGTTTGAGTTGATCCGTCACGCCCCGGTAGGAAATCTTGGCGCTAGACCTGTTGTTTATGATGATGCACTGGATGAGAGATGAGCATAGGGTTTGCTTAAAGCTTGGCTGCCAACCTATGACTTCAAGGATTTTGGCCTGAAGTGCCTTGGGGGTTAGTTCAAATGTGCAGGAATTCCATTTTGGATCGTCGAACATTTCCGGGATGCCCCCAGCCCGGCCGGCAATCAGGATCCCGCCGGTAGCGACGACATCGTATACTGCGAGAGGAAAGTTATCCCCACGATAGGGCTCCACAAAGATACTATCGGCCGCATTGTCGCGGATAAAGGACACCAGCTTTTCGTGGTCGAAATTTGTATGGACATCAAGGTGAAAGTGATTGCGGATCGCGCTGCCTACGACGGATTCTTCGAATGCGCCCCGGCCGATCAACACCACCTCTTCGATGCCAGTCGCCTTTGCCTGTCGGCAGAACTTATCGTCGAAGGCATCGCAGAACAGGTCAAATCCCTTCATCGCATTGAATTTGCCGATGAAAACAAGTCTCTTAGCACCACTATAGTCCACCTTCGCGTGATTGATGGAATCGTAGCGGTAGGGAACGATGCGCGATTGCTTCTCGCTAACCGCGATACCGGATGTCTCATAGAGCGCTTTTAAAAACGCGGAAGGAAAGATCACGCCGTCGGCAAGTTCGACTGAAATCTTTTCTCGCACCGAATGCATATCAACGCCCGGTCCCCCCCAACCTTCGCATGCGTTCTCAAGGTAGTGCTGATTGCCGTGGCAATGTGCGACCAGTGTAAGTGATGATGGCAGCAACCCGGAAGTTTTTGCCTGGGCGATTCGAAATCCAATGCCGAGATAATCCTGATAGTGGATTTCGCGCAGGTGAGGGCAGTAAAACAGCAGCTGAAAGATGGCTGAAAGAAGCACTTCCGGTGTGTCCAACTCGTCAATAAGCGACATATCTTCGAGCAACCATGGTGTGGTGATATTCCGCGGTCGTACCGCGCCGGCGACAGGAAACGATGTCATCACGGCTGAGCCCGGGTGGCTTTTTTGCCAATTGGCAACGAAGGTACCGATGCCGCCACTCACAACCAGACCTGGGTATTCAGTGGTAAGCATAACCGTTGTCGGGCCCTCTTCGCCCGATAGGCCGAGCCGGGCTAGAACCGTCGAATATACCTTCGGCGCGAACGAGCACTCGACGAGGATCGTTGTCTTTCGGTTGTCGAAGGGATTGGCGCGAATTTTACCGGCGCGATTGAGGAAAAAACCAGCAGCCGCCATCGTCTCCGAGAGTTCTTTCAGCGTCCACTCGCGAATATGGGTGGGATTAGCTGGTACAGTATCTTTGGAGCCATAGCGCAGGTCGGATCGATCCGGGGTGGATATAAACGCCCGGTTCAACGGTGAAGTCTCCAACAACATGCGGATGAGCATGAGCGCAGGTCTTGGGTCAGGCAGGTGCTCTATAACGTCCGCACACAAGATGACAGTTGGAGCATCTGACTGCAGCGCGGCGGCAGTCATGAGCACTTCTTCCCAAGAAGAAAGATCGCATTCAATATGCTGTGCAGCGGGAAAGTTCTCCCGCGCTGCCCTTAGCGACGCAGCGAAGTCAATTGCTATAACCGTCGTCGCTTCGGATCCCGAAAAAAGGTCACGAAGTTTCAGTGCGCTGCCGCATCCAACATCTATAACCCTGACACAACCAGCTTTTTGTAAATATTCTTTGGCCTCATGATAGGTGTCGGGTTGCCATACAACCTCAATCGGCTCACCGTCGTCAAAAATCTCATTGTAGAGCTTGGCCCCATGTTCCACGCCAAAATTTCGCTGCACTGTGCAGGCGTATTGCTTGTTGAGGTCAAACTTTTGGAGACTGACCTCTTCGACAGTTGCCCGCTTGGGCATTTTAAACTTTAGCATGGGCACCTTCGGTAGCATGTTGATTTTGCCGTAATGTAAGCGCGATGCCCTCAAGCAACGGCGTCGTGGGTCGCCATGCCAATTCCCGCTTGGCCAATCCGACATCCAGTACGTTACGAGAAACATCGAACGGCCTCGTCGGTAAGAAATTTCGTTTTGCTGTAAGACCCGACACCGCCTCTACGGCCGCGATGATGTCGAGGATGCTACGACCGATCCCACTTCCCACATTGAACAGCCGGTGATCACCTTCGTATGACATGAGTTTCAAAAGAGCATCGATTGCGTCTGAGATGTAAAGATAGTCCCGTTCGTTCTGACCCGTTCCAAAAATGCTTATGGGTTGTCCAGCAGCGATCGCAGTTGCAACTGCAGCGATGAGCCCAACGCCTTTTTGGGGATCTTGGTGAGGACCGTATGGGTTTGAAAGGCGAGCAACACGGCAGTCCATTGCATGGTTTTGGTGAAAAATGTGTAGATAGTTTTCGATCAGGAGCTTGTGGGCACCGTATCCTGATATCGGTGAAGTTGTGCTTTCCTCATGAAGCACGTGTCCAACCGGCTCGCCGTAGACGGTGCCACCGGAGCTTACGAAAATGACTCGTTTAGCGTGGCTTTTTAGACATTGCTGCAAAAGCGATAGAGTGGGGAACACTGTTCGCTGAAGGTCGCCGGCGATATCAGCGTCGACCAATGATGGAGGCGTTCCTTGGACAAGATGAAATACGATATCCTGGCCATGAAGTGCGCCTTCCACATCTGCGGGGTTAGAAAAATCGCCTCGATAGAACTCTACCTTGTGGTTCAGATGCTCGGAAGGCGCTCTACCAAATGCCCTGACCCTGTACGAGAGATCAGCAAGTCTGTTGGACAGCGTAGCGCCGATAAAGCCCGTGCCGCCCAAGACTAGTATATTGCCGCCCAAAACAGTGCCCTCCGCCATGGCCGCTTACCTAGCGCAAGCTTCAACGTTGTCAATTGCTCTAGTTGCTAAGAGAAGTCGATACCTCTGGGCTGATCCAGTGGCCAGATACCAAGTGGCTGGCCTCTCTTCGGGCGGCCAGCTTCCCAGCGCCCCTTTGATCAAAACATGTTTGTCATCTCTGGAAACTTTCTGAACATTTTCTGCTATCGCACGTTGAACCTCTACCTCTAGTTCAACGGGTCCCATTATGACGCAAGATGAACGAAATGCCGCAATAAGAGTGCTGGAGATTGCCATAGTGGTCGGCTACCACGCAACGCGGCAGGGGCAAGCTATCAAGCTACGCGACGCACCGTTATATGCAGAGGTGGCGTTGTCTTGGCTGGAGAAGGAAGGGTTTGAGATTGTAAAAGCAAACCTTGAATCCTCACCCTCCTTTAGGGAGTGCCAATAGACACCCGGGAAGATGCTCGCACTGTTGAGATGTAAAAATGTGGGCGGCATTCAGTGTGCGCTGCACGACAAACAACGACGATTATCACAGTAAATCACACAAAGTCTGGGATGGGACTGGTAAGATTTTGATCTAAAAGGGCATGTTCAGCGCGGGGTTTATTTCCCCCAGTCAAGTGCGCTACCGGGCTGCGCTACGCTCCGAGCCGGGTGCTGTCTATCGTCATATCGCTCGGGCGGTCAACCGAAATCGGTGGTGGTCTGGGGGAAGCCTTCGCGGTGGCGGCGCTGGTGACGATATTCGAGCGCGATGGCACCCCAGATCATCCCGATGAGGAGGTAAAGGTGGCGCCAGTGGTCGATGTCGATCACGGTGCCAAGGCCGATATGGCCGATATAGACCACGTATGTGCACAGCAGGAATGGCTGCCAGGGGCGGTCACGAAACAGGATGCGGAAGCCGGCTGCAAGGGTCCACAGCGTCAGGCTGAGATAGGATACAAATCCCAGCCAGCCATAATCCATCAGTGCCTTCAGCCAGATATTGTGGGTGTCCTCATGGAAGATATCGCCAAACACCAGTGCGCCGATGCCGAGTGGGTGTTCCAGCGCCATCATGAAGCCGATGCCATAACGGGCAAAGCGGCCCAGACGGGCGGAATCATAGTCTTGCTCGAGGGTAGCGCGCGCGTAAAACAGGTCTGCCACCGCCGGGAACTGAAGCGCGACCATGATGGCAACGGCAAGCAGCAGGACAGCCACCACCGCCATGACGGCAATGCGCAGCCGGAACGCCCCGCTGGAGCTTTGCAGGAAAAGCGCGCTCACCAAAAGGATGGACGACACCCCGAACAATCCCCATGCGCCACGTGAAAATGACAGCAATATTCCGCCGACAAGAATCAAAAGCGGGATGGCGTAGAGCGGCATTTTCAGCGGATTGTCGGTCAGCATGCGGTGCAAGAGGTAGATGCCGGGCAGCGCCAGGAACGGGCCGAAAACGTTAGGGTCTTCAAAGGCACCGGCGGCCCGTTCGTAGCGGGTGAAAATCTCCGCACCCGGAAAGGCGTGGAAATAGCCGAGAATGCCGAGCGCAGCGGTGACCAGCGCTGTCGCCAGCCAGGCATTAAAAATCACCCTGTAGAGCCCAGGCTTGGCCTCGGTGACGGCAGCAAAAAAGATTGAGGTAATGGCGAGAAACAATGACACGGCCAGATAGAGCGGCGTGTCCTTGATCTCGGCCATCTGCGTCATTGCCAGCATACCGCCAATGTTGAACAACACCAGAAGCACGATCAACGGCGCGATGGGCCGCGACAGGCGCAACCCGAACAGCGCCCAGATGGCGATCAGCCCAGCCATATAAAGTTCGTAAGGCGCAGGCTCGCGCAAAACAAAGCCAGAGAGCAACACGCCGAGCGAAACAGCCGCTGTCGAGATCAGTTCGATCAGCTTGGCGTTGATCGCCGCGCGCGGCAGCTCATGGGCGACCGCACTCAATACGCGTTTTCCGTATTGAGAAGCTTGAGCGGCGTCATGAACAGGATTTTCAGGTCGAACCAAAGTGACCAGTTTTCGATGTAGTAAAGGTCATACTCAGTCCGCATCTTGATCTTTTCATCATTGTCGATCTCGCCGCGCCAACCATTGATTTGAGCCCAGCCGGTGACGCCAGGCTTGACCCGGTGGCGCGCGAAATAGCCATCAACAACCTCATGATAAAGCTTGTTATGCGACTGCGCGCTGATGGCGTGCGGGCGCGGGCCAACAAGTGACAAGCTGCCAAACAGCGCATTGAAAAATTGTGGCAGTTCGTCGATCGAAGATTTGCGGATGAACCGGCCCACTCGCGTCACCCGCGGATCGCCTTTTGTCACGGCATTGCGCGCGGTCAGGTCCTGCTGTTCCACATACATCGAGCGGAATTTATAGACCTCAACGATCTCATTGTTGAAGCCATGGCGCTTCTGCTTGAAGATCACCGGCCCCTTGCTATCCAGCTTGATGGCAATCGCAGTGACAAGCATGATTGGCGAGAAGACGATAATGCCAAGCAGGCTGAAAAAGATATCAAAGGCGCGCTTGGCCACCGAATCCCAGTCGTTGATCGGCCGGTCAAAAATATCAAGCATCGGCACCGAGCCGATGAAGGAATAAGAGCGGGGCCGGAAGCGCAACTGGTTGGAATGCGCCGAAAGCCTTATATCAACCGGCAACACCCAAAGCTTCTTGAGCAGCGCCAGAACACGCGATTCAGCCGTTAGCGGCAGCGATACGATCAGCATGTCGATGCGCGCAATCCGCGCGAATTCGATCAGCTCGCCGATATTTCCAAGCTTAGGATAGCCGGCAACAATCGGTGGCGAGCGGCTGTCATCACGGTCGTCGAAAATGCCGCAGATGCGGATATCATTGTAGGGCTGCTGCTCGACCGACCGGATGAGTGCCTCGGCAGCCTTGCCGCCGCCTACTATGACGGCGCGACGCTCCATGGTGCCATTGCGCGCCCAGCGCTTGATGATACTCGACAGGACGATGCGCAGCCCAGCAAGGCCAATCAGTCCGGCGACGAACCAGCTTCCGACGAAAAAGCGCGAGAAATCCGCCGATATTTTAAGGAAGAAGCCGGCAACAGCCAGAAGCGCAAATACCGCAGACCATACCAACGCGATACGCCCGAGATAGGAGATTGGACGAAACAGCGCCTGCACCGAATAACAGTCGGCAACATCAAGCAGGATGACGGTCAAAAGAGACACGCTCAGGATGATGACCGGGTAGTGCCAGACCAGGTGGGTAGAAAACCCGACATAGATCGAAAACAGCACCGTTCCGGCGAACATCAGCAGGAAAAACTCGACGATGCGCAACACACCGCTCACCATTACTGGCGACATTGTATCGCGACGATATTGCGTTGCCACCTGCCGCGCCACGGCATTGAGCTCGGCATTGCCGAGGGTCTTGTGGTCGATGCCATCGTCGAACTTGCGTACTGCGTCCAACGAAAAGCGCTTGGTGGGATCGATTTCGTTCATTTCAGGTTCCGCATCTTGGCTAATATGAATAGCAAGAAGGGGCTAAGAAACCCTTGCCGGTTAGATCAATTTTTACGGTCTCGGGACCGGTTCTCAGCGCGCCTGCGTATCCAGGGCAGCAAAATATGCCTTTTGAACGTGCTTCGCCATGACGTCGGCACCGAACCGGGCTTTCAGCTCGGAGAGCGGAGGCATATGCGCGGCGTAGATGCCCGGCTCTGCAAGCGCCTGATTTATCTTGCCCGACAGGGCGGCAACTTCCGGCGCCACCATGGCAGGGGATTTTGCCCCGAAAATTTCGGGAATGCCACCGACAGCACTGGCAATCATCGGCTTGCCAGCACCCAATGCTTCCAGCACGATGTAGGGCATGGCTTCGGCACGCGACGGTACTACGACCAGGCTGGCGAGAGCAAAGGCCTCACGGGCTGGCATCGGCGGTCGGAAGGTGATCCGCGGCTCTAGTCCCAGCGCGGTAGCCTGCGCTTTGTAGCGCGGTAGATCGTCCCCGTCGCCTACCATCACGGCGTGAATCGCCCGACCGAGGCTTTTCTCGGCAGCTGCCATTGCGTCGATAAACAGGTCAGGGCCCTTCAGGTCGCGCATCATCCCGATATAGAGGAGGTCCGCGGCACCGGGTGCAGGCGTCACCGGAATGAACTCGGAAGGCTGCAGCCCATTATACACGACATCGTTAGGCACGGTCGGCACGCCGATCTTGTGCTCGAATGTCTTGCGCTCATAGTTTGATACAAACAGCAGATGGTCGGTAAACCGCTCCATCAGCCGCTCGAGCGCAAAGAAGACCTTTCCAGTGCGCGTGGTTTCATCATAATGCAGGCTGCCGCCATGCGGCGAATAAAGGCGGGCCACGCGAGACCTTGACACCCGCAACAGTGAGCCGAAAACCCGTGCATAAACGCCACCCTTGGCGCCGTGCCCGTGGATAATATCCGGCTTCAATTCTTTGATAAGTCTGTATGTGCGCCAAGCAGAGGCGAGATCGCCCGGCCCGATATGGCGCTGCATGGGCGTCCGATGGAGGCCAAGCGCAAGCTTGCCTTCCATCGTTTTGAAAAGGCGCTCTTCGAAGTCGCCGCCGGTGGTGGAATCACACACGATGCCGACTTCATGGCCCTCGGCGATCTGCGCTTCAGCAAGATCGCGCACATGGCGGAAAATTCCGCCGACGGGCGATCGGAAGCAGTGCACGATGCGCAGCTTGTCGGTCACGGAGTTGCCCCGGTTGGTGCTTGACTGGCGGTCGATCAGAACAGGCGTTCGCGCACGTAGACCGTATCGCCAGGCAAAAGCGGATCGGAGGTCAATACTCGTCCAGTCATGACCTTCCCGTTAATGTCGCGGGTGATGTCGACATTAGCCTGGTTGGCGCGGGCGGAATAACCGCCAGCGGCTGCGATTGCCTTTTGTACCGTCATGCCGGGTACATAAGAGTATTGCCCGGCTGCACCGACTTCGCCCATCACGAAGATTGGCCGATAGCGATCGATTTCCACCGAAACATCAGGGTCACGGAGATATCCTTGCTTAAGCTTGGCGGCGATCTGGCTTTCAATCTCCTGCGCGGTGTGCCCGCGCGCTGAAATAGCGCCCACCAGAGGGAAGGCGAGATAGCCGGATTGGTCGATGCTGTAGGTATTGGTGAGCGCTTCCTGCTCGAAAACGGTGACGCGAATGCGGTCGCCTGCACCCAGCCGATAGGGTTGGTCGAGGACTTCGTGAAAGGCAGCAGGCGCGGGCCGGTAGCTCGAGCAGCCGCCCAGCACCAGCATGGCCAGCATTGCGTGAACGAAGAAACGAGGGCACTTCATGACCGGGCATTTACCTTTGGCTAGCGGTTGTCGCCGCACATCTAGGTCCCGTTATCAACCTGTTAGGGTTAATGGTCGGTAAAAGCGACTGAAGCGTTGCTGCTTTTCTGCTGGGTACAACCAGCTACACGCAGGTGCCCAGAGTGAAGTTAACTCCTGAGTTACCATACATGTTTACTCTGCAGGCTCTGTTTGGAGTCGCATAGTATGTCTGGTGGTTACAACACGACCAATGATGTTGACGTTGATCTTGGCAGGCTGTTTTCCAGCCTTGCCCGGAATTGGCTGAGCATTCTTTTGGTTTCTCTCATCCTGACGGGTTTGGCGCTGGCTTTCGCCTCTCTGTCCACGCCCCGCTACATGGGCGAGACGCGGTTGTTGATCGAAACTCGCGAATCCGTCTTCACCCGTCCTGATTCCGCCAATTCCGAGAGCAACAGCCCTGTGCTGGATGAAGAAGGTGTCACGAGCCAGGTCGAGGTAATCGCCTCGACAGATATTCTGAAGCAGGTCGCCCAGAAACTCGACCTCGCCAAGCTGCGTGAATTTGATCCGGCGGCTGACATGTCTGCGCTCGGCAGGTTGCTGGTGATGACAGGCCTCAAGGCAGACCCGAACGAAATACCGCCGGAAGAGCGCGTGCTGAAGGCATTCCGCGAAAAGCTCTCGGTCTACCGCGTGGAAAAGTCCCGCGTCATAGTCATCGAGGTTTCGTCAGAAGACCCCAAACTCGCGGCTGAAATTCCAAATGCGCTCGCCGATGCCTATCTGGCAGTTCAGCGCGATGTGAAGTCGCAATCCAACACCGACGCCACCGAATGGCTTGAGCCGGAAATCGTGGATTTGCGCAGCCGCGTGAAAGAAGCCGAGCAAAAGGTTGCGGCTTATCGTTCAAGCTCCGATCTCCTGATGGGCCAGAACAATTCAGTTCTTGCGACCCAGCAGATGTCGGAACTGTCGACCGAGCTCTCACGGGTGCGGGCGGGCCGTGCCAATGCGCAGGCCAACGCGCAAGGGGTGCGCGCAACCCTGCAGGGCGGCGGTTCGCTTGATGCCCTGCCGGAGGTGCTGTCCTCAGGCCTTATCCAACGGCTGCGTGAACGCCAGGTACAGCTGAAAGCCGACATCGCTGATCTGTCGACATCGCTGCTCAATGGCCATCCGCGCATTCGCGCGCTGAACTCGCAGCTTGCGGACCTCGACAAACAGATCCGTAACGAGGCTGAAAAGGTCATGCGGGGCCTTGAGACGGAAGCAAAAACGGCCCAGCTGCGCGAAAACCAACTCGTTGCCAGCCTCAACACGCTGAAAGCCGAAGCGTCGCGCGCCGGCGAAGAGGAGGTTGAACTACGGGCGCTTGAGCGCGAGGCTGCCTCGCAGCGCGACCTGCTGGAATCCTATCTCACCCGCTACCGCGAGGCATCCTCGCGGCGGGATCGTAACTACCTGCCAGTCGATGCCCGCATTTTTTCACGCGCCATTGTTCCCTCAGAACCTTATTTTCCCAAGACGTTGCCAATCGCCGGCGCTGCATTCGTTGCATCTTTGCTGATGATGGTCATCATCACACTTTTGCAGGAGCTGTTCAGCGGCCGCGCCATGCAGCCGGCAGCCGGAGCGCGGCCCGAGCCTATCGACGAGGTGGCCATGCCCGCCATCGCCGCGGATGCCGGTTACCCCGAGCCCTATATTGCGCAGCCCGTCCAAGCTACTGTTAGTGGACCCAGTGCCTATGTGCCCGAGCCCACGCCACCTCAGCAGCGCGAGAAACGTGAAATCCGTGCGTCGCATCTGGGTGAGGTGACCGTGGAAACCGCAGCAGAACGGCTGATAGCGGGCGGCGTCTCGCGGGCAATCTTCATATCCCCCGAAGGCGACGAGGCTGCGGCGACTGCCGTTCTTGTGGCCCGCGAAGTGGCCGATGCCGGCTTGCGCGTGCTGTTGCTGGACCTGACCTCAACGGGTGCTGCATCGCGCCCGATGCTCGAAAGCGGCGTGTTTCCCGGCATAACCAACCTGCTCGCCTCGGAAGCGCAGTTTTCAGACGTGATCCATACCGACGCTTATTCGGATTGCCACGTTATTCCCGTTGGCACCGCCGATCCGGAGCGCGCCATGCGGGCGATTGATCGCCTGCCCATCATCATGAACTCGCTTACCACGGCCTACGACGTCGTGGTGGTGGAATGTGGCCCGGCTGATGCCAAGGGCATCCGCCGCCTGGTTTCGGATGGAACAGAGATTCTCGTTAGTGTGATCGAGCCGAAGGATGATGCGGTTGCAGAAGCGGCAGCCGATCTCGCCGCCGGTGGCTATGATCGCCTGACGATGGTGTCACCGCTAGGCTACGAGCCGCCATTCCCGCCGGTCCCCGACCGCTCGGTCGCCTAAGGCTCATTCTTCGGCGACCGGGGCACTGCCCTGGCCGCGCCGTCGACGCAGTGCCTTTGCCAGGCGCCAGGCCAAAGGGCTGTTCTTGACAAACGACGTGATCCGGTTGCGTGCCCGCATCACGTGCGCCAAAAGCGCGCCACGGCGGGTCAGCGGTACCAGCACATCATACTGGATGATTTCCAGATCGCACCAGAGCCGCTTGTAGGGCTCATCGCCGACGGAAAAATCATAGACCGAAAGCCCTCCTTCGCAGGCCTCGCGGATGTTTTCAAAGAACAGGAAATCGCCTGGGCTGGTTGAGGCAAGCTCGTCGTCAGAAATAGAACCGAACTCGCAGACCAGCCTGTCACACGTGCGGCTTGAGCCGGTGATGGCACGGATCTGGCCATCCACCTCCAGCCCGTGCAGGACATAGGCAGGTGGGTTTTCTGCCAGTGCCTGCGCAAACAGGGCGCGGAAAAAGGACTGGACGTCCTGCCTGCCAAAAACATTGGCAATACCAAGCTTGCGAAACCGTTCATCTTTCATGACGAAGAACGCATCAAGCAGGGCATCGACGTCAGCCGGTGTTTTTGCCTCGACGCGGCGAAATCCGCCAGCCGCCTCGAACTTGCGCTGTTGCGACCGGTGTTTCTTCCGCTTTCTCTTGCCGCTGGTGCGGCTGAGCAACGCTTCAAATCCGCCTTCCAGACTGACCGCAAGCGCCAGGTTCGCGCTTGGTGCGTTTTGGAAGGCCAGCAACGGATTGGTGGCTGTGCCGCACGTTTCGGCCAGCCGCTCGAGCGCCAGCATGTCGATATCAGGACGTGCAGCGTGGATGGCAGCAAACAGCGCATCGAGTTCTGAAGGCGCGACAATGCCCGATAGCGGTGCAAAATTGCCATTGGCATGGCGCTCGCCCATGAACCGCGCCACCTTCAGCGGTCCAGACTTCACCACCTCAAGCGCCAGCGCGAAAACGGGTGCCTCGACCGGTCCAAGGGTGGCGACGATGAAGTCCGGCACAACATGCCGGGCCCAGGCGTCGATCCAGCCAAAATCTTGCGAGGGCGAAGCGGAGGATGCCGTGCAGGCATTGCGGTAAGCGACGAGCGCCGCATCTGGGTCCGTTCGCACATGCGCTGACCGCGCTCCGCTGGCCACGGACCGGCTCTGCCGGCCTGCTGCTGCCGCGTCCACCATCATAAAAATTCCATTGAGCGTATGCCCTGCGCGCGTCCCGACGTGCCGGAAGGATAGCGCAAAAATGTGAATGAATGTTTCGAACGCGGAGCAGCCGGGCAGCGCGCTGGCTAGGGTTTTATCTTGCGCGGGCGCGGCTCCAGGATCAGCCACTTGATGATGCCCATGGCGGGCAAGATCCAGAGAATGCCGCTGAACAGGAAGAATGCCAGATGCACAAGCGGGCCCGACTCGGCCAGCTGCCCAACGGCGATGATCGTGGCGACCAGCGCGTAGAGGATCACCAGCAGAACCAGAAGTACGGCTCCGATCAGTTTTTTCAGGCGAATGGGCATCGGCTTTCCTTTTGCCGCGTCCTACTGCCTGCGGGCGGCGGGCGCAACATGTGCGTAACCCAGGGTCGTCGCCGCGACGGCGTGTCGCGCGAGCCTTTGCCTTGCATCCAGCAGCCCTATGCTTCACTGATCCCGCCAAAAGGAGCCGTGACCAACCCATGTCGGCAACCCGTTTCACCTCTTCGCCCTCAGGCCTGCATGAACGCGACCGTCGCGCTGTCAGGCTTTGGCTCTACGCCGTGCTTCTGGTGCTGGTTACCATTGTGATGGTCGGCGGCGCCACCCGGATGACAGGTTCTGGCCTGTCGATCACCGAATGGAAGCCGATCCATGGTGTCGTCCCGCCGCTTAACGCGAGCGAATGGCAGGAAGAGTTTGATAAATACCGGCAGATTCCGCAATATCAGCAGATCAACAAGGGCATGGCGCTGGACGAATTCAAGCGCATCTTCTGGTGGGAATGGGCGCACCGCAATCTGGCGCGCGGCGTCGGGTTTTTGGTCGCCATCCCGCTGATTTTCTTCTGGGTGAGTGGCCGGCTTGAACGGCACATGAAACCGCGCCTGATCGGCCTGCTGGCGCTGGGCGGGCTGCAAGGTGCCATCGGCTGGTGGATGGTGGCGTCAGGGCTGGTCGATCGGGTATCCGTCAGCCAGTACCGGCTTGCCACGCATCTGACGCTTGCCTGCGTGATCATCATGGTAACCGTCTATCTGGCGCGCGCGCTGGCCCCGCACACGCAATATCGCGCCGACCGTTCAACCCAGCGCATTGCCGGGATTCTGGTGGCGATGGTGCTGGTGCAGATCTATCTCGGCGGGCTTGTTGCCGGCCTCCATGCGGGCCTGTCCTACAACACCTGGCCGCTGATGGACGGTGCGATCATCCCGGGCGATCTGTTCGCCATCGAGCCTGCATGGCGCAATCTGTTCGAAAACCCCAAAACCGTCCAGTTTATCCACCGCATGTTCGCCTATGCGCTGCTGGCGGCTGCACTTTGGCACGCGATCGCGGCTACCCGGTCAGAACCCGGCACCACGCATCAGCGCCGCGCCTGGCTGCTGTTCACGGCCATCCTCGCACAGGCTGGCATTGGCATTGCCACGCTTCTGGCGCAGGCGCACATTCATGCAGCCCTGCTTCATCAGTTCGTCGCTGTGATCGTGCTGATCCTCGCCACCGCCCACTGGCGCGGCACCAAAGGCGCCTATCCGCTGCCGGGCGAGGGCAGGGCATAAGCGCTTTTCTCGTTACCTTGAAGGTTGGGCACAGGAGCTGCGCGCAGCGATGCGAAGAGGCGCGGCAGAGAGTTCAGCCGCCGTGGCGTTTGCCCTCATTCGCAGTGGCGAGGGAAAGCACTTCCGCCTCAAAGCCCGAGCATCAGATCCATATTCTGAACAGCTGCACCGGACGCGCCCTTGCCGAGATTGTCATAGACGGCGACCAGCAGCGCCTGGGCGCGCTGATCGTTGGCAAACACATGCAGGCGCATGCGGTTGGTGCCGTTGTAGATCTCCGGATTGATTTCATCGGAGCGTTCTATCTCGGCAAGCGGCGCCACTTCGACGACGCCGCCGCCAAGACCGGCATAGTGATCGGCAATGGCTTCATGCATCTCAGCGCCGGTCGGCACGCGCGACAGATGGCCAAGCTGGAGTGGTACGACCGTAATCATGCCTTGCGCGAAATTACCCACGGCCGGCTGCATGATCGGGTCATGCCCGAGTTTTGCGTAGGCGCGAATTTCGGGCACATGCTTGTGCTTGAGGGATAGGCCGTAAGGCAAAAAGCCCGGTGCGGCAGAACCCTTTTCAACATAGTCTTCCATCATGGGCCGCCCGCCGCCCGAATAGCCGGAAATGCCATTCACAGTGACTGGATAATCCGCCGGCAAAAGCCCAGCCGTCACCAGCGGACGCAGCATGGCGATGGGTCCCTGCGGCCAGCAACCGGGATTGGCCACCCGTTTGGCCGCGCGCACGGCATCCATCTGCGCAGCATCAAGCTCGGGAAAACCATAAGTCCAGCCCTCGGCGACACGGTGTGCGGTCGACGCGTCGATGACGCGTGTGGTGTCGTTTTCGATCAGCGAAACGCTTTCCTTGGCCGCGTCGTCGGGCAGGCACAGGATCGCGATGTCGGCAGCGTTCAAAAATTCGGCCCGGGCATCGCGATCCTTGCGCTTATCGGCTGGCACCGAGATGACCTCCACATTGCGTCGGTCGGCCAACAGCGTCCGGATCTGCAGGCCGGTGGTGCCGTGTTCGCCGTCGATGAAGATTTTCGGTGCCATTGTCGTTCTCATTTTTTCTGTTTTCAAACAGGATGTTGGATCAGCTTTCTGAATCAGGTTGAAAGCTGGTTGAATCAATCTGTGAGCGCTGCCTGTCGTGCACGTCGTTCAGCCACGAGGCCGAGAAAATGCATCGCCACCGTGGCGCCGGCAATGGCCGTTATATCGGCATGGTCATAGGCTGGCGCAACCTCGACAATATCGGCTCCGACGATCTCGTTATTGCCAAGCTGGCGCAGTACCGACAGGATCTTTGCCGTCGACGGACCGCCGGAAACAGGCGTGCCGGTGCCAGGCGCAAAGGCCGGATCGAAACAGTCGATGTCAAAAGTCAGATAGGCTTTCTTGCCACCCGTACGCTCGGCAATTGCATAGGCGATATCGGCCGGGCGCATATCCTCGATGTCATGGCCATAGAGGATTTTTATGCCAAAGCTTTCCGGTGCATGAGTGCGGATGCCGATCTGGATCGAGCGGTCAGGATCAACTATCCCGTCGCGCACCGCACGCGCCACGAAGGAGCCGTGATCGATCCGCTTGCCATCATCAAACCAAGTGTCCTGATGCGCATCAAAATGAATCAGCGCCAGCGGCCCGTGCACCGCCGCATGTGCCTTCAAGAGTGGCCAGGTGACATAGTGATCGCCCCCCATCGACAGCAGGAACGCGCCCGATTCAAGAATTTTGGCCGCCTCGGCCTCGATCTTGGCCGGCGTGTCCTGATGGTTGCCGTAGTCGAGCAGGCAATCGCCATAATCGACAACGCGCATTGTCTCAAAGAGATCGCGGTCAAATGGATATTGCGGATCATTGTCAAAGATCGCCGAAGCGCGGCGGATCGCCTGCGGTCCAAACCGCGCGCCCGGCCGGTTTGAGACCGCGGCGTCGAAGGGAATGCCCCAGACAACCGCATCTGCCCCGGTCACATCCTTTGAATAGCGGCGACGCATGAAGGACAGCGCGCCGGCATAGGTGGGGTCCTCGGCAGCACCTTCGGCCGTGCTCGCCATAAAGGCGTTGTCGATCGAACTCGATGGCATGGGCGTCCCTCTCCGAATTTCAGAACGGCCCTTATTCGATATTCCGTGACGAAATGCGACCCTTTTCATCCGCTTTGAAGGGTGGCGTGCCCGCACAACAAAAAAGCGGACCCGAAGGCCCGCTTTTCCAACTCTGCATCTGCGAGGCTGAACCTCGCAAAGGATATTAGCGCTTCGAGAACTGGAACGAACGACGGGCTTTTGCCTTGCCGTACTTCTTACGTTCAACAACACGGCTATCGCGGGTCAGGAAGCCGCCCTTTTTGAGCACAGGGCGCAGGCCCGGCTCGTAATAGGTGAGCGCCTTGGAGATGCCGTGACGCACAGCACCTGCCTGGCCCGAAAGACCACCACCGACAACGGTGGCGACGATATCGAACTGGCCGCTGCGGTTGGTTGCAATGATCGGTTGGTTCAGGATCATCTGCAGGACGGGACGCGCGAAATAGGCCGCGAATTCCTTGTCGTTGACGATGATCTTGCCCGAACCGGGCTTAACCCAGACGCGGGCAATGGCGTTCTTGCGCTTGCCGGTGGCATAAGCGCGGCCCTGCTTGTCCAGCTTCTGGACGTGGACAGGAGGGGCAGCCTGCGTGGAGACAGCGGCAGTGCCCAGCTCTGCGAGCGAATTCAGCTCAGCCATGTCTAGCCTCTCTTCGTGTTTTTGGAGTTCATTGCAGCAACGTCCAGAACTTCCGGCTGCTGGGCAACGTGTGGGTGTTCGGTTCCAGCGTAGACGCGCAGGTTTTTCATCTGGCGACGGCCAAGCGGGCCGCGTGGAACCATGCGTTCAACGGCCTTTTCAACGACACGCTCAGGGAAACGACCCTCGAGAAGCTGGCGCGCAGTGCGCTGCTTGATGCCGCCGGGGTGGCCGGTGTGCCAGTAGTAGACTTTGTCGGTGAATTTCTTGCCGGTCAGCGCAATCTTGTCGGCGTTGATGACAATAACATTGTCGCCATCGTCGACATGCGGCGTGAAAGTGGCTTTGTGTTTGCCGCGAAGACGGTTGGCGACGATAGTGGCAAGACGACCAACGACGAGGTTCTCGGCGTCGATAATCACCCACTTCTTCACCACGTCCGCAGGCTTCTGCGAAAAGGTTTTCATGTTCATCTTCCAGTTGGACCTTGCCGGGCGAGCCCGCGCGAGGCGTTTCTTGTTGCTTGAATTGCCAAAAGTTTGACAAAAGTGAAACGGCAGCCTTTGCGGGGCCGCTGTTCTGTCGAGGCTTATAGGCGAGGGGAGGGGGAAGCGTCAAGCGGCTGGAAAGGCCGGATACTGAAAGAAAATAAACAAAAACAAATAGTTAGTGATGGGGTATTATTTTACCGCCGAGATGGGGGTGCTTTTTGGCGGTCGGGGTGCACTCTTCGCCGATGCGTTTCAGAAAACATCGTCGCGCGCCACCTTATCGCCGCGCCAGCGAATATGTCCCAGTCGCATAGGCCGCCGTCGCGCCGTCGGCGACAATATCCACTGCGAACACCATCAGGCTTTTGCCAAGCTTGAGGATGCGGCAATGGCCTTCGATCGGGCCAGCGGGGGCCTTGCGCATGAAATTGATGTCGAGATTGGTGGTTACCGAGAGCGGGTCCGGCCCAGCATGGGAAAGCGCCAGCACATAGCCGCCAATATCGGCTAGCGTAAACAGACAAGGGCCGGAAACCGTGCCGCCTGGGCGCAGATGGCGCTGGTCGGCGTCCAGCCGCACTAGGCAGGCGCCGGGCGAAATGTCGATGGCGCGATAGGCGGGCTTGCCATCATTGAGTTGCGGATAGGCGTCCGCGAGCAAGCGGTTCACCGCCTCCGCAGTCATCTGTGGTGTCAGTGCTTTTTGTCCCTGCATCGTTCCCCGTGATCCTCGTAGCATGTGTAGTGCCAGCATACAGAGCCACATTTCACCACTTTTCTTCAAGCGGCCACGTGTTACCTATGGATGGGTAACGCACCGCAAGTGCGATTAAGTTGTCGGAATTTGAGGTGGAGCAGATGACTGAAGTGGTGGCTTTGAAGCAAGTCGAGGGGGAGGGGCCGGTGCGCGTGGAGCAGCATGGCACGGTCCTGCGTTTGACGCTCGCCAATCCGCCCGCCAATGCGCTGTCTCTGGCAGTGATGGCCGCGCTGCAAGCCGATCTGGCCCGCGCCCACGGCGACAAATCGGTGCATGTCATCGTCATTGCGGCTGCGGGAAAACTGTTTTCTGCCGGCCATGATCTGAAAGAGATGACGCCGCACCGAAAAGACCCGGACCACGGCCGCGCCTTCTTTGAACAGACGATGGGCGCCTGCGCAGATCTAATGCAGGCCATCGTCAACCACCCCAAGCCCGTCATCGCCGAGGTCGACGGACTGGCGACCGCCGCCGGATGCCAGCTGGTCGCAAGCTGTGATCTGGCGATTGCCTCGCAAGAGGCGACGTTCTGCACACCGGGCGTCAACATCGGGCTGTTCTGCTCGACGCCGATGGTAGCGCTGTCGCGCAACATGTCGCGCAAGCATGCGATGGAAATGCTTCTGACCGGGGAAACCATCGATGCGTCATCAGCGCGCGAATTCGGGTTGATCAACCGCGTGGTGCCTCGCGAATATCTGAATCAGATTGTCATGAAATACGCGCAAACCATTGCATCCAAATCGCCTTTGACGCTGAAGATCGGCAAGGAGGCGTTTTACAAACAGGCCGAAAAGGGACTGGCAGAAGCCTATGACTACGCGTCACGGGTGATGGTACAAAACATGCTGGCGCGCGACGCCGAAGAAGGCATCGGCGCCTTCCTTGAAAAGCGCGAACCCGACTGGACGGCAGAGTGATTGGCATGAACCACGAGACCTATGACAATTCCTACATCGCCAGCATTCTCAATTCAGTGAAAACCATCGCTATCGTCGGCGCCTCGGCCAACGATGTGCGACCGAGCTTCTTTGTCACGAAATATATGATCGACAAGGGGTTTGAGGTCTATCCTGTCAATCCGGGCCACGCCGGCAAGGAGATTCTTGGCCGCATGACGTATGCCAGCCTGGCCGACATTCCTGTCCCCATTGATATGGTCGACGTCTTCCGCGCCTCGGCCGCCGTGCCAGCAATCGTGGATGAGGTGCTGGCGCTCGATCCGCTACCCAAAGTGATCTGGACGCAACTCACCGTCCGCCACGACGAAGCCGCAGCGAAGGCAGAGGCGACCGGGATCAAAGTAGTGATGAACCGCTGTCCAAAGATCGAATATGCAAGGCTGGCTGGTGAGATTGGCTGGAACGGCATAAACTCGCGCGTGCTGTCGTCAAAAAAACCGACCATGCGGGCGGGATTTCAGAGCTTTGGCATCCGCCAGAAGTAGATTTTTCTCTCAAGGCAGAATTTTCGCGGAAATGGGCCGGGCAAAGATCGCTCATTGAGTAAAATCTTCTTTGCATTCCCGTTCTGCTTTGTCCAAGAATGCGCCCGAAACATTTGATCGGGAGGAGAAAAAAATGGGCGAACGCGAACCGGGTTTTAACACACTGGCAATTCATGCGGGCGCGCGCCCTGATCCGGCCACGGGTGCACGCACCACCCCGATCTACCAGACCACCGCCTATGTGTTTGATGATGCCGACCATGCTGCTTCCCTGTTCGGGCTGAAAGCCTTCGGCAACATCTACACCCGCATCATGAACCCCACCCAGGCGGTGCTGGAAGAGCGCGTTGCAGCCCTTGAAGGTGGCACGGCGGCTGTTGCCACCTCATCGGGTCACGGCGCGCAGTTTCTGGTGTTCCATACGCTGATGCAGTCGGGCGACAATTTCGTGTCAGCCAGAAAACTCTATGGCGGCTCGATCAACCAGTTCGGCCACGCCTTCAAGAACTTTGGCTGGGAAGTGCGTTGGGGCGATGTCAACGATCCGGCCAGCTTCGAGGCGCAGATCGACGACCGGACGAAGGCAATCTTCATCGAGAGCCTGGCCAATCCGGGCGGTGAGTTCGTTGATATCGAGGCGATATCCGCTGTCGCTCAAAAGCACGGCCTGCCGCTGATCGTCGACAACACGCTGGCCAGCCCCTATCTGCTGCGCCCCTTCGAACATGGTGCCGATGTCATCGTCCATTCGCTGACCAAATTCATCGGCGGTCATGGCAATTCCATGGGCGGCATCGTCGTGGATGGCGGCACATTCGACTGGTCGAAATCGGGCAAATACCCCATGCTGTCGGAGCCGCGCCCCGAATATGGCGGCATGGTGCTGCATGAAACTTTCGGCAACTTCGCTTTCGCCATTGCCTGCCGCGTTCTCGGCCTGCGCGATTTCGGCCCTTCAATCTCGCCCTTTAACGCTTTCCTGATCCTGACAGGCCTCGAAACCCTGCCGTTGCGCATGCAGCGCCACTGCGACAATGCGCTGAAAGTGGCCGAATGGTTGTCCACCCATGACAAGGTCGCGTGGGTGTCGTATCCGGGCTTGAAATCGGACAAGCACCACGCCTTGCAACAGAGATATTCCCCGCTAGGCGCTGGCTCTGTGTTCACCTTCGGCCTCAAAGGCGGCTATGAGGCCGGCATCACGTTGGTCGAGGGCGTCGAACTGTTCTCGCATCTGGCAAATCTGGGCGACACCAAATCGCTGGTCATCCACCCGGCCTCCACCACCCACCGCCAACTCAGCGACGAGCAGAAGACGGCGGCAGGTGCGGGCGTAGACGTCATCCGCATTTCGGTCGGCATTGAAAGTGTGGAAGACATTATTGCCGACCTCGACCAGGCACTGGCGAAGGGCTGACCAGAAAATGGCCAGTCTGTATCTCGCCATCGATACCACCGGACGCGAAGGTGAGCCGGGCAGCCCTGCTGAGGGACGCCTGATTTCAGGTGACCCAAAATTCCTCACCTGGAATATCGAGGAGGCCGAAGGCGGCCTCTATGCCGGCATCTGGGAATCGACGCCCGGCAAATGGCGCATCGAATATGACGAATGGGAATTCTGCCACATTCTCACCGGCGTCTCTATCATCAGCGAAGACAGCGGCGAGGCGATAACCGTGGAAGCCGGCGATAGCTTTGTGCTGAAACCCGGCTTCAAGGGAAGCTGGGAAGTGGTGGAGACTACGCGCAAGGAATATGTTTTGCGGGTGTGAAGACTAGACCGTCACCACCAGCCGCTCCAGCCCATGAAAGTGAAAGCTGTCGCGGAACTTCGGTGGCTGGCTGACCGCAATCTGCGGGCAGCGTTCAAACAGCACCTTTAGCGCCACCTGCAATTCCAGCCGTGCCAGCGGTGCGCCGATGCAGAAATGGATGCCGGCGCCAAACGAGACGTTTTTCTGGTCGGTTCGGGCGGGGTCGAATGTGTCTGGGTTTGCGAACGCGCGCGGATCGCGGTTGGCCATGCCGAGAAGCAGCCCAACACTCTGGCCCGGTTCGATGGTAATCCCGCCCATCTCTACGGGCTCATAGGCATAGCGCGTGAACATGTGGAGCGGTGCTGCAAAGCGCAGGCATTCCTCCACCGTCGCCGCCGTGTGTTCCGGCGTGGCGAAGAAGCGGCGTGGGTCGCCGCCGGCGGCCAGAATGGCCCGAACGCCATTGCCGATCTGGTGTACGGTCGCCTCGTGGCCGGCATTGAGAAGCAGAATGGCCGAGGACACCATCTCGTCTTCACTGAGCTTGCTGTCGCGGTCGCGCGCGGCGATCAAAAGGCTGAGAAGATCATCGCCTGGTTGGTCCCGACGCCTTTGCGCGTAGTCTCGCAGAAAGGCACAAAACTCGGCGGCGGCCAGATTGGCGCGGTCCTCGTCAGCGCGGGTGCGGCCATGCGTGTACATGGACACCATCGCATGCGACCAGTCGAGCAGCCTGGGCCCCATCTCCGCCGGCACGCCGAGCATTTCTGAAATGATGGTGATCGGCAGCGGCGTGGCAAAGGACGCCAGAAGTTCTGTGCTGCCACCCGGCTCGAAACAATCGATCAATTCATGCGCCAGTGCTTCAACACGTGGACGCAGCCGCTCTACCTGGCGCGAGACAAACGCTCGCGTCACCAGCGTTCTGAGCCGCGTGTGCAGCGGCGGTTCGAGCTCCAGCAGCGAATGCGCCTCTACAGCGTCAAATGCGGCAAGGTGAGCGCGATCATCTCCCGCGCCACGGCTGTCTGGTATGCCTTCCGAGTTCTGCCGGCCAAAACGGCGGTCTCGCAACAGCCGGTTCACATCGTCAAACCCGCCAAAGCACCAGAGGCCAAACTCTTCCCAGAAGAATGGGGTCACCTGCCCATGCAGGAAGGCGTAGGCGGGGTAGGTATCGTTGTAGAAAGCAGGCGCGTGCGGGTCGAGCCGCAGCTGGCGTGTCTCGGGGGCGAACTGGAGAAATGGCAGGTGGGAATCCATGCGCCCAACCTGCCCAAATTTTACACACTGATCCAGCAGCCCCGATCAAATAAATTTAGGCGGCGCGGAGTGTCCGCCTGCGATCCTATCCGCAATGACGCTGGATCTGCACGCGCTTCCAGCCGCGGCTTTCACCTTCGACCATGACACGGCGCGATACGGTGCGGTAGCTGGGTGGTGTGTTGATGACATGGCGGACTTCGGGCTGGATCAGCACCCGCTGAGCCTCGTAGCCAATCTGAGCAGGAATGACGACGCGCCGCTGACGCGCGGGCTGAACGATCACCCGCTCCGCCACCTGCCCATAGCGCGGCTTGTGCCAGACCTTGCATAGCACGCGCTTGCCCTTGATGACGCGCCACTCCCAGCCATAGCCACCTGCGCTGACCTGGACGGTGCGCATGCGTGTCTCTGTAATGGCAGGGATGATCTCATAGCTTTCGCGCGCCGGTGAAATCACGATCTGGCGCTGGCGAGTGCCGTAGATCGGCGGTGAATAGTCGATGCGACTTCCGCCCGGGCTCACCATGACATTCTCATGGACCGTGTCGTAGACGGCGGGGCGATAGGTCGGCTCGTAGCATTCCACCGCTCGACCGCCAGCAGCAACAGGTGCGGCGGTCAACAATGCGATCAGGCTTATGAGAGACACACTGGATTTCTTGAACATGACGACATCCTCAACGCGTGCACACTCCGTCCCGTCGATAACCTAGCGAAAGCTTTGCCTCAGGGAAACGCTTTCTGGCGGGTTCGTTAACGGAAGCGTTAACCGACGATTGCGCGCATGGCCTTGCACAAGGGCAAGTGCGCATCCTATTTAGAGAAAACCTGTAAAAACCCGATTCTGCCCTTCCGGCGTTGGAATCCAATCCTGACAAAGGCCGCTCAATGACCAACCCCATCGAAAGAACCATGAATCTTGTGCCGATGGTGGTCGAACAGACCAATCGCGGCGAGCGCGCCTACGATATCTTTTCGCGGCTGTTGAAAGAGCGCATCATCTTCATCACCGGTCCGGTGGAGGATGGCATGGCGACGCTGGTCTGCGCGCAGCTGCTTTTCCTTGAGGCGGAAAACCCCAAGAAGGAAATCTCGCTCTACATCAATTCGCCAGGCGGCGTGGTGACCAGCGGCATGGCCATCTATGACACCATGCAGTTCATCAAGCCGCCAGTGGCAACATTGTGCGTTGGCCAGGCGGCCTCGATGGGCTCGCTTCTGCTTTGCGCCGGTCACAAGGACATGCGCTTTGCAACACCGAATGCCCGCATCATGGTGCACCAGCCATCAGGCGGCTTCCAGGGTCAGGCCTCCGACATCGAGCGTCATGCACAGGATATCATCAAGCTTAAGCGTCGCCTCAACGAGGTCTACGTTAAGCACACTGGCAAGCCCTATGAAGAGATCGAAAAGACGCTTGACCGCGATCACTTCATGACTTCCGACGAAGCCAAGGATTTCGGCCTTATCGACAAGGTCATCACTTCGCGCGAGGCCATGGAGACCGTTCCGGCGAGCTGACGGGACGCGCAGCAGCAGACCGGAGGTCGCATTTCGGCCAATTCAGCGGCAATTCCGTCACATTTAGGTGTTCCCACCGCTAGACGGGTATCTTACGTTAAGCCTCTGTTGAGCTTCGACGGCTTAGCTTTTGCTGTGGCAGGTGCGAATCCGCGCATTTCTGGCAGGGCGACGTGGGAATACGCTCTTCTGAAGCCGAACTGGGGTTGGCGTGTGCACCTTCCCGCCATAGATTGAAACTCTAGCTGCTTCGCGTCACCCCGCGAGCAGCACGAGAAAAGGACTGAAAGATGAGCAAGGTCAGCGGCAGCGGTGGCGATTCCAAGAATACGCTTTACTGCTCGTTTTGCGGCAAGAGCCAGCATGAAGTGCGCAAGCTGATCGCCGGTCCAACGGTTTTCATCTGCGACGAATGCGTCGAACTGTGCATGGACATCATCCGCGAAGAGAACAAGACTTCGATGGTGAAGTCGCGCGAGGGTGTGCCGACGCCGCAGGAAATTCTGAAAGTTCTGGATGATTATGTGATCGGCCAGCCCTACGCCAAGCGCGTTTTGTCGGTCGCCGTCCACAACCACTACAAGCGCCTGGCGCATGCCAGCAAGAACAACGATGTTGAGCTGGCGAAGTCGAACATTCTATTGATCGGCCCGACCGGCTGCGGCAAGACGCTTTTGGCCCAGACACTGGCGCGCATCATCGACGTGCCTTTCACCATGGCCGATGCCACGACGCTCACCGAGGCCGGCTACGTTGGTGAAGATGTCGAGAACATCATTCTCAAGCTTTTGCAGTCAGCTGATTACAATGTTGAGCGCGCCCAGCGCGGCATCGTGTACATCGATGAGATCGACAAGATTTCGCGCAAGTCGGACAACCCGTCGATCACCCGGGACGTGTCGGGAGAGGGCGTCCAGCAAGCGCTGCTTAAGATCATGGAAGGAACGGTCGCTTCTGTGCCTCCGCAGGGCGGCAGAAAACACCCTCAGCAGGAATTCCTGCAGGTGGATACGGCCAACATCCTGTTCATCTGCGGCGGTGCCTTTGCCGGTCTGGACAAGATCATCTCGGATCGCGGCCGCAAGACCTCGATCGGCTTTGGCGCCACGGTTTCCTCGCCGGAAGACCGTCGCAGCGGCGAGGTGTTCCGCCTCGTCGAGCCGGAAGATCTGTTGAAGTTTGGTCTGATCCCCGAGTTCGTTGGCCGTCTGCCGGTTCTGGCGACGCTGGAAGATCTGGACGAGCCTGCGCTGATCCAGATTCTGACCGAACCGAAGAACGCGCTCGTCAAGCAGTACCAGCGCCTGTTCGAGATGGAAAATGTCGAGCTGACCTTCCACGAAAACGCCATGTCGGCCATCGCCAAGCGCGCCATCGAGCGTAAGACCGGTGCCCGCGGCCTGCGTTCCATCATGGAAGCCATTTTGCTCGACACCATGTTCGAGCTGCCGGCGCTGGAAGGCGTTCAGGAAGTTGTGATCTCGGAAGAAGTGGTTTCTGGCTCCGCCCGTCCGCTTTATATCTACGCCGAGAAGGAAAAGGGCTCTGTGAGCGCCTAATAGGGTATTGCGTGAGGGCAGCAGCTTGCCAAAAGCCTGCTGCCTTCCGGTTCCGCGCACTATGTGCCTGTGTGCTCCACCAACGTTGCCCTTGATCTTTTCCCCGACCGACGCCAACTAAGATCATAAGGTTGGGGCGATATCCGTGCTTGATACTGCCGTTGATTTGAACGGTAAGTAGGCGGAATGGCTCGCAGCCGGTATGATGAGATTCGCTGGCTGGCTCGTTGAGCAGACCGGCATGAAAGGTAAGGCAATGGCCAAAAGTACCCGGTCCTCCAAAGACGGCGTGTTCGCAGTCCTCCCGCTGCGTGACATTGTTGTGTTTCCTCACATGATCGTGCCGCTATTTGTTGGCCGCGAAAAGTCGATTCGAGCGCTGGAAGACGTCATGGGCGCGGAAAAGCAGATCCTGCTCGCCACCCAGATGAATGCTGCCGACGATGATCCGGCCTCCGACGCCATCTTTGATGTCGGCACGCTGGCCAATGTTCTGCAGTTGCTAAAGCTGCCAGACGGCACCGTAAAGGTGCTTGTCGAAGGCACGGCGCGCGCAAAGATTACTGAGTTCACCGACCGGGAAGACTTCCACGAAGCGAAGGCTGCGCTTCTGCCGGAGCCTACTGACGAAGAGGTCGAGGTTGAGGCGCTGGCCCGCTCGGTGGTGGCCGATTTTGAAAATTATGTGAAGCTGAACAAGAAGATTTCGCCTGAAGTCGTCGGCGCCGCGAGCCAGATTGAGGACTATTCGAAACTGGCCGATACGGTGGCTTCCCATCTCGCGATCAAGATCCCTGAAAAGCAGGAAATGCTCGCCACGCTTTCGGTCAAGGAGCGGCTGGAAAAGGCCATGGGCTTCATGGAAGCCGAAATCTCCGTCCTTCAGGTCGAAAAGCGCATCCGCTCGCGTGTAAAACGCCAGATGGAGAAGACCCAGCGCGAATATTACCTGAACGAGCAGATGAAGGCGATCCAGAAGGAGCTTGGCGAGGGCGAGGACGGCCGCGACGAGGCCGCCGAACTGGAAGCGCGCATCAAGAAGACAAAACTCTCCAAGGAAGCCCGCGAAAAAGCGGACGCGGAACTGAAAAAACTACGCACCATGTCGCCGATGTCGGCGGAATCAACTGTCGTGCGCAATTATCTCGACTGGTTGCTGTCGATCCCATGGGGCAAAAACACCAAGGTGAAGCAGGATCTGGATTTTGCCCAGAACGTGCTCGACACCGACCATTACGGCCTCGACAAGGTGAAAGACCGCATTGTCGAATATCTCGCCGTACAAAGTCGCCAGAAAAAGCTGAAAGGCCCGATCCTGTGCCTCGTTGGCCCTCCCGGCGTAGGCAAGACCTCGCTTGGCAAGTCGATTGCCAAGGCGACGGGCCGCGAATTCGTGCGCATGGCGCTGGGCGGCGTGCGAGACGAAGCCGAGATCCGTGGCCACCGCCGCACCTATATCGGTTCGATGCCTGGCAAGGTCATCCAATCGATGAAGAAGGCCAAGAAATCCAACCCGCTCTTCTTGCTCGATGAGATCGACAAGATGGGCCAGGATTTCCGTGGCGACCCATCCTCGGCCCTGCTTGAAGTGCTCGATCCCGAGCAGAACTCCAGCTTCATGGACCACTATCTGGAAGTCGAATACGATCTATCCAGTGTCATGTTCGTTACCACCGCCAATACCCTGAACATCCCGCCGGCGCTGATGGACCGGATGGAGATCATCCGTATTGCCGGCTACACCGAAGATGAGAAGGTGGAGATTGCCAAGCGACATCTTCTGCCCAAGGCGATCCGCGACCATGCGCTCCAGCCGAAGGAGTTTTCGGTATCCGACGAGGCGCTGCGCGGTGTGATCCAGAACTATACCCGCGAAGCCGGTGTGCGCAGCCTCGAGCGCGAGCTGATGAAGCTTGGGCGCAAGGCTGTCACCGAAATCCTGCGCACCAAGGTCAAGGCTGTGCACATCACGCAAGACAATCTGGCCGACTATCTCGGTGTATGGCGCTTCCGCTATGGCCAGATCGAGGCAGACGACCAGGTTGGCGTCGTGACGGGACTTGCTTGGACGGAAGTGGGCGGCGAGTTGCTGACCATCGAAGGCGTCATGATGCCCGGCAAGGGCCGCATGACGGTGACCGGCAACCTGAAAGACGTGATGAAGGAATCGATCTCGGCTGCAGCATCCTATGTACGCTCTCGAGCCATTGATTTCGGCATCGAGCCGCCCATCTTCGACCGCCGTGACATCCACGTGCATGTACCTGAAGGCGCAACGCCGAAGGACGGCCCGTCAGCAGGCGTCGGCATGGTTACGGCCATCGTCTCGGTGATGACCGGCATCCCGGTGAAAGCCGATGTTGCGATGACCGGTGAGATCACGCTGCGGGGTAGGGTGCTGCCAATTGGCGGCCTAAAGGAAAAGCTTCTGGCAGCGCTCCGTGGTGGCATCAAGAAGGTGTTGATACCCGAGGAGAACGCCAAGGACCTGGCGGAAATTCCTGACAACGTGAAAAGCGGGATGGAAATCATTCCGGTCAGCCGCGTCGGGGAGGTGCTGCGGCACGCATTGGTGCGCATGCCCGAGGCTATCGAATGGGTTGAGCCGGCGCCATCAGCAACATCGAAGACTGACGTTGCTGATGATCCCACGCTGGGCACATTCGCTCACTAGCGTGCCAGAGCGGCGATACATCGGGGAAACCGGGCCATCGCGCCCGGTTTTTCTGTGAAAAAGCCCGGGATTCCGCCTTTTTTTAGTGGTTTTGCATGCAAGTCGGCTTGGTTCGCGGAACAACTCTTTCTAGAGTTCGTTTCCTGCCGGACGAGTCGTTGGACCGGTACTTCACATGGAAGGAATTTTTTATGAACAAGAACGAACTTGCAACCGCCGTCGCGGAACAGGCCAAAATTTCCAAGGCCGATGCGCAGGCTGCAGTTGACGCGGTATTTTCTGCGATCACCGCCGAGTTGAAGAATGGTGGCGACGTTCGCCTCGTTGGCTTTGGTAATTTCTCGGTTTCCCAGCGCGCCGCCACCACCGGCCGCAACCCGCAGACGGGTGCTGAAGTAAAGATCCCCGCCCGCACCGTGCCAAAATTCTCGGCCGGCAAGGGCCTCAAGGAAGCCGTCAACTAAGACGAACCTCAATTTCTTTCATGAAAAAGCCGGGCCCATAGCCCGGCTTTTTTTGTGTTTCAAACCGCCCGCAAGATGGCGGTGAAATCAAATGTGTTGCGTGGCGTCTGGTTGATTTCGACCACCTCGAAACGGGCCTGTCCGGTTGCGGTCAAACCTTCGATGACAGCCCGGAACGTCTCCGGCGTGAATTGCCAGCGATGGACATCGACGTAACCGCCCTCTGCTGCATTGTATTCGTCAATAGCCGACTGAACTCGGGCAGCGGTACTCATCGCCCAGCCATCATGCTGATGAACTCCATTCCAATGCTGATGAGGATCATTGTGAGTGGTGAGAGCGCGGTGCTCGATGACCTTGTGGAGTGGATGCACGGTCTCACCCTTGGCGGCGAGCACTTCCCCAAGTGTCACTTCAGGAAGGAAATGGTCAAAACAGTAGCGCTTGTCCGGGACCACCAGATAATATTTACCGCCGGGTTCCAACAGTGCATGAACCTGCGCCAGATGGTGGATCAGGTCCGGTTGATGCTCGATGCAGTGCGAACTCACCACCGCCGAAAACCGACCCTCTACCACCGACAGATCGCCAATGGGTGAGACAAAATTGATCTCGGGTATAGTCGCGGTGTCATAGCCTATTCCTACAGCCCGCTTCCGGAGCTGGTCGGTCGTCATCACATCGAAGTAAGAAACATTGCCGCCACGAACCATCGGATTGTTGAAAGGCCCGATCTCAAGAACAGAGCTCTCAGTTTCACCAAGTGAGGCAAAATTGGCCTTGTTGGCAAAGAATGTCTCGAAAATATGGGGAGGTGGCGCTGGTAGCTCCGGCGATGTGAGCGCCTTGGAGGGTGGAAAGAAAATAGACTTCAAGCTCGAGATGTTCATCACAATTGTTCCCCTGCCCAACTCTTATATCCCATGAACTCGACTAGGCAACTCTATGGCGAGTGACAGTTACGCAAAAGAATCGGCTGCGAGGATGCCACGCCTGATCAGCCTTGCGGTCGAATCCCGGACAGTCGCCTTCAGAACCGAATTGGCCCATTAAGGTAGTCGAGATCCTACGAACGCTTCAAGAGTCCTACCTTCTGGGTGAACTGTCTGCCGAATGCAGTCCGCATTGTCGTCACGCTGCCGCCTGCCATCGCGACACTGGATGGGCAAGAGCGCGCCTGGACTGAACGCATCAATGCGCGACAGCAACCCTGCGGGGCTGTCGCGCGTCGACTTTGCAGGGCTGCGGTGCACTGTGGGAAATATGGTGGGCGATGACGGGCTCGAACCGCCGACATCTTCGGTGTAAACGAAGCGCTCTACCAACTGAGCTAATCGCCCGACGCGAGCGGACGTTTAGGCGGTTATGCCGGCAACCGCAAGGCTAAATGTGTCCCGTTGCGACAGTGTCGCAGAGCAGTTCGTCGGCTGTTCGAAAAAGCTCTGCCAAAGATGTTGCAAAGCGACATTCGCCCGCTTGACACTCCGTGCCGAACCCCGTAATTCACCGCCAACGCCGCAGCGACTTGTCGCCCGGCGCAATGCGCGGGTGTAGCTCAGTTGGTTAGAGTGCCGGCCTGTCACGCCGGAGGTCGCGGGTTCGAGCCCCGTCACTCGCGCCATTAAGACCAAGCCGCTGTCGGCTTTCCTTCTCCAGTTGCTTCGTGTTCAGCCATATAAGCTGTATCATACAGCTTATATAACGGCTCAGCCGCACTCTCGACAAACTTTGACTTGCGTCGCCAAATGGGCTGCGCTAACCCTCGCCGCGCTGCAGCATAACCGTCGCGCGAGGGCTCGTTCAGCCATTCTGTCGCGGTTTCACAATCCGGTTCAATGCTATAGGTAAGGTGGACCGCCCGCCGTAACGGAAACTGGACCCATGAGCGATCTTCTCAGTTCATATTTGCCCATCGTGATTTTCATCGGCGTGGCGCTGGCAGTCGGCTTGGCGCTTCTTGTTGCGCCTTTCCTTGTCGCCTATCGCAATCCCGATCCTGAAAAGCTGTCGGCCTACGAATGCGGCTTCAACTCCTTTGATGATGCGCGCATGAAGTTTGATGTGCGGTTCTATCTGGTCTCGATTCTCTTCATCATCTTCGATCTGGAAGTAGCGTTCCTGTTTCCGTGGGCCGTCTCGTTCGGCGAAATAGGAATGCTCGGATTCTGGTCGATGATGGTCTTCCTCGGTGTTTTGACCGTCGGCTTTATCTATGAATGGAAAAAGGGAGCGCTGGAATGGGATTGAACGAGGGTACACTCGTCGCGCCGCGCCCCAAAGGCATTCTTGATCCGGCCACCGGCAAGCCTGTTGGTGCCGATGATCGTTTTTTCACAGGCCTGAACGACGAACTTTCCGATAAGGGTTTTCTCGTCACCTCGTCCGATGCGCTGGTGACATGGGCTCGCACCGGCTCGCTGATGTGGATGACATTTGGTCTGGCATGTTGCGCGGTCGAAATGATGCACATTTCAATGCCGCGCTATGACGCTGAGCGCTTCGGCATCGCGCCGCGTGCCTCACCGCGTCAGTCTGACGTGATGATCGTCGCCGGCACGCTGACCAACAAGATGGCGCCGGCTTTGCGCAAGGTCTATGATCAGATGCCTGAGCCTCGCTATGTGATCTCTATGGGGTCCTGCGCCAATGGCGGCGGCTATTACCATTATTCCTATTCGGTAGTGCGCGGCTGTGATCGCGTGGTTCCAGTTGATATTTATGTTCCGGGTTGCCCTCCCACGGCAGAGGCGCTTCTGTATGGCATTTTGATGCTGCAGAAGAAGATCCGCCGCACTGGCACGATTGAGCGCTAGGCCATGTCAGAAATCCTGCAAACACTCTCTGCACACATCAGTGTCAAGCTTGGCGAAAGGCTTGCTGCGGCAACCATCGCTTACGGTGAGTTGACGCTGAATGTTGCTGCATCCGATATTATCTCGGTGCTGACATTCCTGCGCGACGACAAGAAATGCGCTTTCATCTCTTTCATTGATATATGTGGTGTTGACTATCCGGCCCGCATTGAGCGTTTTGATGTCGTTTATCACCTCATGTCCCCGCACAATAATACGCGCATTCGCATCAAGGTAACGACAGATGAACAGACGCCCGTACCGTCTGTCACAAGCGTCTATCCGGGCGCCGACTGGTTCGAGCGCGAAGCATACGATCTCTACGGCATTCTGTTCACCGGCCATCCGGATCTGCGCCGTCTCCTCACCGATTACGGCTTTGACGGCCATCCGCTGCGCAAGGACTTCCCGCTCACCGGTTTCGTTGAAGTCCGCTACGACGACGAGGTCAAGCGCGTGGTCTACGAGCCCGTTGAGCTGAAGCAGGAATTCCGCAATTTCGATTTTCTCTCGCCATGGGAAGGGACGGATTATGTCCTGCCCGGCGATGAAAAAGCGAAGCAGTAGGCGCCCAACATGGCTGAAACTTCTGTCCGCAATTTCAACATCAACTTTGGCCCGCAGCATCCGGCAGCCCACGGCGTTTTGCGCCTTGTTCTGGAACTGGATGGTGAAGTGGTCGATCGCGTCGATCCGCATATCGGGCTGTTGCATCGCGGCACCGAAAAGCTGATCGAGCAAAAGACCTATCTTCAGGCGATCCCTTATTTTGACCGACTCGATTACGTCGCCCCGATGAATCAGGAACACGCGTTCTCGCTGGCGATCGAGCGCTTGCTGGGCATTGACGTCCCCAAGCGCGGTCAGATCATTCGGGTGCTCTATTCCGAGATTGGCCGCATCCTGTCTCACCTCTTGAACGTGACCACGCAGGCGATGGATGTCGGCGCGCTCACCCCGCCGCTCTGGGGCTTTGAAGAGCGCGAAAAGCTGATGGTGTTTTATGAGCGTGCCTGTGGCGCGCGCATGCATGCAGCCTATTTCCGACCGGGTGGTGTGCATCAGGATCTGCCAGATCAACTGGTCGAAGACATCGGCAAGTGGATTGATCCGTTTCTCCAGACGGTGAAGAACCTCGACGATCTGCTCACGCCAAACCGTATTTTCAAGCAGCGCAATGTCGATATCGGCGTGGTTTCGCTTGAAGATGCCTGGGCATGGGGTTTTTCGGGCGTCATGGTCCGCGGCTCTGGCGCCGCATGGGATCTGCGCAAATCGCAGCCCTATGAGTGCTATCCCGAAATGGAATTCGATATTCCAATCGGCAAGAATGGCGATTGCTACGACCGCTATCTGATCCGCATGGAAGAAATGCGCCAGTCGGCTAAGATCATGCGCCAATGCGTTGATTTGCTCTTGGGCAAGGAGCGTGTTGGTCCTGTCTCCAATATGGATGGTAAGGTCGTTCCACCCAATCGCGCCGCGATGAAGCGGTCGATGGAAGCGCTGATCCACCACTTCAAGCTCTATACCGAAGGCTACCGCGTGCCGGCTGGCGAGGTCTATGCCGCTGTTGAAGCGCCAAAGGGCGAGTTCGGCGTGTATCTGGTCTCAGACGGAACCAATAAGCCTTACCGCTGCAAGCTGCGCGCGCCGGGTTTTGCCCATCTTCAAGCCATGGACTTTCTGTGCCGTGGCCACATGCTGGCCGACGTCTCCGCCGTGCTTGGCTCCCTCGATATCGTGTTCGGAGAGGTTGACCGCTAAATGTCCGTTCGCAGACTTGCAGAGCCAGCCGTCCAGCCAGCCAGTTTCGCCTTCAACCGGGCCAATACGGCGTCGGCGAAGAACTGGATCAAGAAATACCCCAAGGGCCGTGAACAATCGGCCGTTATCCCGCTTTTGATGATTGCCCAAGAGCAGGAAGGCTGGGTCACCAAGGCCGCCATCGAGCATGTTAGCCAGATGCTGGAAATGCCGCTCATTCGCGTGCTTGAGGTTGCCACCTTCTACACGCAGTTTCAGCTAAAGCCGGTCGGCACGCGTGCGCATGTTCAGGTCTGCGGCACCACGCCATGCGCCCTGCGTGGCGCGGGCGCGCTGATGGAAGTCTGTCGCTCAAAGATCCATCCTGAGCAGTTCCACCCCAATGCGGATGGAACGATGTCCTGGGAAGAGGTTGAGTGCCTGGGTGCCTGCGTCAACGCACCGATGATTATGGTCTTCAAGGACACATATGAAGATTTGACACCTGAGCGCCTGTCCGAGATCATCGACGCTTTCGAAGCTGGAAAGGGCGCAACGGTGCCGGTCGGCCCGCAAAATGGTCGTGAAGTTTCCGCGCCAATTACCGGCCTGACATCGCTGAAGGATGAGCAGGCCGTTCTCGCCTCAGTTGCGGATTGGCGCAAGAAGCGCGCTTCCGCTGACGCCACCGTCATGAATGTAGCGCCGGCCAATGGTGCCAAACCGCGGACCAGTGCCGAAGAAACCAGCAATTCGGTCAAATCACCGGCACCCGCTAGGAAAGAGAAGCCATCGGACATCGATTCTGTCGCTCCGGGTTTTAGCGGCAAGCGCGCGAACCTTGCCGCACCTGCTGTCGAAAAGGTGGTCGGCAAACAGCGCAAGGGTCCGTTGGCTGACCGCACGCCAAACGAGCCTGCCCCCTACACTTCACCTGAATTGATCAAGGGTGAGCCAATTGGTGCAGGGCGCAAGAAATTGCCCTCTGAACGTGGCAAGGCCGAAGAAGCAGTGCCTCTGCTCAACGATGCCAACCGTCCGGTTGCGATTGAAAAGCCTGCGGTTGTCGATGATCTGAAACTGATTTCAGGCGTCGGTCCGAAGCTCGAAGCGACCCTCCATGGCCTTGGCATCTACACCTTTGCGCAGGTGGCTTCATGGAAGCAGCCAGAGCGCGAATGGGTGGATGGTTATCTGCGGTTCCATGGCCGCATCGAGCGCGACAATTGGGTGAAGCAGGCAGCCGCACTCGCCAAGGGCGGCGTTGACGAATACTTCCGCGTCTTCGGCAAGAAACCGGTCTAAGGGTCTCAAAAATGCTGCAGGATAAAGACCGCATATTCAATAATATCTACGGACGCTTTGACCGTTCATTGGCTGGCGCGCAGGCGCGTGGCCATTGGGATGGAACGCCTGGCCTTATTGCCAAGGGGCGCGACTGGATCGTCAATGAGATGAAGGCCTCAGGCCTGCGCGGTCGCGGTGGCGCCGGCTTCCCGACCGGCCTGAAATGGTCGTTCATGCCAAAGCAGAGCGATGGCCGCCCAAGCTACCTTGTCGTCAATGCAGATGAGTCGGAGCCTGGAACCTGCAAGGACCGCGATATTTTGCGCCATGACCCGCACACGCTGGTTGAAGGCTGCCTGATCGCCGGTTTCGCCATGGGCGCTATCGCTGCCTATATTTATGTGCGCGGCGAATTCATCCGCGAGCGTGAAGCCTTGCAACGCGCCATCGATGAAGCATATGCGGCCAAGTTGATCGGCAAGGGCAATACGTCTGGCTACGATTTCGAAGTCTATGTGCATCACGGCGCTGGTGCCTACATTTGCGGTGAAGAAACCGCACTTCTGGAAAGCCTGGAAGGCAAGAAGGGCCAGCCGCGCCTGAAGCCGCCATTCCCGGCCAATGTCGGCCTTTATGGCTGCCCGACCACCGTCAACAATGTCGAATCAATCGCCGTCGCGCCAACCATCCTGCGCCGTGGCGCATCATGGTTCTCGTCCTTTGGTCGGCCCAACAATGTCGGCACCAAGCTTTTCTGCATCTCTGGTCACGTCAACACGCCGTGCACAGTGGAAGAAGAAATGTCGATTTCCTTCCGCGACCTGATCGAAACCCATTGTGGTGGCGTTCGCGGTGGTTGGGATAATTTGATGGCCGTCATTCCCGGCGGCGCTTCGGTGCCGATGGTTCCTGCAGAGCAGATCATTGACGCGCCGATGGATTTTGATGCACTGCGCGATCTGAAGTCGGGTCTCGGCACCGCTGCCGTCATCGTCATGGACAAATCCACAGATGTTGTCGCGGCAATTGCGCGCCTCTCATACTTCTACAAACATGAGAGCTGCGGCCAGTGCACGCCGTGCCGCGAAGGCACGGGCTGGATGTGGCGCGTTATGGAGCGCTTGGTGCGCGGTGAAGCGCAGAAGCGTGAAATCGACATGCTGCTGGACGTGACCAAGCAGGTGGAAGGCCACACGATCTGTGCGCTGGGCGACGCGGCCGCATGGCCGATCCAGGGCCTGATCCGGCATTTCCGCCCGGAAATCGAGCGTCGGATCGACGAATTTACGCGCAATGCGCACCGGGCACAGCCCGTTCTTGTTGCAGCGGAGTAGGGCATAATGGCAAAGCTGAAAGTAGACGGCAGGGAAATAGAAGTACCCGACCACTACACGCTGTTACAGGCGGCGGAAGAAGCGGGCGCGGAAGTTCCGCGTTTCTGTTTCCACGAGCGCCTGTCGATTGCCGGCAATTGCCGCATGTGTCTGGTCGAGGTGAAGGGCGGACCGCCCAAGCCAGCGGCTTCCTGCGCCATGGGTGTGCGCGATCTACGCCCCGGCCCCAATGGCGAAACGCCGGAAATATTCACCAATACGCCTATGGTAAAAAAGGCCCGCGAGGGCGTCATGGAATTTTTGCTGATCAACCATCCGCTTGATTGCCCGATCTGCGATCAGGGCGGCGAATGCGATCTGCAGGACCAGGCCATGGCCTTTGGCGTGGATTCCTCGCGCTATCAGGAAAACAAGCGCGCGGTCGAAGACAAATATATCGGCCCGCTGGTCAAGACGATCATGAACCGCTGCATTCACTGTACGCGCTGTGTTCGCTTCACCACCGAAGTTGCCGGCATTTCCGAGCTTGGCCTGATTGGCCGCGGCGAGGACGCCGAGATCACCACCTATCTCGAAAGCGCCATGACCTCCGAATTGCAGGGCAATGTCATTGATCTTTGCCCCGTTGGTGCGCTGACCTCAAAGCCCTACGCCTTCCAGGCGCGGCCATGGGAGCTGACCAAAACTGAATCCATTGATGTGATGGATGCTGTCGGTTCCGCCATTCGCGTCGATTCGCGCGGCCGTGAGGTGATGCGCATCATGCCGCGCATCAATGAGCAGGTGAACGAAGAGTGGATCTCCGACAAGACCCGCTTCATCTGGGACGGATTGCGCACGCAGCGCCTTGATCGCCCCTATGTGCGCAAGAACGGAAAGCTGAAACCAGCAAGCTGGCCGGAAGCCTTTGCTGCCATCGGTCAGGCTGTCGCCAAGGCTGGTTCTGACAAGATAGGCGCAATCGCCGGTGATCTGGCGACCGTCGAGGAGATGTATGCTCTGAAACTCCTGATGCAGTCACTCGGCTCGACCAACATGGACTGCCGTCAGGACGGTGCAGCGCTTGATCCATCGTTGGGTCGTGCAAGCTACGTCTTTAATCCGACCATTGAAGGTATTGAGCAGGCAGACGCCGTGCTCATCATCGGCGCGAACCCGCGCTGGGAAGCCTCAATCCTCAATGCACGCATCCGCAAGCGCTGGCGTGCTGGCAATTTACCAGTAGGCGTTATCGGCGACGTGGGTGATTTGCGCTATGATTACGAGCAGTTAGGCGCTGGACCTGAATCACTGAAGGAGCTGGCGGATGGCAACGGAAAGTTCTTCCAGACGCTGAAAAAGGCGACCCGTCCAATGATCATCATCGGGCAGGGGGCTCTTGCGCGCGCCGATGGCAAGGCAGTGCTCGGCCTTGCTGCACAGCTTGCAGGCGCTGTCGGTGCGGTTTCAGATGAATGGAACGGCTTTGCAGTGCTGCACAATGCGGCAGCGCGCGTGGGTGGTCTGGATATCGGTTTTGTGCCGGGCAAGGGCGGCAAGGATGTCGCCGCCATGATGGGCAGTTCAGAGGTTCTCTTCCTGCTCGGAGCAGACGAACTGGAAATGATTGATACGCCGGGTGCATTCGTTGTCTACATCGGCACGCATGGCGACGCCGGCGCACATCGGGCCAATGTCATTTTGCCGGGTGCAGCCTACACCGAAAAGTCCGGAACCTATGTCAACACGGAAGGTCGCGTTCAGCAGACCAACCGTGCAGGCTTCGCGCCAGGCGAAGCCAAGGAAGACTGGGCCGTTCTGCGTGCCCTGTCCGACGTGCTTGGCCACAAGCTGCCGTTTGATTCGCTGCCGCAATTGCGGGCAAAGCTCTATGCCGATTACCCACACATGGCCGGTATTGACGAGATTGTCGCGACAGACAGTGGTGCTATTGCTGCGGCAGCGCGCCTTGGCGGACGTCTTGGCAAGGGTGTATTTGCATCCCCGGTCAAAGACTTCTATCTGACGAACCCGATCGCGCGGGCCTCCGCTGTCATGGCCGAATGTTCGGCTTTGGCTGCTGGCGGCTTCGCCCAAGCAGCCGAGTAAGGGCGGTTATGGACAGCTTCTTTTCATTCTACGTGCTGCCGGCACTGCTGATCATGCTGAAGTCGGTCGTTTTGATCGTCGTTCTGCTGATCTTTGTCGCCTACATCCTCTATGCGGATCGCAAGATCTGGGCAGCAGTCCAGTTGCGTCGGGGTCCTAACGTCGTGGGTCCGTGGGGGCTTTTGCAGGCCTTCGCCGATCTTTTGAAGTTCGTCGTCAAGGAGCCGATCATTCCATCAGGCGCCAACAAGGGCGTCTTCCTCCTGGCGCCGCTTGTCTCAGCAGTGTTGGCGATTGCAGCCTGGGCCGTCATACCAGTCAGCGAAGGCTGGGCCATCGCCAACGTCAATGTTGGCATTCTTTATGTCTTCGCCATTTCCTCGCTTGAGGTCTATGGCGTGATCATGGGCGGCTGGGCTTCCAACTCCAAATATCCGTTCCTCGGCGCCTTGCGCTCGGCAGCTCAGATGGTGTCCTACGAAGTCTCGATCGGCTTCGTCATCGTCACGGTGCTATTGACGGTGGGCTCTTTGAATCTGACCGACATCGTGCTGTCGCAGACGACCGGCGTTGGCACAATGGTCGGTCTGCCGGGCACGTTCCTCGACTGGAACTGGCTGGCCCTGTTCCCAATGTTCATCATCTTCTTCATTTCGGCGCTGGCCGAGACGAACCGCCCGCCTTTCGATCTGGTCGAGGCCGAGTCCGAACTCGTCGCTGGCCACATGATCGAATATTCCTCGACGCCGTTCCTGCTGTTTTTCCTCGGCGAGTATGTCGCCATCGTTTTGATGTGCGCGCTCACCACCATTCTTTTCCTCGGGGGATGGTTGCCGCCTTTTGACTTCGCGCCCTTCACTTGGGTGCCTGGTGTCATCTGGTTTGTGCTGAAAGTGTGCATGGTGTTCTTCATGTTCGCCATGGTGAAGGCCTTTGTGCCCCGCTACCGCTACGACCAGCTGATGCGCCTGGGTTGGAAGGTTTTCCTGCCGATCTCGCTGTTCATGGTTGTGGCAACCGCTGCGGTCCTCAAGCTGATGGAATTGGCATGATGGCAAGTGTCACCCACACACCCCTGCTGCCGGTTGGAGGCTGCTGATGTCCGCACTTGCACAAGCCGCCAAATCGCTTTTGCTGATCGAGTTTGTCGGCGCGTTCTTCCTGTCGATGCGTCAGTTCTTCGCGCCCAAGGCGACGTTGAACTATCCGCACGAAAAGGGTCCTATTTCGCCACGCTTCCGGGGTGAGCACGCTCTGCGCCGCTATCCCAATGGCGAGGAACGCTGCATTGCCTGCAAGCTTTGCGAAGCCATTTGTCCGGCACAGGCAATCACCATCGAAGCTGGCCCGCGCCGCAATGATGGCACGCGCCGCACGGTGCGCTACGACATCGACATGGTGAAGTGCATCTATTGCGGATTCTGTCAGGAAGCCTGCCCGGTCGACGCCATCGTCGAGGGCCCGAACTTCGAATTCTCGACCGAAACCCGCGAAGAACTTTATTACGACAAGGACAAGCTGCTGGCGAACGGCGATCGCTGGGAGCGCGAACTTGCGCGCAACATTTCTATGGATGCGCCGTATCGCTGAGCATTGAGGCCCTTCGCCGGGAAACCGGGGAGGGGCAAGAACATAGATGGACGGGGCAAAACGCCTCGTCTAAGGAACACGCGATTTCGGCGCCGGAGGCGGCACGGAATCGAACAGGAACCGGGGACACCCAAAGATGTTGAATGGATTAGAGGCGGCGTTCTTCTACCTCTTCGCCTTCATCGCGATAGGCGCGGCCTTCATGGTGATTGCAGCACGCAATCCCGTGCACTCGGTGCTGTATCTTATCCTCACGTTCTTCAACGCAGCCGGCTTGTTCCTGCTGACCGGTGCCGAATTCCTGGCAATGATCTTGCTCGTTGTCTATGTCGGCGCGGTGGCGGTGCTGTTCCTGTTTGTCGTCATGATGCTCGACGTCGACTTTGCCGAATTGAAAAGCGGCGCACTGCAGTATGCTCCTGTCGGCGCGCTGGTCGGTCTGGTGCTGGCGGTGGAACTGGCCTTCGTGCTCGGTGCCTACACCTTCGCGCCAAGCCTTGCCGGAACCGTAGCGCATCCGACTCCCGACATTACCACGCGCCACAACACGGCAGCACTCGGCGACATTCTTTACACGGACTATCTGTTCCAGTTCCAGATTGCCGGTCTGGTGCTGCTGGTCGCCATGATCGGTGCCATTGTGCTGACGCTGCGCCACAAGCCAAACGTCAAGCGCCAGTCGGTCGCCGCTCAGGTGGCGCGGACGCCTGAAACGTCCATCGAAATCAAAAAAGTACCAACGGGCAGGGGGCTCTGACGATGGAAGTCGGCATCGGACATTACCTGACCCTTTCGGCGATCCTGTTCACGATCGGCGTTTTCGGCATCTTTTTGAACCGCAAGAACATCATCATCATCCTGATGTCGATCGAACTGATCCTTCTTGCGGTCAACATCAATTTCGTGGCGTTTTCTGCCGTTCTGGGCGATCTCGTCGGACAGGTGTTTGCCCTGTTCGTGCTCACCGTCGCGGCCGCAGAAGCGGCCATCGGACTTGCAATTCTCGTCGTCTTCTTCCGCAACCGCGGCTCCATCGCGGTGGAAGACGTGAACATGATGAAGGGCTGACGGCATGTATCAGGCTATCGTCTTTCTACCATTGGTAGGCTTCCTGATCGCTGGCCTGTTTGGCGGCGCGATCGGCGCGAAAGCATCCGAATATATTACCTCTGGCTTGCTGGTCATTGCCGCAGTCCTGTCATGGGTCGCCTTCTTCTCCGTTGGCTTCTCCGATCAGGCGGTGTTCACGGTCCCGGTGTTGCGATTCATTGAGTCCGGCTCGCTGGAAGCGGCCTGGGCACTGAGGATCGACACGCTGACGGTGGTCATGCTGGTGGTCGTCAACAGCGTATCGGCGCTGGTGCACATCTATTCCATTGGCTACATGCACCACGATCCGCACCGGCCACGCTTCTTCGCCTATCTGTCGCTGTTCACCTTCGCCATGCTGATGCTGGTGACGTCGGACAATCTCATCCAGATGTTCTTTGGCTGGGAAGGCGTCGGTCTCGCCTCCTACTTGCTGATCGGTTTCTGGTACAAAAAGCCATCGGCCAATGCCGCGGCAATCAAGGCGTTCGTCGTCAACCGCGTCGGCGATTTCGGCTTTGCACTCGGCATTTTCGGTGTCTTCGTGCTGTTCGGCTCGGTCAGCTTCGATACCATTTTTGCCAATGCGGCGTCGTTCATCCCGGCTGCCGGCCATGGCGCCGAAGCTGCGGTATCGGAACATGGCGACACGGTGCTGAATTTCCTCGGCTACGCTCTGGACAAGCAATCCGCACTCACCGCCGTCTGCCTGCTGCTCCTGATGGGCGCGATGGGCAAGTCGGCGCAGGTGCCGCTGCACACATGGCTGCCGGATGCCATGGAGGGCCCGACACCGGTATCGGCGCTGATCCACGCGGCAACCATGGTCACTGCCGGCGTATTCATGCTGGCGCGCTTGTCGCCTATTTTCGAACTATCGCATACCGCACTGATAGCAGTCACGCTGGTGGGTGCCATCACCGCTATTTTTGCAGCGACCGTTGGACTGGTTCAGAACGACATCAAACGCGTCATCGCCTATTCGACCTGCTCGCAGCTAGGCTACATGTTCGTCGCGCTCGGCCTCGGTTTCTACTCGGCGGCTATTTTCCACCTGTTCACGCACGCCTTCTTCAAGGCGCTTTTGTTCCTCGGCTCCGGCTCGGTCATCCATGCTGTTTCCGACGAACAGGACATGCGCAAGATGGGCGGCCTGCGCAAGCTGATCCCCACCACCTACTGGATGATGATCATAGGCACGCTGGCGCTGACCGGCGTCGGCATACCGCTGACGGTCATTGGCACAGCCGGCTTCTTTTCCAAGGATGCTATCATCGAAGGTGCGTTCATGGCGCATAGCCCGGTGGCCGGTTTTGCTTTCGTCTTGCTGACGATCGCCGCGTGCCTGACGTCGTTCTATTCATGGCGCCTGATCTTCATGACCTTCCACGGCAAGCCACGCGCCAGTGAAGATGTCATGCATCACGTGCATGAGTCGCCGCCGGTGATGCTGGTGCCGCTGTTCGTCCTCGCTGTCGGTGCCTTGTTTGCAGGGTTGATTTTCCACGGCGTCTTCATCGGCGAAGGCTATGGCGAGTTCTGGAAGAGCGCGCTGTTCACGCTGCCGGACAACCATATCCTGCACGACATCCACGATGCTCCTGTCTGGGTGAAGCTGGCACCGTTCATTGCTATGTTGATCGGCTTCGGCGTCGCCTACCAGTTCTACATTCGCTCGCCGGAGACGCCGAAGAAGCTCGCCGAGACGCATCGCGGGCTCTACGCCTTCCTGCTCAACAAATGGTATTTTGACGAGCTCTATGACTTCCTGTTCGTCAATCCTGCCAAGCGGCTCGGACACTTCCTGTGGAAGCAGGGCGATGGCCGCGTCATCGATGGCCTCGGCCCGGATGGCATCTCGGCGCGCGTCATCGACGTCACCCGCTCGGTGGTGCGCCTGCAGAGCGGCTATCTTTACCACTACGCCTTCGCAATGCTGATCGGGGTCGCGGCCCTCGTCACCTGGATGATGCTCGGGAGCGCCTTCTGATGACCGACTGGCCGATCCTTTCCACGGTCACCTTCCTGCCGCTCGTCGGTGTGCTGCTGATCCTTCTGATCCGCAGCGACAGCGAGGGTGCGGGCCGCAACATCCGCATGATTGCACTCTGGACCACCATCGCGACCTTCCTGATCTCGATTTTCATCTGGCTCGGCTTCGACAATTCTACCGCTGCCTTCCAGATGGTGGAAAAGCATGACTGGCTGGATTCAGGCATTTCCTACCATATGGGCGTCGACGGCATTTCCATGCTCTTCGTCATCCTGACCACCTTCCTGATGCCGTTCTGCATTCTCGCCAGTTGGGAATCGGTCCAGTCGCGGCTGAAGGAATACATGATCGCGTTCCTGATCCTGGAGACGCTGATGATCGGCGTCTTCTGCGCGCTCGACATCGTGCTGTTCTACGTTTTCTTCGAGGCTGGGCTGATCCCGATGTTTATCATCATCGGTGTCTGGGGCGGCAAGCGCCGCGTCTATGCCAGCTTCAAATTCTTCCTCTACACGCTGCTCGGCTCGGTGCTGATGCTGCTGGCCATCATGGCGATGTTCTTCCAGGCCGGCACCACGGATATCCCGACGCTTCTGGCATATGATTTCCCGGCCAATATGCAGACATGGCTATGGCTCGCCTTCTTCGCTTCCTTCGCGGTAAAAATGCCGATGTGGCCGGTTCACACTTGGCTGCCCGACGCACACGTCGAGGCGCCGACGGCAGGCTCCGTCGTTCTGGCGGCGATCCTGCTTAAGATGGGCGGCTACGGCTTCCTGCGCTTTTCGCTGCCGATGTTCCCGCTGGCGTCCGACTACTTTGCGCCCTTTGTGTTCACGCTTTCGGTCATTGCCATCATCTACACCTCGCTGGTGGCGCTGATGCAGGAGGACATGAAGAAGCTAATTGCCTATTCGTCGGTCGCCCATATGGGCTTCGTGACCATGGGCATCTTCGCGATGAACCAGCAGGGCATTCAGGGCGCGCTGTTCCAGATGCTCTCGCATGGACTTGTATCAGGCGCGCTGTTCCTGTGCGTCGGCGTCGTCTATGACCGCCTCCACACCCGCGAGATTGCCGCTTATGGCGGGCTGGTCAACATCATGCCGAAATTCGCGGTGGTGTTCTTGATCTTCACCATGGCCAATGTCGGCCTCCCGGGGACCTCCGGCTTCGTTGGTGAATTCCTGACGCTGGTGGGTGCCTTCAAGGCCAACACCTGGGTGGCATTTTTCGCCACCACCGGCGTGGTGCTGTCGGCCGCCTATGCGTTATGGCTTTACCGCCGCGTGGTGTTCGGCGCTCTCACCAAGGATAGCCTGAAGGGCATGCTCGATCTGTCGGGTCGCGAAAAGCTGATTATTTATCCGCTGGCAATCCTCGTCATCTTCTACGGCGTCTATCCCGCACCGGTGTTCGATGCGACATCGGAATCGGTCAAGGCGCTGGTCAACAACATCTCTCTATCGCTCGACGCCGCGACCACCGCGGCGGCGCACTGACAAGGCCGAAGAAACATGGATCTTTCAACGAGCCTATCGCTGGCAACCCCGGAACTGATCATCGCCGCAAGCGCGATTATTCTGTTGATGGTGGGTGTGTTTTCAGGCGAGCGTGCCGGACCGGCCGTCAGCGCTGCTGCCATAGCCGTTCTGCTGGGCGTTGCGCTCTATATCATCGCCTATCCGACCGACGGTTCCGGCTTCAGCAACACCTTCATCAATGATGCCTTCGGTCGCTTCATGAAAGTGCTGGCGCTGGTGGGGTCGGCGGTGACGCTGTTCATGTCTCGCAGTTTTGTCCGTCAGGACAACCTTGACAAGTTTGAGTTTCCGGTTCTGGTGATGCTGGCCACGCTCGGCATGCTGTTGATGATCTCGGCCAGCGACATGCTGACGCTCTACCTTGGGCTCGAACTGCAGTCATTGGCGATCTATGTGCTCGCCGCCTTTAACCGGGATAACCTGCGCTCGACCGAAGCCGGCCTCAAATATTTTGTCCTCGGCGCGCTCTCCTCGGGCATGCTGCTTTATGGCATTTCGCTGGTCTACGGCTACACCGGCAATACCGGTTTCGACGCAATCGCCGCCGCGCTGACCGGCGCGGATCGCCAGCTAGGCCTAGTGTTCGGCCTGGTCTTCGTACTGGCCGGCCTCGCCTTCAAGATCTCCGCCGTGCCGTTCCATATGTGGACGCCTGACGTCTATGAAGGCGCCCCGACACCGGTGACTGCGTTCATGGCGGCAGCCCCGAAAATGGCTGCGATGGCACTGACAGTGCGCGTTGTCATGGGCGCTTTCGAACCCATTTCAGCCGACTGGCAGCAGATCATCGTGTTTGTCGCCATCGCGTCCATGGCGCTCGGTTCCTTCGCCGCGATCGGTCAGACCAATATCAAGCGGCTGATGGCGTATTCATCAATCGGCCATATCGGTTTCGCGCTGGTTGGCCTTGCCGCCAACTCCGAAGCTGGCGTACGCGGCGTTGCGATCTATATGGCGATCTATCTGGTGATGACGTTAGGCACCTTTGCCTTCATCCTCGCCATGCGCCGCAACGACCAGAACGTCGAGGAGATCGGCGAACTGGCCGGGCTATCGTCGACCAACCCGATGATGGCAACCATCCTCACCATCCTAATGTTCTCGCTGGCCGGCATCCCGCCGCTCGCCGGGTTCTGGGCCAAATGGTATGTCTTCCTTGCTGCCATCAATTCCGGCCTTTATCCTCTGGCGGTGCTGGGTGTTCTGGCCTCGGTGGTTGGCGCCTACTACTATTTGCGCATCATCAAGATCATGTGGTTCGACGACGCAAAGGCTCCATTCCAGGCAATGGCAGCTGAATTACGCGTGGTTCTTGGTCTGTCGGGCCTGTTCGTGCTGTTCTACGTATTGATCGGCGGACCGGTCATCGGGATGGCGGGTTCTGCCGCCAAGTCATTCTTCTAGTTGCCGTTCGTCCTCGCGCCAACAGCACTGTCTGCCGGCTTCCGGCTGGAAGCCCATGACGCGGTCGGATCGACGAACGCGCTGGCGCTGGACCGCGCGCGCGCGGGCGACGCTGGCAATATCTGGATCGTGTCAAAAAAACAGGAAGCGGGCAGGGGCAGGCGTGGCCGCCCTTGGGCAACTCCAGAGGGCAACCTTGCCGCCTCGCTGCTGGTGAAGCCTGATGTCGACCTGAAAAGCGCGGCAACGCTCGGCTTCGTCGCCGGCCTGTCGCTTTCCGACGCACTGGATGCAGTGGCGCCGCAGACGGGAATTTCAATTGGCATTGATGGCGCCGACGTTTTCGGCCAGCGGTCCCAAAAAAACCGGTTCGAGCTGAAATGGCCAAACGACGTATTGGCTTCGGGCGCAAAACTGGCCGGTATCTTGCTGGAATCGGTTATTCTTGCTGACGGCAGCAGCGCCATCGTGGTGGGCATCGGCGTTAATGTCGTGGCGTTTCCGCCCGATCTGCCGTATCCCGCCACATCGCTGACCGCGCTTGGAGCGGGGTGCGATGCGGAGACATTGTTTCTCGTTCTGTCTGATGCATGGAGCGAAAATGTAGGCCGGTGGAATGCCGGGCGAGGGCTGGCAGTAATACGTGAGCGCTGGCTTGCCCGCGCCGCAGGACTTGGCGGCGAAGTTGCCGTCAATCTGGACGGAGCCATCGTACGCGGAACGTTTGAGACGATAGATGCGGATTGCCGTTTCGTGATCCGTCAGAAAAATGGATTAATTCAGACGATCGCCGCTGGCGACGTCCATTTCGGCGCGGTTGCTTCGGCAACGGCGACCTGAGCGACCACAAAGGGTACGTAAAAATGGCAAAATCTCAAAATGCCGAATTGGTCTTCGTACCGCTCGGCGGTGTCGGCGAGATCGGCATGAACTTCGCGCTCTACGGTTATGGGCCTGCGTCCAAACGCGAATGGATCATCGTCGACTGTGGCGTGACCTTTCCCGGTCCCGACCTGCCGGGCGTCGATCTGGTGTTGCCGGACACGCGCTTCATCGAAGCGCAGCTTGAAAACCTCAAGGGCATGGTCATCACTCATGCGCATGAGGATCACTACGGTGCGGTACTCGATCTGTGGCCGCGCCTTAAGACGCAACTGTTCATGACGCCTTTTGCTGCCGCTCTTCTTGAAGCCAAGCGCCAGTCAGAACATGGGGCACCGCAAATTCCGGTGACGATCTACAAGGCTGGCGAGACGTTTCAGGTCGGCCCGTTCTCGATCGAAGCTATTGCGGTCAGCCATTCCATTCCCGAGCCCGTATCGTTGGCGATCATGTCTCCCGCTGGAACCGTTATCCATACCGGTGACTGGAAGATTGATCCTGCGCCCGAAATCGGTCCGATGACCGATGAGGCCCGGTTCCGTGCCTATGGGGACAAGGGCGTGCTGGCGCTGGTATGCGATTCCACCAATGCTATGCGTGATGGCGAATCGCCCGCTGAGACCGAGGTCGGGAAAGGTCTGCGTAAAGTTATTGAGGAAGCTAAGGGCCGCGTTGCGGTGACCACCTTTTCCTCTAATGTCGGCCGCATCCGCTCGATTGCCGAAGCTGCGCGCGACGCCGGCCGTCAGGTCCTTGTACTCGGTCGTTCGCTAAAACGCGTGATCCAGGTTTCCGATGAACTCGGCTATATGGACGGCCTGCCGGAATTTCTTTCCGAGGATGAATATGGCTTCATCCCACGCGAAAACCTTGTCATCATTTGCACCGGCAGCCAGGGCGAAAGCAGGGCTGCCCTTGCCAAGCTGGCGCGCAACGAGATGCGCAGTGTGGCATTGGCACCTGGCGATACGGTTGTCTTTTCCTCGCGCACCATCCCTGGCAACGAAAAGGCGATCCTCGAGATCAAGAACGGGCTGATCGACCAAGGCGTCAAGATCATCGAAGACACCGACGCGCTGGTGCATGTTTCCGGGCATCCGCGCCGCAACGAATTGAAGCGCATGTATGAATGGGTGCGTCCGCAAATCGGCGTGCCAGTTCATGGCGAGGCAGCCCACCTTGTGGCGCAAGGCTCCTTGATGGCGATGTCTGGGATCAAGGATGTGGCGCAGGCACGCAATGGCGACATGCTGCGGCTATTTCCCGGTGCGTCCGAAATTATCGACCAGGTGCCCTTTGGCCGCATCTATAAGGATGGCAAGCTGATCGGCTCGGAAGAATCCGTCGGTATCCGCGACCGCCGCAAACTTTCCTTTGCCGGTCATGTCGCGGTGAATGTCGTCCTCGACGAGAAATACGAGCTCGCCGGAGATCCCGACCTGGTGGCGATAGGCGTTGCCGAGGCAGACGCCCAAGGCAACGACCTTGAAGACATTATGCTCGACGCGGCCGTCGGAGCCGTCGAAAGCATCCCGCGCCAGCGCCGCAAGGATCTGGATCTCGTCTCCGAAGCCGTTCGCCGCGCGGTTCGCGGATCTGCCAACGAAGTCTGGGGCAAGAAGCCTGTGGTGACGGTATTCGTCACGAGGTGAGAGTGGTGAAATGTTGAATGATGAGAGTGGTGAATGGAAAGAGCGAGTAGCGAATAGCCAGTAGCCAACTGCGAGTTGAAGTCTACCATTCGCCATTCGCCATTCGCCATTCGCCATTCACCATTCGCCATACTACGGAGCCCCCCATGCTGACCCGCCTCAACCACGTCGCCATCGCCGTACCCGACCTCGTTGCGGCGAGCGCTGTTTATCGGGACATGCTGGGGGCGAGTGTAACGGAGCCGCAGGCGCTGCCGGAGCATGGCGTGACGGTAGTGTTCATCGAGCTTGGCAACACCAAGATCGAACTTTTGGAGCCGCTCGGCGACAAATCGACCATCGCGTCATTTCTGGACAAAAACCCCTCGGGTGGGATGCACCATCTGTGCTATGAGGTGGCGGATATTCTGGCTGCGCGCGACCGTTTAATCAAAGCAGGCGCGCGCGTGCTGGGCGATGGTCAGCCCAAGATCGGGGCGCATGGCAAGCCAGTGCTGTTTTTGCATCCGAAAGATTTCTGCGGCACGCTGGTCGAACTCGAACAGACCTGAGCGGGCGCTGCAAAGAACAAGGACACGTCGATGAGCTGGGTTTCGTTTGCAGCTATCTTTTTCATCATCTGGTGGACAGCCCTGTTTGCAGCGCTGCCTTTTGGCCTACGCACCCAAGACGATGATGGCAATGTGACACTCGGCACCCATTCCAGCGCCCCGCGCGGAGCCCATGTTCGCAGGGCATTCTTGCGCACAACGATAATATCGATCGTCGTTTTTGGGATCTTTTACCTGATTACAAAAGTCTACGGCTTCGGTGTTGATGATTTTCCAAGCTTCATTCCGCCGCTCGTACAATAAGCTCTACAACAGGCGCTAAACGATTCTAAACCAAGATGTTCTTGTAACCCGTTGAAAAGACAAAAAAAATGCAAGGCGCGAGGCCTTGCAATTAAACGCGTCCGATCCAATTTCCGTTTCCGGCGGCAGCGAGTGACCGCGCCAGGATCGCATCCTCCCAAGACTTTGACCGCGTAGGAAGGTGGATTTGTTTCCGCCCTCTCAGTTATCAAGGCACATTAGACTAGGCGGATGGACAATGTCACGAAGAATTTTGCTTTGAAACAGGCAATCCTGTGCTGCATTGCACAATGAAGTGGCAGAGTTTGCACCTTGTTTGGGCGAATTCAAAGCTGGCAAGCGTCGGGTTTCCATTCGGTCACGAAATGGCTATGAAGCGCGTGCATTCGTGATTTGACCCGAGGCTGCCGATTCCGGCGGTTTTCTCACACATTCGACGGAATTCCTCATGCGGCTTTCGCGCTATTTTCTGCCTATCCTCAAAGAGAACCCGCGCGAGGCAGAAATTGTCTCGCACCGGCTGATGCTGCGCGCGGGCATGGTGCGGCAGCAGGCGGCAGGCAGCTTCTCCTGGCTGCCGCTTGGGAAGCGCGTTCTCGAAAAGGTCTGCAAGATCGTGCGCGAGGAGCAGAACCGCGCCGGCGCGCTGGAAATCCTGATGCCGACCATTCAGTCGGCCGACCTGTGGCGCGAAAGCGGTCGTTATGACGACTACGGCAAAGAGATGCTGCGGCTCCAGGACCGACATGAACGCGACATGTTGTTTGGTCCGACCAATGAAGAAATGGTGACGGAGATTTTCCGCTCCTATGTGAAGTCCTACAAGGATCTGCCGCTTAATCTCTACCATATCCAGTGGAAGTTCCGCGACGAGGTGCGCCCGCGCTTCGGCGTGATGCGCTCGCGTGAATTCCTGATGAAGGACGCCTACTCCTTCGACCTCGATTTCGGAGGCGCCAAGGCCGCCTACAACCGCATGTTTGTCTCCTACCTGCGAACCTTCACCCGCATGGGGCTGAAGGCTATTCCCATGCGCGCTGACACTGGCCCGATCGGCGGTGACCTGAGCCATGAATTCATTATTTTGGCCGACACCGGCGAAAGCCAGGTATTTTGCGACCGCGACTACCTCGAACTGCCGGTGCCGGGCGAGGCCACCGATTTCGCCAATGATGGCGAAATGGCAGATATCGTCACTCAGTGGACGACGCCCTATGCAGCGACCGAGGAAATGCATGACGAAGTCGCGTGGGGCTCTGTCACCGAGGATAAAAAACTTTCAGCGCGCGGCATCGAGGTTGGCCATATTTTCCATTTCGGCGACAAATATTCCAAGCCGATGGGCGCAAAGGTGACCGGTCCGGACGGCAAGGAACATGCGGTCTCGATGGGCTCCTACGGCATCGGCCCGTCGCGGTTGATTGCGGCGATCATCGAAGCCAGCCATGACGAGGCCGGCATCATCTGGCCGGAAGCGGTGGCGCCGTTCGATGTTGTCCTGATCAACATGAAGCCCGGCGACACCGCCTGCGACAGCCTGTGCGAAAAGCTACAGGCCGCTTATGAGAAATCGGGTCACGATGTGCTTTATGATGACACCGACCAGCGCGCCGGCGCGAAATTTGCCACTGCCGACCTGATCGGCATTCCCCGCCAGGTCATTGTCGGTCCACGCGGTGCTGGTGAAGGCACTGTTGAGGTCAAACGCCGCGCCACGGGCGAGCGCGACGTGCAGAAGGTAGAAGACCTGCTGGCATCGCTGGAGGCCACCGCGTGAACCAGACGGCACCAGCCGCACCGACGCCGCCGCCGCGCACACAGGGTGCCGGTCCGTTCTCCTATTTCGAGCGCATGGTGGCCTGGCGTTATCTGCGCTCGCGCCGCAAGGAGACAGTGATTTCCATCATCGCCGCGATCTCGTTCACCGGCATCATGCTGGGCGTCGCGACGCTTATTATTGTCATGGCTGTCATGAACGGCTTTCGTGCCGAACTGATGACCCGCATCCTGGGCATCAACGGCCATGTTATTGTCCAGCCCATCGACACGCCGCTGGAAGATTATGAGGCCGTTGCCGGTCGTATCGCCGATCTCGCCGGCGTTAGACAGGCGATGCCGCTGATCGAGGGCCAGATTTTTGCTAGCGGCAACGCCGGCCCGGGCACCGGCGCCCTGGTGAAAGGCATTCGTGGCCTCGATCTCGAAAAGATCGACCTTGTCGCGAAAAACGTCCGGCAAGGCACCATCGCGGGTTTCGATACGAGCGAAGGCGTTGCGATCGGCATCCGCATGGCCGAAAATCTTGGTCTGTCGCTGGGTGACATCATTTCGCTTATCTCGCCCGAAGGCGACGTCACGCCGCTTGGCACCACCCCGCGCGTAAAAGGCTACCCGGTCACTGCCATTTTCGAGATTGGCATGTCCGAATATGATGCCTCCATCATCTTCATGCCGTTCTCTGAGGCGCAGCTCTATTTCAACCAGGAAGGCCGGGCGCAGACGATCGAGATATATGCTGAAAAACCGGACGCTATCGACACGTTGAAGCCGCTGATTGAGATAGCAGCCCAGCGCCCGCTCTACCTTTCAGACTGGCGCCAGCGCAACCAGACGTTCTTTTCTGCCCTGCAGGTTGAGCGCAATGTGATGTTCATGATCCTGACACTGATCGTTTTGGTGGCTGCGCTCAACATTATCTCGGGCCTCATCATGCTGGTGAAGGACAAAGGCGGCGACATTGCGATTTTGCGCACCATGGGTGCTTCAAGCGGCGCGGTTATGCGCATCTTCATGATGACGGGAGCGGCAATCGGCGTAACGGGTACGCTGGCCGGTGTGCTTCTCGGCGTCGTTGTATGCCTCAATGTAGAATCAATCCGGCAGTTTTTCTCCTGGCTTTCGGGGACAACAATTTTCAACCCCGAACTCTATTTCCTGAGCCAATTGCCGGCGACAATGGATTTCGGCGAAACGTTTTCAGTCGTCATGATGGCGCTGGTTTTGTCTTTCCTGGCGACACTCTTTCCCGCATGGCGCGCGGCAAAGCTCGATCCGGTCGAAGCGCTGAGGTATGAATAATTGAGTGAGCCGATCATCGAGCTGAAAAGCGTCGAACGCCATTATATACAGGGTGAACGCCAGCTGACCATTTTGAACCGCGCCGACTTTTCATTGAAGCGCGGTGAGATGGTGGCGCTTGTTGCACCATCGGGTGCTGGCAAGTCGACGCTGCTGCACACTGCGGGTCTTCTAGAACGCCCCGATGCCGGTGACGTCATCCTCGCCGGTCGCGCCTGTGGTCGGCTGTCTGACGACGAGCGCACCGCCATTCGCCGCAACGACATCGGCTTCGTCTACCAGTTCCATCATTTGTTGCCTGAATTCTCGGCGCTTGAAAACATCATGATGCCGCAACTGGTGAGGGGGCTCAGCGTTGCCGAAGCGCAGGGGCGCGCCACCCAGCTCCTTGACTATATGAAGATTGGCAACCGCGGCCACCACCGCCCGTCAGAGCTGTCTGGCGGCGAACAGCAGCGTGTCGCCATCGCGCGCGCGGTTGCCAACGCCCCGCTGGTGCTGTTGGCCGACGAGCCGACAGGCAATCTCGACCCGGTCACAGCGACTTACGTGTTCGAGGCGCTGGAAGCGCTCGTGCGCCAGTCGGGTCTCGCAGCTCTGATTGCCACTCACAACCACCAGCTTGCCGCACGCATGGATCGTCGTGTGACCTTGACGGACGGGAAGGTCGTGACCCTCTAGACTTTCACGAAGTCCGCGCGGCACCGGCACTGGCCCATATGGACAAAATTCTGGCTTGACGAAGGAACATAAATAGAACAAACTACGAACAATAAGAGACAGGAGAGACCCAATGCCCGATCTTGTTCAAGATGTTGTTTCGATGGTTTGCATGAGTGCGTTTCTGGTCTCGGCTGCCATGTGGATTGGTGCGCTCTGAATATGTTCTTTAGGCGTGTGTGGAACTACCGGGAAGCTGGGCCGAAAACCCTTTCAAATGCCGTTTTCAGTGCTTCGTCGGCATCCGGCATTGTCACCGGCAGACCAAGATCCACCAGACTGGTGACGCCGTATCCCGTTACGCCGCAGGGTACTATGCCGGTAAAATGCGACAGTTCGGGCTCGACATTGAGTGCGACGCCGTGAAAGCTGACCCAGCGCCGCAGCCGGATGCCGATTGCCGCGATCTTGTCTTCGGCGGGAGCGCCGTCAGGCAGGGGTGGGCGGTCTGGCCGCACAACCCAGACGCCGACTCGGTCCTCGCGCCGCTCTCCCGTAACGTTGAACGCGGCAAGCGTTTCGATCAGCCAGGCTTCCAGTGCGGCAACGAAGGCACGCACGTCCTCTCGCCGGCGTTTCAGGTCAAGCATCACATAGGCAACCCGCTGGCCGGGTCCATGATAGGTATATTCACCGCCGCGGCCCGACGCGAAAACCGGAAAGCGGTTCGCATCAATCAAATCTTGAGACTTCGCGCTGGTACCTGCGGTGTAAAGCGGCGGATGTTCGACAAGCCAGACCAGTTCGCGCGCCGTTCCGTCGCGTATTGCTGCGGCACGTTCTTCCATAGCGATAACCGCATCGTCATAGGATAAGAGGCCGCTTTCCACGCGCCATTCCACCGGTTCCGAGCCGGCCCGTGGGAGAAATGAATGAGTGATCTGGTTGCGTTCAAGCATGGCTTTCTGCGTCCCGCAGGGCGTGTTTCACCACATATGGCGATAACCGTCCCAAAGGTCCAGTTCACGCGTTTTACGGCGACTGAAAACTCCTTTGTTCTCCGGCAATTAATGAGGCCTTCGCCACTTGTTTCACCGGTTTCGATTTGCTACATGCCGCGTGCCGGTGCGAGCCGGCCTTCGTTGCGTGCGGTCGTGGCGGAATTGGTAGACGCGCAGCGTTGAGGTCGCTGTGGGGCAACCCGTGGAGGTTCGAGTCCTCTCGACCGCACCAAATACACTCCACCAGAGTGGAATTTCCCAGTGCGTCTGCGCGGAGCTCCCGCTGTGGGTTGAAGAGCGTGACCTTCTGGAATAAGCCTTAACACTGTGGCCGCGTGTGAAAACTGCGTCTCCTGATGAGCGCGAACGCGGCTGGAACTCCGGTACGGAAGCTGTGAAAAACAAGTTCGCAAAAGGCATCGTTTACGCGCTGTTCGCGTTTCCAGCCGGAGCGTTGCTCGGCTACGCCCTGATAACATTGCTCTCGGGCAACACCCATGATCTGCCCGTTGAATCTGCCATGACAGCGATCTTTGTCGCGGGTCCACTCGCTGCAATCGTTGCGTTTGTTGTGGGGCTCAGTCGCAAGCGCTGACCAAATAGAGCATCGGGTCCGACTCCGGCGCGTTGAATTGATCGCAGGTGAACGCCTACTCCTACCGTACGACCGGTTTCGCGCCATAGCTAATATCACCGCCAACTCGATAACAGTGCAGCGCACTACTGCGTTTGGCTTTGCAGTCCGTCAACTCGCAGGCTAGAGGTTGCTTTGCTACGGGGCAGGGTTGCAGCCATGTTCTTGCAGTGGTGCGCGGCGCGGGAGATTCCTGCATCTTGTCCAGGAGAATCACATGGAAGGCCAGGAACACCAAAGCGCCGAACCCATCGATGCAGCATCAGGGGCAGGCATCTATGATGATGATGGCGTCATTCGCGCGGGCTACCTCGCCCATATAGGCGCGGCGATCGCCGATCGCGACACGCTGGCATTGAAATCGGATGTTTCTGAACTTCACCAGTCTGAGCTGGGTGACTTGCTTGAAGCTTTGTTGCCTGAACAGCGCCGCGCCCTAGTTCATCTCATGGGCGAGGATTTTGATTTTTCCGCACTGACCGAGGTCGACGAGAAAATCCGCATGGATATCGTCGACAATTTGCCCAACGCGCAGATCGCGCAGGCGGTCCAGGCGCTCGATTCCGACGATGCGGTATACATTCTGGAAGATCTCGAGATCGAGGACCAGGACGAGATCCTTGCCCAACTTCCGTTCACCGAGCGCATTCGCCTGCGCCGGGCCCTGGATTATCCTGAAGAAACCGCCGGCCGGCGCATGCAGACAGAGTTTGTCGCTGTGCCGCCATTCTGGACCGTCGGGCAGACGATTGACTATATGCGCGAAGACCAGAACCTGCCGGACAGGTTCAGCCAGATTTTTGTCATAGATCCGACTTTCAAGTTGCTCGGTGCCGTCGACCTCGACCAGATACTGCGCACCCGTCGCACGACAAAAATCGAGGACATGATGCATGAGACACGCCATGCCATTCCCGCCACGATGGATCAGGAAGAAGCCGCGCGCGAATTTGAACAATACGACCTTCTGTCTGCAGCCGTGGTCGATGAGAACGAACGCTTGGTTGGTGTGCTGACCATCGACGATGTGGTCGACGTCATCCAGCAGGAGGCTGAGGAGGATCTGCTGCGCATGGGCGGTGTCGGCGATGAGGAATTGTCCGATACGGTTCTCGACACATCGCGCTCGCGTGTCCCTTGGCTGTTGATCAATCTGGCGACGGCTTTTCTTTCGGCTTCCGTTATCAGCCAGTTTGGCGCAACGATTGAGCAGATGGTTGCGCTCGCCGCCCTGATGCCAATTGTGGCGTCACTCGGCGGCAATGCCGGCACACAGACCATGACCGTCACCGTGCGCGCCCTCGCCACAAAAGATCTGGACATCTACAACGCTGGGCGCGTCATTCGGCGCGAGGTAATGGTCGGTCTCTTGAACGGCGTAATTATTGCCGTGATGCTTGGCCTCATCGCAGGCGCGTGGTTTCACAATCCGGATCTTGGCATTGTAATCGCATCGGCCATGGTGATTACCATGCTGGCTGCGGCCCTGGGCGGCATTCTGATCCCGCTTTTGCTGGATCGTTATGGTGCAGATCCGGCCATTTCGTCGTCAATTTTCACTACCATGGTCACCGACGTAATCGGCTTCCTCTCATTTCTTGGGCTGGCAACGTGGTGGCTGGGGCTGGGTTAGCGGGATCAGCTAAATTAGCCAGAAGCCTCTCTTAATTGACTTTTACGTAAATGCCGTGCGATGAATCCCAACGTGAATTCGCCTTGGGGGCTAAAAATATGCGGGAATATTATTCGATTACTGAACTGACCCGGGAGTTCGCGATTTCGACCCGCACCTTGCGCTTCTACGAGGATGAGGGACTTATTCACCCGGTGCGGCGCGGCCGCACACGGCTGTTTCGACCCTCAGACCGCCATTTGGTCAAGCAGATCATGCGCGGCAAGCGGCTGGGGTTTTCGATCAGCGAGATTCGCGAAATTATCCAGATGTACCGATCACCACCGGGTGAGGTGGGTCAGCTCAAACTGATGATCGCGCGCATCGAAGAAAAGCGCGAGGAGTTGCGCCAGAAACGTCGCGACTTGGAAGAAACCCTCGCCGAGCTCGACCATGCCGAAGAATCCTGCGTCGAACGATTGGTAGAGCTTGGCGTCAACACCTGATTGTACGGCGCCGCTTCAGATCCAACGGCGCACTCGCTTCGAATAGTCGAGATATTTCTTGCCGAAGCGCGTGGTCAGGTGCCGCTCCTCGCCTTTAATCGCCAGAATGCCGGTAAGATAGGCGGCCAGCAATCCGAGCGGCAGAAACCAGGTGACCTCTCCCACCAGTCCGATGGCGAACATCAACAGCGTGTTGGCCAGATAGAGCGGGTTACGACTAAACGAGAAGGCGCCGCTGGTCACCAGATGCTCGCTGGCGCGGTGCGGCATGATAGTAGTTTTGGCTCGGTGCAATGTGCGGATGGCGCTGACATCGATTGCGACAACGGCAACGATCAAAAGCCAGCCGATGGCAAACAGCAGATCTGAAAATGGCGGTCCGATAAATGGCAGCGGATAGACGATATGCAATATGATGCCCAGCACGATCGCTGCCAGATAGATCATCGGCGGCCACGGGATGCGGTTCGGAAGTCCGGCTGTATCGGTCATGGGTTTGCATCCTCCCGCGAAACCTGCTGCTCGGTCGAGGCGGTGCATATATCCGCCAGCCCGCGCACCTGTGTTGTAACCTGATCATTCTGCGGGTCAGAGAACACGCTGTCGAGCCTGTTTTCGCGTTGCAGGCTATCGAGCATGCAGCCGCAGTAAACCGTGCAGAATTCTTCGCCCGCATCTTGCCGGCACGTGCTCTCGCAGGCCCGGACGAATTGAACGGGTTGGCTGGAAACCGGCGCTGGAGAGATCTGCGAAAACAGCCAGACGCATCCGATCAGCACTGGCTGGTGTATCAGGTAGAATGCAAGGCTGTGACGACCGGCGACATCCAACGGTTTGGTCCATTTCGCCGGCATGTTATGTGCCAGTCTTGCAAACAGCCCGCTCTGTTCGCCGATACGCGCAGTACCCATGCCCGCAAGCACAGCTCCAAACCATGGAAACAGCGGCACATAGTCGTTGGAACGTGGGATGGTAGCAGAAAGTCCCACCCACCAGAGTGCGGGCAGATCAAACAGCGGCGCGCGCCAGAAATATGGCAATGCGATAACCACTGCTGCAAGCAACAACGTTAATGGCGCTGGTAAACGCAGAAACAAAAGCCCCAACACGCTTGCGAGCGCGATCTGGTGTAGGATGCCAAAGAAGATAAATCCGTTCGGCATCGCGACATACGTGACGATTGAAATGGCCGCAGCCGCCCCGGCCACCATCGTCAGGCGCTTTAAGAACCCAGCCCATCGAATGGTTTTTGCATGTGCCAGGTAAAGGCTGACCCCGACGAGGAACAGAAAACTGGAGGCAATTCCGCGCGCAAACAGACGCCAACCGCCAACGGCGGTGGTGCCCTGTTCGACATAACCGAAAAATTCGAGATCCCAGGTGAAATGGTAGATGGCCATCGCAACCAGCGCGCTGCCACGCGCAATGTCGAGCAGTGCAATACGGGGTCGGGCTGGCATTGACGTGGCGGGAAAAACCATGACTTCCTGACGCAGAGGATTGCCGTGGGCACAGGCGCACCACAGTGAACTGTCATTGATAGGCGAGGGCGGACGGCATGCATAGTGTTGCGGCAAATGGCGCAGAAATTCCGGCACTCGGGCTCGGCACCTGGACACTTACCGGCAAGGGATGCACCGACCTCGTCAGAGAAGCTCTCTCGGTTGGCTACCGACACATCGACACGGCCCGTGCCTATGACAATGAAGAGGCGGTCGGTGCCGGCCTTCGCGCATCAGGCACGCCGCGCGAGAAAATATTTGTAACCACCAAAATCTGGTACACCGATCTTGCGCCCGCTGACGCGGTCCAATCCGCGGAGGGCAGCCTGAAACGGCTTGGTCTCGACTATGTCGACCTGCTGCTGATCCATTGGCCGAATGCCAAAATTCCTCTCGCCGGCACCATGGAGGCGCTGAACCGGCTGCGCGAACGCGGCTTGACGCGCTACATCGGCGTTGCAAACTTTCCTACCGCAACATTGGCTGAGGCAATTAAGCTCTCGGATGCACCGCTGGTTGCCAACCAGGTAGAATATCACCCCTATCTCGACCAGACCAAACTGATGGCTGCCTGTCGCAAGGCTGGCATCGCATTCGTTTCCTACTGCCCGCTTTACCGCGATGGCGGTCTGCTACGCGAACCCGCCGTTATGGATGCGGCATCACGTCATCGCAGGACTCCAGGCCAGGTGATATTGCGCTGGCATGTCCAGCATCAGGGTGTCGTGGCTATACCGCGCACCAGCCGGATAGAACGACTGGCCGAAAATGCCGCTCTCTTCGATTTTGAGCTAAGCCAAGCGGAAATGGCGTCGATCACGGCGCTCGCTGAACGAAACAGCCGCATCTGCGATTATGGTTTTTCGCCAAAGTGGGATTAGACCCGGGCCGTGCCTGAATGGCACACAGGCCGGGCGAACGAACGTGTAGCGCTGCGTTTTCCGGCTGCTCTGCGTCGGTTTCCTGCTACCATCTGGCGGCAATCCAGCCCACGCTGCGCCTAAAAATATCATCTTAGGCAGAAATGACAGCTACACAGGTCCGGCATCCTATCTGGCTTCCCGCAGTGCGCCCGGCAGGTGCCAAAACATTTGCCGCCCTCTATGCGCTGGAATCGTTTGCGCGGGCTTCGGTGGCCAGCGTCATCCCGATCCAGGCCTATGAAATCCTGCACTCCAAGCAGGGTGTATCACTGCTCTATACCGTGGTGGCGCTGCTGGGACTTTCTGCAACGCTGTTCATGCCACTGCTTATCACGCGGTTCGCCCGCCGCTGGGTTTACACGACAGGCGCTCTTTTGTTGGTGGTAGGCTCGGCCTGCTTTCTCACCCAGTCGCTTGCCGGTCAGACTGCGGGAATGCTGGCGCGTGTGATGGGCGCAAGCGCGCTGTCGATCACGCTCAATCTCTACATCATGGACCACATTCGCCGCACCGATTTCATGCAGGCCGAATCGGTGCGTATGGCATGGTCGACAATCGCTTGGACAGGCGGACCGACGCTCGGCGTATTTCTCTATACGAATTTCGGAATCGCTGTCGCGCATGGTGTCGTTGCACTGTTTGCCGTGATTCTGCTTTGCCTGTTCTGGTTCTTTCGCCTCAGCGATAATCAGATGATCCGGCCGGGCAAGATTCGCCCCGCCCATCCCATTGCCAATATCGGGCGCTATATCAGCCAGCCTCGTCTCCGGCTTGCATGGGTTATCGCCTTTGGACGATCCTGCTTCTGGACGACGTTTTTCGTTTACGGGCCGATCTTGATGGTCGCCACCGGGCAGGGCAAGCTCGCTGGCGGCCTGCTGGTGTCGGGCGGCAATGCGCTTCTGTTTACCGCTTTGATCTGGGGGCGTGCCGGGAAGCGCTTCGGTGCTCGCAAGGTCATGGCGGGAAGTTTCTTCGCCATGACGGTTTCTTTGCTGGCAGCGGGTGCGACAGGCGAAGCCTGGCCTTTGGCTACGGCAGGCTTTCTGCTGGTCGGCGCCTTTTTCTGCATATCGCTGGACGCACTTGGCTCCACAGCTTTCATGCGTGCCGTGCATTCCTTCGAAAGACCACAGATGACTGCGGTTTACCGCACATATCTCGACCTTTCCGAACTGTTGCCGCCGCTGATTTATTCTCTGATGCTGGCATTCTTCGGCCTTGGCTCGGTCTTCGCGACTCTCGCCGTCTTCTCGGCCATCTGTGGCGCCATCACATGGCGCTATCTGCCAAAATCAATGTGATTCGGGGATCACATGCGGCAGCCCTTTTCCTTCTCCACTTGGCTGATGCGCGAAACATTAGCCCGCTCATGGCTGTTCATCCGAAGCGAGGAAGCTTTGTTGACCGAGCAATCCGAATTATCAAATTGAGCTTTGGCGCGGCTTGTTTTGAAACAGAAACCTGCCTCGTTGTAGATCGAGTTGCGAACCTGCCAAAGGTTTTCGCACGAAAGCGCCCGCAGATCAGAACGGGGAAATGTTTCGCTGTCGGTACAGCCTGTAGCGCCAAGGTCCTCGTAACATGAGGCCTGTGCGATTCCGGGTAGGGCAGCGAGGGCAAAAACGGCGACAAAGACAAAGCGCATAAAACTTCCTCCGGAGACAAATCGATTGATACTGCAGGTATGTCGGTCTGAGGCTCGCGATGGTTCACTGCCTCGCCATTTTTTTAAGTGGCTAATGCATACCCGATACCAAGCGCTGTCAATAATGCAGATGTGTCGACGCCGGGAGAGAAGCTTAAATTAACCATCTGTTAACCATGCGGGAGCAGGCTCTGACGTCAGGGAGGCCAACCTTGGAGAACAACTCATGTTCTGTGCAGGAAGCACGCCCCATGGCCAAGAGGCAGTACTAGCTTCGCTCGCTCTTGTCCTTTCTCTCACCCCTGTCGCCCGCGCCCATGAGGCACCAAAGGGATGGAAATACCCGTATTCTTGCTGTTCTGGCTACGATTGCCGCGAAGTCACTGCCAAAACCATTGCCGAGCGACCGGAAGGCTACATTATTGCCGGCACGGGTGAGATTGTTGGCTATCACGACGCGCGTCTGCGGGAATCGCCCGATGGGGACTATCACTGGTGTTCGGTGGCTGGCGCCAGTGACAGCCGCACCATCTGCCTGTTCGTACCGCCGCGCTCCTACTGAGCGGCGTTTGACCCGGTTATGTTTTATCGTCGCCTGCGAAAGGGTGGTGTCAAAACTGTGGGTTCTGCGCAACGATGTCGGCGATTATATCGCTGCGCAGGTGTGGGCGCCTCAGCAAAATTGACTCTTCCAGCAAACCTCTTTCTAGTCGCTTCACCACTGTACCGCGCCTGAAACGGCGGCGAGCACGGCGAGAAGGAAATGATGGAAGACAATTACGAGAAATATGCCGTCGCGGTCATCATCGTGTTCGGTGCGCTGATCATCGGCGGCATGATGGGTGCGGGCTTGGCTTTTGGTGATCGCTCGGCCTTCCTGCTGGCACTCGGCAGCGCGGCGTTCGCCTGGGTCTCCGGCCATGCTGTTTTATTCGACCGCCCGCGGATTTATGGTGCATTGGTTGCGATCTCAGCTGCTTTCGTGATCGCCTCGATCATCGCTCTGGTCACCTGACCGCGCGCTCCGCACGCGCCCATCCCCGACACGCGACCGCAGGGAAGCCACATCATGAAAATGCGCCGTCTTGGCCGCACGGACCTGTCCGTTTCCGCCATTTGCCTGGGGACCATGACCTATGGCCAGCAAAACACGGAACAAGAAGGCCACGCGCAAATGGACCGCGCCTTTGATCGTGGCGTGAATTTTCTCGATACTGCCGAGCTCTATCCCATTCCGCCCAAGGCCGAAACGCAGGGGCGCACTGAAACCTATATCGGCAACTGGATGGCGGCACGCAAAAACCGCAGCCGTGTCGTTGTGGCGTCCAAAGTGGTCGGCCGCACTTCTGATGAGTGGTTTCGCGGTGACCGGCCCAACCGGCTGGTACGGGCAGATATTTTCGATGCAGTTGAAAAATCGCTGGCCCGCCTGCAGACCGATTACATCGATCTCTACCAGATCCATTTCCCCGAGCGCAAAATTCCTTGGGGATCAAATCCTGCCCGCCGTACCACCTGGCCGACCCCGCGTGACGACGATGAAACACCAATTGCCGAAACGCTCGCCGTCTTCGACGAACTGGTGAAGGCAGGAAAAATTCGCCACCTGGGCCTCTCCAACGAGAGTTCCTGGGGCGTCATGCGCTACCTGTTCGAGAGCGAAAAAGGCAATGGCCCGCGCGTTGCCACGCTGCAAAACGCCTACAACCTCGTCAACCGCACTTTTGAGGTGAACCTGGCCGAGGTCTGTGAGCGCGAGGATGTCGGCCTGCTTGCCTATTCGCCGTTGGCCCAAGGCTACCTTACCGGAAAATACGACAACGGCGCCCGGCCCGCAGGCTCGCGGACGGCTCTGTTCAACCGGGGTTCACGCTATGAGACGCCAAACGCTGCCGAGACGCAGCTCGCCTACAACGAACTGGCGTGCGGCTTTGGCATGGAGCCAGCTTTGTTTGCAAACGCCTTTGTGACAAGCCGCCCGTTCATGGCCTCCAATATCGTTGGGGCCACGACGTTAGAACAATTGGAGATGGCGCTGGATTCCGCTGACGTGACATGGACCGACGAGATGCAAGAAGCCGTCGACGCCATTCACCAAAGCACAGGAAATCCCTGTACCTGACGGCGGCCGTTCATCGCCGGTTGTGACCGAACAGTGGTCCGCCTTTTCGCGTTTGGCGAAAAAATGTTTCGCATTTTGGCGTGAAGCGAACGTTCAAAGCAAGAAATCAGCAAAAAGGGCCGCTTTGCCGCCGAAACATCATTGGTCTGCCATGATTCATGCTTATCTAGGGTGTCAGCCGGCGTGCTTTGAGGAGGCGATGATGACCGAACGTATCAGGACACTGGATGATCTGCTTAGCGATCCAATGGTTCAGCTGGTGATGACGCGCGATAGCGTGCGGCCTGAAGACGTGCGTCTGCTGTTCAAACGTGCACGCGACCGAAGCGTGAATTTTACGCCCCCGGCACATGTGATTGATGCCTGCTGCACGGCTGGAGCCTGACACGTTCTGAAGCCGATGCGTGGCAGCTGGCCACGGCGTTGGCGAACGCGCGACCACCCGCTAGTTTCTGATCCAGTCGCCGGATCTAGCTCCCAAAACGACCTTTTTCAAAATCACACGTGACGCTCTTGATGTCTGGCTGTGTTCAGCCGACAGTAGGCTTGGCTGAGACGCGCGCGGCTTCGCGCGAACGCATCGGCAGGACCTGACAGGCAACGCCGGTCAGGCAGGGCGGAAATACCAGCCGGCGACGTCCGGCCCTGGCTTGAGGAGGATTCATGTCCGCAATTTCGATGACCGTGAATGGCAAGCTGGTGACGGCTTCGGTGGAGGACCGGACGCTGCTTGTGCACTTCTTGCGCGAGCATCAGGGGCTGACGGGAACGCATGTCGGCTGCGACACGTCGCAATGCGGCGCTTGCGTTGTCCATGTCGACGGCAAGGCAGTAAAATCATGCACCCTGCTTGCCGCGCAGGCATCCGGATCCACCGTGATGACCATCGAGGGGCTGGCCAACGGGGCGGAACTGCATCCTGTGCAGGCCGCTTTCAAGGAGCATCACGGCCTTCAATGCGGCTTCTGCACGCCGGGCATGATCATGGCCGCAACAGACATGATCAATCGCCATCCTGAAGGTCTCGACGAAAAGACGGTGCGCGACGAACTTGAAGGTAATATCTGCCGTTGCACCGGCTACCACAACATCGTCAAGGCGATCCTGGCAGCGTCGGAAGTCATGGGCGCAGGATCGAAGCATGCAGCATAGTGGTGGATAATGGATGGTGAGTGGCGAATGGGAAAACCCGCAAGCCATTGCTCCATTCACCATTCCCCCATTCACCGTTTCTGGGAGGAGCACGCTGATGGGTATAGATGGCATCGGAGCACGCGTAGCCCGTAAGGAAGACAAGCGTTTCATCACCGGCGCGGGGCGCTTTGTGGATGACATGGTGTTTCCAGGCATGAAGCATGCCGCATTCGTGCGCAGCCCCCATGCCCATGCAGAAATCGTCAGCATCGACGTTAAAGCGGCGCAGGCCATGCCGGGTGTTATTGGCGTGCTGACTGGTCGGGAACTGAAGACAGACGGTATCGGCAACATCATCTGCGGCTGGATGATCCACTCCAAGGATGGGACGCCGATGAAGATGGGCGCCTGGTCCCCGCTCGCTGTCGACCGTGTTCGCTATGTCGGCGATGCCGTGGTCATCGTGGTGGCAGAGACCAAGGGTCTGGCCCGCGACGCCGCCGAAGCGGTTGCCATCGAGTACAAGGAACTGAAGGCGATCACCAGTGCGGTCGAGTCTTTGAAAGATGGCGCGCCGCAGCTCCATCCCGAGGCCGATAACAATCTGATCTACGATTGGGAGATCGGCGACGCCAAGGCAACCGATGCTGCACTTGCAACAGCCGCCCACATCACCCGCATGAACATCGTCAACAACCGGCTGGTCCCGAACGCGATGGAACCGCGCGCCGCCCTCGGCCTCTACAACAAGGCAGAAGACCATTTTACCTGCTGGACGACCTCGCAGAACCCGCATGTGGCGCGCCTCGTCATGAGCGCGTTCTACAATGTTGCGCCCGAAAACAAGTTGCGCGTCATCGCACCGGATGTAGGCGGCGGGTTTGGCTCGAAAATCTTCATCTATCCTGAAGAAATCGTCTGTCTCTGGGCCTCTAAAAAGACCGGGGTGCCGGTCAAATGGGTGGCCGACCGCACCGAAAGCTTTTTGACGGATGCCCATGGCCGCGACCATTATTCGACGGTCGAAATGGCCTTTGACGCCAACAACCGCGTCACCGCGTTAAAGGTCGATACAGTAGCTAATTTCGGCGCCTACATGTCGCTATTTTCGTCATCGGTGCCGACCTATCTTTACGCTACGCTGTTGTCTGGCCAGTACAATATCCCGGCCATCCACGCCAATGTGCGAGCCGTCTACACCAACACTGCACCGGTAGATGCCTATCGCGGGGCAGGGCGGCCGGAAGCCACCTATCTGGTCGAGCGCACCATGGAGACTGCCGCCCGCGAGCTGGGGGTTTCTCCAGCGGATCTGCGTCGCCAGAATTTCGTGACACAGTTCCCGCATCAAACCCCCGTCATCATGTGCTACGACGCCGGCGACTATGCTGCCTCTCTAGATGCAGCGATGAATGCCGCCGACTATGAAGGCTTCCCGGCCAGAAAAGAAGAGGCCCAGAAGCGCGGTAAACTACGCGGCATCGGCATGAGCTGCTACATTGAGGCCTGTGGCATCGCGCCCTCGGCAGCGGTCGGCTCGCTCGGTGCAGGCGTCGGTCTTTGGGAATCCGCAGAGGTACGCGTCAATGCAGTCGGTACCATCGAGGTGCTGACCGGCTCGCACAGTCATGGGCAAGGTCACGAGACGACATTCGCGCAGCTGGTCTCGGAACGCTTCGGCGTGCCGCTTGATTCCGTCTCCATCGTCCATGGCGACACGGACAAAGTTCAGATGGGCATGGGAACCTATGGCTCCCGCTCCGGCGCAGTCGGCATGTCCGCCATCGTCAAGGCTCTCGACAAGGTCGAAGCCAAGGCCAAGAAGATCGCAGCCCACCTGCTTGAAGCCGACGAGGCTGACATTGTCATCGAAAACGGCATTGCAAAGGTTGCCGGTACCGACAAGGAGGTTCCGTGGTTCCAAGTGGCACTTGCCTCCTATACCGCGCACAATCTTCCGGGCGGCATGGAGCCTGGGCTAAAGGAAACCGCCTTTTACGACCCGTCCAATTTCACCTTCCCTGCAGGCTGCTATATCTGCGAAGTGGAAATCGAACCCGATACGGGGCGCACCAAGATCGTGCAATTCGTTGCAGCCGACGATTTCGGCAACATCATCAACCCGATGATCGTCGAGGGGCAGGTGCATGGCGGTATTGCGCAGGGTGTCGGCCAGGCGCTGCTCGAAGGCACCCGCTACGATGCAGAGAGCGGTCAGCTGATTACGGCAAGTTATATGGATTACACGATGCCGCGCGCCGATGATCTGCCGTCGTTCCAGGTGTCCACCTCGAACACCCCATGTCCGTCCAATCCCCTTGGGATCAAGGGGTGCGGCGAAGCCGGTGCGATTGGCTCGCCGCCAGCAGTCATCAACGCCATCACCGATGCCATTGGCAATAACGATCTTACCATGCCCGCCACTCCGCAGACCGTTTGGTTGGCGCTGCGTGCAGCAACGAAACACTAGAGCAATTCCAGCAAAGAGCGCAGCGGTTTGCGTTCGGACTTGTGTAAAAACTAACAATTGGAGCCGTTCGACGTTCCCGTCGAACCTTGAACGGCTCCAGGCGCAATCAGCCTTTGGGAGATATTCCATGTATTCTGTGAACTATCATCGCGTCACCTCGCTCGCCGAAGCAGTCTCCGCTCTGGGGATGGGCGACGCAAAACTTCTATCAGGTGGCATGACACTGATACCGGCGATGAAGACGCGGCTTGCCGCGCCCAGCGACCTCGTCGACATCAGCCGCATAGGCGAACTGGCCGGAATCAGGGTCGAAGGGCGCACTCTCACCATCGGCGCGGCAACCACGCACCATGATGTGGCTACGAGCGACGTGGTAGCAAACGCATGTCCGGCACTGGCCGACCTTGCCGCCCATATTGGCGATCCACACGTGCGATACATGGGCACGATTGGTGGCTCGGTCGCCAACAATGACCCGGCGGCCGATTATCCAGCGGCGCTGCTGGCGCTCAACGCCACCGTGGTCACCAACAAGCGCGAACACGCAGCCGCGGATTTCTTCACCGGCCTCTTTGAGACCGCACTGGAAGAGGATGAGATCGTCACCGCTGTAAAATTCCAGCTCTGCGATCAGGCCGGCTACGAAAAATTCCGCAACCCCGCCTCACGCTACGCCATGACCGGAGTGTTCGTCGCCAGAGACGACGCCGGCGTGCGCGTGGCCGTGACAGGTGCCGGCGAGAACGGCGTTTTTCGTTCGACCGAAATTGAGGCAGCGCTTGGCGGAAACTTCGACCCGTCAGCCGTTGCCAACGTCTCGCTCTCCGCAGATGGCATGATGGGCGATATCCACGCCTCGCCGGAATACCGCGCCAACCTGGTCGTGGTGATGGCCAAGCGCGCGGTGGCTAAGGCGCTGCGTTAGACGCCGGGGCTAGGGCTGAATCCAATCTGCCCACGGCACTGATCGTGGCGCGGACAGAGTCAGGGTCAGTGATGGTATTGCGGTATTCGCGGTCAAGATCGCTGCCGCCCATGCCGACGTGGGGATTGCGGTAAAGCATCGCGCTGGGAACGTCTTTCAACGCAGCGAAATGCATTTCCCTTAGCCCGGCGTGCTCGCGCACTGACGCGATGGTGCTGGCATCGAGTTCGCCGCAGCCGAGGATTACTATACGTTCGCCCGCCTGCACGACGAGCTGGGCCAACAGTTCCACACCATCAACCGCGCGGTCGCGCTGGCCGCTGGTCAGTACGCGCGCGATGCCGCAGCGGATCAGCGTTTCCAGCGCCTCAGTGGGATCCCTGGTCATGTCGAAGGCTCGGTGGCAAGTCACGCTCATCGGGCCGGCAGCCTTGACCAAAGCGGTCATCCGCCTCTCGTCGATGGCGCCATCTGCCGTCAGGCAGCCAACCACGACGCCGGCGACCCCCAGATCGCACAGGGCCGCCACATCAGCCAGCATAGATCGGTGCTCGGCCTCACTGTAAAGGAAATCACCGCCGCGTGGTCGCACGATCGCATGAAATGGAACCGTCGCCAGTTCCAGCGCTAGCTTGATGGTGCCGATGCTGGGGGTAAGCCCGCCCTCTACCAGCGCGGCGCACAGCTCGACCCGGTCAGCCCCCGCCTCTTGCGCAGCGATGAGCCCGTCAATGCCTTCAACACAGATTTCGATGATCGGGCGGACAGGAGCCATGTCTGAAACTTTCATGTGCGATACCAAGCGTGCCTTAGCATCTACTGATGAAGGTCGTGAAGATCCCCACACTTGGACCATACATTTGGTTTGCACGTCCTGCCAAAACGTCTCCAATTTGCAAATTCCTGGTCTACTGTGGAGATGGCGAGTCGGGATTGTCCAATTCGCCGCCAAACGTTGAGACCATGTCAGATACACCCGGTACCCCGACAGCATCAGCGCTTGCGCCGCTCAGGAACACGACCTTTCGCGAAATCTGGATCGCCAGCATCGCGTCGAACTTCGGCGGACTGATCCAGGCAGTCGGCGCGGCCTGGCTAATGACCTCGATCACAAGTTCGGCTGCGATGGTGGCCATGGTGCAGGCATCAACCTCGCTGCCGATCATGCTGTTCTCGCTAACCTCAGGTGCGATTGCTGACAATTTCAACCGGCGCCGCGTCATGCTGGTGGCCCAATGCTTCATGTTGACGGTGTCCGTCGGACTGACAGTCTGCGCCTATTTCGGCCTGCTGACCCCATGGCTGCTTCTCTCCTTCACATTCCTGATCGGCTGCGGCATCGCGCTCAACAACCCGTCCTGGCAGGCATCTGTGGGCGACATTGTTCCACGCAACGACATTTCCGCCGCAGTGCTGTTGAACAGCGTCGGCTTCAACCTGACGCGCAGCGTCGGACCTGCGATAGGCGGCGCGATTGTTGCAGCGGGCGGGGCCGCTGCCGCCTTTGCCGTCAACACCTGCAGCTATCTGGCGCTGATCTTTGTGCTGTTGCGCTGGCGTCAACCCGACCAGCCAAGTACGCTGCCGCGTGAAACGCTGGGCAGCGCTATGAGTGCCGGCCTGCGTTATGTCGCCATGTCGCCCAACATAGAAAAGGTGCTGCTACGCTCCTTTATCTTCGGCTTTTCGGCGATTTCTATCCTCGCTTTGCTGCCGCTGGTAGCGCGAGATCTTCTCGGCGGTGGACCGTTGACCTATGGTGTTCTGCTCGGCTGTTTCGGCATAGGTGCGATAGGCGGCGCGTTTTTAAGCGCGCGGCTGCGCCAGCGTCTGTCGGCGGAATGGATTGTTAGGATGGCTTTCCTGGCGTTCGCGCTCTGTGCGCTCAGCTTGTCGTTCAGCGCAAGTCTCTGGCAGGCCGGGCCTTCCCTTATGGTGGGTGGTGCAGCCTGGGTCATGGCGCTCAGCCTCTTCAATGTCACAGTGCAAATGTCGACGCCGCGTTGGGTGGTCGGCCGGGCGCTCGCGATCTACCAGACCGCAACCTTCGGCGGCATGGCAGTCGGCGCTTGGCTGTGGGGCCAACTGGCCGAAAACTTTGGTCCGGACAGGGCGCTTTTGATATCTGCTGCGCTGCTGGTCATCGGTGCAATAGTCGGGCTGAAATTTGCGCTGCCTAGGGAAACAACGCTCAATCTCGACCCGCTCAATGCCTGGCGCGAGCCGGCGCTGGCACTGGAGCTTAAACCGCGAAGCGGCCCGATCCTGGTGATGGTCGAGTTCATCATCAAGGAAGAAGACACTGAGGCTTTTCTTGAGGCTATGTCCGAGCGCCGCCGTGTGCGGAGCCGCAATGGCGCGCGCAATTGGACGCTTTGCCGCGATATGGAAAACGCTGAGTCCTGGATGGAAAGCTACCACCTGCCGACTTGGGTGGAGTATCGCCGTCACAATTTGCGCACCACCCATGCCGATGCTGTGGTCGGTGCCAAACTGCGCGCGCTCCATAGCGGCCCCGAAGGTCCGAAAGTACATCGCATGATCGAGCGGCCCACCAATTGGTCAGACGCCATCTTCGCCACCAAAGGCGTGTTCGAGATGCATTGAAGGATGGCGCCAAGTTTCGGGCGCGACAGGGACTTATGGCACTGGCAGCGACAATTCTAATCTGGACTCTGGTGGCGCTGATCTGCGCTATACTTCTCGTGGCCGGCTACTTCGTCCATGCCACCCGTCGCATAGCGTCACGCGCCGAGCAGATGGTGCCGGCTGCGGGCAGCTTCGTCACCGTAGATGGCGTGCGGCTTCACTATCTCGATGCGGGCGAGGGACTGCCGATCCTGTTTCTGCATGGGCTTGGCGCTCAGCTTCTGCAGTTCCAGCCGCTGTTCAGTCATCTCAAGGACAATTTTCGCGTCATCGCGCTCGACCGCCCAGGATCCGGCTATTCCGCCGCGATGGAGGAGAGTGGCCCGGTGGCTCAGGCACGAATAATTGCGCATTTCATCGATCAGCTGAAGCTCGACCGCAAACCTGTAATTGTCGGCCATTCGCTGGGCGGGCTGGTTGCGCTGGCGATAGCTCTTGAACATCCGAGCTCGATTTCCGGTCTTGCCCTGATCTCACCGCTGACGTGGTTTCAGGAAACCGTGCCGCCTGAATTCAAGCCGCTCTATATTCCCTCGCGCGCAAAACGCCGGCTTCTGGCTTCAACGGTCGCTATACCAACCGCGCTCAAATATGCCCCGCAGACGCTGGCCTATATTTTTGCTCCGCAAACTCCCCCTGCCGACTACATGACAGAAGGTGGCGGCTGGGTCGGCCTGCGGCCGAGCCACTTCCTGGCAACGGTGGACGATTTCACTGCCCTCGAACACGATTTGCCGGCGCTGGAAAAACGCTATGGCGAGATCGCGAGGTCTGGTCTGCCATCTGGCCTGTTGTTCGGGACAGCCGACCGCGTGCTCGACTATGAACGCCACGGGCTTGATCTGATGAACCATCTGCCGGGTCTTGAGATCAAACTTCTGGATGGTGTCGGGCACATGCCGCATTTCAGCGATGCATCACGGGTGGCAGCCTTTATTCGACGTGTCGCCGCGCGGGCTTTCCAGATAGGTTCGGGTTCCCTTTAATATCGAATAGGACGACGAGAACGGATCCTGCGCACTCAAAACACCATGGCCTGTCCTTATGGCAAATGTGCATGGGTGAACAAGGCAGCAACGATTTTAAGCGCAACCACGGACAGCTTTCTCGAATAACCGAACTTCTTCCCGACTGAATCTGGAACGAGTCCAGCTTAAACGGGTTCTCCTTTTGACCGAAGGGATAAAACCAATGTCGAACGAACCCAAGAGTGAACAGGAAGCGGCCCCCGAAGGCGAAAACCACCGCGAGACGGGTGCCAGAAAGTTTCCGGCAAGGCCGGGCCACATTCTTGTCCAGGACGGCATTTTCCGTGGCGGAACCGAAACTGGCGATCCCTCCGACCGCCCGCCGTCAAGAGGCATGGGCCTCACAGAAAAAGTTGAGGAGTCCATCGACAAGACGCGTAAATCGGACGCGCAAGATCAATAGTGCATCGATCTACAGCGCCGTGTCTTCCAGGCCTGCGGCGTCTGTTCGCTGCATTTGATCTGCAGCTAAGATCATGACTGCATACGTTGCCTGCCGTTCATCCCAGCCAGCATCACATGCCATAGCCAGAAGTTTGGTCAGCGAAGGCTCCAGCGCCATCTGACACTCGCGCTGATAGGAAACGTGGGTGCTGGGGTAGTCAGGGCTGTTTATTCTTGGTTTTGCCATCCTAATCCTCCCGGTCGCCCCTCCGGTGGTTTTCATGACCTCGCCATATAAGTCGGCTTTGGTCAAGCGCGCCGCACAATCAAGGGGCTATCGATAAATGCTTTTCCCACGATTTTGATCCCGTAAAGCTGCTGGTTCAAAATTTGCTCTCGCGTGAGCCTGCACCGGATCGGTTCGGGCTTTGCATTCTGTCTCAGCTGCAGTACCAGTGTCGTCGCGCGGACATGGCGGAATTGGTAGACGCAAGGGACTTAAAATCCCGGCGTGTCCGCAGAAAAGCGCAACCGGATCATGCGCTTAGGTCCGAACGCACCGAATAAGGCCTGACATAGGCCCGATGGACGTGGCTCGCATGAGTCGCGGGCATGGGTTAGGAGGGTACAAATACTGAAGGCCGCTTGCCGAAACTGGTAGACGGAAGGCACTTAAAATGCCTCGGGCATCGCCCGTGTGGGTTCGAGTCCCACAGCGGCCACCATACCTTTCTGGCCAATAAGCCTCACAGGAATTGTGTTTGGCTCTGTTCTTATTTTGTTCTAATTTGAGGCGTCGGGGTAATTGGGGGGAGTGAGATGACGGAAGCGCATTACAGGGTTAGGGTCGAAGGCGACCATATAAAGAAGCTCGCGAGCGCAAAGCCGATACAGGCTGTCGCCGAGCTCATCTGGAATGCCGTGGACGCCGACGCCACTCGGGTAGATTTAGAGATTGAATCCGACGATATCTCAATGCGTTCAGTGACGATCCGGGACAACGGACATGGCATGCCTCACTCCGACGTAGAGGCTATTTTCGGGAAGCTAGGCGGCTCCTGGAAGGCTCACGGCTCACGGTCCAAGTCAAAGGGCCGTATTCTGCATGGCAAAGAAGGAAAGGGGCGCTTCAAGGCGCTCGCCCTCGGTCGCGTCGCTGACTGGACCGTCCGTTACCTTGATGGCGAAAAGCTATATGGCTACAAAATCACGGTTATCAGGGATGATCTCGTTGACGTTCGGGTGACTGATCCTACGGAAGTCGAGCCAGCGCTCAAGACCGGTGTCGAGGTGCGGATTACCGAACTCGACAGGGCCTATCGGTCCCTTGATCCGCAGTACGCGGTCCAGTCGTTATCCGAGATATTCGCCCTATACCTGACCGACTATGCAGACGTTGGAATATTCATCGAAGGAGAACGCCTCGACCCTTCAAAGGCGATCGCCAGCCGTGAAAAGTTCTCCCTGTCGCCCATAACGGAGGATGGCAAGGACTATCCCGCAGAAGTTGAAGTCATACAGTGGATGTCCGCGTCCGAGCGGTGGTTTTTCCTGTGCGGCCCAGAAGGCTTTCCATTCCATCGCGTTACGCCGAAGTTTCACACACCGGGCTTCCAATTTTCGGCCTATCTCAAATCAACATTCATCGGTGCACTCCAGGAACAGGGCCTTCTTGACCTTTCTGAGATGAACGCGCCTTTACAGGCCGCTTACGACGAGGCCTCGGAACTCATCAAGGCGTTCTTTCGAGCCAAGGAGGTTGAGGCCGCACAGTCCGAGATCGATCAGTGGAAGGCCGAGGAAATCTATCCCTATCGTTCCGAACCTTTGACCACCGTCGAGAAGGCGGAACGGCAGGTATTCGACATTGTCGCTCTGAACGTGAACAAACACCTGCAGGACTTTGGGGAGCAGAGCAAGCGTACCAAAGCGTTCCAGATGCGGATGCTGAGGCAGGCGATCGAACGGGGACCTGACGAGCTCCAACACATCTTGACCGAGGTCCTTGACCTGCCTGAGAAGACTCAGAAGGAGCTATCCAAACTTTTGGAAGAGGCCGATCTGGCAAACGTCATCAGCGCCTCAAAGTTGGTGGCTGACCGTCTCAAATTCGTCCACGGCCTCGAAACAGTGCTCTTTGACCCCGACACCAAGAAACTGTTGAAGGAGCGAAGCCAACTCCACCGCATGATTGCAGAGAACAATACCTGGATTTTTGGCGAAGAGTTCAACCTTACGGTAGATGATCAATCACTGTCGGAAGTTCTGCGTAAGCACCGCAAACTCATCGGCGCTGACACCATGATCGACCAACCGGTGAAGAGGATCGATGGCAAAGTCGGAATAGTGGACCTTATGCTATCTAGATCAGTGCCGCAAAATCACGCCGACGAGCGCGAGCATCTAGTGGTTGAGCTCAAGAGGCCGTCGGTGAAGGTTGGCGCTGACGAGATCACGCAGGTCAAGAAGTATGCCTTTACGGTGGCGGACGACGAGAGGTTCCGTCACCTGAAAACCCGTTGGAGCTTCTGGGTGCTCTCAAACGATCTGGACGCATTCGCTCGGGTCGAGACGAAGCAAAAAGGCAAAGCACGGGGACAGGTCTTCCAGTCGGAAGACGGCAGCATTGAGGTGTGGGTTAAAACGTGGGCTGAAGTTCTGGCCGAATGCAAATCTAGAATGAAATTCGTTCAGGAACATCTTCAAGCGAACGTCGATAAAGAGAGCTCATTGAACTATCTTCAAAAGACCTATGAGAAGTATTTGACTGGGATAGAAAATACCGAAATCGGCAAAGCCGAAAATGCGGCGAATGAAGAGGTTGATAGTTAACAATGGCATTTAAGAGCACACAACCTCCGGCCGCAGTTCCTGATAGCCCTGAAAAACTAATACTCGATTTACCGCGTCGAAAAATCAAAGGTGTGCTTCTTCATCAAGGTGAGATGATGAAGTCATATTGCAGTCAAGCGCTCAACGCGGCCAACGTCGCCTTGCAGCTGCCAACTGGCAGCGGAAAAACGCTCGTTGGTCTCATGGTCGGCGAATGGCGCCGAAGAAAATTTCAGGAACGGGTCCTTTATCTTTGCCCAACAAAGCAGCTTGTTCACCAAGTTGTGGAACAGGCAGAAGAGCAATACGGCCTTACGGTCAGGGGATTTGTCGGAGCGGTCAACAGTTATGACCCGAGTGCCAAGGCAGAATACCAACTAGGTCAGCGTGTTGGTGTCACTACCTATAGCGCGCTTTTCAATACCAATCCATTCTTTAGCGGCCAGCAAACACCAGACATAATTATTGTAGATGATGCTCATGCAGCAGAAAACTACATCTCGGCCCTTTGGGCAGTTAGGATTTCTCGCTCCGAACATTCCAACGTTCACACCGCCATCTGTGGCTTAATACGCCCGCTCATCGATCCGGCAAATTATTCACGCTTGACGGGAAAGTGGGAGAGCTCAGCGGATGTCGCATGGGCCGATAAACTGCCAACGCCAACCTTCCAAGAAATTAGGGATGAGTTTAGGGATCTTATGGATACCCAAACGGCTGGGAGCGATCTCAGATTTTCGTGGAGTATGGTCCGCAACCATCTGAATGCATGCCAACTTTATATTACTTCCCAAGACATTCTGCTTCGGCCGCTCATTCCGCCAACTTGGACACATGCTCCGTTTTCTAGCGCCAAGCAACGAATTTTCATGTCGGCAACTCTTGGTGGCGGCGGCGATCTGGAACGGCTTACCGGATGCACATCTATTACTCGACTTCCTGTTCCAAGCGGTTGGGATCGTCAAGGAATAGGCAGACGATATTTTATGTTTCCAGGTCTTACACTTCCCGATTCGGAAATGAGCGACTTTAGATGTTCGCTGATTAAAGACGCGGGAAGGAGTTTAGTTCTCGTGCCAAGCGATCAAGCGGCAACTGAGGTCCGCGACGAAGTAGCTACTAAACTTGGCTATAAAATATTTGGTGCGGGAGATATTGAGAAGTCCAAAAAAGATTTCGTGGAAAGCGAACAGGCCGTTGCTGTTGTCGCGAATCGCTACGATGGAATAGATTTTCCAGGGGATTCCTGCCGACTTTTGTTTGTTGAGGGGCTTCCAAGAGCAACTAATGCTCAAGAGCGCTTTTTGATGAGTCGAATGGGCGCGAATGCACTCTTTAATGACAGAATTCAAACCAGAGTACTTCAGGCCATCGGTCGCTGCACCAGGTCTTTGGAAGATTACTCTGCTGTTGTTGTAACAGGAGAAGATTTTCCCAACTATTTAGCAGACCCACAGCGCCGGCGACATTTCCATCCCGAACTACAGGCGGAGCTTGAGTTTGGCATCGAACAATCGCAAGGCGCAAGCTTAAAGGACTTCACGGAAAACTTAGAAACGTTCCTCGACAACGGTCCAAAATGGGAAGAGGCAAACAATCAGATAATTGCAAAGAGGGCGGCGGCTGTTCAGCAAGTGATGCCTGCAATGGGCGAGTTGCAGGCAATTGTTGATCGCGAAATTGAGTTTCAAAAGAAGCTCTGGCAGGGTGATGCAGAGGCGGCGCTCGGTGCTGCTGAAGGAGTTCTAGGAATTCTTTCTGCCCCAGAATTAAAAGGTTATCGAGCTCTTTGGCATTATTTGGCTGGAAGCGCCGCATGGCTCGGCGCGCAGTCCGGCACTTCTGGGCTCGCCGCTAAAGCGCGTGACCATTTTGCCACAGCGAAGAAGGCTGCGGCCGGTATACCTTGGCTTGTAGAGCTTTCCCGATTTCAGTCAGGCGATCAGGTTGCAGATGATGACAAGAGCTTGGTCTTTGCTCAGATCGAACGAGTTGAGGGTATTTTTGATCGATTAGGCAAACTACATGATCGAAAATTCGACGCAAAAGAAAAGGAAGTTATTGATGGCTTGAACTCGAAGGAAAAAGGCCCCTTCGAGGGTGCCCATGTCCTTCTTGGTCAGTTGCTTGGTTTTAGTGCAGGCAAAAGAGAAGTTGACGCTTCGCCTGACCCGTGGTGGATTGTTGGGAAACTGTGTTTTGTATTTGAGGATCACGCTGGTGCCCTCGGAACATCAACATTGGATGCGACTAAAGCTCGTCAGGCCGCAACTCATCCCGATTGGATGCGTGCCAATGTGCCGGAATGCTTGGGTACCAATATTGTACCCGTACTGGTGTCGCCGGTATCGAGAGCAGAAGTAGGAGCTCTTCCTCATCTCAATACGGTTCTTTTTTGGAATTTGTCTGATTTTCGCGAATGGGCAAAGACAGCATTGTCAACCTTGCGTGAGTTGCGAAGAACATTTTCCGAACCTGGAGATCTTGTTTGGAGAGCACAAGCAGCCGAGCTTTTTGAGCGGCATGGCTTAGATGCGCCAGGCCTATTGCTAAATCTAAAATCAAAGGTCGCAGCGGATATTCTTGGGTCCAAGTAGGTCTTTCTGGGCGCCGTCTATTTGTTTTTTTTCCAGCTCAATCTCGATCACAGATATTTTACTTAACAGTTCGGTCGATACCCGCTTGAGGAAGCGCTTGTGCCGACCATCTGGCGCAAACGACGCCGCGAGCATGTGGTCACCGATAACCCTGTGCGCCTCGGCGCCGTAGTATTCACGGTATAAAGCCGCGGCGTGCAGAACGTCGTCATCGGTCGGTTCGCGCCGCCGGTCGCGCCGTTCGGCAGCATACATCAGAAGACCGCCGACAATCGCCGCCACGTACCATGTGGCAAGCCCCTTATAAAACCATGTGACTATCGTGCTGAATGTCTCCATAGATGCAGACTATATTCAACATTTAGATTTGTCAGCGATAATTGTGACGATTAGTCCGTGGACGATCCGTCTACATGCTGGCGCATTGCGCCGATGTTGGACTATCGCAGAGTCTTGGCCGAGAACGTGAAAACAGCGAGGAAAGCCCTCGACCTGTCGCAGGAGTCACTCGCCCTGGAGGCGGATATCGATCGCACCTACGTCAGCGGAATTGAGCGAGGCAGGCGGAACCCGTCGCTGACCATGATCGCCAAGCTGGCCGAGCGGCTGAAGACGACGCCGGCAGCACTCCTGACGCCGCCAGAGTCCTGAAGCTCAGCCGTCCAAAATCTTCGCGCCGCGCACGGTGGCGAGCCCTTCAAGCACCGCGATCCGCACGAAGTCGGCAGGCGCCTGCTTCGAGTGGCCGTCGTTGAGCGCCTGGATATGTCCGGCGTTGTTCGTGATGTGGATTTCTCGGTTCGTGCCAATGTCGAACGCCTCGATGACTGGCGCGCCGGCCTCGATTGTCGCGACGGAGTTCGCGTCGCCAGTCGAGCCCATAGTGCCGGGAACGCGGGCCGGAAACAGCCCCTCAAAGGCGCGATCCAACTCCGGCGTCCAGTTCGAGCGGGCCGTGCCCGTATCGACCGGCGTCCCCTCGACTACGGAGCGGAGCACGACTTTGGCGCAGTCCTTCATTGCCCGCTCAACGTTTCCCTCGGCCCGCACGGCGATGCGGTCGAGCCTATTTGCCAAGTCATCAAGTCCGGCCATGGCCGAGTTCCTTTCAATCGCATACGGAGCCGGGGGCCGGCGGTAGTTCGGTGTCGTATTCCGTCAGTGAATGTCTTTAGGCATGCTGTCGCGCTGCGCCCGGTAGACGAGGAGCGCCATGAGGGGGTCCCCATCTTCGAGCTAAGGCCGCAGGCGCGGGTGAACCGCGCCTGCATGCGCGTCCAGTGCCCAGGGTTCCCGGACGAATATCAGGACGTTTGCCGCCCCCGACATCGCCGGGATGACCACCGGCCGGTAGCCAAGGTTGAGAAGCCTCTCGGCGTGGTGGACCTGCATGTAGACGTCGTCGGCATAGCGGTCGAGGTCGAGCCCGGCCTCTACCCAGAGGTCCTTGACCTGCACCACGGGGCATCCGGCGAGGCAGCCCATCATCCGGGCACGGTGCGCCTTGCTGCGGCGGGCTAGCTCGATCATCGCCGGGTCGCGGGATCGGGCCATGGTCAGGCTCCCTTCATGTAGGAGCCGCCCCGGTCGAGGCTTGGCCACACGGACTGCCCCCTTGCGCCAACCGGCATGCCTCCCACGAAGGCTGCGGGCGCGGAGGTCAGGTCTACACTCGTCCAACCGACGAGCGCGTTCGGCTCGCCAAGCAGAATTTCGGCTGCGACGCGCGCAGCCGATGCCGATGCGCCGACCGCTAGCGCGAAATTGAGCCCGTCAGCGCGGCGGTGTTCCTCGCGGACAGGAAAGAATGCAAAGGTGGCCATGGTTAGTTCTCCTCGTTGTCATCTCGAATTTCTGGGGCGTTGAGTGCGGCCCGGTCTCGGGCGCGGAGGGCGATGCCGATGCTGCCCTCGGCAGATGCACGGCCAGCCTCAAAGGCGCGGTCGTCTAGGACCGCCCGTTGGGCGAGTTCGCTCACTTCCATGATGGCAGCCTGCACGGCCCGGTGATCGTCTCCGACCAAGCGATCGGCGAGTTCGTGCGGCGAGAACGGACGTTCGCTATGCGGCATCCGGCCGACCTGCGAGGCGAGCACCGCGCCAAGCTCGCGGTCCTTCGTGGATACCGCGAGAGCCGCAAGGCTCGCGAGCTCGACCTTGCCCGCATGCTCGAGCTGCTGGATTAGCCGGCTCCGACGCTCGCTGCCGAGGCTGTCGCGCATCAGCATCTGGATGCTGGAATTGTAGTGCGTCCCTGCGTCCTCGACCGAGCGCCGAAGGGCGTCGATTTCACGCAACCGGGTCGTTCGGGCGTCGAGGCTGGAACGCTTCAGGTCCGCCCGCAACCCGCCGAGGGCACGACCGACGACCTGTGATCGCTGGGAGGGTGTGAGGTCGTACAGGGTGGCTTCGAGCTCTTCCCGGCGCTTTGCCACCCGTACGTTCATCTCGGATATGCGCTTGGCGTTCTCCGAGTGGAGCTCGCGTGCCCGCGTGAGCGAGGCCTTGATCGACGTCACGTCGACCCACGGCTTCGTCAGGGTGGGTGGAGCCTTCTTAGTTGCCATCTGGTCTTCTCCTTCGTCGTTGAGCGTCACGCTCAACCAGGCCGGAGGACCTTGGCGCGGGTCACAGCCCGCAGGAGCGTCCACCTCCATTGAGGTGACCGGATCGGCCCATCGGCCGATCCGTAGACGTTCTCAGCATGGCTCGCTGCCATGCCGGATCGGACCAGCACTTACGCCGCTGCAAGCAGCTTCTTCGCCCAATTGCGCTGATACGCTGCCGGCAATTCGCTCGCGATTAAGTCAAGCGCTGCATGCCCAGGCCCCATCTCAAGCTGAAACGCACGCATACCCGCCCATGCGGTCGCCGCAGCGACCCGCTTCCTCTCGGTGTCGAGGTGCGAGAATCGCTCGATGTCCACGCGCTTTGGCCTGATAGTGATTGTCTTCTTCTTCGCATTGCTCATTGTCACTCTCTCCTATTGGTTGGTTATCTATGGACGTCGCCCTCGGCCTAATGGATAGAATTAGGCTCGTAAGATGGCACCGAATCGCCTTCTTGCTCCCGATGAGCCCGGATGATCGAGGGAGTCCGACGATCGGGACCCCGCTCCATGTGGTCGTGCCAGACCTGCCGAGCCTCTTCTAAGGCCCGAGCTTCAAGCTCAAATGCCCAGAGTCCAGCCGAAGCCGTGTTTTCGGGCATCTTGTTGGCCCTGGCGCCCACTGCCACAATGGCCAGCACCAGTTCGGGTGGCAGCGCGCAATCAATCAGATCCCCGGCGTCTAGAGCCAGCTTTGCAAGTAAAGCCATCCGCCTCGGTTCAAGGTCAAACGAGGCCCCGACGAGCGATCCGACGATTTGTTGGACCTTCGCGATTGCGACAAGGTCACTTGCAAATACCCGCGTCCTCTCGACCGACACAGGGCGCCGGTCCTCAACGATCATGTTCATGCCTTTTCCTTTCGTAGCTTATCGCCCTCCTGCTGGGGCACAGGAAAAAGGATGACAGATGGATGATGCTGTTGGAACTAAACATTTGATTTTAAAGGGCATCAATAGTACAAACTGCATCCCATGAGAGAGATACGTTGGACCTCAGACATTATTGAGAAGCAGCGCCAGCTACGACCGGGTGACAGGAACTATTCCAACGAATGGGTAATGATCCGCGCGTACGCGCTGCACCTGAACGACCAGGGCGTGAGACCGACGTATGCACGTATCCGGGAGATGCTGGACAGTCTTGGACGCGGCTACACCGGCCAGCCCTGCCAGATATTCGAGGCCTTGCGGCGGCTCTATATGCACGGGTTGCTGGATCAATATCCGAACGGGAGGCGGGTGCGGGTGGGCGATAGGTTGTATCGGAGCATAAGGGCGGCGGCGAAGGGTGAGCACTGCCGACAGTCGGCAGTTGCCGAGCGCATCGCTAAAGGCGAGCCCGGCTGGTCGTTCATTGACTAATCGGCAGACGACGCCCGCGTCCCCTTGGCGTGCTCGGATGCCATGGCCTCCCACAGCGCCTCGGGGAACGGGTCAAGGCGCCAAAACTGAGCGCCGGTCGGGCGGCCATACTGGCTCACGAGCTCGTCGCCGCCGCCCTCAAGCGCGACGATGCCGGGAGCCGTTCCCTCCAGCGAGCGGGCTAGGCGCTCGGCCTCGCGCAGGTCGCGCAACGTGTCAGACCAGGAGCGCGACGCCATCGAGCCCCTCCGCGAGGGCAAGGTCACCCTGCACTTGCTGGTACTTCTCCAGGAGGGCGATGAGCGAAGTCCTGTCCTCGGATGGCATGCGGGCGATCACCATCGGGTCGAGTGCGCCGGAGCCAGATGCTTCCCCTGCAACCTGTAGGAACGAACCGAGCCGTTCGGGCCACCGCAACCGCAGCAACACCTCAGTCAACCGGTCCGAGGGGCGCACCTCGTCGAAGGAGCGCGTGAAGGCATGCCCGAGGACGGCGGTGAATGCGTCGTCCATGGCCACGGCGTACCGCGCCCGAAATTCGTGGTCACGGCGGCGGTGATCATGAATGGTGGATGTGCTGACCCCGAGCTCCTCGGCGGCGCGCTTGGGGCTCCCCGTGCGGCCGATGATTTCCAGGACCGCGTCCTCCACCTCTGGCGACCACCGACGATCCAACTCGGGCCGTCTGCGCCCCTCGGCAAACCGGAGGGCAGCCTCCTCGGTTCGATCCTTAGCCATATGATGCCTCCGTGCCTTATATCCCGTGCACCGTGCGCCCCGTGGGCTCGCCCGCACGCCAGCACTTCTCAAAATTTTGAATCCGCTACGCTGGGACACCCCGTTCCAGGGGAGCCCACGGGGCATATGGAGACCCCAGGACGCCGGCCTGCTGCTCCGGGGAAGTGGGTTGTTTCGCCCTTCTCGTCGGGCTTGGGGCCGGGCCGGGGAAAAGGCTCCCTCCAAGTGCTTGCAATGCTTGGCCTTTTCGGCCTCCCGGAGGGACGTAAGACAGACGATCCCTTGTGTCTGCGCCCCAGGCCGCCGCTTCGCTGCTCTGCCGCTGGCACCCACACCAACGTGCCGACTCCGGCCTTGCCCTCTCGGTCGGGCTGGCTACGCTGGTGCTAGCGTGGGCGTCGCCTGCGGCACTCGCGAGGAAGGTATGGCTGGGAGGCCTCCATTATCCTCGCGCGCGAGGACATACGGAATGCAGGCGGCCATCGAGACGTCGCCAAGGCTTGGAGAGCAGCGCCGAAGTACACGCCATGCCTGAAGGTCGAAGCCAAGGCGGCGGCATTCCCTATCGACCAGGGAGAGGCCCCATATGGGCTACAGGCCTGAATGCTTTGAGGACGCTTCGGTCGTTTTGGGAAAGCTATGCGTCCGGTCTAAGTGCATGATCCGTAAGAAAAATGACGCTTTAGACGCCTGACGCTTCGTTTTCGACTTCTGCGTACCGGAATTTCTCGTCGCTCCGGCTCATATGCCCCTAAGTCCGGCCCATGATCCGAAGCTGAATTTTCATAGAACCGATTTATATACTGTCTAAAGTGTCCTTAGTGTCTAAGTATAAGATATATATAGCTTTTTCGTCTGACACTTTGAGGATCGGAAGCGTCTCTAAGTGTCCGGTCCCGTGCATCCCGTGCATCGGATGAAACCGGGGCCCTCCCTCGGTGGTGAAGGGAGGGCATCGCCAGTCAGTCGAACATGCCGGAGGCGCCAAGGCGCTCCTCAAAGAGCCGTCGAGCCTCGGCCAGCGGTGGAACGGTCCAGGCCCTCTCGCCGGTCTTCGTCTTGCCGGTCTGAAGGCCGAGCGACCTTCCAGCCGTCGCCAGAGCACGATGGCTGGCCTTGGCGCTGAAGACCCTGTTCGTCTTCAGGAAGCGGTCGTAGTCTTCCAGAAGTTCCCCCTTCGAAACCGGATCGAGTTCCGCAGGTCCCTGGTCCCAAGCGACAAGCTCCGTGACAGGCAGTGATCCTCGATCCAGCAGCGCCATCCACCACTTCGACGCAGGATCAAGGCTCAAAGCCTTTTGTTCAGCAAGTGCCTGCGTCTTCGGGATGCCACGAGAAGGGTGCCAACCTTCGATGTCCATCGCCAGCAGGTCGTGGAGCATCGCGGCAAGACCGCCAGCCGCCATCTGGGCGTTGAGCGCTCCAAAGAAAGCCTTATCGTTGCGGCGTGCATCAGACACGTCGAAGACCGCAAACCTCCGAGCATCGAGCCCTGCGGGAATGACCCACTCGTTGTTGCTCGCCATCATCAGGTGGATGAGATTGCGGCCGGGGACGATGTCAGCGCCCTTGCCCTCGAACGCTATGACCGGCTCCGTCACGAGCTGTTTCAACACTCCTTCCGCCTCCTTGTGCCCCGGCCAGAACGCCTCGTCGGCGAACAGGAAGGCAACGGTGCGCAGGTGGGCGTTGAACCGACCAGCAAACTGAGCAGGCGACGAAACCGTGAGGCCGTGTGTCCCCGTGATCTGCATGAGTGCGCGGCCGAGCGTACCCTTGCCGGTTCCTTCCCGACCGCGAAAGGTGATCGCCGCTTCAGGCGATGTGCCTGGGTGCTGGAACATGAAGGCCATCCAGCGCAGGACATAGTCCGAGGATGCGCGGTCTCCCGAGCACAGCACCTGCTCAATCAGTTCGCGCATTGTAGACCAATTGCCTGGCTTCGGCTCGACCGCCCAGCCACGCCAGAGGTTGAGCTTGCCGCGATCACGTCCCTCAGGATCAAGCACGATGCCGGGATACTTGCGCCGACGAGGGCTTGCCAGCCAGAGTTCGGCAACACTGACTTCACGCCGACTGCCCATTGCCTTCACACGCTCATCCTCATGAAAGTGGAGAAAATCGGCGCGAGACATCTTGGTCCACAGGCGACGCGGCGGATCGAAGATGCCATCCTCGTCTTCCATGAACACCGCGAACTTGCCGCCATTGAGGACGACGCAGAAGCGCTCGTTCATCTGTTCGATGAGGTCACGCTCCCGAGGTTCAGGTGCGTCCGTTTCTTCTACAGGGAAATCGTCCACTGGGTCCGACCGTTCTGCGGCCTCGACCAGATCGCCACGACCTGCTTCGTGCAGCGCCTTGTAAAGGGTAAGGCGCGTCACCGACTCAGGGCGATCCCTGCCGAAAGACTCCCACCTTGCACGCGCCGTGTTGAGCCTGTCGGAATAGTCCGGGTCTGTCGCGCACCAGTCGAGGAAGGCGTCGATACCATCCCCGCCAGTCGCATGGTGGCAGGCCATGGCGATTGGAAGCCAGAGGTCGTTGCTGCCGAAATCGCGCGCATCCAGGCCTTCCAGGAGCTTCGAAAGCTGTTCGGAAGTCATCGCGCCGTCTACGGTCGCCGAAGATGCTGCCGGCCTCCGTAGCAAGGTCAGAAGCGCATCCGGTACGTTCGGCACGGTCATATCGGAACCGAACAAAGGATCCCAATCGTAACGACGGCCGTTTGGATGCACCGAAGGAGGAACGACCACCTGGCGGCCGACAGTCTTGAACTCAATGCCTGGATAAAGTTCAGGCAATGCGTCGCGCACCCGCATATCCGCAGGCTTGCGCATGTACAGGTGAAATCCACCGCCTCCTGTCTCTACCGTTGGCCCATGAGGCAATCCCATATCTGCGATCAGCCGCGCGAGCGGATTGTCACCAGCCGGGTAGTTCCTCGGGTCAGCGTCAATCACAAGCTGGTCGTCCCTAAGCCGAGCGCCAAGGTTCTTCCCGCACGCAAGATGCGCCGCCGCCTCTGTTTCGGTCAGCGGCGTTTGACGGCGCCAGCCGCTATGCAGCGGGGCCTTGCCGATGGGGCGGCCCTTGGCATCGACGGCGTCGCGGCGGTGGAGCGGGATGAGGTCGAGGAGCAATGGCGTCGCCGCCACCGAGGGCGCGGCATCCTTGAAACCGACGTCGCGCTTGAACTCCGCTCCGTCTTTCTCCAGAAGCCTGCTCTCGGGCGCGTCGATGACAGCGGCGCGCCCGCTCTTCGTTTCAAGCGGGCTCATGACAGCGCCTCCCTGCCGAACGACTCTACGAACTCCCGCAGGTCGCGCACGGCATACAGGACCTTCCGGCCCATCTTGATGTATCGCGGGCCACCGCCGCGCGAGCGCCACTCGGCAAGCTGAACCGCCGAGATGCTGGTGAAGACGGCTGCGTCTTCTGTATCGAGGTATTCCCTGTGCGGCGTCCTAAGACCCGCTTCGATGCGATCGAGGCGCACCAGTGCCTCTCTGACAAGGTGTTCCATGTTCGGCTCCTTTCCGATCTATGTCCGATCGGGAAAGGCTACCGAGGCGGCAGGTCATGACATACCAACACTTCATGCCGGACCGTGTGGAGGGCGTTTTCAGCCGCCCCGGTGCTTGACCAAGGCGGCGCAAACCTTCTCCTGCGCTTCACGCATATGGCCGAGAAGATGAGCGCGGGTTACGTATCCCCATGTCACACCGGCAGGCCGATGGTTCATCAGGAGCGTGACCGTCTGCATATCCACGCCTGCCTCAAGCGACCACGTCCGGTAGGTGTGCCGCATCTGGTGTGGTGCGTGGGGAAATTCGTCGGTGCGGCGCATTTCCTCGATGTGGCCGGACTTGCTGGTAATCGAGGGGAAGACGAATGGGCTTTCTAGCGGAGCGGTCTCCTGCCTGACCCTTTCAAGGACTTGAAGCAGGTGGCGGGGCAGCGGCAGCCGGAAGGCTCTGTCAGCTCCACCCTTGGGTGACGGGACCGTGAGCACGCCATCAGCGTCCAGATGTTCCCACCGCATCGACCGTGCATCGTGCGACCGCAGGCCAGTCAGCAGCATGACCGTCCAACACGCCGCCCTGACCTGATCTTCCATCGTGTCGAGGCAGCGCCATGCTTCGGTAAGGCCTGCGGCGTCCAGTGCCCACTTGCGCGGAGCCTCCTTGTTCATCCTCACCGCGCGGCTGACCGGGTTCGGCGGCAGGTCCTGGGTACGGGCTGCGTCGTTGTAGACAGCCTTGAGGGCGCGCATGGCACCGTTCGCTCCGTAGGGTCCATTCTTCTTGGTGATCTTCTCGTGGAGGGCGCGGACTGTCTCGCGGTCGAGCTTGTCCAACGGAATATCGAGGATGGACCTCAAAACGCCGACGACCTTCTCCTCGTACCAAGCCACCGTGCTAGGCTGAAGTTCGGCACCTCTGGTTTCCTTGTACCGTTCCCAAGCCGACCGCAGGCTCGGCACCGTCCGCTTCGCTGTCCGTGGGTCCTCGCCACGCCGGAGCGCCAGCTTCAGTTCCGCTGCTTTCTCGCGAGCTGTCTTGAGGCTCACCTCGTCGGTGCGACCGATGATGATTGAGACGTAACGGTTGCTCCCGTCGTTGATCCTGCCCACCAGCTTGTAGCTGGACGACTTGCTGCCTACGACAATGCGCAGGCCGGACACGTCGGCGTCGTAGACCTGCTGTCCCGCCTCGTGCTCCTCGGCTATCTTGTTGACCGTTCCCTGTGTTAGTTTGGTACCCATGTTTCGTGATCCTCATCTTCGAGCCCGGACCCGAAGTCAGGCCCGGTACGAGACCAGGTCCGACACGGCCCTACACGATGATGATGTCGCGAAACTCAGGGGGCGTAAGCCATGAAACGGCTCGACATATCCCCATATGTCATTGATTTTAAGACTTAAAATCCCTCGATCTTCGATCGTCCGGGTTCGATTCCCGGTGTCCGCACCAGTCTAAGCCCCAAACTCCGCGATTACGCTCAAAAACGCCGGTCCATAGCGGTCAAGTTTGGTCTCGCCAATGCCCGCGAGGCGGCTCAACTCGCTGCGGTTTGCGGGGCGCGTTTGCGCCATCTCCACCAGGGTCTTGTCATGAAAGATCACATAGGGCGGCAAGTTTTGGGTGCGGGCGATCTCGCGTCGTTTTTCGCGCAGCGCCTGGAATAAGTTCTCATGCTCGTCCGGCAACATGCGGGTGGCAGCACTTGCCGCAGGTCTATCGGAGCGCAGGGGCTTTGGTCGCGGCTTGCGCAGCATCAGGGCAGGGCGCTCCTTCAGGAAGGTCACGCCAGCGTCCGTCAGATGCAGGCCGCCATGGCCGGCAGTATCGGTTGCTGCCAGCCTTAGCGCCAGGATCTGGCGTAAAATGTCGCGCCAGAGCGGGCGGGGATATTCCTTTCCAATGCCGTAGGTGGATAGTGTGTCGTGGCCATTGCTGGTAATCTTCTCGCGTTCTGAGCCAAGCAGAATGTCTATGATATGCGCCTGCCCAAAGCGCTCGCCGCTGCGGTAAATGCAAGACAGCGCCATTTGGGCCGGCACCGAGCCATCAAACATTTCGGGCGGATTGATGCAGGTATCGCAATTGTCGCAGGGCGCGCAGTCATCGTCGAAATAGTTGAGCAGTGCGCGCCGCCGGCAGTGCGCGGTTTCCGCCAGCCCCAACAGCGCGTCGAGCTTTTGCCGTTCCACATGCTTGCGTATATCGGGCGCATCCGATTCGTCGATAAAGCGGTTGCGCTGCACCACATCGCCGGTGCCATAGAGCATAAATGTCTGTGCCGGCAGCCCGTCGCGTCCCGCCCGACCCGTTTCTTGATAATAGGCCTCAATGGAACCGGGCAGGTCTAGATGCGCTACAAAGCGCACATCCGGTTTGTCGATACCCATTCCAAAGGCGATAGTCGCCACCATGATAATGGCCTCGTCGCGCTGAAAACGCTGCTGCGCGCGCTCACGCGCCTTACGCTCCATGCCGCCATGATAGGCAAGGGCTGTATAGCCTTGGCCAACCAGCCATTCGGCGGTTTCCTCCGTCTTGCGCTTGGACAGGCAGTAGACAATACCACTTTCGTCTTTGTGTTCCTGCAGGAAGGCCATCAATTGCCGGCGTGGGTCGTCCTTTTCGGCAATCGTGTAGCGAATGTTTGGACGGTCGAACCCGTCGACGAAGCAGTCGCTTTCGCTGATCTGGAGAAGATCACGGATCTCACCGCGCGTTGGCGTATCGGCGGTGGCGGTAAGTGCTACGCGCGGAACGTTGGGAAAGAGCTCGGCCAGGTCGCGGAGCGCCCGGTAATGGGGACGAAAGTCATGCCCCCATTGTGAAAGGCAATGTGCCTCATCAATGGCGATGAGCGAGAGCTGTATCTGCTGCAACCCGGCCAGAGTTGCATCGCGCATCAGGGTTTCCGGCGCTACATAGAGAAGGTCAAGGTTGCCATCGCGCATCTGCCGCCACAAGGTCTGGCGTTCCTCCCCATCAAGATCGGAATTGAGCGCTGCCGCCCGTACTCCCGCTTCCTTCAGCGCAGTTACCTGGTCCATCATCAGTGCAATAAGTGGCGAAATCACCAGACCCATACCTGAGCGCGCTAATGCGGGTATCTGGTAGCAAAGCGATTTTCCGCCACCCGTCGGCATCAGCACAAAGGCGCTGTTGCCCGCCACTATATGGCGAATAATATGCTCCTGCATGCCGCGAAAGGCACCAAACCCGTAAACGGTCTTGAGAATATCGAGAGGGTCGGAATGCATGGCAGGCCTGGGGAAGAATCAAAGGATAGGCATGGGATAGCAGGTTGGTGCCACACTGAGCGACGCTATAACCACATTTACGCCAAGGCTTGCGGTTTGCACGTGTCCGAACGGACTACAATTGATCCATCGTGTTGCAGTTCCCCCGCTCTGTTCGAAATCGCTCTGCCCACTCCCTGTTAAGATAATCGCGCTGCTGGCGGATGGTGACGCCTACTTCTTCGCTCTCGGCGCGTGGCAGGGAAACGCCCATGAATGATGCGACCGCTTGCACAGCGCTGCGTGGTGCATCGACGAAATCCTCATAGATGAGCCGCAGGGGCTGGATACCCGTGCGGGCAAAAAACAGCTCCCAGCGTGCCGTCTCGACGACAATAGCCCGCAATTGCGTCGCGATCAGATCCGGATCAAAAACCGGCTCGCATATGGCAATCTGACTGGCGCGATACTGCCCCGTCTGCAATGCCCGGGCCCATGAGATCGCCTGTGCAAGCACGTTTCGCCGGGTGAGGAGAACCAGACGAAGTTCAGGCAATGCGTCAAACCAGGAAATCTCACCGGAGATCCAGTCATGCTGATGCGCAAATATTTTGAAGGCATAAATTCCGTTCGACGTGGCGCCGACTGACAGGATTTGCTCGACTTGGCCCGGAATGTCGTCTGGGTATGCTGGGTTTTCAAAAACCCGCCGGCCGCGCCAGTTGAAATATTCGAGCGGCTGCCCCAGCACGCCGCTGGCCGAAAGATGCTGGCATAGAAAATTGCTTCCAGATCGGGGCGACGTGCAAATGGCATAGCCGCGACTTGCGGGGAGAGGAGCCATCAGTGCTATCGTCCGCGCAGATGAAAGCGTTTGCGAATGAAGGCGGGCAGAAGCCCCTGATATATTTTGCGCGCGGACGCGATGTGCCCGGCTAGCGTGGAAATCTGGTTCGACTGCAAGGATAGCTGGTTGGCTTGCGAAGAAATCAGGTCGGATTGGGAGGAGATCTGCGTGGATATTTGCGTCACTGCATCGGAAAGCGCGGTAAAATGTCGATCCACCGTGCTGATTCGCAAGTCAGCCTCGTCACCGCTCTCACGCATGAGCCTTAGCATTTCCTCTTGATCCCGCGGATAGGGCCAGCCGTGCAATTCACGCACCAGCGCCATCCAACGCCGTTGCGCAGAAGAAACGACAAGTTCTTCAATCCACTCTGCGGTGGCCAGCGCGCCGGCTTCGGGTGAAATGGGCGGTGCCTGCATTGCGCGCTCATAGACTCGCAGATGCTCGGTGACAAAATTTTCCGTACCGGCATGAACGCGGAAATAAGTGCACACCTTTCCAGCATCGTCTGCGTCATAATTCTTGAGCGCTTCGATCAGTGTTTCTGGGGTTGTGGGGCGTGTCAGGATCCCTACACCAAGGTTGTAGCTACGCCAGCGCTCCATGTTTTCGGTCGAAAGCATTCCAGCTGTTCCGCGTGCATCGCAAACAACGACAGCGCAGCCGACCGCAGCCGCCTCGATCGCCATGCGTGCGGTAGCAAAAACCACGTCATAGGCAGGGAGTTCGTTTTCCAACTCATTAGAAAACCGAGCTGTACCCGGTCCAAGTTCATCAAGAGCGATACCGGCTCGTTCGCAGACGTCGCGGACAGCCGCCAGATGCTCAACGTTCTTCGTTAGCAAAAGCCCCCGGCGCGGTTCGGCGGGAAGCGGCATGCGTTGCTGGTAACGCTTGAGATCGACAGCATTGTAGATGAGCGACAATCTATTGGCAGGAACGCCACGCGAGAGGCTGCGTTCGGCGCACGCCTCATCCACTGCGATCCACTCCCTGATCTGAGGGTGAGGCATGGGCACCTCCACTTCGAAGAACGCACTGTGGCAGGAATAAACAGCCGGAACGTCGGGAAAGCGCGCCATTGCCGTGAGGGCGGGAGAAAGATGCTGGGCGTGAATGACGTCGGGCTTGTCGACGATCTCGGCAATGCGATCGACTACATGGTGGCCGCGGCGCCGCAATTGGTCAGCCATTTCGCCAATTGTAGGCGCTAGCAGCATGGTCTGGTGGCCCGCGGCGCGCAGTCCGTCGGCCAATAATTGCACGACAGTCTCGGAACCACTTTTATTGGAGACGAAAAGATTGGTGATGAGAATTCGCAACTGAACGCTTTTTGGTTTGAGAGAGAGTCTGGATGCGGATCACACTTGTACGGCGCTGACAGGACTTGCAAGCTATTCTTTCAAAAAGCTGTTCATTTACAAATGGTTGCAAGGAATTCGGCCAGCTTCCGCTGGTTGTTTGACGTCAGTCTTCATTTCGTCAATTGAAGGATAGAGGCCAGCGAGTCTTAGAAGGAAGCGCTGCTCGACCAAGAACAAAAAAAGGATCGAGACTGCTGTGACAGACAAGGTTGGCATCGCTCTCATTTTGGCGCATCCGGGCCATGAGCTCCGCGTCCACCACTGGCTCGAACAGACCAAGCCACGGGTCTATTTGTTGACAGATGGTTCGGGCGGGCGGCAACCCTCTCGCACCCATTATTCGAAAACTGTCGTTGACGCCGCAGGCGCAACGCAGGGCGCGGTATTTGGCGATATTCCCGATGGCATTTGGTATGATTCATTGCTGGCCAGAGACACTGGCTTTTTCATCGAAGTCCTGGGCAGGTTCCATCGCGATCTTGAGCCGTTCGATGATGTTCAGATCATTGCAGACGCTGTCGATGGGTATAATCCCATGCACGACTTAGCCCATGCTTTTGGCACTGCGTTAAACGCAATGCATGGCGACGAGCATCCCCTTCTATGCTCCGCCGCCATTCCGCATGTTGCCGGCAAAGTGGAGCTGGATCTTCATCTGGACGCGGCGGCAAAGGCGCGGAAGCAAGCCGCAGTTGAAAACTATCTGCCTCTCGCCGAAGAAGCGCGTCGCATCCTCGAGCAAGACCCCAAATCGCTCGAGAACGAATATTTGATTTCCCAGAATTTTGACTGGAACGCTTCCTGGACGCCCGCATGGGAACGGATTGGCCGCGATCGTGTTGCCAAGGGCCTCTACGAGACCTGCATCACTTACGCCGAAAACGTGCAGCCCGTCGCGCAAGCGCTGATCCGTGAGGGCCGAAAGAGCACTGGCGTCGCGTGAGTTAAGTCTCCTCGACAAACACCGCGTCACGTTTCTTGCGGATGGAGGGCAAGAACACGACCACCAGTACAGCCAGCGCCAATCCAAGCAGGACCGCGCTAATGGGCCGTGTGAAGAAAGTGGTCGGGTCGCCGCGCGACAGGATCATGGCGCGGCGCAGATTTTCTTCCAGCAACGGCCCGAGCACAAAGCCAAGAAGCAAAGGGGCAGGCTCGCAGCGCAGCTTCAAAAGCCCGTAGCCAAGCAGGCCGAAAAAGGCGACCGCGTAAAGGTCGAACACATTGGAGTTGACGCTGTAAACGCCGATAGAGCAGAACGCCATGATGATCGGGAAGAGTACATAATAGGGGATGGTCAGAAGCTTCACCCAAAGCCCGATCAACGGCAGGTTGAGCACGATCAGCATCAGATTGCCAATCCACATCGACGCGATAATGCCCCAGAACAACGCAGGCTGTTCAGTGGCCACATTGGGACCAGGCACAATGCCCTGAATGATCATGGCGCCAATCATCAGCGCCATCACCGGATTGGCCGGAATGCCAAGCGTCAGCATCGGAATGAAGGAAGTCTGCGCACCAGCATTATTGGCTGATTCAGGACCCGCCACGCCGGCAATCGCACCCTTGCCAAACTGTTCTGGATGTTTGGAGACCCGTTTTTCAACCGTGTAAGAAGCGAAGGAGGCAAGGATTGCGCCGCCGCCTGGCAAAATACCAAGGGCTGAACCAATGGCGGTGCCGCGCAAAATGGGCGCCGCCATCTGGCGAAAATCATCGCGTGTTGGCATAAGCCCCGACACTTTCTTGATCAGCACGGAACGTTCATTCTCGTTTTCAAGATTGCGCAGAATTTCAGCAATGCCGAACACGCCGACAGCGACGGCGACAAAATTCAGACCATCTGAATATTCGCGAATGCCAAGCGTGAAGCGTGGAGTGCCGGTGTAAATATCAGTGCCCACAATGCCGAGTAGCAGGCCGAGAACCACCATGCCCAGCGCCTTGATGATCGACCCATGCGCCAGCGCGATGGAGGAAACGAGGCCGACAACCATCAAGGAAAAATATTCAGCCGCACCGAATTTGAGCGCGATGATGGTGAGGGGTGGGGCAAACAGCGCAACCAGAAAGGTCGATACGGTGCCGGCAAAGAAGGAGCCGATGGCAGCGATTGCAAGGGCTGCCCCAGCACGCCCCTGACGGGCCATCTGGTAACCGTCAATCGCAGTGACCGCCGAGGAAGATTCGCCCGGCATATTGATCAAGATGGCCGTGGTCGATCCACCATATTGCGCGCCGTAATAAATGCCCGAAAGCATGATCAGCGAGGAAACAGGATCACCAATCTGGAAGGTAATCGGCAAGAGCATGGCGATTGTAGCTGTCGCGCCAATGCCCGGCAGAACGCCGATCAAGGTGCCAAGTAAAACGCCAATCAGGCAGAACATCAAGTTCAGCGGTGTTGAGGCCGTAGCAAAGCCAAGCGCGAGATTTGAAAAGAGTTCCATCGCTCAAAATTTCCTTAAAACGGCAGCCACGGGCCGAAATTCTGGAAGGGCAAACCTAGCGCCTTGCTGAACACCCCATAGGAGAACACCGCGACCGCTAAAGAGAGCGCCAATGCCGGCAAAAGCTTCATGCGTGCCGATGCAAAACAGGCAATGAAAGAGGTGATAAAGATGGCTGGCATGAAGCCAAGCCCACGCACAGTCAGGCCAAAAAAGATCGGCGCTGGCAAGATCAGGAAAATACCGCGCCAGGCAATCGGCCCGATGGGCTCACCCGCCACGCGCAAGGCATCTACAAGAACTACAAAGCCAAGCAGGATAAGAATTACCGCCAGAACAAGCGGGAAATAGCCCGGCCCCATCCGAAACGCCGAGCCTATCTCCAATGCGTATGACTGGATGGCAAAGGACGCACCAAGCCCGATAAAAAGCGCAGCACAAAGGCCGTTGGTGGTGTCGATGGTAATAGGTTTCAAAGCCCGCTCCCCCGTCATGCTTTCAAAAGCATTTGTCTTTTTGGATAGGTGTTGGTTCCAGAGAGAAGTGGCCGCACAAGGGCTTCGTGCGGCCACCCTGAAACCTAGTCGGCGTATTGGCCTGCGGCATCGATGACTGGCTTCCAGCGATCAATTTCGTTCTCAAGCTTCGCCTTCAATGCGGCAGGCGTCGCATCTTCCTGGGAAGAAGGCTCGGTGCCAAGTTCAGCAAAGCGCGCCATCACATTTTCATCTTTGAGCGCCAGCTGAAGCGACTTCGACAAGCGTTCAGTGATTTCCGATGGCGTGCCTTTTGGCGCGTACACGCCGTGCCAAATGCCAACCTGGAACCCTGCAAGACCGGCTTCCTCTGCTGTTGGCAGGTCGGGCAGAACGTCCAGGCGCGCAGGTGAGGTGACAGCATATGCCTTCACGGTGCCAGCCTGAATCTGCTTGGTGGTGTTGGTGGTTTGATCGCACATGATATCGACCTGACCGCCTAGAAGGTCAGTCATGGCCGGACCGGTGCCCTTGTAGGGAACAGTCACTAGCGGCGTTTCGAGCGCGCTCATGAACAACATACCACATAGATGCGAAGCAGCGCCGATTCCTGCGTTGGCTACAGTCACCTTGTCCTTGTTGGCCTTCACATAGTCGATCAAGCCCTTCATGTCGGTAGGCTCAAAATCCTTGCGCGCCAAAATCGTCATAGGCACTTCGGTCACGAGGCCGACATATTCGAAGGCGTTCAGCGTGTCATAAGCAAGCTTGCGGTAAAGCGTGGCGCTGGTGGCCATTCCGATATGGTGAAGAAGCAGCGTGTAGCCATCCGGTTCGGCATCCGCGACGCGACCCGCACCCAGCGTTCCACCAGCGCCGCCGACATTTTCCACGACGATCTGCTGGCCGAGATCCTTGGACATGGCTTCAGCAATGAGGCGTGTAACGGTGTCGGTTGGTCCTCCAGCCGAAAATGGCACGACAACAGTAATTGGGCGCTCAGGATAACCTTGCGCGCCCGCCTGTGCAGCCAGGCCGAGCAGTGCTGCGCCCGCGGCGAGCGAAGTGAAAAAACGTTTCATGGACATCCTCCCAAAAACAAAAATACTGACTGCCCGATGCACGGCTCCTCCCTGCATCAGCATTCGCGTCATCTAGCGGCGCTAATCGGCATGGCGGCAACGCTATGTGGCCGTCAAAATGAGGTTGTTGGAATATTTGCGCACGCGATGGGTGGAAAAGGTAACATTCGAGCCCGTGTGCGGGTGCAAATTCACCCAAGGAAAGCGCGTGCCGAGCAAAAACCTCATCGTTTCAGGGGCTCTCTCCGCTCAAGTCCGTATTTCTGCATCTTCTCATAAAGCGTCTTGCGCGAGATCCCCAGTCCCTCATAGACCGGCTTCAAGACACCCCCGCTAGCCGCCAGCGCTTCCGCAATCACACCTCGCTCATAGTCAGCCACGCGCCCACCGAGCCGGCCGGCGCCTGTGTCGGGTTTCACTCCTTCCAAGGGTCCTGCAAGGCCAAGGCCGAGCACATAGCGATCGGCGGCATTGCGCAGTTCACGCACATTGCCAGGCCATTCGCGTCTGGTAATTTCGGCGACAACGCCGGGAGCAATAGCGACCTCATCGCGCCGATAGCGCGCAGCAGCCTCATTGACCAGTTGCAGGAATAGCAGCGGCACGTCCTCACGCCGCGCGGAAAGTGAGGGCATGCGCAGGGTCACAACATTGAGCCGGTAAAAAAGGTCTGCGCGAAACCGTCCAGCGGCTATCTCTGCTTCAAGATCAGCCTTGCTTGTAGCGATGAAACGTACATCCAGCGCGACCGCTTCATTTGAGCCAAGACGTGTGATCGTGCGTTCTTGAATAACGCGCAGCAACCGTGCTTGAAGATCAATCGGCATGGATTCGATTTCGTCCAAAAGCACGGTTCCCCCGCGCGCATGTTCGAATTTGCCGAAACGCGCGCGCATCGCGCCGGGAAATGCGCCTGCCTCATGCCCGAAAAGCTCGCTTTCAATCAGATTAGCGGGCAGGGCGGCACAATTGATGGCGACAAAGGGCTTGGTGGCACGTCCGCTAATGTCATGCAGTGCACGTGCCGCAACTTCCTTGCCTGTACCGGTCTCGCCAATTACCAGCACATCTGCATCGGTGGGCGCGACGGCGCGCAATTGGTAGCGCAGATCTATCATCGGCTGCGTGCGTCCCGGCAATCGTGCTTCGATGTCGTCTCGCTTGCCGGCGACAGCACGCAATTGGCGGTTTTCCAGAACCAGTCGCCGCCGGTCGAGCGCGCGCGCGGCCACATCGACAAATGTTTGTCGGTTGAACGGCTTCTCGATAAAATCATAAGCGCCCTCGCGCATGGCTTTTACAGCAAGCTGCACTTCACCATGGCCGGTTGCGAGGATCACTGGAATGTCACTATCAATGGCGCGAATATGGCTCATCAGCGTCATCCCATCCATGCCCGGCATTCGGATGTCGGTTATGACGATCCCATTGAATCCCTGGGTGATATAATCGAGCGCGCCTTCGCCGCCGGCAAAGTCCTGAACGCTAAAGCCCGCAAGATCCAAGGATTGCGCCGTCGAACGCCGTAACTCGTCCTCATCGTCAATAAGCAGAATGACCGGGCTTTTCATTCCGCCGCCTCGCGAACCGGAAGCTGCGCAGAGCTGAGTTCGATGGTGAAAAGTGCGCCACCTTCTGCCGGATTCAAAACGGAAAGATTTCCACCGAAATCCTTGATTATATTATAGGAAATGGAAAGACCCAGCCCGAGCCCCTTGCCCACGCCCTTGGTGGTAAAGAAGGGGTCGAATATACGCTCGGCAATAGCAGGCCCGATGCCCGGTCCATGATCGCTAACACTGATTATAACCTTGGACCCTTTGCGTTTGGCCAGCAATTCTATCTCCCTGTTCTCTTGTCCTTCAACCGCATCAGCCGCGTTGGAAATGAGGTTGACCAGAACCTGCTGCAGGCGAATTGATCCAGCACGTACGATAAGTGGCGTCTCGCCAAGATCAATGCGGACCGTGGCATCGGCTGCTTTCAGCCTCCACGCAATGATTTCCAGCGTGTCGCGCACAGCATCTGTCAGCGGTACGGGGCTGAGTTTTTCATTTGGCTTGCGCGCGAAATTGCGCAAATGACGGCTTATTGAAGCCATGCGGTCAGTCAGGCTGGAAATGCGCAGCACATTCTCGCGTGCTTCGTCCATACGGTTGCGTTCAATCAGAATGGCGGCATTATCTGCATAAGATTTTACCGCGGTGAGGGGTTGGTTGAACTCATGTGAGAGCGCCGCTGACATCTGGCCAAGTGCCGCCAGCTTGCCCGCCTGGATGAGGTCCGCTTGTGTCTGCCGCAACTGTTTTTCGGTTACCCGCCGCTCACCCACTTCGCTTTCCAGCTGCCGGTTGACCAGTGCCAGATCGGCGGTGCGCTCCGCGACGCGGTGCTCCAGCTCGGCACGTGCCGTCGATTGCATCGTCATCCGCTCAGCAAGGCGTGCACGCCGTTGCAGCAGAATTGCTGCAGTAAGCGTCGCCAAACCAAGCAGCAAAAGGGCTGCAATCACGCTGGTGAGCGCCTGTGACCGTGCCGAGCTTGTGTCGAGGAGCACGCTCACGGTCCATCCAGCTTCCGGCATAGGCTCGCCAAGGACAAGATATTCGTTAGCAGCGCCGGGCGTGGTGATAGTCATCAAGTCATGCCCGTGCTGGTCTCGCCTGCGGTCCACTGGTAGTTCGCGCAGCTTCGCATTGGCGTAGCGCCGCGAAGCGGTGGTCAATGCCAGTCGGTCTTCTGTCAGCGGTAGCATTCCGGAATACAGCCATTCCGGCCGCCCGCTCATGAAGATGATACCTTCAGGATCTGAAACGAGAATCTCGTAATCACCACCTTTCCAGGATTCCTCGATCGGTTCGATATCGATCTTGAAAACGACGACCCCCGCAATCTGGGCGCCGATCAAGACCGGTGAAGAAAAATAGTAGCCGCGTTTCAGCGAGGTGGTGCCCAGGGCGAAGAACCGCCCCTGCCGCCCTCGCATGGCGTCCTGATAATAGGGGCGGTAGTTGAAGTTCTCGCCAACGAAGGTTGATGGCCCATCGAAGTTGCTTGCCGCGATAGTCTCGCCGCCCGGTATCATCACATAGACATCCGAGGCAGAGAGCTGGCCGTTGATCTGTTTGAGGTAGAGGTTTGCACGTTGGCGCAATGCGGGATTGCCCGGATCGGCCAGCAATGCCTCGATGTCCTCGTGGTCGGCAATCAGCGCCGGCAGTGATTCATAGCGGCTCATCTGCCCGCGCAGCACCGCCACCGCCAGCCGCAATGTGGTCTGCCCGCGCGAAAACGTTTGGTCGAGGTAGATGCGCGTGGCCAGCGACGTGCCGAAGATTGCAATCACCCCCACGGCCATTATGACGGCAAGCGCTGCCCAGACCACCCGACGCCCGATAAACAGCTTTGCGAAATCCATATCCGGTGCACGGCCCCTTTCGGTCTCAATACAATGATGAGGGTCGTAGGGGCAACGTGCGCCGAAACCGGCTAGTGTCGGTTAGATTGTGAGGGTAGGGCTGGACTGGAACTGGTCAAATCACGCAGACCTTGGCACAGTTGCCAAAATCGGAGCTTTTTGTAGATGCCCAACCGCCCCCACGATCCGTTCAGAAAACCCGCGCCATGGGCCGAATGTGCAACGCAACTGGTCGATGTCGCCATGGGTCGCCGGGCTGCCGATCTTGTGGTGCGCAATGGCCGCTGGGTGAATGTGCATTCGGGCGAAATCATTCCAGCAACGGATGTTGCCATCACGGCCGGGCGCTTCGCCTACTGCGGGTCAGATGCCAGCCACGCTATCGGCGAGGGTACAAGAGTTGTCGATGCGGCTGGGCGCTATCTGGTGCCGGGCCTCTGCGATGCGCACATGCATGTCGAAAGCGGCATGGTGACAGTGACTGAATTCTGCCGAGCCGTGATCCCCCATGGCACGACGTCGATGTTCATCGACCCACACGAGATCGCCAATGTACTCGGCCTGGAAGGTGTGCGTTTGATGCACGATGAGGCATGCGTGATGCCGGTCAATGTCTACGTGCAGATGCCATCCTGCGTGCCTTCGGCACCCGGGTTGGAAAATGCTGGCGCTCAATTGTCTGTCGCCGATGTCGAGGAGGCCATGGGTTGGGAAAACATCATTGGCCTTGGCGAGGTGATGAATTTTCCAGGGGTTGCTTCCAATGACCCGGTGATGGCCGGCGAAATTGCTGCCACCATGCGCGCCGGCAAGACCATCGGTGGTCACTATGCCTCGCCCGATCTCGGTCTGCCTTTCCACGGCTATGTCGCGGGCGGGCCTGAGGACGATCATGAAGGCACCCGCGCGTCTGATGCGATTGCGCGCGTGCGCCAGGGAATGAAGGCCATGATGCGGCTGGGCTCTGCTTGGTACGATGTGGCGACCCAGATCAAAGCGGTGACGGAAGAGGGCCTCGACCCGCGCAACTTTATCCTCTGCACTGATGACAGCCATTCGGGTACGCTGGTCAAGCAAGGCCACATGGACCGCGTCGTGCGCCACGCCATCCAGCAGGGGTTGAGCCCTGTCACAGCGATCCAGATGGCAACGCTGAACACCGCGCAGCATTTCCGGCTCGAGCGCGAACTGGGGTCGATTACGCCCGGTAGGCGTGCAGACTTCCTGATTGTCTCGGATCTGGCATCGCTTGCCATCGACGAGGTTTTCGCGCGCGGCGTGCGTGTGGCAAAGGGCGGAAAGCTCGATATAGATATTCCGGCTTACGACTATCCGCCTGCTGCCAAAAAAACCGTGAAGCTGGGTAAGGTGATTACCGCAGGGGATTTTGATATTGCCGCACCACACGGCGCCAACGAGGTGCGAGTGCGCGTCATTGGTGTTATCGAGAACCAGGCGCCGACGCGCGCACTCGAGGCTGATCTCGATGTCACCGATGGCATCGTCTGCATGGACCGCCGCGAGGATGTCTGCCAGATCGCTCTAGTAGAGCGCCATCGCGGCACGGGCGGCGTGGTCAACGGCTTTGTCTCTGGCTTCGGCTACATGGAGGATTGCGCGCTGGCCTCGACGGTCGCCCATGACAGTCACCATATCATCGTCGTCGGCACCAACAAGGACGACATGGCGCTCGCCGCCAACCGACTGGGCGAGGTCGGTGGCGGCGTGGTACTGTTTTCAAAGGGCAAGGAAGTAGCGCTGGTCGAAATGCCAATCGCCGGTCTGATGTCGGACGAACGCGCCGAAGCTGTTGCCGCCAAGGCTGAAAGACTGGTGGAGGCGATGCGCGCTATGGGCTGCTCGCTTAACAATGCGTACATGCAGCACTCGCTTCTGGCGCTGGTGGTCATCCCCGAGCTGCGGATTTCCGACGTCGGCATCATCGATGTGACCACCTTCCAGAAGGTCGATCTTTTCGTCTGACTGATGGGGCAGGAGCTATTGCCCCACCGCCACCTTCAGAACGTTGACCGGCGTAGTGATGATGATTTCGGCGGCGGACGTCACAGTCTGGCCAATTCCCTGCGCCAGGCTGCCCACCCGCGAGGTGATATCGCCGGCGCCGGTAAGGGCGCGGTCGTCGGCATTGAGCCTCTGTCCCAACATCTCGATCAGTGCCGGGTTTTCCGCAAATTTCGAATGGTTGAGGCTGTCCTTCACCTCCACACCGGAAAGGTCGGCCACCACAATGCCAAGGCTGGCGATGTCAGCGCCATCGGTATAGTCGCCAAGCCGCGGCTGGCGCCCGGCAATCAGGCCCGAAATGTTGAGCGCCCTATCATTCGCTGAGACCAGCACATAGAACGGCTTTTCCGGCCTGCCGTAGCGTTTCATTTGCGATTTGAAAACGTCGAGATCGATATCGGGTGAAGCCAGCACGACGTCACCCATCTTGCCGTCGAGACTGCGGTTGTCGGTCATGGCTAGCTGGCGCAGCGCTTCCATGGTCACCCAGCTTCCCATGGAATGGGCAACGATATCGACGCGTTTGGCGCCGGATTGGCTGACCAGCCGCAATGTCTTTTCCAACGCGTCGCGCGCCGCGCTGGCGCTGTTATTATCATATACATAATCGACGGTGCGCCCGCCCGACGCCCAGGTGAACAGCACCGGCGTACCCTTGTAACCGGAATCCTGCACGATTTGCGTCAGCCGGTAGACGGCATCATCAAAATTGGTGTTGTAGCCGTGGATGAAAACGAGAGCCCGCCCGCCATTGGCCGCAATGTCCGTGCGCAGGGCCCGCGAGAAGGCTGCATCGTCGGCGTAGCCGGAGATCGAGGTCGCGGTGAAAGATTTGGCCGGATCGGCCACACCCCGCTTCGGGCGCTCCACCTGCCCGGTCTGATGGATGGCCGGCACGGTGATCGCCACGTTGGCATGGGAAATTTCGCTGGCACGCTCGCCCGAAAACACCCGCCCATCTTTGGTCGCTTGCCGCGTCGTCGCAATAAAAATACTGTGTGTGCCAGCGATTGCGGAAGCTTGAACCGGCACCTGGCGCGTCGCGATCAGGTCGTGTGTCTGCCCGCCTGCGCAGCCGGCCAGGGCAGCAACAACAGCCAGAACGAGGATGCGGAATATCCCGCGCGATGCCAAATCAGTCATGCTTCACTTTTCAGACCCGCCCGTCCGCTATCCGCTTGATACAGGCAACGGGGAGGGTGGTCCACCCGCCTTGGCAAGCGCGCGCGCAATAGCCTTTTCATGAGGGCGGTGGCGAGTTATGCAAGCTCTATGACATCCTCCATCTACATCCTGCTTTTCCGCGGCGTCGGTGGAGCGACACAGTTACCCGTCAAACCGCTGAGTGCATCCCTGGAAGCTGCCGGCTTTGATGCGGTGCGCACCTACATCAACAGCGGCAACGCAATTCTCAGGACCGGCAAGTCGCGCGACGCCATGCTGAAAGAAGTCACTAAAATCTGTGCGCGCGACTTCGCCTTCACCAAGGCAATCCATGCTGTGACGCTTGTCGAGTGGCGTAATCTGATCCGCGACAATCCCTTCTCCGATGCCGTGGACGTTCCAAAGAATTTGAGCGCAGCGCTCCTGGCTGAAACGCCGCAAGCTGCGAACGTCGAAAAGATTACCGCTGCGGCAGTGCAAGGCGAACGATTTGAGATCGTCGGCAGGGTCGCCTACCTGCATACTCCCTATGGTTTTGGCACATCCAAAATGGCGATAAAGTTCGACAAGGCCATTGGGGTTGAAAATACCACGCGCAACTGGAACACCGTGCTGCGTCTTCTGGAACTCGCGGAGGCGGCGGAGGGGTAGGGTGTACCAGTTCTGCTGCAGTGCACAAACAAAAGATTTGCGTTTTAGGCAAAACTGCCCCATATGCGGCGGCATAGGCGCTTGGGCCGGGTATTGACCGGCCTTCTCACAAGTTGGGACTGGTTGCGTCTGGTTCACCGGCATGAAGCTGGTGGATACGACAGCGCAGCCGCGCGGGCCAAGAATGGTCTGCCGCCTTGTCGTTTCATGTAATTCGAACGTTGGCAGGTTGCGCCCTGCCGCGAAAATGCGTGCGGTCCCATAATGAGGGCTGCCGTTTGAAAGAAGAAGAAGTTGGAAATTGAAAACACCACGGAGCTCTCGGGCTTCGCCAAACTCGGCATTACCGGTCCGCTGCTGAAAGCAACGATTGCTGCAGGCTTTGCTGAACCGAAACCCATCCAGGAACAGGCTATTCCCGCGCAGTTGGAAGGCCGTGACATTCTGGGCGTCGCACAGACAGGTTCCGGCAAGACGGCGGCCTTCAGCCTGCCGATTCTGTCAAAGATTATTGGCCTCGGCACCAAGCGTCTGCCGAAATCGGCACGGGCGCTCATCCTCGCACCAACCCGCGAGCTCGCGGTCCAGATCGAGGATACGATCCGCGTTCTGGCCAAAGGCCTGCATGTCTCGACCGCGCTCGTCCTCGGCGGTGTCTCGCGCTTCAGCCAGGTCAAGCGCCTGCAGCAGGGTGTTGACATTCTGGTTGCAACGCCTGGCCGCCTGACGGATCTGGTGCGCGAAGGTGATGTAAGCCTTGCCGAAACACGATGGCTGGTCCTCGATGAGGCTGACCGGATGCTCGACATGGGCTTCATCAATGACGTGCGCCGCATCTCCAAGGCAACACACCGCGACCGCCAAACGGCCCTGTTCTCGGCCACCATGCCGCCGGAAATCGAACAGTTGGCTCAAAGCCTTCTGAAGAACCCGGCACGTGTGGAAGTCGCCAAGGCCGGCACTACGGCTGCGGAAATCACTCAGAGCATCGTCATTGCCCGCACCAAGCAGAAGCGGCAGATCCTGTCGAAAATGCTGGCCGATGAGGCTATGAAGCAGGTGCTGGTTTTTGCTCGTACGAAGCATGGTGCAGACCGCGTTGTGCGCGATCTCGAGCGAGATGGCTTCAAGGCTGCCGTCATTCACGGCAACAAGTCGCAGAACGCTCGCCAGAAGGCGCTCAACGACTTCCGCGAAAGCTCGGTGCGCATTCTGGTGGCAACTGATATTGCCGCCCGCGGCATCGACGTTCCGGGCATCAGCCACGTCGTGAACTTCGATCTGCCCGATGAGGCGGAGAGCTATGTTCACCGTGTCGGTCGTACCGGTCGTAACGGCGCAACCGGCATTGCCATCACGCTGTGTGATCCAACCGAATATTCGAAACTGCGTCAGGTTGAACGCATTATTCGGATGAAGCTCCCGGTTCTGGCAGATCATTTGAATGAGCCTGACCCGGTTCGTGACCCAGCCGAACGTGCCGCAATGGCGCGTGAGGCAGCCGCTGATCGAGACCCTCGCCGTCAGAACGCACGCAAGCCCGGTCAAGGAAAGCCAGGCGGCGCCAAGAAGGCAGAGTCAGGCAAGCCATTCCGGGGTGCCAAGCGCCGTACGTTCGGCAGCCGCAAGCCCGCAGCCCGCGCAGCCTAGCTGAACGGACGAATAGTTAGTCAAGCCGGGACAGCAATGTCCCGGCTTTTTCATATCAAGCGGACCATTTGGGCGGGGCGTGGATTCGCATCAGCGATGCAGATTTGCCAAAACCTGCTATGCCAGCGCAATTTCGTGCCTTGAAAGCGCGGTCTGTGGTTTTTAGGGTCGCGGCCTGTCCAGGGAAGGAAATCTCATGCTCCGTTCGGTGATTGACGCCATCGGCAACACGCCGCTGATCCGGCTCAAGCGCGCCTCCGATGAAACCGGCTGCGAAATTCTCGGCAAAGCGGAATTTATGAACCCCGGCCAATCGGTCAAGGACCGCGCCGGCCTCTTCATTATTCGCGATGCGGAGAAGAGGGGTCTCTTGCAGCCGGGCGGCGTAATTGTAGAAGGCACGGCAGGCAATACCGGTATCGGCCTCACTCTGGTAGCGAAGGCACTGGGCTATCGTACAGTCATTGTCATCCCCGATACCCAAAGCCAAGAAAAGAAGGATGCGCTGCGTGTCATGGGCGCAGAGCTCATTGAAGTGCCAGCTTTGCCCTACAAGAACCCGAACAATTATGTGAAGCTTTCAGGGCGTCTTGCGCAGCAGCTTGCCAAATCCGAGCAGAACGGTGCGGTCTGGGCCAACCAGTTTGACAACACCGCCAATCGCGAAGGCCACAGGCTCTCAACCGCCGAAGAAATCTGGAGCCAGACTGGCGGAAAGGTCGACGGCTTTGTCTCCGCCGTGGGCTCGGGCGGCACTCTTGCCGGTGTGGCCGAAGGCCTGCGGGCGAAACGCGCCGATGTGAAGATTGCGCTTGCCGATCCCTTGGGGGCCGCACTCCATAGCTTTTACACCAACGGTGAATTGAAATCGGAAGGCTCTTCCATCACAGAGGGCATCGGACAGGGACGCATCACCGCCAATCTGGATGGTTTTACCCCCGACTTCTCTTATCAGGTCCCCGATGATGAGGCGCTGCCCTATGTGTTTGACCTGATCCAGCACGAAGGTCTTTGCCTCGGCGGCTCGTCAGGCATCAACATTGCAGGTGCGGTACGCCTCGCGCGAGATCTTGGTCCCGGCCATACCATCGTAACGATCCTGTGCGATTCCGGCACACGCTACCAGTCAAAGCTGTTCAACCCCACCTTCCTGCGCTCGAAGAACCTTCCGGTGCCGGGCTGGATGGAAACCGCTAGCAAGATTGTCGTCCCATTCGAGGAGAGTGCCTGATGGCAACCGAATCGCTGGTTCGCGACGACGCCTATCTGCGCGAGGCAGATGCGACAGTCATCGGCGTGAATGAGCGGGGCGGTATTATTCTCGACCGAACAATCTTCTACGCCACCTCCGGAGGCCAGCCGGGCGACACGGGGCGTTTTGTGGTCCCCAGCGGTGAGATGCTGGAAATCGCTGCGACGCTAACTGGCGAAACCAAAAGCGACATCATCCATGTTCCAGCACCTGGCCAGCCGCTGCTGGCCATCGGTGACAGCGTAAAGCTCGCCATTGACTGGGACCGGCGCTACCGGTTGATGCGCATGCACTCGGCCTGCCATCTGTTGACGGTGGTCTGCCCGCATCCAATAACCGGTGCATCCGTTGCCGAAGACGACAGCCGCGTCGATTTCGACATGCCCGATGCCCGCGTCACCAAGGAAGATTTGACAGAAGCCATGATGGAGCTTGTTGATGCGGATCATCCGATTTTCACCCGCTGGATCAGCGACGCGGAGCTTTCCGCCAATCCGGCGCTGGTAAAATCCAAGAACGTGCGCCCACCGCTCGGCACTGGAAAAATACGCCTCGTCATGATCGGTGAGGAGGGTGGTATCGACAGCCAGCCATGTGGCGGCACCCACGTCGCCCGGACTGGCGAAATCGGCGAAATCCACATCGGGAAGATCGAAAAGAAGGGTAGGGAAAACCGCCGCTTCCGTCTGCGCTTCGGGGCTATGCCGCGGCAATAAAAACTCCGGACGGATGACCGCTCTCGCGCAACCGGACGCTCACCTCTTGCGTTGTCCGGTCAATATGCGACATCGTCAGACAACCTCACGGAGTGCGTTCATGGCCGCTACCAAAAGCCCTTTCATCGTCGATGCGGAGTGGTTGCAAGACAAGCTCGGTACGCCCGGCATGTCGATTGTCGACGCCTCATGGTATTTGCCGGCCCAGAAACGCGACGCCAAGGCGGAGTACGAGGCTGGCCATATTCCAGGCGCGGTATTCTTCGATCAGGACATGATCGTCGACAGGCAATCCGACCTCCCGCATACGCTGCCTTTCCCTGAAGAGTTTGCACGCATGGTGGGCGCGATGGGCATAGCGACCGACGACACGATTGTCGTCTATGACGGCCCGGGCGTCTTTTCGGCGCCACGCGTCTGGTGGATGTTCCGAGTCATGGGCGCACACAATGTCGTGCTTCTCGATGGCGGCCTTGATCGCTGGAACCGGGAAGGCCGTCCAATGACCTCCGAGGTCACTAAGGTCGCTCCCAATGTGTTCAACGTCGATTTTGACGCCGAAAAGGTGGCATTGTTTGATGATGTCAAAAATGTAGTCGCAGATCAGAGCGCCCAGATCGCCGATGCGCGACCCGCTGGCCGCTTTGCCGGAACCGACCCGGAGCCCCGCGAGGGCGTACGGTCCGGTCATATGCCTGGCGCCGTAAGCATGCCCGCATCCATGCTGTCGGAGGATGGCAGCCTGCTTGCCCCCGAGGAGCTGCGCAGAACGTTGGAGCAAGCCGGTCTCGACCTGTCGAAGCCGGTCGTCACTTCCTGCGGTTCCGGCGTTACAGCAGCTATTATCTCGCTGGCACTCCAATCGGTCGGGCATGACCAGAACCGGCTGTATGACGGGTCGTGGACGGAGTGGGGTGGTCGGGATGACACGCTCGTAGAAACCGGTAAGGCGTAGGGAATGGCGACCGAGAAGAAGCCGGAGGCGATTCCCGTCACCGTCACCTTTCTGGAGATGACAGCTCCGCCATCGCACTATCCGCAACTTCCCTATAATCGGCACATTGCGCTTCTACGCACCAAAAACATGCCGCTGCACTTTTATCGCTATCTCATCGACCGCGTGGGCCGCAAATGGCACTGGGTCAATGTCTTGCGCATGGATGATGATGAGCTTGCGAGAGCCATCCACGCACCAGACCGTGATACCCGCGTGCTCTATCTCGACGGTTCGCCTGCAGGCTTTTTCGACATCAAGGTGATTTCGGCGCGCGAGGCCGAGCTTTCCTATTTCGGCATGATGGACCATGCGCTTGGCCAAGGGCTCGGCAAATGGTTCTTGGGCGCTGCCATCGAAGCGGCCTGGTCGCACAAGCCGGATGTGGTGAGCGTCCAGACATGCACGCTAGACCATCCGGCAGCCTTGCCGCTTTACCAGAGACTCGGGTTTTCTCCCGTAGGCCAGAAGAAAGAGGTGGTGCTACCGATGAGAGTCGAAGAGCGGACGACAGCTGTGATGCGCGGCTGATCAACCAACGGCTCACGTTCATGAAGGCTTCATCATTGATTTGCGATGAAGTGCCATCCCCGCTGCATTGTGGGTTCGAATGGAGAAGAGACGATGCTGAACCGCAGAATATTTGCCACTGGCCTTGCTGCCATGTTTGTGTTGCCCACAGCTGTTTACGCACAGGAAGGTGCGACACCGTCAGCCGCACAGATTGAACGCAGCCTGGACGCTGCCCCCCGCACCAAACTACGGCGCGAGCAGCGTGTAACCGTGCAGGAACTCAAGCGCCGGCCAGAAATGCGCCGCATGGCGCCATCTATCGACATTCAGTCGATCAACTTTGCTTTCGCATCAGACGAAATTCCAGAATCGCAATACGACAAGGTGGACAACATCGCGACAGCGATGGAGCGCATCCTGCGTCGGCGTCCGCGTGAGGTTTTCCTGATTGAAGGTCATACCGATGCTGTCGGCTCCTTTGCGGCCAATCAGGCCCTGTCGGAGCGCCGCGCCCAGTCGCTCCGCCGTGTTCTTGTGCGTGAATTCGATATCCCACGTCGCGCGCTGGAAACCGTAGGGTATGGCGAGGAGTTTCTTCTGGTGCCGACCCAGAACGAAAACTGGCGCAACCGCCGCGTCACCCTGCGCCGCATTACCGACGTCCTGCGCGGCCAGTAAACCGAAAGACCCTTCTCCCTGGCGCATTGCGTTGTCGGCTGGGCCGGTCTAGCGCTTGGCACACAGACATGTGTCGGGGAGATAACAATGACGATCAGGGTAGTGATGGCCGGCGCGACCGGGTGGGTCGGCAAAGCGCTGGTGGCAGCCATTGCGCGCGAGGCGGATCTCGCGCTCGCCGGCGCTGTCTCACGCAGCGCTGCCGGGCAGGACGCCGGAACAGCCAGTGGTGGCGAACCCGTCGGTATAGCGGTCGCGGCAACGCTCGAGGAAGCACTGGCCACGCCATCTGACGTGGTGATCGACTATACAAAGCCGAACATCGTCAAGGCGAACACTTTGGCAGCCATTGCCGCCGGCCGTCATGTTGTCATAGGAACTTCAGGTCTTGGTGCAGATGACTACGCCGAGATCGACGCAGCAGCCCGCGCCGGAGGCGTCGGTGTCATCGCTGCTGGCAATTTTTCCATTACCGCAACATTGTTGAAGCGCTTTGCTTTAATGGCGGCAAAATACGTGCCCGATGTCGAGATCATCGACTATGCCAAGGCCACCAAGCCCGACGCGCCTTCGGGCACAGCGCGTGAACTGGCAGAAGCCATCGCCGAAATGCGCCTGCCATCCACCGCTACGCCGCAAGCCGATGTGCTTGGCATCAAGGAAACACGCGGCGCGGGTGTCGGATCTGGCGGCGGGGTCCAGGTGCACGCGGTGCGGCTGCCATCATTCATCCTGTCTTGCGAAGCGTTGTTCGGTCTGCCCGATGAACGGCTGACCATCCGCCATGATGCTGGATCATCCCCCGCGCCTTATGTGGCTGGCACGCTGTTGGCTGTGCGCAAGGTCGCTACGGTCAAAGGCCTGGTGCGCGGTCTGGATACTCTCATCGACTGAGGGAATACGTAGGCAGTAGGCAGGAATCGGGTGGCAGCTCGCGTCCGGATTTCGTAGCTGGACAAAAGAACCAGCTACGGAGACCACCAACATGCTGATCCGCTTTGTTGCCATGCCGTCCGATCAGGCCGCCGCCTATCGTGCAGGCGCTGACGATGCCAATGGAATGCCGCCCGAGCGGGGCATCTCTGATGGCGACGGCATCCCGTGCCGCCATTGCCTGCAGCATGTCAGGCAGGGCGAGCCCTATCTGACGCTTGCCTATCGGCCGTTCCCAAGACTGCAGCCTTACGCGGAATCAGGGCCGATCTTTCTCCATGCCGAGGAATGCACGCGGGCACCGGAAAGCGACGTGCTGCCAGACATGTATCGCGGTGGCTTCGAGCAAATCGTTCGCGGATATGGCCACAACGACCGCATTGTCTACGGCACCGGCGCAGTCGTCGCTCCTCTTGAGATCTGCACCCATGCGTACAGCCTGTTGGAACGCCCCGATATCGCTTACGTCCACATCCGCTCATCGCGTAACAATTGCTATTCCTGCCGCATCGAACGCGGGTGAGGGATACGCATCGCGTATCCCCCTGACGCTCACGCCGCCAGAACAGCCTTGGGTTCTGCCATCTCGTAGCCTAAGGCTTCGGCGACGGCGCGGTTAGTGATCTTGCCTTTGTGAACATTGAGACCGTTGCGCAGATGCGGATCGTCGATCAGCGCCTTCAGGCCTTTATCGGCCAGTTGCAGTCCATAATGCAGCGTCGCATTGTTCAGCGCATGGGCCGAAGTGACTGGCACTGCGCCTGGCATGTTCGCCACGCAATAATGAATCACACCGTCGACCACATAGATAGGGTCGGCATGCGTGGTGGCATGGGAGGTTTCAAAACAACCACCCTGGTCGATGGCGACGTCGACCAGGACCGCACCCTTCTTCATTCCAGAAAGCATTTCGCGCGTTACCAGCTTGGGCGCAGCAGCACCGGGGATTAGAACCGCGCCGACGATGATATCGGCCGAAAAGCACTCTTCTTCCAGTGCCTCTACTGTCGAATAACGCGTATGGACGCGGCCATTAAAAATGTCGTCGAGCTGCCGCAGACGCGGAATTGAGCGATCCAGTATGGTGACATCGGCACCAAGCCCGACCGCCATTTTAGCAGCATGCAGGCCAACCACGCCGCCACCCAGGATGGCAACTTTGCCAGGTAGAACGCCGGGAACACCGCCCAAAAGAACGCCGCGTCCGCCATTGGCTTTTTGAAGCGCAGTAGCGCCAGCCTGGATCGACAGTCGGCCGGCAACCTCCGACATGGGCGCAAGGAGAGGTAGTCCGCCACGCTCATCGGTCACTGTCTCATAGGCAATGGCTGTCACGCCCGAGGCCACAAGTCCCTTCGTCTGTTCGGGATCGGGCGCAAGATGAAGATATGTGTAGAGAATCTGATCGGCCCGCAACTGTGCCCATTCGGCCGGCTGTGGTTCCTTGACTTTCACCACCATGTCCGACCTGGCAAATACTTCCTCTGCAGTCTTCACAATGGTGGCGCCGGCGGCGCGGTAGGCATTGTCATCGGCGCCAATGCCAGCGCCGGCACCTGTTTCCACCAATACTTCATGGCCGTGGGCCGAGTATTCCCGTACTGCGCCTGGAGTCAGGCCAACACGATATTCATGGTTTTTGATTTCCTTTGGACATCCCACGCGCATGGCATTCTCCTCCGACCTTCGCGGTTCCCTTGGGAGCATTGAAACATGGATGTCGCGGTAGGTGTTTGCGAACAACCTTGTAAAATTAGCCAATTGCGATACTTTTTTGCACGAACGGCGACAAACATCGAAGGAAACCCCGAAAATGTCACTCGACAGGATCGATATCGCCATTCTAGGCACGCTGCAGAAGGATGGGCGCATTTCCAATGCGGCGCTTGCCGAAAAGGTTGGCTTGTCTCAGTCGGCCTGTTCGCGACGGCTCGACAGTCTGGAAAAGACCGGTGTTGTGCGCGGCTACCACGCCCGTCTATCCAATGCGGCACTTGGCCATCAGATGACGGCAATTGTGCACATTTCACTGTCCGGTCAATTCGAGAAAACGCTGTCCGACTTCGAGGCAGCGGTTAAGCGTTGTCCGAATATACTGTCCTGCCACCTGATGTCCGGTGAATACGATTATATTCTGCGGATCGCCGCCCGTGACTTGGCAGACTATGAGCGGATCCATAAAGAATGGCTGTCGGCTATGCCGCATGTTACCAAGATCAACTCCTCCTTTGCACTGCGCGAAGTCATTGACAGGACCGCTATTGGGATGAAACCAGAAATAGCCTGATCTTGTGTTTGATCCAATTTGAGAGAAACGCGAAGCACTTCCTTTTAAGTTTTGAGTCGTATCATGTTATTCCAGAAGCTTGGAGTGATACATGTTCCGACTGGAGCGGTCGTTTTTCAGGTTTGCCCGAGCGCTGTCGGACGCAGTGCTGGGAACCGTGTCGGATATTGTTACTACCGAGGATGACAAGAACACCTTGCGGATCAGCCAGGTGGAGGCATTCAACGCCGTTCGCCTGCCATTGATGGCATCCAATTTGCTTGGGATTTTCGTTGCTTGGGGAAACCTCGGCAACGTCGATGGCGGCGTGCCGCTGGCCGTCTGGTACGCCGGGATGATCGTCCTTGTGGTGGTCGATCTTGGGACCGCTCCGCGCCTATTCGGCTATCGACCGACCGCCGAAGAGGCAGAGCACCACTACTGGCGAAGCGCCTTCGTGCGCTTTGTTTACGGCATCGGCTGGGGCCTGGCCATAGTTCTGTTTTATGCCGAAGCCGGGCCACAGGGAAAACTGGTGCTGACCGTCCTGCTCTCGGTCTTCCTGTGCTCGTCCGTATTCGTGCTGGCCTATCTGCCGACTGCCGTCTACGCCTTTGCAGTTCCCATTTTGGCCCTGTCAGCCGCGACACTGGTTTTGGCAGGAACGCGTGACCACTATTTCGAATTGCTCCTGATGGGCATCTTTTTCGTGGCTTTCCCATTCACCCTGCACCGCTACACGCGCTCCTTCGCTGAGCGGGCCCTTGCCTTGGTCAAGGTCGACGAACAGAACCAGCTCCTGACGTTACTGCTCAACGATTTTGAAGCGCATTCCGGCGACTGGCTGTGGCAGACCGATAACGACATGCGTATCCAGCGTGTATCTGATGCCTTCTACAAGCAGTCAGGCGTGCCGGCTGAAAACATTACCGGCATTACGTTGGACCAATTTATCGGCGCTCATCTCCCGGACGATCCAGACGCCGCCAGCGAAACCGTGCGTTCGCGCCAGCTTGTCAAAGCGCGTGAACCATTTCGTGACCTTCCCATCCAGCTCAAATTCGCTGGCAAAGACCAGTGGTGGTCGGTCACCGGTACCCCGACCTATGATCGCGACGGACAGTTCAAGGGCTATCGCGGCATCGGTCGCGAAATTACCAAGCAGATGCGCCAGCAGATGACGATGACATATCTGGCCCATCACGACACGCTGACAGGGCTTGCCAACCGCGCGAGTTTCAATTCCGAGATAGACCGCATCCGCCGCGCCGCCACGCTGAACGGCTGCCGCTTTGCGCTGGTGATGTTTGATCTTGATGACTTCAAGGCCGTCAACGACACCTCCGGCCATGCTGCCGGCGATGCTGTGTTGCGGGCATTGTGCAAGCGTGTCGAAAAAGCGCTGCCGCCCAGTGCCTTCCTTTCGCGCATTGGAGGTGATGAGTTTGCTGCCGTCATCGAATTGACGTTGGGCGAGGATGCCACTGATGTTCGCGACATTGCATCCCGGGTGGTGGCAGCTGTCAGCCGTCCGCTGCGGCTGCCCGAAGGCCGGTTCAAGGTGAGCGCCAGTGCCGGCATCGCGGTTCTGCCAGACGATGGCAACGACATCCGTGCCGTCATGCAACTGGCAGACATCGCGCTTTACAACGCCAAAGTCGAGGGAAAGGAGCGGGTGAGCGTGGCGAGCGCCGCGGATGCGGCAGCTTACGCCTATCGCAAGCAGCTTGAGGTCGATCTGCGCAAAGCAGTCGACGAGGATGCGCTGACCCTTTTCTTCCAACCGGTTGTTGATGCTTCAACCGGCAAAACCTTGCTGTTTGAAGCGCTCGCCCGCTGGAAACATCCGGAATTCGGGCTTATTCCCCCTGATGAATTCATAGGTATTGCAGAGCAGACTGGAAGCATCCAGGAAATCGGCGCATGGGCGCTGAACGATGCTTGCCGACAGGCCTCTGCGTGGCCGGAGCACGTGCGTGTGGCGGTCAATATCTCGCCCCTCCAGTTCAATCTTGACGAACTGCCGCGTCTGGTCGCCTCAACGCTGCGCCGCAACGGGCTTGAGGCAAGCCGCCTAGAGCTCGAGATTACCGAAAGCGCCTATCTTGGTGGGATTGAGCAGGTGCAGAAGATTGTCGCTGAATTGCAGGCGCTGGGCGTCACGATAGCCATCGACGATTTTGGCACCGGCTATTCCAGCCTCTCGTCGCTCCAGCACATTCCATTTAACAAGCTCAAGATTGACCAGTCACTCATACGCCGGGGTCCAGCTCAAAAACGCACCCTGAGTATTCTGAGGTCGATCGTGGCGATTGGCAAGGCACTCGACCTCCAGGTCACGGCCGAAGGCGTGGAGACCGAAGAGCAGGCGATCTTCCTGCGCCGCCTCGGCTGCAACAGCTTGCAGGGCTATGTGTTCAGCCGGCCGATGCACGGAGCCGACATTGCCGGCTTTCTGATCGCTGAGACATCACGCGGCAACCGAAAGAGCCAGAGCGCATTGCAGCAAGGCAATGGCATCGTCGCCGCTTGAAGGCGCCAAACGGCGTTGAAGTAAAGGATATGCTTTCCGCTTGGCATCCAGCACAGCGGGCCCTCGCAGCCCGTCAGGATCGATGCGAGAGAACCTGTGCCGCGCCACCGATGGCATCGCGGAAAGCGGCATCAAAACTTACGCCTCTCACGGACCAGCGCTCCGAATACGTTTCCGACCACAGCTGCCATGTTCCAACCCAACCCAGATCGTTTTCGCTCCATGCAATCTGCCCGACCAGGACATGCTGTGTCCCGGAAGCCTTCGCTATCTTCTCGAGAGTGGCTTCGTCCATTGGCACAAATGAATCGGCTTCGGCTCCGACAGCCGAAGCGTCAGGGGATACCAACGCAATTGGAACGCCAAAGCGCCGTGATGCGTTCAGAAGCGATTCCCGCTGATCAATGCCCTGTCGGCCGTTTACCGATAGCATATACCTGCGGGTCGGCCATTTCACCTCGATCACGGTTGCTAGGATCGGACGGGGCTCTGGCCATGCCTTCTCGTTCATGTCGGCCAAAATATCATTTATTGCGGAAGGCTCGAATTGCACTGTCAAATCAAATGGCCGATCGCGCGTGCCCTGCTCGTCGTGGATCGGACGGCCGAAAAATCGGTCATGATAGGTATAGGACCAGACGAAACTGGGAACCATGGATGACCAGTGCGCAAACTTGGCGTTACTCGCGATATCCGGTTGCCCGCTTACCTTGGACATCATGGTTTCGAACGCGCTTCGCAAGCCAGGGATCCGAGTTTCCTCCCGCTCTCCGGTTACAATGACCGTCGCGCGATAAAGCTCTTCCTGCCCATCTGCCACCGCAGCTCCCGGCGCACTGATGCATACGCAAGCCAGTGTGAGTAGGTACAACATCCGGTTTGATTTCATGGCTCAGCAACACCCCCTACGCCTTGTAGACCACCTGCCGCACATCAATATATTCGGCTCGAAAGCCTGCCTCGCAATAGTGGAGATAAAACTCCCAGAGCTTCTTGAACCGGTCATCGAACCCAAGTGGGACGATCTTGTCCCATGAGGCCCAGAAACGGATGCGCCATTCGGCCAAGGTGCGCGCGTAGTCCTGCGGAAAAGCATGCTCGCGCAGGAATGAAAGTCCTTGCGCCGCACCCAGGGCTTTCAGAATAGCGGGCGTCGGCAGCATGCCGCCAGGAAACACATAGCGCTGGATGAAGTCCGGCCGCTTGCGGTAGGTCTCATAGGCCTTTTCATTGATAGTGATAATCTGCAGCCCGGCCATGCCGCCTTCTTTCAGGCATTGTTTGACCTTGCCAAAAAACACCGGCCAATATTTTTCGCCCACCGCCTCAAACATCTCGATCGAGGCGATCTTGTCGTAGCGCCCGGTCTCGTCACGATAATCCTGCAACTTGATCTCGACCTTGTTCGACAGCCCTGCCTTTTCAAGGCGCTCGCGCGCAAAATCATATTGCTCCCGGCTGATCGTGAGGCCCGTAACGCGACAACCGATAGTACCCGCCGCATATTCAGCAAACCCGCCCCAGCCACAGCCAATCTCCAGCACATGGTCGGAGCGTTTTAGTTTCAATGCCTTGGCCAGCGCCGCATATTTGGCTGTCTGCGCACTCTCAAGATCGTTGGCCCCGGTTGAAAAAAGCGCAGACGAATAGGTCATCGTCTGATCCAGCCAATGCTTGTAGAACTGGTTGCCAAGGTCGTAATGGGCCGAGATATTGCGCTTTGATCCGCTTTTCGTGTTCTGGTTAAGCCAGTGGCGGATCCGCTGTACAGTCATCATCAGCCAGTTTCCGCCCGCCGCCTTTTCGCCGGTTTCGTTGTTGATCACGAACAGCTCCAGAAACGTCGTCACGTCCGGGCTTTCCCAATCGCCATCCATATAGGATTCCGCGACCCCGATTGTGCCACCAGAAAAGGCGCGTCCCGGCAGGTTCCAATTTTTCAAAACAACTTCTGCGGCCGGTCCGGGTGCATTCCCGCCAAGGATTACAGCGCGCCCGTCAGGAAGGCGCACGGTGAGCGAGCCTCGCGCGAGCTTCAATCCCGCCTTCAGGACCAGACGCGCCTTTCCCGGTAGGCCACGGGTAATTTCAACGAGATTATCGGCGGTCAGCCGTACAGCTTCAGGCAACACTTTACCGGATATCACGTCATCGTTCATTGCCAGCAACCTCGGATATTTCGGGCACGGCGGCAGTCTCGGCGACATATCGCAGGTCCCTACGCATCTGGATTCCAACCGGAATCGCAACACGAATTTTCTGTAACGTAAAGGAAAAGTTCAAGACTGCCGGTTCAACCTGCTGCCACAGACATTTCATTGGCGTTCAGCGTTTGATATAGGACGCCAGCCGAGAACGAACAGGGTGGATAGCGAGTGGCAGAATGCCCGAGCCGAATCGCCAACGGAGTATCCAATTGCGCTACGTGATCCTGATCTGCCTTTGTGTCGGTTTCCTGCTGTGGGACGGAGTCTACAACAATGGGCGCTATCTCAATGCTGGCGTGAAGCAGTTGGTCCATGTGACCCGTTTGCTGAACTGACGCTGACTCCATGATACGCCACATCGTTTTCTTCAGTGCCCGCGACGCAAGTGATCGCGAAGCGATCAAGTCTGGCCTGCAAATTCTGGCTAAAATTCCACATTCCAGCCATTTTGAGGTTTCCTTCAACCAGAATATCGATCCGCTTTGCGATGCTATTGATGTCGTGGTCTACGCGGAATTCGAAGATCAGGAAGCGCTGCTCGCTTACAAGGCCGATCCGCTTTACGCTGAGGCCACGCGAGAGGTGAAGCCGCTGCGCGACCTTCGCTATTCGGCCGACTTCATCGCTGCCTGACTGCTGTCGCACTGACGCGACGAAAAACGCTTCGCTGGCGTTTTAAGCTGATGCGAAAAACGATTGCGGCCCTGCTCAAGGGCATGAACATTGGCGACGCCAAGGATCAAAGCGAAATCCAGCGCGGAGAGACTGTTCGGTCGTCGGATCGAACGGAACCAATCCTGCCTTCCACCGTTCCGCTTCCAGCACCTCTCAACGGAAGGAATCAGCAATGGCGTCGTCCCTCTCGAGCCTTTTCGGCACCAGCGACCGCGATGTCGGCCGCCAGATCGCGTCCCTCACCAAGCAAATCTACGCCCTGCAGAAATCGGCGTCTAACCGCGGGTCTGCACTAGGCGAGGAAGGCTGGGATGTTGGAGCAAATCTGTACGGAGAATTGCTTGACCGGTTTTCCGAAGCGCTCCCGCAATTGCGCAAGAAAGCCCGCTCAGTCGAGGCCTCGGCGCGCGACAATCCGGGTGTTACGGCCGCCGTTGTCGGAGTCGTTGTTGTCGGTCTGGCTGTCGCGCTGTTCAGTCGACGCTAGTGTGGTGCCACAGCCTCTGCTGATTTCAACAGCGCCTGGATAGCATCATAGGCTGCAGTGAAACCAAAAAGTGACACAGGCAATGTGGCCACTTTTCCGTTGGACAGAATGAACGAAACATTCAGAGCCCTGCCCATACGCATTTGGGTAACGAAGTCAGCTCCAATGGGAGCAGTGGTATAAAGGCCGTTCGCGTCGCTCCGCTGCAGCGGGACCTTAAACAGCTTGCCGCCATCTACCTGCAGTCCGATCTGCGAGGAGGGAACAACGCCATGTGCAAAGCTGAGCCTAACCAGAGCATTGTCATTGCCCAGCGCCGCACGCGGAACAACCTCAACCTTAAGGATCTCCTCCGAGGAATCTGGCAGTGAAAGTGACTGCGCCATGACGCAGGCAATGCGCGCACCAACGTCTACCGGGCGGCAACTCACCGCCCACACTAACGGCGGTTTCAGGGGTGCTGGCTCAGTAGCCGCCGAAGGGTTTGCATCCTGCGCGACGGACAGGCCGGCCGCCCATAGCGACACCGAGGAGGCCAGGGCAACACGAATGAATTTCATTACCAGCTGAATTGCGCTCCAATGCGACCGCCGACGGTTCCGGTACCCGTGCCAACGCCGATGGCACCGTTCAACACGGCCATATCATTCAGGCGGAAACCGGCATTAACACCAAAAGCGCTGGCACCGTTGAAGTTGCCGTAATTGATTGCGACAGACCCGTTCTGCTCGGCGAGCAACGGCGCCCCACCACCGAGGGCAAGAGCAATCGCTACGCCGTCTTTGTTGATGGTCACGCGTTCATCGATCTGCCCGACCCGATTGTCCAGATCGCCCATCCGGGCATCCAGCCCGTCGACGCGGGTGCCAAGCGTTCCAACCTGGTTGTCCAGAGTGCTTAACCGTGTCTCATGAACGCCAAGTAGCGAAGTGTTGGAACTGATGCGGACTTCCTGTCCGGCAATCGCTGTCGTATTCGCGACGACTTGTGCCGGCACTACGGACCCGCCGGGAATGATATTTGTACAGGTAGTGTCGCTGACTGCACAGACCCGTAAAAGCGTCTGGTTGGCAGTACGGTCCACGATGGAGAAAAAGTTCATCCCGCCGTCCGCCGAGTCGTTGATCTCAATCGCCCAGTCATTTGTAGGAAAGCTCGATGCCACGCTGGTATCTTCGAAAAATATACGCAAGTTATTTTCTTTTAGCTTAATAGTATCGAAGCCGAAAGTTTCACCGTCTGTGCAGTCAAATCCGACGCAAGCACTTCCGACAACAATCAAATCATCAAATATCACTTGATCCGACATAGCGGCCGGCACAGCAGAGAAGAGCCCTGCGCAAACGGCGACACAACTTATGATGGATTTCTCCATGACTGCCCCCTTGGTCTTTTCTTGCTTATTTCCCTAGGGGTAGGATCGCGGTGAAAAGAAGTCAATCCAGACCGGTCCATCTGGCTGTAAGGTTGTGAACGCAGGAGGAGTGGCACCCCGAAACCTCGAAGCTGAACGCGTGCATCAGATCGTGATTGCATGGGTGCCAAAGCGCGTTCAACTGGTTGCTGGAGGCCTCGCCCGGAATCGAACCGGGGTGCAAGGATTTGCAGTCCTCTGCGTAACCACTCCGCCACGAGGCCTCACCGCGGCTTCCATAGGGTGCCGTGAATTGGGCGTCAAGCGCAGCCGGCAGGGCAGGGCCCATTCTGCCGCTAAGATTTCCCAGCCCGTTTTTTTCGCTGCCGCTTTTCCCACCAGACGACCGTGCGTCGCCGCAATCGACGCACCAGGTGAAATTCATAGGACAGAACCAGCAATCCGAGCGGCGTCATCCAGAAACCCAGTACAGGCAGGAAACCGAACAGGCCCAAGACAGTCAGCGCCACCCCGATCAGAACGCGCAGCGCCCGTGATTGCGGCAACCGCACAGAACGCCCGAAGATCCGGATCGAGCGGTGTTGCGGCGTTTTGTCAGGTTGAGACACGGTCATTGCCTAGGAGTTCCGTAGGGTCATCAAGGCCGCGAAGCCCGTTCGAATCCGACATATGAACGCTCACCCTGCCAAAAGCGAGGCAGCCTCACTCGCCTCTCGAAAAAAAGTGTCATTTGGTTCTTTGCAAATCGGAATCGGGTTTGCTATAGGCAGCCACGTTCTTCGGAACCTATTCCCCGATAGCTCAGTTGGTAGAGCATTCGACTGTTAATCGAATTGTCGCAGGTTCGAGCCCTGCTCGGGGAGCCAAGCTTTTACAAATGGCTCTTTCGCCATTAGGTACGATGGTTGGCGCGATAGCGTCGCAACACTGAAGTTTAGTCACAAACTGTTGCCCTGTGGTCACGCGAAGGGCAAGCGACGGTCCGTTTGGCAGGAGCCGGGGCAGTCCTTGATTGACTGTTAAAGTCATTTTTGCCAAACCCGCCATACGGTTGGGCTACTCCGCAACAGCGAGGGCCCGTGCAACGCTGTACCTCTTTGGCGGTGCGCACCGGCAGATGTGGCAGGCGCGCCCGAGGGGCGCAGCAAACAGCGGACCTTTGGGCATGAACGCCAGTTTTTCCGAGATGCGGGTAAAGATGGTCGATGGCCAATTGCGCACGACCGATGTGACTGACGCCGCGATTCTGGACGTCATGGGTAATGTCCCGCGCGAATCCTTTGTACCTCAAAACCTGCGTGACCTTGCATATATTGATGAGGATCTTCAGGTCGCGCCGGGCCGTTTCATCATGGAGGCGTCGCCCTTCGCCAAGCTCCTTCAGCTGGCTGATATCAGCTCAAGGGACCATGTTCTCGATGTTGGGTCCGCGACGGGCTACTCGGCAGCGGTACTGGCAGGCCTTGCCGCGTCCGTCACCGCGCTCGAAAGCGATTCTGCCCTTGCCGACAAGGCACGCGAGAACCTTTCGTCGCTCTCCAACGTCACGATTGTCACCGGCTCACTCGCCAAAGGCGCGTCAGCGCAGGCACCCTTTGATGTTATTGTCATCAATGGCGCAGTAGATGTCGTGCCACAGCCCATGTTTGACCAATTGGCCGAACGAGGGCGGTTGGTTGTTGTTGTGGGCCATGGAAACGCTGCTGTGGCGCGGCTTTATTTGAAAGATGACGCAGTTGTAACTGGTCGCGCCGCTTTCAATGCGGCAGTTAAGGCATTGCCGGGATTCGAAAAAATTGCGGAATTCGAATTTTAGTTCCTTGTACAACGAAGTTTGAACAACCATTTTCGACGCGGAATTGAATGATCGTTCCTGAAGCAGTTCGGCGTGCCGGAGTTTCGGGTAGGGGGGCATGAGAGGCCGAAATGCTGTTCATCAGGCATTGGTTGCTCCCGTGGAAACGAATGAGAGGGAATATCGTGTCGCAACTTCGTTCCGGTCTGTTTGCCGCATTTTTGGCATCGGCCACCATATTCGTGCCGTCGGGCGCATTTGCTGAGACCATCAGCGGGGCCTTGGCCAAGGCGTATCAGCTTAATTCGCAGCTCAATTCAGCGCGTGCCGGTGTGCGGGTTACCGATGAAGGTGTCGCGATTGCCAAGTCGGGTTACCGTCCTACGATCAATGGATCAGCAGCGATCGATCTTTCCACCACCCGCTCGCGCACCGATATCGGGAACCGCACCACAGACCTAGCGACTGGCTCGTTTGGCGTCGAAATTCGGCAAACTCTCTTTGACGGGTTCCAGACCAGAAACAACGTCGCCGCTGCTAAGGCCCGCGTTCAGGCTTCCAATCAGGGTCTGCGCAACACCGAGCAAAATATCCTTTTCAATGCCGCCAGCGCGTACATGGACGTCATCCGTGATCGCCAGATAGCGGTTCTGCGCGAGCGGAACCTGAAATTCCTCGGCGAACAGGTTCGTTCAGCTCGGTCGCGTTTTGATGTTGGCGAAGGCACCCGCACGGACGTGGCTCAGGCCGATGCCAGCCGATCGGCAGCCGTTGCGCAGCTTTCCGCAGCCCGTGCGGCAGCAGGCTCCAGCGAGGCGATTTACCGCCAGATCATCGGAGAGAAGCCAACAAATTTGAAAGCGGGCGCGCCACTTTCCAAGCTTCTGCCCCGCTCTCTCGACCAAGCCGTGGGAATGGCCACTGAGCAACATCCAGCAATTCTCGCCACCGCGCATTTGGTCGATGCAGCAGCGTTTTCAGTCAAGTCGGCCGAAGGAGCATTGCTGCCCCAGGTATCTGCGTCAGCCGGCGTCTCTGAAAGCTTCCGAAATGCCTCGCCGGACCCAAGTGGCCAGAATGGTGATTCGACGTCTGCCGGTGTAGGCTTGCAGTTGACCGTCCCGATCTATCAGGGCGGTCGAGCTTCTGCGCAGGTACGCCAGTCGAAAGAATCACTCGGCCAGGCCCGTATCGAGGTCGATGTCAGCCGCGACCAGGTTCGCGCTGCGGTTACCTCTGCCTGGACGCAATACGTCGCCTCAAAGGAAGCTGTCGCTGCCAACCGACAGTTGGTTTCTGCCGCGCAGCTGGCGCTTAACGGTGTCATCGAGGAACGCAATGTCGGCCAGCGCACTACGCTCGACGTTCTGAACGCCCAGGCCGATGTGATCAGCGCGCAGATAAACGTCGCCAGCGCCGAGCGGGATGTGATCGTGGCAAGCTACGCGATCCTGTCTGCAACCGGCCGGCTTTCATCGCGCCAGCTTGGCCTTCAGGTGGCTGAATACCGGCCTGAAGAACATTATGAAGCCGTCAAGGATAAGTGGTACGGCCTGCGCACACCGGATGGCCGCTAGGCTATCGGGCGGCATCTAATCTGTGTGAAAACGCGGGCGAGCCGCCAGCGGGGATTCTCTTGCTGCTTCAGGTCGTCTACGCTTGTGGTTGATTCGGAACCTGATTTCGTCGAATTCAGGAACGGCTAACAGGTCACCAAGGCGGCAAAAAGTGGCGATGGCACAGGCGAGCAACGCGCAGCGCGAACCCTCCATGGAGGAGATTCTGGCGTCCATACGGCGCATTATTGAAGACAGCGATACAACCCAACGCAAGCAGGAAGACATGCCACCGGTGGCTGCCAATGCAAGCATGGAGCCACCGCGCCCATCGACATCAGCGGTCGATGTTGATGCGTTTCGTGCTGAACTGCGCCGGGCGCCAGACGTGCATCCTCAATCCGTACAAGACAGCATTCCCGAGATTGATCCCGGATACAAACCGTCGACGCTGGCTGATGTGCAGGCGTTCATCAGCGGCGGTGTGCACCATGAGCCGCAGGACGAAGCGCTGATTCCATCACAATCGGATGAGGGTGCAACATCCCACTCCTTCGAAAATGAAGGCGATTTGAGCATCGAGGAAGAGTTGCGTTCAGGCCTAGATTTTACACACCTCGACGCGCCGCAACGAACCGATGACGAAGCCGTTGCTCTTGATGATGACAACGGTGAGGAAGAGTGGCAACCTGCTGCGTCCCCGAAATCCGAAATCATCTCCGAGCAGACCAGCCGTCAGGTTGCAGCCTCGTTTGGCGAACTGTCTGAAGCCTTCGCCGCAACGCGCAAGAAGAGCTTCGACGAGATGGCAGAGTCCATGCTTCGGCCGATGCTACAGGACTGGTTCGATAACAATTTGCCGTTGATGGTAGAGCGCCTTGTGCGCGAAGAAATCGAACGCGTAGCCCGCGGCTCGCGCTGATCGCTGAGCGAAACTGCAAACACGCCGCCTCCGGGCGGCGTTTTGCGTTTGAGCAGCGTGGTTGACTTGGCTGTGCCCATCCGGTTTACACCGGACTTCCATTTATGAGGCCTCGGCGGCCGGTCCGGAACTGATCCCATGCTTGAAAAAACCTATGATTCCAAACTGGTCGAGCCGGCCATCGCCAAGCGCTGGGAAGATGCGAATGCATTCCGTGCGGGCGCGGGCGCAGAAGAGGGGGCAGAGCCCTTCACCATCGTCATCCCGCCGCCCAATGTCACCGGCTCGCTGCATATGGGCCACGCCCTGAACAGTACGCTTCAGGACATTATGATCCGCTTTGAGCGCATGCGCGGCAAAAACGTGCTGTGGCAACCGGGCATGGACCACGCCGGCATCGCTACCCAGATGGTGGTTGAACGGCAACTGGCGCAACAGAAGATCTTTCGCCGCGATATGACGCGCGAGGATTTCATCTCCCGTGTCTGGGACTGGAAAGAAGAATCCGGTGGCATCATCTTCAACCAGATGAAGCGGCTCGGCGCCTCCTGCGACTGGTCGCGCGAACGTTTCACTATGGATGAGGGCCTATCCAAGGCAGTTCTTGAAGTGTTTGTAACGCTTTACAAGCAGGGGCTAATCTATCGCGGAAAGCGCCTGGTCAATTGGGATCCGAAATTCGAAACAGCCATCTCCGATCTTGAGGTCGAGAATGTCGAAGTGTCCGGCCATATGTGGCACTTCAAATATCCGCTCGCTGGCGGTGCCACCTATGAATATGTCGAGAAGGACGCTGATGGAAACGTCACGCTAAGCGAGACGCGCGATTACATTTCCATCGCCACCACACGTCCCGAAACCATGCTCGGCGATGGCGCAGTTGCAGTCCATCCTTCTGATGAGCGCTATGCGCCGCTGGTTGGTAAATTGTGCGAAATCCCGGTCGGTCCAAAAGAGCACCGCCGCCTGATCCCCATCATCACGGATGAATATCCGGATAAGGATTTCGGCTCCGGCGCGGTCAAGATTACCGGAGCGCATGATTTCAACGATTATGGCGTTGCCGAGCGCAACGACATTCCCATGTACCGCCTGATGGACATGAAGGGTGCCATGCGTGCCGATGGCGACGCCTACGCCGATGAAGCTGCCAAGGCGGCCGAACTGCTGGCCAAGGGCGGCACGCCTGACAAGAACACGGTTGATGATATCAACTTGGTTCCCGAACAATATCGCGGGCTGGACCGGTTCGAAGCGCGCAAGCGCATCGTCGAAGACATTGAGGCCGATGGCCTGATGATCATGGTTGAAGACAAGAAGGTCATGCAGCCCTTTGGCGATCGCTCGCATGTCGTCATCGAGCCGATGCTTACCGATCAGTGGTTTGCCGATGCCGAAACCTTGGCCAAGCCAGCCATCGCATCGGTGCGCGAGGGCCGCACGAAGTTTGTCCCCAAGAATTGGGAAAAGACTTATTTTGACTGGATGGAAAACATCCAGCCTTGGTGCATCTCGCGCCAGCTTTGGTGGGGTCACCAGATCCCGGCCTGGTATGGCCCGGACGGCCAGGTTTTCGTGGAAAAGAGCGAGGAAGCCGCCCTTGAGGCCGCCATCCAGCACTACATTGCCCATGAAGGTCCGTGGAAGGCTTGGGTCGAGGAAAAGCTTGAGAATTTCAAGCCCGGCGAAATCCTCACCCGTGATGAGGATGTGCTTGATACGTGGTTCTCATCGGCGTTGTGGCCGTTCTCGACGCTGGGCTGGCCAGACAAGACACCTGAACTGAACACCTATTACCAAACGGATGTTCTGGTCACCGGCTTCGACATCATCTTCTTCTGGGTTGCCCGGATGATGATGATGGGTCTTCACTTCATGGAAGAGGAGCCATTCCACACGGTCTATGTGCACGCTCTGGTGCGTGACAAGACCGGCGCCAAAATGTCGAAGTCCAAGGGCAATGTCATTGATCCTCTGGAATTGGCCGACGAATATGGCGCAGACGCCGTGCGTTTCACGCTGGCCATAATGGCCGCGCAGGGCAGGGACGTGAAGCTGGACCCAGCTCGTATCGCCGGTTACCGGAATTTCGGAACCAAGCTGTGGAATGCCACGCGCTTTGCCGGGATGAACGGCGTTGCCCGCAATGACGCGTTCGAATTAAATAGCGCAAAGCTGACTATCAACCGCTGGATCATGACAGAACTTGCGCGCGCCACGCGTGAGGTCACCGATTACATCACCGGGTACCGGTTCAATGATGCGGCAGCCTCAGCCTATCGCTTTGTCTGGAATAATTTCTGTGACTGGTATCTTGAACTGCTCAAGCCGGTCTTCATGGGCGATGACGAGGCAGCCAAGGTCGAAAGCCAGGCTGTCGCCGCTTTTGTTCTGGATGAGATCTACAAGCTGCTTCACCCATTCATGCCATTCATGACAGAAGAATTATGGGCGCATACGGCAGGTGAGGGCAATGAGCGTCAAAGCTTGCTCTGCCATGCTGCATGGCCAAAGCCTATCTTCGATGATGCGGATGCAGCAGGCGAGATCAATTGGCTGATCGACCTCGTATCGGGCATTCGTTCTGTGCGCGCCGAGATGAATGTACCGCCTGCCGCCATCGCGCCCTTGGTCATGGTTGGCGCAAGCCCGCTTACCCGCGAGCGGTTGCTGCGCCATGACAGCGCCATCAAGCGCCTGTCTCGAATTGGCGACATTTCCCTGGATGATGTTGCGCCCAAGGGGGCCGCACAGCTCGTCATTGAAGAGGCGACAGCCTGCCTGCCTCTGGGCAGTCTGATTGATCTCGATGCAGAGGCAAAACGTCTGCAAAAGGAAATCGACAAACTGGGCGAAGAAATATCGCGTATCGAAAAGAAACTATCGAACGAGAAGTTCGTGGCCAACGCCAAGGAAGAGGTGGTCGAGGCTGAGCGCTTGAAGGGCACAGAGTTCCGTGAGCAGCAGCAGAAATTGCAGGTGGCTTTCGACCGGCTGGGAAGTACCGACTAGCGCGGGATGGGCACCGACTCTGCCTGCTGTCTGACGCGGAACGCAGGCAGACTTTCAAACCGAAATCTGCATGCCGTTACGTCAATTAGGGTAGTGCGGACGAATTTAAGCCCCATTGTTGCCATAATGTAACATTGGCCCGATATCAGGCGAAAAGCGCGACATTTCAGCTCTCTGGCGGTCATTCGCATCGGTATTTTCTGCCTCAATTCGCAAAATTGCCGCTTTTTGCCGAACATTCGGCTCCCCTGCCAGCGGTTGGTTCCGATCCAACCCGCGTTCCTTTCAAACTGGGACAAATTTGGAGTTGCTTACCCTCCCGGAATTGGTTCTAGCTTACGTATACGGAACTGGGGAGGACCCTTATTATGACAAAACTATTTTCGAAAACGCTCCTGGGGGCAGGTACTATTTTGGTAGTGGCCGGTGCGGCTAATGCTGGTGGCCTGGAGCGTGGCGGTTACAACATCGATCTGTTGTTTGATACCTCGCGGTTCGCCGCTGAAGTCTCGGGCACCTATGTGATGCCGGACCGGAAGCTGAACAATGTCCGCGACATCAATCCACTCAATGGCGTCGGCGCTGATGGCAAGGGCGGCGGTGCCCGCAACGGCGTCGGGGAGACCGAAAGCTACTGGGTGCCTCGCATTGGTCTCAAGGCCGGCCTTGGCGACAATGTCGACTGTATGGTGGACTACTCGCAGCCCTGGGGGGCGCACACGAAGCCCGGTCGCAACTGGATGGGTGCTAACGAGAACATCGAGACGAAGATCGAGAGCGATAATTTTGCTGGCACCTGCTCCTACAAATTCGACGCAGGCAAGGGCAAACTCCGTTTCATCGGCGGTGTCTTCCACCAAGAGATTTCAGGCTTCAAGGATCGCCTTGTGGCTCCAGTGCCGCCTGCCTTTGGCACCGGTGTTGGCCATCTTGAGATGGAAGGCGACGGCATTGGCTGGCGCGTTGGCACTGCTTACGAAATTCCCGAAATCGCGTTCCGCGCTAGCCTCGTCTATAATTCATCGGTAAAGCTGGACAACCTTTCCGGCGTCGTCGATCTGACCGAAATTCCGGGCATCATAAATCCGAAAAATCCGCTTTTGGGAAAAGCCATTCCAGTGTTCTCAGAAGCAACCATGCCAGAGAGCGTGGAATTGAAGCTTCAGTCTGGTATTGCGCCTGACTGGCTGGCTTTTGCTTCGGTGAAGTGGGTCAACTGGAGCCGCCTGCAATCGGTCGATCTGTGCCCGACCGGCACGGAAGGCATTCCATGTCGCGCGGGCAGCCCGACATTGGTCACCTCGCTTGATCTCCTCTATCGGGACGGATGGACTGTTTCGGGCGGCGTCGGTCACAAGTTCACCGACCAGTGGAGCGGTGCAGCCAGCATCTCCTGGGATCGTGGAACAACAACTGGCCTGAATGCTCAGACTGATAGCTGGACCTTCGGTGGTGGCGTTTCCTACACTCCGACCCAGAATGTCGAACTGCGTCTCGCCGGTGCGCTCGGTATCCTTACCAGCGGCTCGGTCGGGCCTGTCGTCAAGGACGGCGTCACGTATGGCAAGGAAGTCGCCTACGATTTTGACAATGATCTGGTGACTGCATTGTCAGCCCAGTTCAAGGTGAAGTGGTAAGCTTTAGCGACTAACTGGTTCGGCAAAAGCGCCCGCCCTTGCAAAAGGGTGGGCGCGTTTCTATGGGCCGGCCTTGATTGTGTGACGATTCGGCAACAGTCGTTTCGGATGCCGACGGACGGAACCCTCCGCCGCCTTGATTTGCCCATTTCCCGCCATAAACCGGGCGCACCGACAGCTTGTCTTCTGTATGCGCGTATCCTGAACAGCCGCCCAGAAGAAGCCGCAGCGGGCGGCAGGGACATTGATGGACGCGACAACAGCCAATCTTCCAGTCATTTCTTTGCATCGTGCAGCGGCCCTGAACGAGTTCCGCGTGGCTATGGGCAATGCGTCGCAAATGTCGACACGCTACGGTCGTAGTTTGGCCGAAAAGGCTCGTGATACTCGCCAAAATATCAGCCGGGCCAGCGGCCCCAACATGAATGCATCTGCTTTGACGAGGGTCGGCCTATGACGATCCATGCGGAGCGGGAGAGACATATATTTATGCCGAGCTTTGATACGATGCGTACCGCGGCCTTGTCGGTCCTGGTCGCGGCGATAACCCTTGCTGCCGCTGGCGTCTCCTGTGCGCAGGAGAACGATGCCAAGCGCTCGAGCCCTTGGGCTGTCTTCAAATTCGGTTTTTCAGCCTATAAAAGCGGACACAAGGATCAGGCCGTCGAAGCCTATCGCTATGCGGCAGAAAATGGCCAGATTGGTGCCACGTGGAAGCTCGCACGCATGTATGCGCAGGGCGACGGCGTGACGCGCGATGATTATGAAGCGTTCAAGTTTTTCTCCGAGATTGCCCGTCAGGATGTTGAACCCGGCAGCCCCGAGGAAAGCTACGTGTCCGACGCGCTGGTGGCGCTAGGTGACTATGTAAAAACTGGAATTCCTGGCAGCCCTGTCGGCGCCAACCCAGCTGCTGCGCAGGAATTCTACATGCGCGCCGCAGCAAATTACCGAAACCCCGAAGCCCAGTTCGAAATGGGCAACATGTTCCTGCACGGTGATGGCGGGGTAAAATCAAGTCTGCGGCAGGCCGGTCGCTGGTTCCAGCTTGCCGCCGAAAAGGGCCATGCCGGCGCGCAGGCTACCCTTGGCAACCTTTTGTTCCAGAGCGGCAAGGTTGTGCGGGGACTGGCAATGATGACCGCCGCGCTCGACCGCGCCAACCCTATGGATCAGGGCTGGATACGCTCGATGCAGGAAGAAGCGTTTTCGCTGGCTGGCGAATCCGACCGCCGCACCGCCATTGCACTGGCCGAGGATATTCTCTCCAAGGGAGAAAACGTTTCAGCTGAAGTCTCGACAGTTGGTGTTGACCAGATACAGCAATAAGCTTGGCTATTTTAGCGTCTGAGCTGCCGGGTCTTTGGCTGCCTCGGCAGACGCCGCGTCGCTACCTGTCGCGACATCGCCGCTCTCACAGCCATCTTGAACCTTGCTCCAGGAAGGATTGTTCACAACCCTGTCGCAGCGCGCCAGTTGGTCGCCGATGGGCAATCTCAGGCATGTCAGTGCGCCTTGTGGCAGCATCACGCCCTTCGCGCGGCAGTCAAAATCATCGGCTGCGACCGGAAGTGCGGCAAGCAGGGTTGATGCGAGCGCAGCGGAGCCAAAGAAGATGCGGGTATTCATAAGGATCCTCTAACACAATTTGCGTCCCCAAGCACGTTTTTAAGCTGCAGCAAGCCCCAGATTGATCACCGTCGGCACGTGGTCGGATGGTTTCTCCCAGGCGCGAACATGCTTTTCCACCGAGGCAGAGGATAGTAGGTCAGCAGCTTCCGGTGATAGCATCAGATGGTCGATACGGATGCCGTTATTCTTCTGCCATGCGCCGGCCTGATAGTCCCAGAACGTATAGACGCCTGGCGCTTCGCTGACCGACCGAAGAGCTTCAGTGAAGCCGAGATTGGCAAGGCGTCGAAAGGCCTGCCGGGTCTCTGGTTGGAACAACGCATCGCCTGTCCAATTCTCCGGAAACCGTGCGTCGGCAGGCTCAATGATCACATTGTAGTCCCCGGCCAGCACAAGCGGCTCCTCGAGCGCAAGTCGCTCACCAGCCCATATTTCCAGCCGCTTCATCCAGCCAAGTTTGTATGAAAACTTTTCAGTGCCGGTCGGATTGCCATTGGGAAGGTAGAGCGAGACAACGCGCAACACGCCCCCGTCGGTAGAAAAAACGCCTTCGATGAACCGCGCCTGTTCGTCTAAATCGTCGCCGGGCAATCCACGGTTAACCTCGTCGAAGCGCAACTTCGAAAGGATCGCAACCCCGTTAAAGCCCTTCTGGCCGTGCGTTTCGACATGATAGCCCAGCGCTTCGATCTCAAGGCGGGGAAACTGCTCATCGACCGACTTGATTTCTTGCAGGCAGACAATGTCCGGGGCGCTCTCGGCCAGCCAGTGCAACAGGTTTTCAATGCGCGCCCTGACGCCGTTGATATTCCAGGTAACGATTTTCATAGGAAGGCTCATTAGGGAAGGGAAAAGGCTCAACGTATGCCGACTCGACCTTGCCTCATCTTCTCCATGAAAGGAACCCGCAACAGGCTCTCACCCATCCATGGTGCCATTTCTCAAAGGACCGGTACGCAGGTCGACCACAATCAGATGGAAAAGCTGGTTCCGCACCCGCAGGAGGCGACCGCATTCGGGTTTTTGATCTGGAAGGACTGACCCATCAGGTCATCGACGAAATCGATCACAGAACCGCCCATATAGACCAGCGACAGCTCGTCGACCAAAACAGTGGCGCCATTCCTTTCGATCACAACATCGTCGTCGTTGCGCTCGTCTACCAGGTCAAACTTGTAGGAAAAACCCGAACACCCGCCGCCATCGACCGAGACGCGCAGCGCCGATTTGCCCGGCTCGCCCGCAACAATTTTGGCGATGCGCGAGGCCGCAGCCTCAGTCATATCGACTTTCATAGTAGTTTTGACATCGGCGCCCATGGTCGTCACCTTGCTTTCGTCTTCTCTCCATAGGTATGAACGGGCGGGCGGTAAGTCAACTAATGGCGGCATGGGCGGATGCAGGTGGATAAACTTGGCGACATCGGCTTCGGCTACAGGCCGCGAGCAACCTATGCCTGCGATCCCGGAGAGACACGCGGCCGCTTTTACGACGAGGTCGAAAGCCCAACCCGCACACCGTTCCAGCGCGACCGCGACCGCATTATCCATTCCACCGCGTTTCGGCGGCTGAAGCATAAGACGCAGGTATTCATCGCCCATGAAAGCGATCACTACCGCACACGCCTCACCCACACGATCGAGGTGGCCCAAATTGCCCGTGCCCTTGCTCGGGCGCTCCGCGGCGACGAGGATCTCGCCGAAGCCGTGGCGCTGGTTCACGATTTCGGTCACACGCCGTTCGGTCACACTGGCGAGGATGCGCTCAACGACAAGATGGCCGCTTTCGGTGGCTTTGATCACAACGCGCAGTCGCTACGCATCGTTACCAAGCTCGAACGCCGCTACGCCGAGTTCGACGGCCTCAACCTGACCTGGGAGACGCTGGAAGGTTTGGTCAAACACAACGGCCCGCTGGTTGATGCACAAGGCGGGGCGCTTAAAGATGCTGTCCCGCGTGCGATCCTCGACTATTCGACCCTGCATGATCTGGAGCTTGACCGGTTCGCCAGCCTGGAATCCCAATGCGCAGCAATTGCCGACGACATCGCCTATGACACTCACGATATTGATGACGGCCTGCGCGCTGGGCTCTTGACTCTCGAAATGCTGGAAGATGTGCCGCTGTCCGGCGGTATCCTCAAACTTGTGCGCGAGAAATATCCGGCCCTTGATAACGTTCGTACCGGCCATGAACTGATGCGGCGCCAGATTACGGTCATGGTCGAGGATGTCATTCATACAGCCGGCGCAAACCTTTTAGCCATCGCCCCACAGTCGGCGAGCGACGTGCACAATGCAGGCCGCGCTATCGTTGCTTTTTCAACCGACATGGCAGCGGCTGAAACAGAGCTGAAGGCTTTTCTCTACGCGAACCTTTACCGTCATCCCGATGTGATGCGAGTCCGCGCTAACGCCGACCGTATCGTGCGCGATCTGTTCGACACCTATATGGACGACCCGGCTGCAATGCCGGAAGGTTGGAGGGAAGTGCTGACGCGGGCGGATGATGCGGTAAAGGCGCGCCATGTCAGCGATTTTCTATCAGGCATGACTGACCCCTATGCCCAGAAGGAACATCGGCGCTTGTTTGACCATACGCCGGATTTGAGCTAGTCCGGCGCGGATTTATAGTGTTCCGGCTGCCGGGCGCTTTGTGCTTTTTTGGACCTCACCGATGAACATTTTTGCCGATTTTAACAACCGGATCGAAGCGATTGTCGCCAGACTTGGGCTCAAGGACATCGCCGGCGGTGACCTCGTACTGTCGCGCATCGCTGTGGAGCCGCCACGTGACCCCTCGCATGGGGACCTGGCAACCAACGTCGCCATGGTTCTGGCGAAATCGGTCGGGCAAAACCCGAGGCAGCTGGCAGATACGTTTGCCGCCGAATTGCTCAATGATCCCGACATCGCATCCACGGAAGTTGCGGGCCCCGGCTTTGTTAATCTACGGCTGAATGATGGTTTCTGGCAGGCACAGCTTGCCGATATGCTGGCTGCCGGGCAGGATTATGGCCGCTCTACCATTGGCATGGGCCGCCGCGTCAACGTCGAATATGTCTCCGCAAATCCCACAGGCCCGATGCATGTCGGTCATTGCCGCGGCGCAGTCGTGGGCGATGCGCTGGCCAACATCCTGGCCTTTGCCGGCCACGATGTGACCAAGGAATATTATATCAACGATGCAGGAGTTCAGATCGACGTTCTGGCGCGTTCGGTTCTGCTGCGCTACCGCGAGGCGCTGGGCGAGGATATCGGCGAGATACCCTCCGGGCTCTACCCCGGCGACTATCTGGTACCGCTAGGTCAGGCGCTGGCCGCCGAGTTTGGAAATAATTTGCTGCACAAGACCGAAAGCGAGGCACTAGAGCTAGTTTCGGCACGTGCCATAGATGCGATGATGGTGCTGATCCGTGAGGATCTGGCGCTGCTCAACGTGCACCACAATGTGTTCTTCTCCGAGCGCCAACTACACGCCGACAATGCCCGTGCCATCCGCACTGCCATCAACGACCTGACGATGAAGGGTCATGTCTACAAGGGCAAGCTGCCACCGCCCAAGGGTCAGAAGGACGAGGAATGGGAAGACCGTGAACAGACCCTGTTCCGTTCAACCGATGTTGGCGATGACATTGACCGCCCGCTGGTAAAATCCGATGGCGACTACACCTATTTCGCAGCAGACGTTGCCTATATCAAGGACAAGCTGGATCGTGGCTTCAACGACCTGATCTTCGTGCTGGGTGCTGATCACGGCGGCTACGTAAAACGCATGGAAGCATTGGCGAAGGCCGTCTCGGGTGGTTCCGCCTCGCTGACGATCCTGCTGTGCCAGCTGGTAAAACTGTTCCGCGACGGCGAGCCGGTGCGTATGTCCAAGCGCTCAGGTGAATTCGTCACGCTGCGCGAGGTCGTGGAAGAGGTGGGGCGCGATCCCATCCGCTTCATGATGCTGTACCGCAAGAACGACGCGCCGCTGGATTTCGACTTTGCCAAGGTAACCGAACAGTCCAAGGACAATCCGGTTTTTTACGTGCAGTATGCTTCGGCGCGGACCCATTCGGTCTTTCGGCAGGCGCGCGAGCAGCTGGGAGACATCCCGTTTGACCGCCAGACGCTGTTGGGTGAGGTCGCGCGGTTGACTGACGAGAGTGAGATCGGGCTGATCAAAAAACTTGCCGAATATCCGCGTCTGATCGAAGGTGCGGCCCTCGCACATGAGCCGCATCGCCTTGCATTCTATCTCTACGAACTTGCGTCGTGCTTCCATGCGCACTGGAATCGCGGGGGCGATAATGACGACTTACGGTTTGTTAAGGTTAACGACCCACAATTGACGCATGCCAGGCTGGGACTGGTGCAGGCCGTTTCGGACGTATTGAAGTCCGGTCTGGCGCTCATCGGAGCTGACGCTCCTACAGAGATGCGCTAGGTTAACCAACGGGTTTCTGTCACCTTTTGCCCACATTGGACTGGTAGGGCCGAGCTTAAGTGACGTCGCTGGCGTCCGGCTGAGTATAAGTGCGGAAGAGACCATGGCAGACAGAAACCCGATGAAAAAACCCATCGATTCGCGTCCCGGAGAGGACGATCCCTTCGCCGAACTAACCCGTATCATGGGTTTTGATCCGCGCGTTCCAGTGGGGCAGGGAACGCCACCCGCCGTCGAAAAACTGGCTGCGCTGGCCGCAGAGGAAAATGATTTTTCCATCGACCTTGAAAAGGAACTGATGGGTGAATTCGGCGACATGGACGACGATCTTGCAGATGCAGCGCCGCTCGCTCACCAGGCACAGGCATCACAGCCTTTGTCAGAGGATCTGCCGTCAGAAGAGTTTGAACTGGACATAGCTGGCGAGATGGAGGCCGGGTTTCATCTTGATTCCGCTGCCGACCTGGAAATGTCGCAGCAGTTCGAGCCGGCGTTTGCACCCGAAGCCGCAGCCGATGAAGACATCGATTTCCCTGAGTTTGAGGCATTTGCCTCTGATTCCATCCCAGATGCCGATGACAACAGCGATAATGCGCTGGTCGGCGAGATGGAATCCGTTTTTGCTAATGAAATAGAGGCCGACTCCCCCCTTTCGCTCGATGACGACGGGCTGTTTGACGATCTGGATTTGGAACTAACCAACGAAGTTGCGGCTTCACCACAGGTTCAGGCGTACGACGAGGCAGCCAGTGCCGAGCCTAAAATGTTTGATAGTTCAGACTTTGAACTTGAAAAGGACGAGGTCAGCGAAACCGGACCGGTGGCATCGTGGCAGGCCGAGGATGTGGTCGACGACGAGGCAGCGCCTCTGATCCCACTCGGTTCGGCGTATGAAACGGCCAGCGCCGAAAAAGTCGGTTTTGGCGATACTTATCCAGTCGATTCCAGCCAGCCCGTTCTGCCTGCTGCCGAGCTCGGGTTCGACCCGCAGGACGATCTTGAAGCTGAACTGAACGCCTTGCTCGGGCGCGGCCCAACCGCCTCAGGACCGGCTCACGATTTCGGTGCCGAGCCCGCGTGGGATCCGACCCCGTTCGAAACTTCCTCGACGAAGATGGAAGAACCTGAGTTCGAACCCCATCAGGACCTGTCGGACTGGCAGCCTCAAGAGCCGGCATCATTCGATGCATTAGTCGAGGAAGAGATCGAAACCGATCCGCTGACCGATTTTGTTGTCGAGCAGGAACTGCTGGCCGACCTCGAACAGGATATCGAGCTCGACATGGATGAACTGTCACTCGACGACGGTGTCACCGTGCAGGCGGGCTGGCAAGAACCGGTTGTACAAGAGACCTCGCCAGCGTGGGATTCTCCGGCATATGACACAGGGCAGGCTTCTTTGGCCGGCGAGGCGGTACGCAACGTTCGGTTCGCATCGCTTGCTCCAGAACCCATCGCCGATGATCCCTTCGAGATGCTCTCCGCCATGGTCAATGACAGCTACGAAGCCGAGGCACCTGCGGCCAGATACGAACGACCGGATATTGACACAATCGACGTCCCTGAATCGGCCATTGCGGTTGCGGACGATCTTGATCTTCCCGACGTCTCATTCCCGGAAGAGCTCCCGGTTGCAGCTGACCTTGACGACTTCGAAGCAGAATTGACCAATGCCTTCAACGCACCGGTCGAGCCTGAGCCGGCTGCCCCGCCGCAGTGGGAACTGGATGATCTTGCGTCTTACGAACAATCACAGTCGCAGGATTACTATGCCGGTGCAGCTGTCGCGGGCACTGCTGGAACAGCAACCGTCTCCGCATCTGCGTCGCAACATAATTTTGACGACGACGCCTTTGCCGGCTTCACACCCGCCCCAAAAGCCTACCCGCCGCTGAGCGAAGACGAACTGTCTTTTGGCTCGAGCGAAGATATGGCTGCGTACCATCCTCCCGAGCCCCCGCGAGACACTGGCAACAGGCGTGGGCTGCTAATTGCTGCCATCGTCGGCGGAGTGGCGCTACTTGGTGGCGTTGGCGCATTCGCGCTTTCGGGTGGCAAAGAAGCCGGCGCGCCGGTCGTCGTGCGTGCTGACACCGATCCGATCAAGGTACGTCCGGAAAATCCGGGCGGAACTACCGTCCCCAATCAGGACAACAAAGTTTTTCAGAGCATGAATGGTACCGAGAATACAGCGGCGCCTACGCAGGAGACACTGATCTCCGGAACTGAAGAGCCGGTCGATATGGTTGCGACAGGCGAGGACGACAACGAAGCCTTCATGGCAGACGGCGAGGAGGCCGCGGACGGTACGGACGTCGCAGTTTCTCAGAAAGGCGAAGACCGCGTCGCGCCGGAGCTTGAAGTCCAGACGGTTAACAACAGCACCCTGGCTGTGGCGCCGCGGCGGGTACGCACCATGGTCGTACGTGCCGACGGAACGCTGGTGCCGAGCGAAGAGCCCTCGGCCCCTTCGCAGGCCACCGAACAGGCACCAACAACCTTGCAGCCGGCGACAGCCGAGGAAACCGCATCGTTGCAGCCGATCGAGACTGCTGCTGCACCTGCACCCAAGCCGGCGCCAACAGCAAAGCCAACGAGGGCCGCTGCAACTGTGCCGGATACCGGCCCTGTTGCGCCGCAACGGCCTGCGGATCAGCCGATCGACATCATTGGCGGCAATCAGCAGCCTGAACAGGTCGCGCTTGCAGGTGGGGCAGCCGCCACGGCCGCAGCCGGTGGCTGGTCGGTCCAGATCGCCTCGCAGCCAAGCCAGGAGGCCGCACAGTCGAGCTATAACAACCTGTCGCGTCGCTACAGCAACGTTATCGGTGACAAAGGGGTCAATATCGTCAAGGCGGATGTCTCGGGCCGTGGCACCTTCTGGCGGGTCCGTGTGCCAGCTGGCTCGCGTGATGAGGCTATCTCGTTGTGTGAACGTTACAAATCGGCAGGCGGCAACTGCTTCGTGTCAAAGTAGCAACTGCAGATCGTACTCATGAAAGGGCGCAGCCTTGGCTGCGCCCTTTTTCGTTGTCGCAAACAGATGCGTGCCAAGACGTTTGCTTCGCGCTAGAATCGGCGCCATGACCGAATCAAAATCCATGATCCTGGGCTGCTCCGGGCAGTCTCTGACCGCAGATGAAATCGCTTTCTACCGTGATGAGCGCCCCTGGGGCTTCATCTTGTTTGCACGCAATATTGGCGAGGCGGCACAGATATCCGACCTGACAGATGCGATGCGTGACAGCGTCGGGCGCCCCGATGCGCCGGTCTTCGTGGATCAGGAGGGGGGCCGCGTTCAAAGGTTGCGACCGCCTCTAGTTCCCAACTATCCATCCGGTTCGGCCTTCGGTACGCTTTATGCGGAGGACCAAGAAGCCGCGTTGCGGGCAGCTTGGCTTCTGTCGCGGCTGCATGCCTGCGACCTCAGACGTCTCGGCATCACAGCCAATTGTCTGCCAGTGCTTGATGTGCCGGTCGAGGGCGCCAGTGATGTCATCGGCACGCGCGCCTATGGCAAGCATCCCGATATCGTCACCGCCCTTGGCCGTGCCGCGGCCGAAGGCCTGATGGCTGGCGGGATGCTACCCGTCATGAAGCACGTTCCCGGCCATGGACGGGCGTTTTCGGACTCGCATCTCGAATTGCCAATACTCGATACCCCGCTTGCTGATCTCGAGCGTCATGATTTCGTGCCATTCCAGGCGCTAAAGGATTTACCGGCGGCTATGACTGCTCATGTCGTCTACAACTCGGTTGATCCTGACAATCCAGCCACCACGTCGAAGAAGGTGATCGAGGAGATTGTGCGCGGTCATATTGGCTTCGACGGACTTCTGATCAGCGATGATACCTCAATGAAGGCACTTTCTGGGGATTTCCCCTCGAAAGCTGCTGCGATCCTTGCGGCAGGCTGCGATCTGGTCCTTCACTGCAACGGCGTGATGTCGGAAATGGCGGGCATCGCCTCGCGCACCACGCCGCTGACCGGAAAAGCGCTGTCGCGTGCCAATACGGCACTTGCCGTCATCGGTGACGGCGACGGTGGCGCTGAAACAGAACTTCGGGCGGAATTCGCCCAACACTTCGAAGCGGTGGCATAGTCCCTGCTTCAGGGAGCTGCACGTGGCCCAAAAGGTCGAAAGTAAAAGCGGCGCAAAGCCGGCACCGATGGATCGGCTTTGGGCCGAGAACGATGATGCGCGTGGTGTGTCTGAACCTGCGCTGGTGGTCGATGTTGCTGGCTTCGAAGGCCCGCTCGACCTGTTGCTCCATCTGGCCCGGACGCAGAAGGTCGACCTGGCGCGCATCTCGATTCTCGGGCTGGTTGAACAGTACCTGCTCTTTGTCGACAAGGCCCGCGCACTGCGGTTGGAACTCGCCGCCGACTATCTGGTCATGGCCGCCTGGCTGGCGTTCCTTAAATCAAAACTCCTGATCCCCAAGCAGCCGGGCGATGAGGGCGAAAGCGGCGAGGAGCTTGCCGCTGTCCTGCAGTTCAGGCTGAAACGCCTCGAAGCCATGCGCGATGCGGCGGCCCGGCTGGTCAACCGCAACCGACTTGGCCGGGATGTGTTTGCCCGAGGTATGCCTGAGCTGGTGATCGTCGAGAAGCGTAACGAATATTCGGCCAGCCTCTACGATCTGTTGACCTCCTATGCCTCGCAGCGCCAGCGTCAGGCGATCACCAACGTCACTATCGCTAAACGTGGCACCTGGTCGCTGAAGCAGGCGCGCGATATGCTGACCCGCATGGTGGGCGAACTAAAGGACTGGACCGCGCTAGACCGTTTCCTGTTTGAGTATCTGGCAAGTCCAGCAGAGCGCGCCACCGCTCTTGCCAGCACTTTTGCCGCTACGCTCGAGATGGTCCGAGAAGGCCAGATCGAGATGCGCCAGGACGAGGCGTTTTCTCCCATCTACATGCGCCAGCGCCAGCAGCCGAAAAGTATGATCGAGAGAGCATCATGAGTGAAAGCCGCAACGCGTCGATCATCCCCTTCGAGCCACCCAACAGCGATGAAAATCCGGCCGCCCGGATTGCGCTTGCCGAAGCGGTGCGCATGGCCGAAGCACTTATTTTTGCCAGCGCCGAACCGATTTCGGAAAAGCAACTCGCCGTGCGCCTGCCCGAGGGCACCGACATGGGCGCCGTCATGGCCGACCTGCAACGCATCTACGCCAAGCGTGGCGTCAGCCTCGTTCATGTCGGCGAAGGCTGGGCCTTCCGCACCGCCGGCGATCTCGCCTTCTTGATGAGCCGCGACACCATCCAGCAGAAAAAGCTCTCGCGTGCAGCGCTCGAGGTTTTGGCCATCATAGCTTATCACCAACCCGCGACCCGTGCAGAGATTGAAGATGTCCGCGGCGTTGAAACCTCAAAGGGCACGCTCGACACACTTCTAGAAACCGAATGGGTGCGCATGCGCGGTCGCCGTCGCACTCCGGGTCGCCCCGTCACCTATGGCACCACGGAAAAATTCCTCGACCATTTCCAGCTCGAGGAAATCCGCGACCTTCCAGGCATGGAAGAGTTAAAGGGGGCAGGGCTTCTGTCAACGCGGATGCCTTCCAACTTCTCGATGCCGACGCCGATGTCTGACCCCGACGAGATGGCCGAGGACGAAGATCCGCTGACCGATATCGATCTGGAAGAGCTCGGCCTGTTGACACCCCGTGTCGAGGATGATTGACGAGGCCCTTCCAGCATCATCGGCAACATGGCCTGAAGGGTTCGGTACAAGGTGGCAAGGCAAGCAGCGCACCCGGCATCGCGCGTCACCGCCGGCGTTACCTTCGCAGCCCGGCTGGCGTTCGAAAACATCAGCCATTCCTACGGTTCCGGCGCGCAGACCCTGAACGACGTCTCGCTGTCGGCGGAGCCCGGCGAGGTGTTATGCCTGCTGGGCCCCTCCGGCTCGGGCAAGACCACGCTGCTGCGTATCGCCGCCGGCATTGAAAGCCAGGCTACCGGACGTGTCGTCATGAATGACCGCGAAATCGCCGGACCTTCCGTCTTCCTGCCGCCCGAAAAGCGCTCCATCGGTCTGGTGTTCCAGGACTTCGCACTGTTCCCGCATCTCTCCATTTTGGACAATGTGCGCTACGGGCTGACTGCACTGTCGCGCGAGGAATCGAAGCGCGAGGCCATGATTGCTCTCTCCCGCGTCGACCTCGAACACTACGCGGCGTCCTATCCGCATGTTCTCTCCGGTGGCGAGCAGCAGCGCGTGGCCCTTGCTCGCGCCCTCGCGCCACGTCCTTCGGTGCTGCTGATGGACGAACCTTTCTCGGGTCTCGATTCGCGACTGAAAGACAGCGTGCGCGCCGAGACGCTGGATATTCTGCGCCATAGCCGCGCTACCGCCATTGTGGTGACCCATGATGCCGAAGAGGCAATGCGGATGGGCGATCGCATTGCGCTGCTCAAGGATGGCCAGTTGGTACAACTGGGCACCGCGCAGGCGCTCTATCAGAAGCCGGTCGACCTTTTCACCGCCGCATTTTTCTCCGAGATTAACGTCTTTGATGCCCACGTCGAATCCGGCATGGCCGACACCCCGCTCGGTAAGGTTGCAGCCCCTGGGCATGGGGAAGGCGTTGCCGTGTCGGTCGCTGTCCGCACGGCAGGCTTTGAAGTGAGCGAGACAGAAGGCGATATTCCGGCACGACTTTTGTCTCGTCGCTATCTGGGCGTTGTGGAATTGCTCGAACTGGCTGTACAAGGGTCTGAAACGGCGGTTCGGGCGCGCGTCAGGTGCGGCGCTTTGTCCGACAGCGCGCGCGATATTTACCTGTCGCTTCGAAACGCCGATGTGCTTGTGTTTGAAAGACAGACCGAAAGCGCATAGATCACTCTAAGGAAACGGTCGAAAGAGAGACAATAATGGGATCCTTTTCAATCTGGCACTGGGTCATCGTGCTTGTGGTGGTGCTGCTACTGTTTGGTCGTGGCAAGATTCCCGAGTTGATGGGCGACATGGCCAAGGGCATCAAGAGCTTCAAGAAGGGCATGTCGGACGACGACGCCGACGACAAGGCCGAGGAAGTGGCCCGCACGGTCGAGCATCGCAACGATGAGACCGTCAAGGCTGCCAAGGCCAAGGCGACAACCAAGTCCAAAACCTGACGAACGGCGTGAAGCCCAACTGGACTGACTGGAATGTTTGACATCGGCTGGACCGAAATGCTGGTCATCGCGATCGTGATGATCGTGGTTGTCGGGCCGAAGGATTTGCCGCGCATGTTGCGGACCTTTGGCAAGACGACTGCAAAATTGCGTGGCATGGCCGGTGATTTCCAAAAACAGTTCAATGATGCGCTGAAGGAAGCCGAGCTTGATGAACTCAAGCAGTCGGTTGACGACCTGCGCGGGCTCGACCCGCGCAACCAGATCAAGAAGCATTTGAACCCGTTCGAGAAAGCTGCCGCCGACGTGCGGGCAGGCGTCGATTCGGCGATGAAGCCTTCTGTGGCAAACAAACCTGCCGATCCGGAGGCGCATACGGCTGAACCTTTGAAGACCGCGGCCACCAATCTTGCCGGGGTCAGCGGTCCAACTTCCATGCCAACCGAGAAGCCGATATTCCCGGCGGCTGAAAAGGCGACCAAGGTGCCAGCCGCGTCGGTGAAATCGAAAGCCCCTGCAAAACCGGCCAAGGCGAAGCCCGCCGTCAAGACAGCGGCGAAAGAACCTGCCGCACGAAAGACCACGGCTGCACCAGTGAAAAAAGCTGTTGCCAAAAAAGCCAAACCAGCGGGAAGCGCCACGTGAATTCTGAAGTGGACGACATCGAAAAGTCTTCGGCACCGCTGATCGAGCACCTGATCGAGCTGCGCTCGCGGCTGATGTGGGCGCTGGGCGGCTTCTTCATCGCCTTTCTGGTCTGCTTCTTTTTCGCCAAGCAGCTGTTCAACCTTCTGGTTATCCCGTTCAAATGGGCCACCGGCTGGGCCGGGCTTGATCCGCATAACGTGTCGCTGATCTACACCGCGCCGCAGGAATTCTTCTTCACGCAGGTCAAGCTTGCGATGTTTGGCGGCATGGTGCTGGCCTTCCCGATCATCGCCGCGCAGGTCTACAAATTCGTCGCCCCCGGCCTCTACAAAAATGAGCGCGGAGCTTTCCTGCCGTTCCTCATCGCCTCGCCGCTGCTGTTCTTGCTCGGCGCATCGCTTGTCTACTTCTTCTTCACGCCGATGGTGATGTGGTTCTTCCTGGCGATGCAGCAGACCGGCCCCGAAAACGACGTTCAGATTTCGCTGCTGCCCAAAGTCTCGGAATATCTCAGCCTCATCATGACGCTGATTTTCTCCTTCGGCCTCGTCTTCCAGCTTCCGGTCGTCACCACGCTGATGGCCCGCGTTGGGCTGATCACGTCGCAGGGACTGAAAGACAAGCGCAAATGGGCCATCGTCATCGCCTTTGTCGCGGCTGCTGTTCTGACGCCGCCTGATCCGGTCAGCCAGATCGGCCTCGCGCTGCCGACCATCCTGCTCTACGAAATCTCGATTTTCACTGCCCGGTGGGTCGAGCGCAAACGCGAGGAAGACCGGATCGCGCGCGAAAAGGCGGATGCTGAGGGTGATAAAAGCGCCTAGCGGCGAACGTGCCTGATGGCCATAAAGCGCATACCTTGCAACCAGCCACGCGCCGATGCGCCGCACGAGGCAGCGACAAGTCTTTCCGACAAAAATCGCCAAAAAATAAAAGATCATGACGTGTCTGGGCGGGCCAGCGCGTCGAAGGCGAGGCCGTGCAGGTCGGTCAGGGTGGAAAACACGTCGTGGGTTTGGCGCCGTCGCGTGCCGGGTGGCGGGCCGTTGCGTATCGGCCAGCGTCGGGGCTTCTCTTGCTGGATGATGGCTGCCTGCCGGCGCGCGAAACGCATGGCCTGGCGCGGCAGGTCCTCCAGCGCTGCATGAAGGCCGCGCAGGCGCAGCACCAGATTTTTGGCATCAAGCGCATCGTCAAAGGCCGGTGCGCGGCGCGGCGCGATGACAAATGGCACGGTGACGCCGGGCAACGAGATGCGCGGCACGCTGCCGGCTGCGGCCCGGCGCAACACATGCAAACGCCGCGGCGGATCGAAGAGCGGCAGGCTTATTGCCAGTGGTGCGGGCCGCGATGGTGCGCCTGCCGCGACCAGCCGCACCCCGGTGCCGCCCGGCCCACGCAGGAACAGCGCTGACGATGTTGGGCACATTCTGTTCCGCACTGCCCGCACCACAAGCCCGCGCGCCATGATGATGATCAATCGGCGCGTCGCCCATTCAGCTGGCCGCAACAGCCGCAACACGGCGCGGTGCAGATGGCGGGGCAGGGTGGGGATTGGCATTTCCCCTTCATCGAAATGCAGCACCGGGCGCCGCAGCCCGGCCATGCTGATCAGCATGGCCAAAACGCAACTTAGCGCTTCGCGGTGTTTGTCGATCGCCAGCTGCCAGTCCATCCACGCCTCCTGGCCGCGATTGTGGTGCGGGCACCGGAGGGGGTGGATAGATTTTGGGTATGTTGCTGGCGCTGATCGGCCGTTCCCCTCTCCGCCTCGCTACGCTCAGCACCTCTCCCCACTTTGTGGGGCGAGGAAATGGCCAATCGCGGGCGCTGTTTCCTCGCCCCCATGACAATGGAGGAGAGGTGCCGAGCGCAGCGAGGCGGAGAGGGGGTTCTTGTTGGTCTCTGTTAAACCACGGGGCGCTTGGCGCTGATCGGTTGTTCCCCTCTCCGCCTCGCTACGCTCGGCACCTCTCCCCACTTTGTGGGGCGAGGAAATGGCCAATCGCGGGCGCTGTTTCCTCGCCCCCATGACAATGTGGGAGAGGTGCCGAGCGCAGCGAGGCGGAGAGGGGGTTCTTGTTGGTCTCTGTCGAACCACGGGGATCTTGTCGCTGGACGGTTGTTCCCCTCTCCGCCTCGCTACGCTCAGCACCTCTCCCCACTTTCGTGGGGCGAGGAAATGGCCAATCGCGGGCGCTGTTTCCTCTCCCCCATGACAATGGAGGAGAGGTGCCGAACGCAGCGAGGCGGAGAGGGGGTTCTTGTTGTTCTCTGTCGAACCACGGGGATCTTGTCGCTGCGCTATTTCACAGCGCACTGCACCCACGAAATCACAGCGCCACCGCCTTGCATCGTTTCCCGATGCGGTTTACCCGTTTGCGCTCTTCCCAAGGACACTTTCGAACATGCTCGACATCAAATGGATTCGCGAAAACCCTGAAGCATTTGCCGAGGCGTTGAAAAAGCGTCCGTCTTACGCGGCCAGCGCGCAGTCCACGCTGGATGAGCTTCTGGCCAAAGACGAAGCGCGCCGCAGCCATCTGGTAAAGTTGCAGGAAGCGCAGGAGCGCCGCAACGCCTTGTCGAAGGAAATCGGCAAGGCGATGGGCGCCAAGAATTCTGCCCTTGCCGAGAAGCTGAAGGCGGAAGTGGCGGAGCTGAAAGGCTTTATCCAATCCGGTGAAGCAAGCGAGCGTGAATTTGACGAAGCATTGAACAACGCGCTTGCCGTGCTTCCCAATATTCCTTTGCCCGATGTGCCGGTCGGCAAGGATGAGGCCGACAATGTCGAACTTCGTCGATTTGGAGACGACCTGATCGCCGCCCGCCAGCCCAAAATGGGCAACAAGCCGAAAGAGCATTTTGAGCTCGGCGAAGCGCTTGGACTGATGGACTTTGAGCGCGCCGCAAAAATTTCCGGCTCGCGCTTTACGGTGCTGACTGGCGGGCTGGCGCGGCTCGAACGCGCGCTTGGCCAGTTCATGCTCGACCTGCACACGAGCGGTCATGGCTACACGGAAGTGCAGCCGCCGCTTCTGGTGAGAGATGACGCGCTCCATGGCACCGGACAGTTGCCTAAATTTGAAGAGGATCTGTTCTTTACGCCGCACGGCGATGGGCGCCTTGGCCTCATCCCCACCGCCGAAGTGCCGCTCACCAATCTCGTGCGCGAAGAGATCACGCCGGCTGAAAATTTGCCGCTGCGCTTTACCGCTCTGACGCCGAGCTTTCGTTCCGAGGCGGGGTCGGCGGGGCGCGATACGCGCGGCATGTTGCGGCAGCACCAGTTTTACAAGGTGGAACTGGTCTCCTTCACGGAAGCCGATGCGTCGTTGGCCGAACATGAGCGGATGACGCAATGCGCTGAAAACGTGTTAAAAAAGCTCGGCCTGCCGTTCCGCACCATCACGCTGTGCACCGGTGACATGGGTTTTGGCGCGCAAAAGACCTATGACATCGAGGTCTGGCTTCCGGGCCAGAACGCGTATCGTGAAATCTCGTCATGCTCGGTCTGCGGCGACTTCCAGGCACGCCGCATGGGCGCGCGCACCAAGGATCGGGACGGCAAGGCGACGCGCTTTGTCCACACGCTGAACGGTTCGGGCGTCGCAGTCGGTCGCGCCTTGATCGCGGTCATGGAAAATTATCAGGATGCCGACGGCAGCATCACAATTCCTGACGCTCTGGTGCCCTATATGGGTGGCCTGACGAAAATCGCGAAACAGTAGCGGCGGGTTGCAGGGAACAAGACATGCGCATTTTGCTCACCAATGATGATGGGATCCACGCCGAGGGCCTGAAGGTTTTGGAGCGCGTCGCGCGCACGCTGTCGGATGATGTCTGGGTGGTGGCGCCGGAGACCGACCAGTCCGGCTTTGCCCACTCGCTGTCAATTTCCGAGCCGCTGCGCTTGCGAAAAATAAGCGACCGGCAATTTGCCGTGCGTGGCACGCCGACAGATTGCGTCATCATGGCGGTGAAGAACGTCATGCCCGAGCCACCGGATCTGGTGCTGTCCGGGGTTAATTCCGGCGCTAATCTCGCCGATGACGTCACCTATTCGGGCACCGTGGCAGGGGCTCTGGAAGGCACGCTGCTCGGCATCCGCGCCATTGCGCTCAGCCAGGCCTATAATGTCCATGGCGATTACCGTGAAGTGCCGTGGGGAACAGTCGAGGCGCTGGCGCCGGCGCTGCTGGCAAAGCTGGTGGAGGTCGATCTGCCGGCCGGCACCTTCCTGAATGTGAATTTTCCGAGCTGCCCGCCCGAAGAGGTCGAGGAAACGCTGGTCACCGCGCAGGGCAAACTGGTCCACTCGATGTGGATCGACGAACGTGCCGATGGCCGCGGCTTTCCCTATTTCTGGCTGCGCTTCGGGCGTGAGCCGCCGGAACTTCTGAAAGGCACGGATGTGCACGCGGTACGCTCCAAGTCGGTTTCGGTGACGCCGTTGAAACTCGACCTGACCGACCATGAGACCAAGGACAGGCTGGCAAAGGCCCTCGCATGAACTCTATGGTCGATGAGCGCGAGGGGTTTGCTGCATTTCTGCTGAGATTGCGCGCGCTGGGCATACCGCCCAAAGACCTCGTCTCGGCCATGGAAGCCACCCCGCGAAAACTATTCGTGCCGGCCAGCGCGCAGGCGCTCGCCTGGTCTGACCGGACGCTGCCGATCGAATGCGGCGAAGCCATTGAGGGGGTTGATCTGCAGGCAGCCGTCATCGCCGCGCTGGAGATCGAGCCTGGTCACCGCGTGCTTGAGATAGGCACCGGATCAGGTTTTACGGCAGCCGTCATGGCGCGCTTGGCCGCCCGCGTGGTCACCGTCGACCGCTACAAAACACTGGTGACACTCGCCACCCAGCGCTTCTCCATGCTCGGCATCACCAACGCTTTTGCCAGACAGGCTGATGGATTGACCGGTCTGCCGGGCGAGGGGCCATTTGACCGGATCGTGGTGTGGGCAGCCTTCGAGGCTCTGCCGCGCGGTTTCGTCGACCAGCTTGCCACCAACGGCATCATGATCGCGCCGATTGGACCGTCTGAAGACGAGCAGCAACTGGCCAAGCTGGTCAAGACCGGCAGCCGCTTTGAGCGCGAGGACATCGCAACAGTCCGGCTTCAGCCGCTGGTGAAAGGAACAGCTGCCGTGCTCTGACCGGCGAACTGCCCGATAAATGAACATTTCTGCGCCAGTTCGCCCTGTCTTAACCGCCGGGTAACATTAACGCGCTTTAATCATACTCAGTTGAGTGGGTATGCGCGAGTCAGGGCAATGCGGTTGAGTAAGTCGAGCACCATCCAGAATACGCTGTTACGCAGTGTCGCCATCCTTGCGCTCGGCGCAACTGTAGCCGGTTGCAGCTCCGGCGTGTCACGCTTTGGCGGCGTCGATGACGTTTTCACCTCCACCACAAATCAGCGCCAGATTATCCCGCCAGCAAACCAGCCCTATCCGGGCGATCAGGTCGCGCAGGTCAACAGGACGGTCGCAAACCGCCAGGCTGTGCAGCCTGTCAGCGTCGCCCGCAGCACATTGCCGCCGGTCTCGGGGACGCAGGTTGCAGAAGCCGCACGCCCTGCCATCCAAACGTCCACTCAGCCGCTGAGGGCATCACTGCCAGCCGCTGCTCCCGTCATGGCATCGGCACAGCAGCACCTCGATACGACGGTCACCGGCACTGTCAAACAGGCAGCGCCTGTCTCTGAGGCAGCCGAAAACATAAAAGGCTGGTCACGCACCGGTGGCAGCCAGATCACCGCCAAGGAAGGCGAAACCGTTTACAACCTGTCACGCCGCTTTGGCGTGCCAGCGGATGTGCTGATCAAGACCAATGGGCTGAAGGATGGCGCCAGCCTGCAGGCCGGCCAGAAAATCGTCATCCCGACCTACGTCTATTCCGATAAGGCCGGCGTTTCGGCGCCTGACAACAATCCCAACGTCGCCAACGCAAAATCGTCGCGCGGCACCAAGGATGTTCCGACCGAAAACCTGCCGGTGCCGACCAACAATGTCGCGGTGCTGCCACAGACGCCACGCGTCAAGGAAAGCGAAGCCGAAAAGTCTACGACCACGACGACCGCCAAGGCCCAATCTGCGGGCGGTTCGGGGGGCTATACAGTTGTCGCGGGCGATACACTCTCCGGCATTGCCCGCAAGACAGGCGTCACGACGACTGCGCTCAAGCAGGCCAACGGCATGTCGGACGGCCTTATCCGCGTCGGCCAGCAGCTCGTGGTGCCCGCCGCAGGTGCCGCAACGGTGGCAAGCGCCGCAACGGGTGCCTCTGCCAAGGCAGAAAAGGTAGACAAGGTCACGACCGGTTCGACGCCCAAAAACGCCGGCACCGACGCCTACACGCCGCCGCGCAAGGCCGACAAGGTTATGGAGCAGGCTGAGCAGGACACTGCAGCCGCACCCGACGCCACCGGCATCGGACGGATGCGCTGGCCGGTGCGAGGCCGGGTCATCTCCGCCTATGGCGCGGGCGGTGGCAAGTATGGCGACGGCATCGACATCGCGGTTCCAGAAGGCACCCCGGTCAAGGCTGCTGAAAACGGCGTCGTCATCTATGCCGGCGACGGCCTGAAGGAATTCGGCAATACGGTCCTGGTGCGTCACGAAGACGGCCTCGTCACCGTCTACGGCCATGCCAGCGAGCTAAAAGTTACCCGCGGCCAGAAGGTCAAGCGCGGCCAGGAAATCGCCGCCTCAGGCATGAGCGGCACGACCGACATGCCAAAGCTGCACTTCGAAGTGCGCAAGAACTCGGCTCCGGTCGATCCGTCGAAATTCCTGGAGTAGGGCGCAAAAAACCTACTCCTCCCTCAGCTGCTGTCCCAGTCTCCCCGCAAGGTCCTGCGTGAACTGCCAGGCTACACGGCCTGACCGGCTGCCGCGCGTGGTGGCCCATTCCAGCGCTTCGGCCCGCATCGTGTCGGCGTCGATGTTCAGCGCGTGGAATCGCACATAGCCATCGACCATCGCGAGATAGTCATCCTGTGAGCATTTATGAAAACCCAGCCACAGCCCGAACCGGTCTGAGAGGGAAACCTTTTCCTCGACAGCTTCGGAAGGGTTGATGGCGGTGGAGCGCTCATTGTCGATCATGTCGCGCGGCAACAGATGGCGTCGGTTCGATGTCGCGTAAAAGATGACATTGGCTGGCCGCCCCTCGACGCCGCCTTCGAGTGCCGCCTTCAGCGACTTGTAGGATGTGTCGTCATGGTCAAACGACAGATCATCGCAAAACAGGATGAAGCGATATGGCGCGGCCTTGAGCAGTGTCATTAGCGCTGGCAGCGTGTCGATATCCTCGCGGTGGATCTCGATCAGCTTTAGCGGTTCGGCTTTGGGCTTAGCATTGATGGCAGCGTGCACTGCCTTTACCAGCGAAGACTTTCCCATGCCGCGCGCGCCCCAGAGCAGCACGTTGTTGGCCGGCAAACCGTCTGCAAAGCGTTGGGTATTGTCAGCCAAGATGTCGCGCACTCTGTCCACGCCGCGGATCAACCCGATATCCACGCGGTTCACACGTGTGACCGGTTCGAGAAAGCCGCGCTCTGCGGCCCAGACGAAACAGTCGGCGGCCAAAAGGTCGGTTTGCGGCACCGGCGGCGGTGCCAGACGGGACACCGCTTCGATCAGGCGGTCGAGCTTGGATTCAAGAGATTCGGTCTGATTTTTGGTCATCGGCAGGCGAAGGCTTTCATGATTGCTGCGGCTAATCGCTCTAACACGGCAAAACTGCCTGTAAAAGCAGTGCGAGGCAGCCCAGGCGCAGTTGCAAAGAAAGATTGAGAGACTATATTCCGGCCACCTTTCAAGGGGGGCGTTCGCGCGGCCCCGATCACGATATTTTCAGGAGTTTTGCCATGTTTGTGACCCCGGCCTTCGCCCAGACTTCAGGTGGCGCACCTGAGATGCTGATCAGCGTTATGCCATTCCTGCTGATCTTTGTGATCATGTACTTCCTGATCATCCGCCCCCAGCGCACGCAGTTGAAGAAGCGCGGCGAGATGCTGACGGCGATCCGTCGCGGCGACACCGTGGTTACCGGCGGCGGTCTGGTCGGCAAGGTGACGAAGGCGAGCGATGATGAGCTGGAAGTCGAACTTGGCACCGGCGTCAAGGTGACTGCGCTGCGCGCCACGATTGCCGATGTACGGGTCAAGGGCGAGCCTGTCGCCAATCAGAACGCCAAGAAATAACCGCATTCAAAGCGGAACCGGAACCCGACGTTCTTTTTGACGAGGCACTATGCTCTATTTTTCGCCCTGGAAGACGGTTCTGATCTGGCTCGCAGTTGCCTTTGGCATCCTGTTTGCATTGCCCAATGCGTTGCCGCAATCAATGCGAGACGCGCTTCCAGGCTGGTTGCCCAGCAAGACCATGACGCTTGGCCTCGATCTGCAAGGCGGTTCGCATATTCTTCTGCAGATCGATCGCCAGGACCTGATCGACGAGCGGCTGCAGACAACGCGCGATGATATCCGCACCGCGCTGCGCGATGCCAAGCTCGGCTATACCGGCCTTTCGGGGACCGGCCGCACCGTTCAGGTTCGCATCCGCGAGGCCAATGAGGTGGAAACGGCCAAGACGGCGCTGGTGGCGCTAACTCAGCCGATTTCGTCTGGCGTGTTCGGGACAACTAACATTGTAGAGCTCACGCAGGATGAGCCCGAACCGGGCCTTCTGCGCTACACGATGACCGAAGACGGCATCAACTACCGGGTCAGCTCGGCTGTCACGCAGTCAATCGAGGTCATTGGTCGCCGCGTCAACGAGCTCGGCACGACTGAACCCGTCATCCAGCGTCAGGGTGACGATCGTGTTCTCGTACAGGTGCCGGGTCTGCAGGACCCGCAGCGCCTCAAGGACATTCTGGGCCAGACCGCGAAACTGACCTTCCAGATGGTCGACCAGTCGGTTCCGGTACAGGAAGCGCTGACGGCAAGGGCTCCGGCAGGCTCAACGATCATGTATTCGCCTGATGATCCGCCCGTTCCTTACCTGATCGAAAACCGGGTCATTGTGTCAGGCGAAAATCTTGCCGATGCGCAGGCGACGTTCGACCAGCGCACCAGCGAGGCAGTTGTGTCGTTCCGCTTCGACACCAAGGGCGCCCAGCGCTTCGGCCAGGCAACCCAACAGAATGTCGGCAAACTGTTTGCCATCATTCTGGACAATCAGGTGATTTCCGCACCCCAGATTCGCGAGCCCATCTTGGGCGGTACAGGCCAGATTTCCGGCAGCTTCACCACGGAGAGCGCCAACGACCTTGCCGTTCTGCTTCGCGCCGGCGCCCTGCCTGCCGACCTGACCATCGTCGAGGAACGCACAGTTGGTCCGGGCCTCGGCCAGGATTCCATTGATGCTGGCAAGTTCGCGTCCATCATCGGCACCGTTCTTGTGCTCATATTCATGGTCGCGGTCTACGGAACGCTGGGGCTGATTGCCAATATCGCACTTTTCGCCAACGTATCGATGGTAATAGCCATCCTGTCGGTCCTCGGCGCCACGCTCACTTTGCCGGGTATTGCCGGTATCGTTTTGACCGTTGGTATGGCGGTCGACAGTAACGTGCTGATCTATGAGCGCATCCGGGAAGAACGGCGCAACGGCCGCTCGGTAATTCAAGCTATCGACGCCGGGTTTTCCAAGGCTTTGGCCACCATTGTCGACGCCAACGTAACCACCCTGATCGCCGCCGGCGTTCTCTTCTATCTGGGAAGCGGTCCTGTAAAAGGCTTTGCGATCACGCTCGCCATCGGCATCGTTACGACGATGTTCACCGCCTTCACGCTGACGCGCTGGCTGGTGGCCGCATGGGTTAGGCGTTTCCGTCCGACTGAATTGCCGCGGGCTCCGATCACGCTGATCCCGACCAACACCAAGATTCCTTTCATGGGTATCCGCAGGTGGACGTTCACGCTCTCATCGGTGCTGTCGATAGCGGCGGTTGTCGCCTTCATGTCTGTGGGCATGAACTACGGTATCGACTTCAAGGGCGGTTCGCTGATTGAGGTCCAGGCGCGAAGCGGTGCTGCCGATCCGGGCGATATACGTGCACGCCTGCAGCAGCTCAACATTGGCGATGTGCAGGTGCAGGAATTCGGTTCGCCGAACGACGCACTGATCCGCATCGGGTCGCAGGACGGTGGCGACAATGCCGAACAGTCTGCGGTCACCAAGGTGCGCGACGATCTCCAGGTTGATTACGATGTTCGCCGCGTCGAAAGCGTCGGACCGACCGTATCCGCCGAGTTGGCCCGCGAAGGAACCATCGGTGTCATCGTCGCACTGGCGCTGGTGCTGGTCTATGTCTGGTTCCGGTTTGAGTGGCAATTCGCGGTGGGTGCGATCATTGCTACCATCCACGACATCATCATCACCATCGGCTTCTTCGTGCTGACCGGGATAGAGTTCAACCAGTCTTCCATTGCCGCCATTCTTACCATTGTGGGGTATTCGCTCAACGATACGGTGGTGGTCTACGACCGGGTACGAGAGGATTTGCGACGCTACAAGAAGATGGATCTGCCGTCCCTCCTGAACATTGCGATCAACACCACGCTGTCACGTACGACCATGACCGCGCTGACGACGATTCTTGCCCTGTTCGCGCTGTTCCTGTTCGGCGGCGAGGTGATCCGGTCATTTACCGCGGCGATGCTGTTCGGTGTGATTTTTGGCACCTATTCGTCGATCTTCATCGCGGCTCCATTGCTGATCCTGTTCCGCCTGCGTCCACCTTCGCCGACCGAATCGAATGAAGGTGGCATGGTGGTACCGGACCGCGCCGTCACCAGCTGACGGAGCTGAAGGTGGCAGAAGGTATCATCATGCGGCAGGCCCATTTCCCGGGCCGCCCGCCAATTGATGCGTATGGCAATGGCGGCTTCCGTTTTGCGGATATGTCGCACCGGGGTTCGATCCTGTGCCTGCCCTCTGGCGTTTACGGCTGGGAGGTAGCGCGCTGTGACACGTTCGTTGCCGCCGATCTCGACAAAATCCTGGCCGAGGCTGGCGATATCGAGATTCTTCTGGTGGGGATGGGACACGAACTGGCACCGCTGCCGACTGATCTGCGCCAGCTTCTGCGCAGCGCAAAAATCGGCGCCGACCCCATGTCTACAGGTGCCGCGGTGCGGACCTACAATGTCCTCCTCGCTGAGGACCGCGCGGTAGCAGCTGCCCTGATTGCCGTCGATTGATATGGCATCGGAACAGTTTTTACCTGGCCTGAAGGCGCTTGATCCGGACCGTTATCTCAGCACGCTGTATGCGCCGCCGGAAAAGCGCGAGGCGCTGGCAGTACTCTACACCTTCAACGCTGAAATAGCCGCTGTGCGCGACCGTGTCCGCGAACCGCTGCCGGGTGAAATCCGGCTGCAATGGTGGCGCGATATTGTGGAAGCGCAAACGCCCGCATCCGGCCACCCGCTGGCAGAGGCGCTATTGGCGGTGATTGCGCAGGAGCAACTACCACCAAATGCGTTTTCGAACATGCTCGAAGCGCGGATTTTTGACCTCTACAATGATCCGATGCCATCGCGAAATGATCTTGAGGGCTATTGCGGTGAGACGGCGTCAGCGGTCATTCAATTGGCTGCACAGATTTTGGACAGGCAGGCAGCACCCGCCTTCGCCGAGACAGCAGGCCACGCCGGCTGCGCGCAGGCGATTGTTGGTCTAATCCGCCTATTGCCCATGCACCGGTCCCGCGGCCAGTGTTTTGTGCCAGCAGATATCCTTTCAGCTGCCGGCTGCACTGTGGAGGAGTTGCTTGCAGGCGCACCACCTGCCGCGAGCGCGGTGGAAGCCATGGCGGCGCTGGCCAGCCAGCATCTCACAACCTTTGAGGAAAGCGCGTCGCGTCTGCCCCAAACCTTGCGCCCGGCCTATCTGCCGCTCGCGGTGACGGGCATCTATCGCGACCGCATCGTGCGGAGCCCGATGTCTGCGCTGACGCAGCCGGTGCCGGTCAGCCTGCTGCGCCGCCAGTTCAGGCTTTTGGTTCGCGCTGCACGAGGCTGGTAGAAGCCGTCGCCGCCTTTATTCGGCGGCGATCTGACCTGTACCGAGCCATTCGCGGCAATCATCAAGCGCGCGCGACGTGATGGCGCGGCGCTTTTCAACCAGCTTTTCGCGGCCACGCAAGCGCTTGCCCTCAGATTTGGGTGCCTCGACCGGAGGAAAAAGCCCGAAATTGACGTTCATCGGCTGGAACGAGCGCTTGCCCTGTTCATCGTCAGACACGATATGCCCGCCGGTGATATGGTTGAGCAGGGCTCCAAACGCCGTGGTGAGCGGCGGCATGGCCAGATCCTGGCCAAGCCGTTCAGCAGCCGCAAAGCGCCCGGCGAGAAGGCCTATGGCGGCACTTTCCACATAGCCCTCGCAGCCGGTGATCTGGCCGGCAAAACGCAGACCGGGGCGCGAGCGCAGCTGCAACGACCCATCAAGCAGCGTCGGCGAGTTGATGTAAGTGTTGCGATGCAGGCCGCCAAGCCGGGCAAAATCCGCGTTCTCGAGGCCCGGGATGGTGCGGAAGATGCGAACCTGCTCGCCATGCTTCAGTTTGGTCTGGAAGCCGACCATATTATAGAGCGTGCCAAGCGCATTATCCTGGCGCAACTGCACCACCGCATAGGCTTTCACCTCGGGGTTATGCGCGTTGGTCAACCCCATCGGCTTCATCGGGCCATGGCGCAGCGTTTCAATCCCACGCTCGGCCATCACTTCGATGGGCAGGCAACCGTCGAAATAGGGCGTGCCTTCCCATTTTTTGAACTCGGTCTTCTGGCCGTCGATCAGCGCCTGAATGAACGCCTCATACTGGGCCTTGTCCATCGGGCAGTTAATGTAATCCTTGCCGGTGCCACCGGGGCCGACCTTATCGTACCGGGATTGGAACCAGCACACGTTCATGTCGATGGTTTCAAAGTGGATGATCGGCGCAATCGCATCAAAAAATGCGAGTGCATCAGCGCCGGTTTCCGCCGCAATAGAATCAGCAAGCGATGGCGCTGTCAGTGGCCCGGTGGCGATAATCGCCTTGTCCCAGTCCTGAGGCGGCAGACCCGGCACTTCTTCGCGCTGGATGGTGATCAGCGGGTGTGCTTCCAGTTGGGCCGTGACCGCAGCGGCAAATCCGTCGCGATCAACCGCCAGCGCGCCACCGGCAGGCACCTGATTGGCATCGCCGCAGGCCATGATCAAAGATCCGGCCAGCCGCATTTCGGCATGCAGCAGCCCAACCGCGTTGGTCTGCGCATCATCAGAACGGAAGGAATTGGAACAGACAAGCTCGGCCAGACTGTCCGTCTTGTGCGCATCGGTGCCACGCACCGGCCGCATCTCGTGCAAAATAACCGGCACGCCAGCCTGTGCGGCCTGCCATGCAGCTTCAGAACCGGCGAGACCGCCGCCAATCACGTGTATAGGTTTTGTTGTCATGTCGCGGAGATAAGCCTCAGGCGCGGGTAAAGCAATCGGCGCTCAGGCCCTGCTCCAAAAAACAACACCCGTCGGGGGAGGAGGATCCGGCGGGTGTCGTTATGGGGGTCGGAAGCCCGGGAGGAGGTGGGCCCCGACCATATTCGTCATCGCCTGGGAGGAGGTAGGCTTTGACGAAATTCTTTTCGCTTTGACGAAGGGTGCGAAGCCCTTTTGGTATTTCAAACAGCACCCGCTGAGGGAGGAGGTTCAGCGGGTGCCGTTTGTAAGTGGACAACACCCGGGAGGAGGTGGGCGTTGACCGTATTCGCCGATGCCTGGGAGGAGGATAGGCTTCGGCGAAATTCTTTGGGTTAGACCGACTTGCGGGCTACGTAAGGAATGTCGCCGCGGCTGATGCCGAGGTCCGACAGTTCACGGTTCGAAAGGCGGTCCAGCTCATTGACCGTGTCACGGTAGCGGCGCCAGTTACGAAAATTGCGAATGAGGTTCATGGTTATTCTCTCTTATTTTTCGATCAGATCGACTTGCGCGCGACGTGTGGAATGTCGCTGCGGACAATGCCGAGATCGGTGAGTTCACGGTTTGACAGGCGGCTCAGCTCGGAAACGGTGTCACGGAAGCGGCGCCAGTTGCGGTAGTTGCGGATCAGGTTCATCTTATTTCTCGTTTCGTCTTTGGTTCGTTTGCTTTTCTCTTTGTGTGATCCGTAGATAGGTGGTGCCGTAGCCTTTTAGAAGCGACAACTGCGCATGGCAGCAATGCAATTGTGCATCGCAACATTAATCGGTTTTAGCGACTGTGGCCGCCATGTGGCAGAATTGCGAAAAAGTGCAGCACGGCAACGACTTGGCGTTGGCAGCTGACAGATGGTGCAATGCGGCAAGCGGCCGCAGGCATGGAAAGCCTGGGGCACTGCTGTCTGGATGAGCTTGCAGAGGAGGTGGTGCGGATGAAGGGACTCGAACCCCCACGCCTTTCGGCACTGGAACCTAAATCCAGGGCGTCTACCAGTTCCGCCACATCCGCATTGGGGCGGGCAATCTCACATGGCCATTGTTCTGTCAATGTTGAACCGCAACCATGTGCTTGATGCGGACCGCGAAGAAGGTTGAAAACACCGGCGGCGTATGACAAAAGGCGTGTCGAATATGACGGGTTGAGACGTCCGGATTTTTGTGTGCCGACAGGCAGAAGTAAAACTGCTGACTACGGGACCAGGATGAAGGGAAAAGACCGGGGTAACCGGTGGCGTGTGGCCACCGGCATCAAAGTCCCTCCGCCCGCGTAGAGCCATTCCCGGCAAGAATTCCGGCAGGCTTGACGGCAGGAAGCCGCGAGCACTGCAGCAATTGTGAAACGAAGGTTTGATTATGCAGGTAACCGAGACACTCAATTCAGGCCTCAAGCGCGAGATCAAGGTCATCGTGCCTGCCAGCGATCTTGAAGCAAAACTGGTGGCCCGGCTGTCGGACGCCAAGGGCAAGGCCCGCATCAATGGCTTCCGTCCTGGCAAGGTGCCGATGCAGCACATGCGCAAAATGTACGGCAAATCCTTCATGGCTGAGGTCGTGAACGAGATTTTGACATCCTCGACCCGCGAAATTCTGGCCGAGCGCGGCGAAAAGTCCGCCATGCAGCCAGAAGTGGTGATGACCGAAGACGAGAAGGAAGCCGAAAAGATCCTCGCCGGCGGCGTCGATTTCGAGTTCAAGCTCAACTACGAAGTGATCCCCGCGATCGAAATCAAGGATTTTTCGGGCGTCAGCGTCACCCGCCAGGTTTATGATGTTCCTGAGGCTGATATCGAAGAGCAGGTCCGCAAGGTCACTGCCGACGCGCGCGAGTACGAAGTTAAGCAGGGCAAGGCCGATCTCTGGGACAAGGTCACCATCAACTATCTCGGTAAGGTCGACGGCGAACCTTTCGACGGCGGTACGGCTGAAGGCTCAGACCTTATTCTCGGTTCCGGCCAGTTCATTCCTGGCTTCGAGGAGCAGCTTGTCGGCCTGAAGGCTGGTGACGAGAAGGTCATCTCGGTAAAGTTCCCTGACGCCTATCAGGCGGCCCATCTTGCCGGCAAGGACGCGACCTTTGATGTTAAGGTGAACGAGGTTTCCAAGCCAGACAGCACCGAAGTCAATGATGAGATCGCCAAGAAGCTCGGCGTCGAATCGGCAGATCGCCTGCGGGAGATCATCCGCGGCCAGATCGAGAGCCAGTTTGGCCAGATGACCCGCCAGAAGGTAAAGCGCGAGCTGCTCGACGCGCTTGATGGCACCTACCAGTTCGACGCGCCCTCGAACCTTGTTGAGGCCGAGTTCGACAACATCTGGAATCAGGTCAACCGCGATCTCCAGGAGGCTGGTCGCAGCTTTGCCGACGAAGAGACGACTGAGGAAGAAGCCCGCGCCGAATATCGTCGCCTGGCAGAGCGCCGCGTCCGCCTCGGGCTGGTGCTTGCCGAGATCGGCGAAAAGGCAAAGGTTCAGATCAGCGACGAGGAAATGCAGCGCGCGCTGTTCGAGACCGTTCGCCGGTTCCCGGGCAACCAGCAGCAGGAAATCTTCGAGTTTTACCGTGGCAACCCGCAGGCATTGAGCAGCATTCGTGCGCCGCTGTTTGAGGAAAAGGTGGTTGACCATCTGCTCACGCAGATTTCGGTGACCGACAAGAAGGTTTCGAAAGAAGAGCTTCTTGCCGACGACGAACCTGCCGAGGGCGCTGCGAAAGCCAAGAAGGCTGCGCCAAAGAAGAAGGCCGAGCCAAAGGCAAAGGCTGAAACTTCAGACGATGCCGAGCCCAAGAAGGCCGCACCGAAGAAGAAAGCAGCAGCTAAAGACGCCGAATAACGTCGTCAGTTCGCTGATAAATATTGAAAAGGCCGCTGGAAACCCAGCGGCCTTTTTGCTTTGATGGGCCACACCGGGCGAGGCATCCTATGTCATCTTCCATCGTGACCCGCATGTTCCCGATCCTGGCGACCTTGGCAGTAGCAACGCCGCCGATGCAGGCTGCAAGCGCGGAAGCGGGCCGCTGGCAACTAAGCCGCCAGTCAAATGGAGTTTCCGCTTCGCTACCTTGGCGGAAACCGCGCCATCGATTACCACCCGACTTTGGTTGTTCGATGCGAGGCTGGCGGTGGATGGAGCGAGACCATCAAGCTGCGCGCATTCATTGCTGGAAGCGCTGCGGTTCCGGTTTCCGTCCAGATCGATGCCCGGATCCATAAACAGACTTGGTCTCTCACGGACCGGAATTCGACGTTGGTTTACATCGGGCAGGGCAGCGGAAACCGTCTCGCGGGCGCCAGAAAGTTTAAAGTAAGCTGGCGCTCCGGATATTTCGGCGGCAACGAAGCCATCTTTGGCCTCGACGGGATCGATGCCGTGCTTGCATTTCTAAAGGCAGCCTGCACTGAGCCACGCTAGATCAGCAGCAGGCCCTTCATGCTGGCATGCCCGTTTTTGCCGATGATGATATGATCATGCACCGAAATGCCGAGCGGTTTTGCGGTGTCGATAATCGTCTTGGTCATCTCGATGTCTGCCCGGGACGGTGTTGGGTCGCCGGACGGGTGATTGTGAACGAGGATGATAGCAGTCGACGACAGCTCGAGCGCGCGCCGCACCACTTCCCGCGGATAGACCGGCGTGTGGTCGACAGTTCCGGTCTGCTGCACCTCATCGGCGATCAGAACGTTCTTCTTGTCCAGAAACAGGATGCGAAATTGCTCGCGCTGCTCAAAGGCCATGGATGCCCGGCAGTAATCAAGCACCTGGGACCACGAAGCCAGCACCTCGCGACCCTTGATCGCGCCGCGCGCCATGCGCTGTGCCGCCGCCGCAACGACCTTCAGATCGAGCGCCACCGCGTCGCCAATGCCCGGCATCTCCCGGATCAGACGTTCGGGCGCGCCTAACACTTCGGCCAGCGAGCCGAACCGCGCCAACAAAAGTTTGGCACGTTCCTTAGTGTCTGCCCGGGGTATCGACCGAAACAGCAATATTTCCAAAATTTCATAGTCAGAAAGCGCGCCCGGGCCCGCCTCACGAAAGCGGTCGCGGAGCCGTTGCCGGTGTCCGATATAATGCGGTTTGTCAGTCAGACGCGCTGCTTTGGCGAGCGGCTTGGATTGCCCTTCGCCAAAAAACCCACGCTCATCGTCATTTTCGTCAGGCACAGTTCAACCCCGGCATTCCCATGCTGTGATAGGCAGCACTTTAAGCAAATACTAAGATGCCAAACCGGGTCGGTCGAGCCCCTTGGGGGAAAGCGTGAAGATTTCGCAACCGGTCTCGGTAACGCCGATAGTGTGTTCATACTGCGCTGACAGCGAGCGATCACGGGTGACCGCAGTCCACCCATCGGAAAGCACTTTCACATGCGCGCGGCCGAGATTGATCATCGGCTCGATGGTAAAGATCATACCGGCTCGCATTTCGACACCCTCGGAGGCGCTGCCATAGTGCAGAATGTTGGGTGCATCATGAAACAGCTGGCCAACGCCGTGGCCGCAGAAATCGCGCACCACCGAGCAACGTTCGCCCTCGGCAAAGCTCTGGATCGCGGCACCGATGGCACCGGTTCGCGCTCCGGGACGTACAGCCGCAATACCCCGCATCAGGCATTCATGCGTCACTTCCATCAGGCGCTCGGCTGCCCGCTTGACCTCTCCGACCGGGTACATGCGGCTGGAATCGCCATGCCAGCCGTCGAGAATATAGGTGACGTCGATGTTGACGATATCGCCGTCCTTCAAAGGCTTATGGTCGGGAATTCCATGGCACACCACATGGTTGATCGACGTGCAGGATGATTTCGTATAGCCGCGATAGTTGAGTGTTGCCGGCATCGCGCCGTGGTCCATGCCGAACTCGAATACAAACCGGTCAAGCGTCTCCGTTGCGACGCCCGGTGCGACCATGCTGGCAAGCTCGTCCAGGCAGCGCGCCGTAAGATTGCAGGCCTTGCGCATGCCGGCAAAGGCTTCTTCGCCATAGAGGCGGATTTGCCCGGTATTGCGCAGGGGCGCTGTCGTAGCGTCGAGATAGGTAACCATTGTCGTTCCAGAGAAGGCAGCGTGTGGAATACAGCCGCAATGCCCTGATTTGGCACCGGAACGCGCGCGCTTCAACCCCGCATGACCATTTCGGATTGAATTGGCTAGAGGTAACACGCCTCTTTGGCGCGTCCGCGCATCTTGTAGGCGCTGTTATCGCCGCATTGCTTGCCGTTGATCATCAGATCATAGGGGCATTGGCAGTCGCCGGTCTGGGCCTTGCGGGCCGGTTTGCCGGATTGAAAAAGGCTTGGAAGGGAAGGGCGTTTTGCCGGCTCACTGCTGGCGGGTTTTGCCGCTGCGATTGTGCGCTGGTGCTCCACAGGCGCATTCGGCCGCGGGGCCTTCGGGTCGGGCAGGGCCAGATAGTCGCCATGAACCCATCCGGCCTGTCCGCCAACCACGACACGCCGCCATTTTCCCGACCGTTCAAGCACTTTGGCCATCGCGCCCTGTTCCAGCCAGGTCAACATCCGCGATTGCCTGCTGGCATCCTCGCGCATCCGCACACGTGACACGGTGTAAAATTCTTGTGCAGCCGGGCTGTCCGGCTTCTTGATCGAAGCTGTGACAAGCGCAGATGGCCGCGGCGCAGACGGAGGCGAAGGCGAAGGCGAAGGTGAATCTGTGCGCGTCTGTTTTGCGTTTGTCGACGCGGACGCGGCTGGCTGTGATCGCACTGGTCTTTCAGCCCGCCCGCTGGTCGGTGCTGGAGACGAAATGGCAGCACGCTGCGATGCCGGAGGCGCCCGCTTGGCCACGGGCTCCTGGGTTGCAGCCCAGCCGCCAGCAGCCACCGCGCCAACCAGCAGCCATCTGAGTTTGGGAAAAACGAATCCAGCCATGGCGGCGATTGTGCCCGCCAAGCCTTAAAGCGGTGTTGACGCCACGTCGTTTGGTCTATTTTTGCGTCAGCGTTGTAATAAATCGTTTGGTGCGTTCGCGCTGCGGGTTTTCGAACACATCTTTCGCCGAACCGGTTTCAACAATCTCGCCAGCCTCGAGAAAAATCACCGAATTGGCAATGTTGGCGGCAAGCCTCAGGTCATGCGTGGCCATCACCATGGTGGTGCCCTCAGTTGCGAGCTTGCCCAAAACCTCAACCACCTCACCGGAAAGCTCCGGGTCGAGCGCGGATGTCGGTTCATCACACAGCAGAACGCGCGGCGAGGGCGCCAGTGCGCGCGCAATGGCAACGCGCTGCTGTTGCCCGCCGGAAAGTGTCGCCGGCCAGGCATCCGCCTTCTGTGCCATGCCAACCTTCTCCAGCAATTCCATTGCGTGCGCACGCGCTTTCTCAACTGACCATTTCAAGACAGTCGTCAGCCCCTCGGTGACATTTTCAAGTGCTGTGCGATGTGGAAACAGCTGGAAATTCTGGAACACCATGCCTGTCTGACGCCGCAATCGCCGTATGTCGGAGGAAGACGGCTTCTTGCCGGGGCTAAATGAGAGCGCTTCATCGCCAATCCGTACCGTTCCCGATGTGGGGATTTCCAGCAGGTTGATGCAGCGCAAAAGCGTGCTCTTGCCGCCACCTGACGGGCCCACCAAAGCTGTAACCGTGCCTTCGCCGATCTGCGCGCTAACGCCTTTCAAGACGAGATTGTCGCCAAATCGTTTCTCGATGGCAGATAGCTCGATCATGACCGCGCCTCCAGAAATCCGCCATAGCGGTTGAGGCGCGCTTCAAGCCGTACCTGCAACGACGACAGGATAGAGCTCAGGCCAAGATAGATGAGCGCAGCCTCGACATAGAGGATCAACGGCTCATAAGTGGTCGCGACAATGCGCTGTGCTGCCTGGAACATCTCAGGGACGGTGATAGCGGCGGCCAGCGACGTATCCTTGACCAAGGAGATAAAAGTGTTGGAAAGCGGCGGCACCGCGACCCGGAGTGCTTGTGGCAGGATGGTGCGGCGCATCGCCTGCGGCCCGCTCATGCCAACAGCATAGGCGGCCTCCCACTGGCCCTTGGCCACGGAAGATATCGAAGCCCGTATGATTTCGGACGAATAGGCACCGACATTGAGCGTAAACCCGATCAACGCAGCAGGAAACGCATCCAGTACGATGCCGACGCTGGGCAGCCCGTAAAAGATCAGGAAGAGCTGCACAAGCAGCGGCGTGCCGCGGAAAATCCAGACATAAAAGCGCACAATGACCACGAAGGGTGCAGCCGCAAACAACCGCACCAGCGCAACCAGCAAGCCGAGGCTCAGCCCGAACACAAAGGACAAAAGAGTAAGCGGTGCCGTAAATATCAGCGCAGCCCACAAAAGCGGGCCGAGCGAATTCAGCATCAGGAGCATCCAGTCAGGCAAGGTTTTCAAAGCTCCGCTCTGCGTCGCCGCAAGCGCGACATTATTCTCTTGCTGCCGCAAACAGCAAGCGGACCGGTTTTGCAACCGGTCCGCACACAAAATTGAGGTAAGGCTACTTGGAGACGTCGGCGCCGAAATATTTTTCTGCAATCGCCTTGTAGGTACCATCAGCCTTGATGTCGGCCAGTGCGGCATTGATGGCGGCCAGCAATTCCGGGTCACCCTTGCGGATGATGATACCCGAATAATCGGCGTTGGCCTCTTCGGCAGCAATTTTCACATTGGCGTCTGGCTTGTGCTTCTTGAAGTCCAGAAAGGAAAGGCTGTCATTGATGGTCGAATCGGCCCGGCCATTGAGGACAAGCTGTATCGACTGGTCGAACCCCTCGGTGCCAACCAGCGACGCACCTGCGTTTTCAGCAATCTTGCCGAAATTGCTCGACAGGGACTGTGCCGACTTCTTGCCTTTGAGATCAGCGAACCCTTTGATCTCCTCATTGTCGCCGCGCACGATCAACACCGCTTTGGACGCAATATAAGGGTCCGAAAAATCGAACTTCTGCTTCCGTTCCTCGGTGATGCCAACCTGGTTGATGACAGCGTCGTAACGCGTTGCGCCAAGTCCGGCGATCAAACCGTCCCATTTGCCTTCCAGAAACTCGGCCTTGACGCCAAGCTTCTTGGCCACAGATTCACCGATCTCGACATCGAAGCCGACAAGCTTGCCGTCGGTGTCATGATACGTGAAGGGCGCATAGGTGCCCTCAGTACCGATCTTAAATGTGCCAGCAGCCTTGATCGCGTCAAGATTTTCGCCCGCGGAAGCTGTGCCCGCAGCCAGCATCTGGAGGGTCGTCGCTGCAATTATCGTCTTGAGCCAGTTCATTAAGCCATTCCTATGTTTTTGCCACGTTTCGTGGCTTGGCGCTGAATCTGTCAAATAGCGTTGCCAAACGCCAAGGAAAGCATTCTGCCGCCACTAGGAGAGAGAGAATGGAATTCCAATAGCGAAGTCGTTTTACAACCAATTTACCCGTTCCCAAACGGCAGCGGCACTTGCCCGCTGGACTCCGGCTCTGAACGCGTAAGCAGCCCACGGAAAGGTTTTAAGACGGATTCACGATTTATACGCAACTTCTAGCATATGATCACAAGCATCGGGGACAAGTATACGTTGTCTTTATGCGGAAGCTAAAAGACAACGATTGGGGTTTGGGGTTTATTTACCATGGGTGTCATTTCCTGCATCGTCACAGAGCACAATCTGTGGCTTGTGATCCTGGCAGCGATTACCTGCGTGAGCGGGTGTTGGGTTGCCCTCGGTCTCTTAAAGCGCGCCAATGACCGCACGGGACTGCAACAGAGCGGCTGGCTCTTTCTCTCTTCGGTGGCTGCAGGTTCCTGCGTCTGGTGTACCCATTTCATTGCCATGCTCGCCTACAATCCGGGCGCTCCCATCACCTTCGACCCGGTGCTGACGCTTCTGTCGCTGATGATCGTCATCGCCGGCAGCGCCTATAGCTTCACCATCGCACTGAAGCGGTTTCGCGGCGCGCCTGAATGGGGTGGTGTCGGCCTTGGTCTTTCCATTTTAGCCATGCACTACACCGGCATGTTCGCATACCGCATCGACGGGATCGTCGAGTGGAATTTCGGCTACATCGCAGCCTCAGCCATTATCTCGGCTGCTTTCGGCGCCCTGACACTCGGTCAGGCTGTGCGCCGGCCCTATGAGGGTTCGCACTATCTGGCACTCGCCTTCATGGTGCTGGGCGTCGTTGGTCTCCACTTCACCGGAATGACCGCCCTTTCGGTAACCCCGCTCAACACCGGTGCGGTGCCGACAGACCCCAACGTGCTCAACGCCATGGCTATCGCGGTTGCCGGTGTCGGCCTCATTATCGCGGCAACGGGCGTCGCGAGCTACCTGATAGACGGCCGCTCCAGCTATGAATCTTTCCTGCGTCTTCAGCACCTTGCGCACAATGATGCACTCACGGGCTTGCCCAACAGGGTCAGCTTTGCCGAAGAACTCGACCGTGAAATCGCCCGCGCCGCCGATGGCAACGCAAAGGTCGCGGTGATAGGCATCGACCTGGATCGCTTCAAGGTCATCAACGATCTGCGTGGCCACAATGCTGGTGATCAGGCATTGAAGACCATTGCACTCAGGCTTTCAAAGGAAACGCGCTTGGGAGAGATGGTCGCCCGCGTTGGCGGCGACGAGTTTGCCGCGGTGAAGCGCTTCACGGACCAGAACGACCTCCTCGATTTTGTCTCACGCCTTGAAGCAGCCCTGTTCCAGCCGATCCGCATTGATGACTTTGAAACCGTTACCGGCGCTAGCATTGGCGTCGCCGTTTACCCGCAGGACGGCGACAGCAAGGAACGGCTGGTGAGCAATGCCGACCTGGCCATGTACCGTGCAAAAGCCGATGTCACGCGCGCCGTCTGCTTCTATGAATCTCGCATGGACGAGGCTTCGCGCTCGCGCCGAGCGCTGGCGCAGGACCTGCGTTCCGCCATCGAGCTGGATCAGCTTGAGCCGTACTATCAGGTTCAGACCGATGTTCAGACCGGCGACATACGTGGCTTCGAAGTGCTGTTGCGTTGGAACCATCCTCAGTTCGGACAGGTTCCGCCGGCCGAATTCATTCCGATAGCTGAGGAAAATGGCCAGATACTCTCAATCGGCGAATGGGTCCTCAGGACTGCATGCAGGCATGCGGCAGCCTGGGCCTTGCCCTACAAGATAGCCGTCAATCTCTCGCCGGTGCAGTTTGCCCATTCCGATCTGGCCAAGCTGGTACACGAGATCCTGCTTGAAACCGGTCTGGCGCCAAGCAGGCTGGAACTGGAGATCACCGAATCCACGATTATCGCGGACAAGATGCGCACGCTCCACATCCTGCGCCAGATCAAGGCTCTCGGTGTCACCATCGCCCTTGATGATTTTGGTACCGGCTATTCATCGCTCGACACCTTGCGCTCGTTCCCCTTCGACAAGGTCAAACTAGACCGCTCGTTTATGAACGAAGTGGAGCGCAGCCCGCAGGCAAAGGCCATCGTGCGCGCGGTTCTCACACTGGGCCGTAGTCTGGAAATCCCAGTACTCGCCGAAGGCGTCGAGACTGACGATCAGCTGACGATCCTGCGCGACGAACTCTGCGATGAAGCACAGGGTTTTCTACTTGGACGCCCCAAACCGCTAGACCAGCTGTTCGCGCCCACCGTTCTAAAGGGCGCGTCTCAGACCGTCCCGCTGTTCTCCGGACGTATGCAGCCGGCGCCGCTCAAGCGCCGTTTGGCCGGGTAATCAAGGTCGGTCTGACGGATTGCCGACCCATTCGGGGCCGCCGTTCAATTTGGGAACGGCGACCGATTGACAGGCAGGCTCGGATCTCGACCGACGACGAGAATGGGACGAGCACGGATGCAAAGATCAGCCGCGCACAGTCTATGGGTTGCCAATCTCAACAATGATTTTCTCGATGGCTCGACCGCCACCATTCCCGAACGGGCATCGCCAGCGAAAACCACGCGCTGTGGGGAGGACTTGGCGTCGGCGGTTTGCTGACTTGGGATGACGAGAACTATGCGGTTTATGGCGCGATACAGGGCAAGACCAGCCTTGAAGATTTCGGCTGCAGCCATGCATTGAGTGGTACCGGAGGCTTCAAGTTGCGCTGGTGATTCAAGCATCGTTGCGCACGCCAGGTGTTGTCGAAACCGGTGCCCGCACAGGGCGTCGTAAATGTCTTCGCAACTGCAATGAAAAAAGTCTGGTACGCCCAAGGGGAATCGAACCCCTGTTACCGCCGTGAAAGGGCGGTGTCCTAACCGCTAGACGATGGGCGCGCTCAGACGTCCGCCTTATAGTAAGGTTGTTCGCATCGGGCAACCCCGTCTGGCACCCCGTTCCAAACTTTTTAATGCGCGCACAATTTACCCGAGCGAGACTTTCGCTCGCGGCAGTAAGTTGATGAAAAGAAGTGGGAATATGGAGCTGGTGGAAAGGCACGCTGCGCGGCTTCGGTCGAGCAGCGATCAAATCTATTGGCGACGACGGCAGCGCCAGTTCCAGTCGCGTTCCGGTCCCACGTCGATATGTACCGAATCCGTGTGGCAATAAGTGCCAACGCCACCACGACCGGGCATGGAACGGATATAGGTCGCCAACTCCCACTTGCTGATGCCATCGATCTGGATATCGGCGGCAGCGCAATACATGTGGAGAGAATTCTTGGCACCGCGGGCACGCCGATTGTGCGACGGATTGCGGTAGCCGGACGTCACCATGACCTTGCGACCATAGTGCTGCTCGATGACTTTGAGTTCGCGCACCAAGGACGGCTTCAGGCAGGCGACATCAACCTCGCCGGTCTGCGTGCGCAGGCCATTTGGCGCAAGGCGCGCCAGGCCCGCAGCCGAAGCCAGCCGAACCGGCCCGCCAACTTCGTCTTCGTGGACATCCACGTCGCTGTCATCGTCAAGGCCGGATTTGCGCTTGATCTCAAACAGAGCGTTCTGGCGAACGCCGGGCAGGGCGTCGGCGCTGGCTGTGCGGTTTACCAGCGGTTTGGTGTCCGCAGACGACAGCGATGCCAGTTGCACCAGTGGTTCGGCAGGTCTCGCCTTGGGAGCTACTGCCGGGGCAGTCGTCGGATTTGTCAGGATCTGCTTGAAGGCCTGGGGCTGTTCGGGCCTCGCGGGCGCAGCATTCGCCTTTCCAAAAAGGGAAGAGAGGAATGTTTTCTTCTTGGCATTGACCGGGGCGGTAGGTGCAATTGCCGGAGCGGTCGCCACAATCTGCGGCTCCTCGACATCAGCAACGTCGACACCAGCAACGTCGATTTCAGTACTGCGCAGCGCAGGCGTGGGAACAACTGCAACGACCGGGCCAACCTCCGTTGCCTGCGCGGGCAGGGTGGCAACCGCTGTCGCAGCCTCCGGGACAGGGTTCGCTGCTTCCTGTTCGGCTGGCGCCGGCATTTGCGGCGCAGCGGCCACTTCTGTTGCAGGCATATCTGCGGCAGTCGCTGCAACCGGGGCTTCCTGCGCGATTGCAAAGCTCGTAGCGGAGGGGTTTGTTGTCGGCAGGTAGGCAACTTGCGTCGGCAAGGCACCATCAGCGCTTGCCGCTTGGGATCCGGCTGGATTTTCGGCAGTGGAATAGTTTGGGGCAACCGCTGCGCCCGCCATGTTAAACGCAGGCGAGGTCATTTCCATTGAAGGATCGGAGGTCGAGCACGACGCCAAAAGCATGGCAGCCAGCGCACCCAATATGGCGTGGCCTTGCCCGCTTGCATAGCGCGGTCGCACTGCTTTCAAGCCGCTTCCCCTTAGTTTGTCCCAAGTCGCGGCGTACCAGCCAGAGCGACAACTTCCGAATGAACTTCACGAACGACGTTTATGAAACTCGGAAAACAGACCCAAACCACTTTAAGGCTAACGAAGTATTACGCCTCAGCGGAAGGACTGCATAAAAACGCCTGCGACCATTTCGCCGGTTTTAACCGGCTGGTCAATTCACCGCAGATTACAAGCTGTTACACACGTGTTTTGACATAGGTTCCGGGCGCGTCGCCCAATACTTGGGAACGTGTGCCGGGCTGGCGTGCCGCAACGCGTTCGTCGGAGTGGGATTCCATCCAGCTTTGCCAGTGGGGCCACCAGGATCCCTTGGTTTCAACGGCATTTTCAACCCAATTCTCGAACTCACCCACAGGCCTTGCACCACTCCAGTATTGATATTTCCCGGCTTCCGGAGGATTGACCACGCCGGCAATGTGGCCGGAACCCGCCATCACGAAATCGACAGGTCCGCCAAAATGGTGGCACCCCACGAAAACCGATTTGGCTGGCGCAATGTGGTCCTCTCGCGCGGCAAGGCTGTAGACGGGAATCACGATGTCACTGAGCGAAAGCGTTCGACCGGCAAGTTCCATCCGGCCTTGAGACAGCGTGTTGTCGAGATAGCAATTGCGCAGGTAGAATGAATGGTTGGCCGCCGCCATCCGGGTGGAATCGGCGTTCCAGTACAGAAGGTCGAACGGTACCGGATCCTTTCCGCGCATATAATTGTTCACGACATAGGGCCAGATCAGATCGCCCGAGCGCAGCATGTTGAAGGCTGCCGCCATGCGGGTGCCTTCCAGAAATCCTTTTCCGCTCATCGAACGCTCGACCGCTGCCACCTGTTCCTCGTCGACAAACACCTTCAGATCACCGGCGTGAGTGAAATCGATCTGTGTCGTGAAGAATGTCGCGGTGCTAATCCGGTCATCGCCCTCTTGTGCCATGAGGGCCAACGCAGCAGTCAGCAGCGTCCCGCCAACGCAATAGCCGATCGCGTTGACCTCACTTTCGCCGGTGGCCGTCTCGATCGAGTCGAGCGCAAATTGCAGGCCGTCACGAGTATAGGCTTCCCAGTCCTTGGCACCGTGGCGTTCGTCAGGGTTGACCCAGGAAATCACGAACACCGTGTGGCCCTGCTCTACCGCCCAGCGGATGAAGGATTTTTGCGGGTTGAGGTCGAGGATATAAAACTTGTTGATCCAGGGCGGGCAGATGAGGAGAGGGCGCTTGAACACCGTTTCAGTTGTCGGCGTGTACTGGATGATCTCGGCCAGATCGCTGCGCGCAACCACTTTGCCCGGCGTCACCGCAATGTTTTTGCCAACCGAAAAACGCGAATAATCACCCTGCCGGACTTTCAGTTCACCTTTTCCTGCAGCGATATCCTCGCCCAGCATTTTCATGCCGCGGATGAGGTTTTCACCGTTGGAGGCGATTGTCTCGCGAAACAGTTCCGGGTTGGTGAGGATGAAGTTCGAAGGCGAAATCGCGTTGGACACCTGCTTCATATAAAAGCCGGCCTTGTGCTTCGTGTGCGCATCCAGCCCGTCGGCATTCTCGACCAGATCTGCAGCCCAGCGCGAGGTGACCAGATAGGCCTGCTTGAGGAAGTCGAAAAATGCATTGCGGCCCCATTCCGGGTCCTGGAACCGGCGGTCGCCGCGCTCAGGCTCTACAGAACCGTCTGAACGGGTGTCCCCGCCCGCCCGCAGAAGAGCATTTTGCCACACGCCGATGTAGCCGGAAAACAGCCGCGTCTGCGCCTCAAGCGCGCGGTTGGGATCGCCAAGCCAATATTCCGTCAGCTTGGAAAAGGTTTTGACCATATCCGTCAGTTGGTCATTGGCGCTGTCGTTGATCTCGCCCTTTTCGCGCGGCTGAACCCATGCAGACGCTGCCTTCCCGGCTTCCTCCACCATCCGCGCCAAGTTCAGCGCGAACTGTTCGGGGTCTCGTATAAGATACTGCTCGACTGACGAGCCCGAAATATCTCCATCGGTTTGCTCGCCGGTCTTTGCGTCTTCCCGCGGCGTTTTGGATGCGGCCGACATGGTTGAGCGTGCCTCCCCAGGCGATTTATTGACATAATTGGTTGCGACGTTCATGTGGATTGAACGGCGCGTTGCCCGCTTTACAAAGCCTGTCTGGACAAGACTATGACATATCTCACCGGCGGACATGTTTTTTTTGGCGCTCGGCTGACCAGTATTGCTGCATTGGCCATGCTTCTGGTCGGGTGTGCGTCGGCAACGATTGAAGACGCTGTTCCCTCAGGTGCCAACGGTCCCGCCAATACGGGAACGTATCCCAACCTCAACATCCCCCCACAATCCGCTGCCGAACAGATTTCGGCAGAAAAGAAAGCGGCAGACCTCGCCGCGCTGAACGCAGAACAGCAGCAGAACGCAGCCTTTGGCGCAGCACCTTCCGGGCAGACCGACCCGGCGCTGCTGCGCAGGCTGGGTCAAACCCATGGCACCAACGCCCTGAAACAGATTGAAAAGACACCTTAGCTAAGTTTGGAATTGCGCATCGGCGCCGGCCATCGACCAAAAATTTGTTTGGTTATAGAGCGGCGCCAGTTTTCAAAACCCCGCCTTTGTCTGGAATTAACATGGAAGAATTCTACAAGGTCCGCCGCCTTCCGCCATACGTGTTTGAGCAGGTCAACCGGCTTAAGGCCAGCGCGCGCTCCAAAGGAGCTGACATTATCGATCTGGGCATGGGCAACCCCGATCTCCCGACGCCAACAGCCATTGTCGACAAACTTTGTGAAGTGGTGCGCGACCCGCGTACCCACCGCTATTCCTCATCGCGCGGCATTCCTGGCCTCAGGCGCGCGCAGGCCAGCTATTACGCGCGTCGCTTCGGCGTGAAGCTCGATCCAGATTCGCAGATCGTCGCGACGTTGGGCTCCAAGGAGGGCTTTGCCAACATGGCGCAGGCGATCACCGCGCCGGGCGATGTGATCCTGTGTCCGAACCCGACCTATCCTATTCACGCTTTCGGCTTCATCATGTCAGGCGGCGTTATCCGTTCGCTGCAGGCCGAACCAAACACCGATTTCATTCCGGCACTTGAGCGTGGCATGCGCCATTCCATTCCAAAACCGCTGGCCCTGATTTTGAACTACCCATCCAATCCGACGGCCCATGTCGCGAGCCTCGATTTCTACAAGGATGTCGTCGCTTTCGCCAAAAAGAACGACATCATCATTTTGTCGGATCTTGCCTATGCCGAACTCTATTTCGACGGCAATCCGCCGCCGTCTGTTTTGGAGGTTCCTGGTGCCATCGATATCGCGGTGGAATTCACGTCGATGTCGAAAACGTTTTCAATGCCTGGCTGGCGTATGGGGTTTGCCGTCGGCAATGAACGGCTGATCTCGGCGCTGACACGGGTCAAATCTTATCTGGACTATGGCGCGTTCACACCGATCCAGGTTGCCGCAGCTGCCGCGCTGAATGGCGACGGCGAGGATATCGCGGAGGTCCGGGAGATTTACCATCGCCGCCGCGACGTCATGGTCGATGCTTTCGGCCGCGCGGGCTGGGCCATTCCGGCGCCGGCTGCGACAATGTTTGCGTGGGCGCCGATCCCCGAACCATTCAAGCACCTTGGCTCGCTTGAGTTTTCCAAGCTTCTCATCGAAAATGCTGACGTAGCGGTAGCTCCTGGCATTGGCTTTGGCGAACATGGCGACGACTATGTACGGCTGGCACTGGTGGAGAACGAACACCGCATCCGCCAGGCTGCGCGCAGTATCAAGCGTTTCCTCTCCAGCGCAACCAATCAGCCAGACAATGTTGTGCCGCTCGCCGCAAGGCGCTAAGTCCCGATCTCAATTTCTTTGATTGGATTGGAGACGGCCAGATGGCGGAAGCATTGCGTGTTGGAATTGCTGGACTTGGCACAGTTGGAGCCGCGGTGGTCCGCATTATGGCTGCCAAAGCCGGCGAATTCACCCGCCAATGCGGGCGCGACCTCGTCGTGACCGCAATTTCAGCCCGCGACCGCACAAAAGACCGCGGCGCGGATCTGAGCGGCGCAAAATGGTTCGATGACCCGGTCTCACTGGCGAAATCTGGCGACATTGATGTTTTTGTCGAACTGATCGGCGGCGATTCCGGGCCCGCCCATGACTGCGTAAAGGCGGCGCTGGAGGCTGGCCGTCACGTGGTGACCGCGAATAAGGCATTGCTTGCGAAACACGGCGTGGCGCTGGCGGAAATCGCCGAATCCAAAGGCGTTCTTCTGAACTACGAGGCAGCCGTTGCCGGTGGCATTCCGGTCATCAAGACAATGCGCGAGGCGATGGCCGGCAATAGCGTCACCCGTGTTTTCGGGATTCTCAATGGCACCTGCAACTACATTTTGACCCGTATGGAAGCTGAAGGCCTTTCTTTTCAGGACTGTCTGAAGGACGCCCAGCGGCTTGGCTATGCGGAAGCGGACCCGACATTTGACATCGAAGGTCACGACACCGCCCACAAGCTGTCGATCCTCACCAGCCTTGCCTTTGGCACCAAGATCGCAGCCGACGACATCTATATGGAAGGCATCTCCAACATTAGCCAGGCCGATATTCGCGCCGCCGGTGAACTGGGCTACCGAATCAAGCTTTTGGGTGTCGCGCAGAAGACCGAAAGTGGCATTGAACAGCGCGTCCACCCCACCATGGTGCCCACTGCCAGCGTTATCGCGCAGGTTCATGGCGTCACCAATGCCGTGGCGATCGAGACTGATATTGTCGGCGAGCTTCTCCTGTCCGGCCCAGGCGCAGGCGGCAACGCCACCGCATCGGCAGTGCTGGGTGATATCGCTGATATCGCCAAGAGTAGCCCAGGCTTCCAGCACGGCCCGGTATTTGGCCGCCCGGCTAAGGAACTGCGACCATATAAGAAGGCGCAGATGCGCACTCATGCCGGCGGCTATTTTATTCGTTTGACGGTGCATGACCGTGTCGGCGTCTTCGCTGCCGTGGCAAAGCGGATGGCCGACAATTCGATATCGCTGGAATCCATTGTTCAGCACGCTGTCGGCGCCAACGAAGACCAGCAGAAGACAGTGATCCTCGTCACCCACGAGACCACCGAGGCGGCTGTTCGCAAGGCGGTCGACGGCATCACCAAGGATGGGCATCTGACCGACAAGCCGCAGGTGATCCGCATCGAGCGCGCCGGATAATTCGTTTTTTTGGAGGGAGCGTCGGCGCGCGCCACTCCTCTTCAATCGATTGATATGTCGAACCTTTCCACAATGGCGCGGCGGGGTCTTGCTGTTGTCATCGCACTTTGACACAAGGAGCGCCGTCCCGCCGGCGGCGGAGGCTAGGGGTTTTCCAGGCAGGAACATGACAATGGCAAACAATGCGATGGCCGGTCTCGACCGCATTCTCACGATGGAACTTGTACGCGTGACCGAGCGCGCCGCCGTTGCGGCTGCCCGCTTGCGCGGGCGCGGCGACGAAATGGCAGCGGATCAGGTCGCAGTCGATGCGATGCGCTCAGAACTGAACCGGCTCCCTATTCGCGGCACGGTGGTGATCGGTGAGGGCGAGCGCGACGAAGCCCCAATGCTTTACATCGGCGAAGTGGTGGGCAGCGGCGATGGCCCTGCAGTCGATATTGCGCTCGATCCACTGGAAGGCACCACGATCTGTGCCAAGAACCTGCCCAACTCTCTGGCCGTCATCGCGATTGCCGAAAAAGGCAGCCTTCTTTACGCGCCCGATGTCTACATGGACAAAATCGCGATTGGACCCGGCTATCCAGCCGGCCTGATCAATCTCGAAGCATCACCGGCAGAAAATATTGCAGCACTCGCCAAAGCCAAGGGTGTTCCTGTCGGGGAGATTGCCGCCTGCATTCTCGACCGGCCACGCCATGCAAAGCTGATCGAGGCCGTGCGTGCCACGGGCGCTGCCATCCGCCTCATCGGCGATGGCGATGTTGCCGGTGTCATCCACACCACTGATCCCGATGAGACCGGCATCGACATCTATCTCGGCACCGGCGGTGCGCCTGAAGGCGTGCTGGCAGCTGCAGCGCTGCGCTGCATTGGTGGCCAAATGCAGGGCCGCTTGCTTCTGGATTCGGACGAAAAGATTGCGCGCGCCGCAACGATGGGCATCACCGACCCGAACAAGATCTACCGGGCCGACGAAATGGCGCGGGGCGACGTTCTGTTCGCCGCAACCGGTGTGACCGACGGCAACATGCTGGCCGGCGTCAAGTTCAACCGTGATTCGATCGAGACGCACACGCTGGTGCTGCGCTCCTCGTCGAGAACGGTTCGCGAAATCAAGGCGCGCCATCAGGATCTCGACAAATTCTGACGCCCATTCTTTGTGTTAGCGTCGAGCCCGAATCAACAATGGACGGGCCAAAGCATGAGCGCTGAGCGGCGCCATTTTCTGGGTGTAAAGCAGTCGGCTACCGGGCTCGCCTGGGAACACCGGCTTAACGAGCGTCAGGAAGTGGCGGCGCTGGCAATTGCGCAGGGCCACGGCGTATCTGATTTGGTGGCCCGGGTTCTGGCGGGGCGGGGTGTCTCGGCTGAGGATACCGAGCGTTTTCTCGACCCGACCATCCGCGATCTGCTGCCCAACCCCGCTTCACTCACCGACATGGACCGGGCCGCGACGCGCATAGCCGAGGCCATCACGCGCCGCGAGCAGGTAGCCATCTTCGGTGATTATGATGTTGATGGTGCAGCGTCATCAGCGCTGCTGAAGCGCTTTCTGGCCCATTTTGGCATCACGGCTGAAATCTACATCCCTGACCGCATATTCGAAGGTTATGGCCCCAACCCGGAAGCCATGCGTGATCTCGTGGCGCGTGGTGCATCGTTGATCGTCACCGTCGATTGCGGAACCAACAGCGCCGTCTCCATCGCTGCTGCGCGGGAGGCGGGCGCTGATGTTGTGGTGCTTGACCACCATCAGGTTGGTGGAGCGCTGCCTGCCGATACCCCGGTGGTCAACCCCAACCGGGAAGACGATCTGTCAGGGCAGGGGCATTTGTGTGCCGCCGGCGTGGTCTTTGTCACGCTGGTGCACACCGCAAAACGGCTGCGAGAGCAGAATTTTGGAGCGCCGTTTGATCTGTTGACGCAGCTCGATCTGGTAGCGCTTGCCACTATCTGCGATGTCGTGCCGCTCACCGGCGTCAACCGTGCCTTTGTCGTAAAGGGCATCCAGATGATGCGCCAGCAACTCAATCCGGGGCTGGCAGCGCTGGCGCGTGTGGCGCGTATCGGTGAACCGATGAACGTATTTCACCTGTCCTTCCTGCTCGGGCCCCGCATCAATGCGGGCGGCCGCATTGGCGATGCCGCATTGGGCGCGCGCCTTCTGGTCACCGAAGATCCTGTCGATGCCACCACGATTGCACAGACGCTCGATCGGCTGAATCAGGAACGCCAGGCCATGGAGCAGGAGATGCTGGCTGCTGCCCGTGCCGAGGCCGATGCGGAGACAGCAGGTGGTGCTGGACCGGCAATCCTCGTCACTGCGAGCGAGAGCTGGCATCCGGGCATCGTCGGGCTGCTCGCATCGCGGCTGAAGGATCATGCCCGCCGGCCAGCCTTTGCCATCGCTTTCGGCGCTAATGGTACCGGCACGGGTTCAGGCCGCTCGGTGCCGGGCTTTGACCTTGGTCGGTTGGTCCGCGAGGCCTTTGAGCGCGGGCTGATCGTCAAAGGCGGCGGCCACGCGATGGCAGCCGGCATCACGGTGGAACGTGCGAAACTGGGTGCCTTGCGGGCCTTTTTCGAAGAGCAGGCTGCCTCCGACATATTTCGCCTGCGCAATGAGGAAAGCCTCAGCATCGACGGCGCCCTTTCAGCTGAAGGCGTCACGTTCGATCTGCTTGATGCCATGGAAAAAGCCGGTCCGTTCGGTCAGGGTTATCCGCAACCGGTGCTGGTCTTGCCCCGTCACCAGCTCATTGATGCCAGACTGGTGGGCGCTAACCACATCCGCGCCGACTTGAAGAGCATTTCCGGGCGGCGTGTGCAGGCAATCGCCTTCCGTGCCGCAGACACGCCGCTGGGTGATTTTCTGGTCAGAAACAGGGGCGCTAGCATCCATGTTGCCGGCTCGATCTCCGGCAATTACTGGAATGGCGCGCGTCAGGTTCAGTTCAGGATCATCGACGCAGCGCGCGCCGAATAGCTCCTTCAGGCCAGCACGCTTTGAAGTCGGTTGATCTCGGAAATCTGCGTTTTGGTCGCTTCATAGCCGATCCGGATCGCTTCTTCCGCGCGGTGGAATTCCGACAGGCCGATATGGCCAAGCTTTGGCTGCAGCGACATGTCCGGCGGATCGCCAGCCAGTCGTGCACGTGAAATACGATCCTGGATTATGTTGAACGCCTCCACCATGACGCCGGTAATCCCAAGGCGCGTTCCTTGGGTCGTCGTGTCGTGATGCTTTCCGGGCGTCGCCTCTTTCTGCACCACCAGTTCGCCAGCGCTGTGCTTGATGACGGCAGCGCGCCCGAACAGATCATAATGGAGGTTTACCGCAACCACGAGCGGCTGCTCATAAGCGCGTAATACTGAGACCGGAACTGGATTGACCAGCGCCCCGTCGACCAGCGTTCGACCATTGCAGTTCACCGGCTCGAAAACGCCGGGCAGCGCATAGGAGGCGCGCATCGCCGTGATAAGAGAACCCTCGGTCAACCAGACCTCATGCCCGGTGCGCACTTCGGTTGCCACGCAGATAAAGGGCTTTGACAGATCTTCGAAACGCAGGCCGTTCATATGCTCCTGCATGCGGGCATTGAGTTTCATGCCGCCAAACAGGCCGCTGCCGCCTAGATTGATATCCAGCAAGCCAAAGATGCGGCGCCGGGTCAGGCTACGGGCAAATTCTTCCAGCTCATCCAGCTTGCCGGCGAGATAACATCCGCCAACCAGCGCACCGATCGAGGTGCCGGCGATCATAGAAATTTCAACACCGGCTTCATCCAGTGCGCGCAACACGCCGATATGAGCCCAGCCGCGCGCGGCACCACCGCCCAGCGCAAGCGAAATGCCAGATTTTTGGTGTTCCTTTGCAAGGGGCGCACCTTCAGAGCCGAGAGCTTTCATCTCGCGCATGTCTGGCTTTCCACGCATGGACGCCCACTCGAGCATCACAAACTCCCTTGTCCCAGCGTCATCCTAGGCTTCATCACGTATCAAAATGGTGAATCGATGTGTGTACTGCGTTCTATTGCGTTCATTTGCCAGGATAGACCGCCTTTGGATCGAACAAGGGCTGGTCTGCATCACTGCGCAATCGTGCGCTGCCATCTGCAAGTTCCACTGTCCGGTAAAAGCAGGAACGCCTGCCTGTGTGACAGGTTGCGTCATGCCCCGAAACTTTTACGCGGAGCCACAGCGCATCCTGGTCGCAATCCGTTCGCAGTTCGACGATGTGCTGAAAATTGCCGGAGGTTTCGCCTTTTTTCCAAAGCGCCTTGCGCGACCGCGACCAATAATGGGCAATGCCGGTCTCTATCGTCAGCGCCAGTGCCTCTGCGTTCATGTGGCCGACCATCAAAGGCATGCCATCGGATGCGTCGGTGACAACAGCAGTCAACAGCCCTTGCGCATCAAAGCGCGGCGAAAATACGCTGCCTTCCTCAAGCATCGTCTTGTCAGCATCGGCTGGCGGAAATGTCAGTGACGGCATGGCCGGTCCTTATCTGGGAGCTGGTTGGGGCTTAGCCCCGGTTGCCGTCTCGCACCATGGTTACAAACCGGATCTGCTCTTCAGGGCTATTCTTGAAGCTACCGGTAAAAGTTGAGGTGAGGGTGGTTGATCCCTGCTTGCGAATGCCACGCATGGCCATGCACATATGCTCGGCCTCGATCATCACCGCAACACCGCGCGGCTGCAGCACCTCCTGGATCACTCCAGCGATCTGGGCGGTCATGGCTTCCTGTGTCTGCAAGCGGTGCGCGAAAATGTCGACGACGCGCGCGATCTTCGACAGGCCTAGAACCTTGCCATCCGGCAGATAAGCGACATGCGCCTTGCCAATGATAGGCACCATGTGATGCTCGCAATGGGAGTGAAAGGTGATGTCCTTCACCAGCACCAGATCGTCATAGCCGGCGACTTCCTCAAAGGTGCGGCCAAGCTCGGCAGCAGGGTCTTGCGCATAACCACTGAACATTTCGCGATAGGCCTTTGCTACCCGCTTGGGCGTATCCAGAAGACCCTCGCGATCCGGATCATCCCCGGTCCACAGAAGCAGCGTGCGAACGGCCGCTTCCACCTCTGATTGAGTCGGACGTTTGATGTCAGATGACTTGTCTTTGTCGACACCAGGAAAATTCTTGACAATGGCATCCATAAAAGCGGCTCCCGTAGTTCCCCTCTACGGAGGAACGAGTTGAACGGATCACGGCCGCAAATGGCGGAGGCGACCTACATGCTTCACCGCTGGCAACGCAACTACCTTGCGGTTGGTGAAACACCAGCATTATATATTGCTTGAACAGCACGATTAAAAGGCTGCCAAAGCAATCGCATTTTGGCCCAGGCCGGTGGATTTGGAAAATCATGATCGACGACGTGTACAACGCGAAAATTCTTGGTTTTGCCGGCAATATCAGTCGCATCGGTCGTCTGGAAAATCCGCATGCCACCGCCAAGGCACACTCCAAACTGTGCGGGTCGACGGTTACGATTGACCTGAACATGGAAGACGGGATCGTCACCGATTTCGCGCATGACGTGAAAGCCTGTGCGCTGGGCCAGGCGTCATCCTCGATCATGGCTGCCAATATTGTCGGCTCAAACGCCGAAGAGCTGCGCTCAGTTCGCGAGATCATGGGCAAGATGCTGAAGGAAAACGGCGCGCCACCTGAAGGCCGCTTTGCCGACCTCAAATATCTGGAGCCGGTGCGTGACTACAAGGCACGCCACGCCTCCACGTTGTTGACATTCGACGCTGTAGTCGATGCGATCGGCCAGATCGAACGGCAGCGCTCGGGCGAAGCGGCTGCCTGACCAGACGCCTGCATGAGCGGCCAACACAAGCATCAAGGCCGCAACTGGCCCGGTCCGTGGACCAAGACACCGGGCCGCATCCTTGGAACGGGACTGGTGAGATTGTATCAACTGACGCTGTCGGGTTTTATCGGCAACAGCTGCCGGCACCTGCCAACCTGTTCGGAATACGCTTATGAGGCGATAGCGCGCCACGGCCTGTGGACGGGGGGCTGGCTTGGCCTTTTCCGGGTCATGCGCTGCGGCCCGGGCGGCACCCATGGCATCGACCGCGTGCCCCAAAAGCTTGGTGAGCGTTACGTCTGGTATCTTCCATGGCGCTACTGGGCAATTGGTCGCCACGCCAGCGACGGCTGACGGCTTTACGGCGTGCAAAACAGTGCCTAAAACACCGCTCGCTGCCGGGCATGTTGCCCGACCGCTTTCAAAACCACCCGCGCTCGTTGGCGGGACTGGATAGGAGCATAAAAATGTCTGACGTTTCCCTCACATTCCCCGACGGTTCCGTGCGCGATTATGCCGCCGCGATGACGGGCGGTGAACTCGCCGAATCCATTTCAAAATCGTTGGCCAAAAAGTCGGTTGCCTATGTGCTTGACGGCACGCTGCGCGACCTTTCGGAGCCGCTACAAAAGTCAGGTCACGTCGAAATCGTCACCCGCGACGACCCGCGCGCGCTCGAACTTATTCGCCACGACGCCGCCCATGTGTTGGCAGAAGCCGTCCAGGAGTTGTGGCCCGGCACGCAGGTGACGATCGGCCCCGTCATCGAGAACGGATTTTACTACGACTTCGCCCGAAACGAGCCGTTTACCCCGGAGGATTTCCCCGCCATCGAGAAAAAGATGCGCGAGATCATCGGCCGCAACAAGCCGTTTACGCGGGAAGTCTGGGCGCGTGATCACGCGCGCAAAATCTTCGAGGACAAGGGCGAAGCCTACAAGCTCGAACTGATCGATGCCATTCCCGCAGACCAGGATCTGAAGATCTATTTCCAGGGTGACTGGTTCGATCTCTGCCGCGGCCCTCACATGGCCTCAACCGGGCAGATCGGCAGTGCCTTCAAGCTGATGAAGGTGGCCGGTGCCTATTGGCGCGGTGACAGCAACAATCCGATGCTGACGCGCATTTATGGCACGGCATGGGCCGATCAGTCGCAGCTGGACACCTATCTCCACATGCTGGAGGAAGCCGAAAAGCGCGATCATCGCAAGCTTGGCCGCGAGATGGATCTCTTCCATTTCCAGGAGGAAGGCCCAGGCGTCGTGTTTTGGCACGCAAAAGGCTGGAAGATGTTCCAGACCCTCGTTTCCTACATGCGCAGGCGGCTGGACGAGCAGGGCTATCAGGAAGTCAACGCCCCGCAGGTGCTCGACAAATCGCTATGGGAGACTTCTGGCCACTGGGGCTGGTATCGCGACGCCATGTTCAAAGTTACGGTAGCCGGCGACGACACCGATGATGACCGGGTGTTCGCGTTAAAGCCGATGAACTGCCCGGGCCACGTTCAGATTTTCAAGCACGGGTTGAAATCGTATCGCGACCTGCCGGTCAAGCTTGCGGAATTTGGCAATGTTCACCGCTATGAGCCGTCTGGTGCGCTGCACGGGCTGATGCGCGTGCGCGGCTTCACGCAGGACGATGCGCACATCTTCTGCACAGAGGAACAACTCGCTGCCGAGTGTTTGCGCATCAATGATCTCATCCTTTCCACCTATGCTGACTTTGGCTTCACCAAGATCCAAGTGAAGCTATCGACGCGCCCGGAAAAACGCGTCGGCACCGATGAGGCGTGGGACCACGCCGAAGAGATCATGGGCAAGGTGCTGACCACCATCGAGGCGCAGTCGGGCGGTGCGATCAGAACGTCGATCAACCCGGGCGAGGGCGCGTTCTACGGTCCCAAGTTCGAATATGTTCTGAAGGACGCGATTGGCCGCGAATGGCAGTGCGGCACCACGCAAGTGGACTTCAACCTGCCGGAGCGGTTCGGCGCCTTCTACATCGGCAGCGATTCGGAAAAGAAGCAGCCGGTGATGGTCCATCGCGCCATCTGCGGTTCCATGGAACGATTCCTCGGCATTTTGATGGAGAATTTCGCTGGTCACTTCCCGCTCTGGTTCGCGCCCCTGCAGGTTGTCGTGACCACCATCACCTCGGAGGCCGATAGCTATGCGCTTGAAGTCACGGCCAAACTGAAGGCTGCGGGTCTTTTGGCGGAGACTGACCTGCGCAACGAGAAGATCAACTACAAGGTCCGCGAACATTCGCTGGCGAAAGTTCCGGTTATTCTCGTCTGCGGCAAGCGCGAGGCGGAGGAGGGAACAGTCAACATGCGTCGCCTGGGATCACGCGATCAGGAATCCATGTCGCTGGATGCCGCCCTCGCAGCTCTGGTGGATGAGGCTTTGCCGCCGGATCTGCGCCGCAAACGGGTGGGTTGATTAACGGGGGGGAGCCGGCTTCCGGCTTTCCCCCATCATAGCAACGTAAAAAAATCAGTCGGCGCCGTCGAGCACTTCGGCTTCTGTAGCTGTCGCCTCACTTGCCAACACTTCGACTTCCTTGTTGCGTCCACCCTCGACGGTAAAATCGCGCTGGTAGATCCGGTCGCGATTCTTGGCGACGATCGTGTAGTCACCTTCCGCCAGCACCATTGAGGCGAAGGCACCAACGGTCTCGCGGATAGGGTCGCCGGAATTGGTGAGAATGGACCAGGACGTATCGGCGATCGCCTCGCCACCATTTTCGCGCACCAATTTGATGGTCAGCTCGGCGGCACGGTGCTCCACCGTCGCCTCGGTAAGTTTGCCTGCCTCGACGCGGATATCGGAGCGGATCACCGCATTGACTGCCCCATAGGTCGAGACCACATGATAGGTGCCGGCATTGAGGCGCACCACCGTCCCCGGCTTCACATCGGGGACCACCAGTGCCTTTTCGTCGCTGGTGCCATCGGCATTCACTTCGTAGATGGAAAAGCGCAACTTCTCCTCCGGTATCTTGATGCCTCCGGCCAGAACGCCGTTCAGTTCCAATCCGCCTGCTTCAAGAACAAGATTTTGCTTGCGCGATTCCTTGGTAACCGTGATTCGCTTGGTCGCCCCAGCCCGGCCAAAGGCTGCGTGGACCAGATAACTGCCCGGTTCGAGCACGAACACGCTGGTGCCACCCTGTGCCGAGGCTACGAGCGGCAGCTTTCCATCTTCTCCGGCTTCCGGCCGGAACACCCGCCAGACCAGTCCTCGTGTTATTTCCGGAGTTGTTTCAGTGAGTTGCGCAGACAAAGTGATCTGCCCACCAGCGCCCTGAGCGAGCGGGCGCTCCGCTGTCGCCGGGGCATAATTGTTCAAGTCGGGGATTTTGATATCCTTGATCGGATCAGAAACCTCCTGGGCGAAGGAAACTGCCGAAAAGACACAAAACGCCAGCACGAGGAAAGGCCGAGTAAACAGTCTGGTCATCGCTGCGATCATGGCTTGCCATGAAGCCCAAGGCGGTGGCAATTTCAAGACCTTGCAAATCACAAGCCGCGCGGCATCGCCGCCAGCCGAGCCGCCCACACCATGTCCTGGGTCAGCTTTAGCCAAAACCAGGAGCATCCTATGGCACTTCCAATCCTCGACTTTCTTCTCAGCCGCAATTCCGCACCGATCCAGGAATTGCGAGAGCCCGCACCCGACGATGCACAGATCGAAACCCTTATCCGCGCCGCAACCCGGGTCCCGGACCATGGTCGCCTCCAGCCATGGCGTTTTATCATTTATCGTGGAGAGGCACGCCACCAGGTTGGCCAGATGCTGGCTGGTCTCGCCGAACAGCGGGAGGGACCGCTGCCCGAAGGCCGCCGTCAGCAGGAGCTGACGCGCTTTTCGCGCGCGCCGCTGGTCATTGGGGTTGTTTCGGTCCCGCGTGAGAATACCAAAATTCCGCAATGGGAAATGTTTTTGTCGGGTGGTGCGGCGGCGATGAACCTGGTGCTGGCGGCCAATGCGATGGGCTACAAGAGCAACTGGATCTCCAATTGGTATTCCGACACCGGTGAGGGCCGCAAGATCCTTGGTCTTGCCCCCGCCGAACGGGTCATCGGCTTCGTTCACATCGGCAGCCATGAGGGCGAGATTTTCGAACGCCCGCGCCCCGACGTGAAGGGTCTTTACGCCGACTACTCCGGACCGTTCGAGGAGTAAATCAACAGTGTTTTATGAACCACGAAACGGCCACGGCATGCCGCACGATCCGTTCAAGGCGCTGGTGTCGCCGCGCCCGATAGGCTGGATCTCGACGCAGGCGTCCAACGGCGCGCTCAACCTCGCACCCTATTCTTTCTTCAACGCCATTTCGACCAACCCGCATCTGGTGCTGTTTTCGTCCGAGGGGATGAAGGACAGCGCGACCTTTGCCAAAGAAACAAAAGAGTTTGTCGCCAACATTGTCGGTCGTGATCTCGCCGAAAGGATGAACAAAACCGCCGTCGATGCGCCACGCGGTATCAGCGAATTCGACTATGCGGGACTGACTGCAGCGCCCTCACGCACTATCACGCCACCACGCGTTGCAGAAGCGCCGGCAGCGCTGGAATGCAAGGTGACCAAAATTTTCGAGCCGGATGGACTGGATGGAAAGTCAGCAGGGGTCGTCGTGGTCATCGGCGAGGTTACGGGGGTTCACATCAACGATGAGTTTATCGGCCCGGACGGTCTTTATGATGCGGTGAAGGCGGGAAACCTCTCCCGCCTTGGCTATATGGATTATGCGAGCGTGGACAAGGTTTTTGCCATGCGCCGCCCGCGCTGGGAGATCGACTAGCGCAAGACGCCTGCCCGCGCGAGCAACCGTGTGGCGCGAGTGAGGTGGGGCCGGTCATACATTTTTCCATCTATCGCTACCACGCCGGGATTTCCCGCGTTCTCAAATGCCTCGATGACCGACTGCGCATGCTCAACCGCTTGTGCGCTCGGTGTAAAAGCCTCGTTGATGATGGGCACCTGCACTGGATGGATCGCCATCTTGCCGGTAAACCCGTCGCGCTCGGCGTCCGCGCATTCATGGCGCAAGCCGGCCTCATCACGGAAATTGACAAACACAGTATCGATGGCCGCGACATCGCAGGCAGAGGCGGCCAAAATCGTCATGGTGCGCGCGTGGCGAAAGACATCAGTATAGCGGCCTTCGGCATCCCGTGTGGCGTGTGCACCGATCACTGCCGAAAGATCCTCCGCACCCCAGGTCAGTCCGGCAAGCCTTGGCGTGCGGTTGGTTGCGCCCCAGGTCGAGGCCGCCAAAAGTCCAGCCGCCGTCTCGGTCATAATGGCGAGGATCGCCGTTGAGCCGTCTGGAATTCCGTTTTCGACCTCATGTACGCGCAGTTTCGCTGAAAGGTGCATCGCATCCGCGCTGCTGTTTGCTTTGGGCAGCATGATCCCGTCAGGTCGAGCTGCCATCGCCGCGCCGAGATCGTCATCGATCAGCCCCGACGCCAGATCGTTGACGCGGATATAGATCCTTGGTCCGGCAACCTGGTTCCGGGCGGCGAGAAAACCGGCGGCGATGGCGCGCGCGGTAGCCTTGTTTGCGAGGGCCACCGAATCTTCAAGGTCGACGATCACACAGTCGGCACCGCTTCCAAAACCCTTCTCCAGCTTCTTTTCTGAATCGCCTGGAACAAACAGGAGCGAGCGCATCAACCGGCATTCTTCTTGGCGAGCATCGCCTGTCGCGTGCATTGAGCCACGAGCATCCCCGCCTGATTATAGGCTCGATGCTCGAACTCGACGATACCGCGATCCGGTTTGGATTTGGACCCACGCACCGATTTCACCTCGGTTTCCACGCGGATCGTATCGCCGTGAAAGACCGGGTGCGGAAAGGTGGTCTCGGTCATGCCCAGATTGGCAAGCGTGGTGCCAAGTGTGGTGTCGTGCACGGAAATGCCGATCATCAGGCCGAGCGTGAACAGCGAGTTGACTAGTGGCTTGCCCCACTCCGATTTCGCTGCAAAATCGAAATCGATGTGCAGCGGCTGCGGGTTCATCGTCATCACCGAAAACATCACATTGTCACTCTCGGTGACGGTGCGGGTGATCGGGTGGCGGATCACCTGTCCGACCACAAACTCTTCCAGATATAGCCCGGCCATACAGCTCCTCCTGTCGATGCTCCCGTTGATAGAGCAGCTTGGCAAAAAGCGGAAACTGCTTTTTTGGAAATGCCCGCGTAGCAAGTGCCCGCTGGTTAAAGAACATGGTGAACCGTTCGTAAACCAATTGCGGCTAATGTGATCTCCAGAGTTGTAGGAGTTTGCGTCAGTATGGTTGTGGGGCATTTTCTGAGGTGGATGGAAACAGCGCGTGTTGCCGAGCGTGCCGCAGCTGCAGCCGCCATGGCCACCGCTTATATCGAGGGCGAGCTTGCCTTCGAAGACCGGTGCGCGGCTGAAGCGGCTCTTACATTGCTTCTGGACGATCCTTCCTCAAAGGTACGACTGTCATTGGCAGATGCGCTGTCGATGAGCCGTCACGCGCCGGTGCAAATTATTGCAGCGCTGGCGTCAGATCAGCCCGAAGTGGCTTCGCTCGTTCTCGGCCGCTCGCCGCTTCTGACCGATGCCGATCTGATCGACCGGGTGGCTTCCGGCAGTGGGCCCATCCAGCGCCTCATCGCAGCCCGTGCCGGTATTTCAATGGCGCTGTCTGCAGCGATTGCCGAAGTGGGCGAGGCAGAAGCCTGCCGCGAACTTTTGAACAACTCCTCCGCTGATATCGCATCCCTGAGCTTTCGCCGCATCGCCGAGCGCCTCGGTGATGTCGCAGAGGTTCGCGAAGCCATGCTGTCCGACGGCAGGCTGCCCTCCGACTGCCGCCACACACTGCTGGTGAAGCTCGGAGAGGCCCTGAAAACCTCGCCGTTGGTTGTTGCCATGATGGGTGCCGCGCGTGCCGAACGGGTGACGCGGGAAGCCTGCGTGCGGAGCTCCCTGACCCTGATCGAAAACACACCCGAAGTTGAATTCGCAGCTCTGATAGAGCATCTGCGCATCCGCGGCGACCTGACCGCAAGCTTTCTGGTGCGCGCCGTTGCGCATGGCAAGATCGACTTCTTTGGCTGCGCCGTGGTTGCCCTGACGGGCCAAAGCGAAAACCGGGTGAGGGCACTTCTGGCTGGTGGCCAGGATGTTGCCCTTGCATCTCTGTTCCGCAAGGCCGGGCTTTCAGCTGCCGTACACGCCGTGATTCTCAAAGCACTGAAGATCTGGCGCGAAGTTGCCAACGGTAAACGTCTTGCAGGCGCACAGGAAGTCAGCTGGATGATGCTGCAGGAATTAGGTCCACGCAATGAGCCAGCTGAACTCGCAAGCCTGCTCAAATCAATTCATCTCGGAGCCTTGCGCGAAAACGCGCGCGGGCACGCTCTGTCGATCGCGGCAGCCTAACGTAGGGTCTCAGATATCAAGATTATCCGATGTTGCGAACTCGGCATTGTCTTGGATAAACCGGAAGCGTGCTTCAGGTTTGGTGCCCATCAGAGCATCGACGGAAGCCTTGGTCTCGGCCGCATCATGGGCGATCTCGACGCGCAGGAGTGTGCGCTTGCGCTTGTCCATGGTGGTCTCTTTAAGTTGAGCCGCCATCATCTCGCCAAGGCCCTTGAAGCGGCCGATCTCGATCTTGCCGCGACCCGTAAATTCGGTGCGGATGAGTTCGTCCTTGTGTGCATCGTCTCGCGCATAGGCCACCTTGCCGCCCTGACGGATCGAATACAGCGGCGGCACGGCCATATAGAGGTGGCCGCCCTGAATGAGATCGGGCATCTCCTGATAGAAGAATGTGATCAGCAACGAAGCAATATGTGCACCATCGACGTCAGCATCGGTCATGATGATCACGCGGTCATAGCGCAGGTCATCCTCCCGGTAGCGAGACCGCGTTCCGCAGCCCAACGCCTGAATAAGATCGGCTATCTGCTGGTTGGAAGTGAGCTTGTCTGCTCCGGCGCTCGCCACATTCAAAATCTTGCCGCGTAGAGGCAAGATTGCCTGGCTCGCGCGGTCTCGCGCTTGCTTGGCCGAACCGCCAGCCGAATCACCCTCTACGATGAAGATTTCTGCACCCGCCGCCGCGTTTTGAGTGCAGTCGGCAAGCTTGCCTGGCAGGCGCAATTTGCGCACCGCGCTCTTTCGGTTGACTTCTTTTTCCTGCCGGCGTTTTACGCGCTCATCGGCCCGCGCAATCACCCAGTCGAGAAGCTTTGAGGCTTCTTGCGGGTTGTCGGCAAGCCAGTGATCGAACGGATCGCGTAGCGCGCTTTCCACGATGCGGACCGCCTCGACGGTCGCCAGCTTGTCTTTGGTCTGGCCGACAAATTCCGGCTCGCGGATGAAAACCGACAGCATGCCGGCGGCTGAAATCATCACGTCTTCGCTGGTCACCACGCTGGCGCGCTTATTGCCGGCGAGTTCAGCATAGGCCTTGAGGCCGCGCGTCAAGACGTTGCGCAGGCCAAGCTCGTGCGTGCCACCCTCATGCGTCGGGATGGTGTTGCAGTAGGAGTTCAAAAACCCGTCGCCGCCATACCAGGTGACAGCCCATTCGACCGATCCGTGGCCGCTCGTCTTTTCCGACTTGCCTGCAAAGGCCTCGCGGGTGACCTGAAAATCATCGCCGAGCGAGGCGCTCAGATAATCCTTTAGACCGCCCGGGAAATGGAACACGGCCTTTGGCGGCGTCTGGTCCTTCTCGCCGAGCATGGAGGCTTCGCAAGACCAACGGATCTCGACGCCACCAAACAGATACGCCTTTGAGCGCGCCATGCGGTAGAGCCGCGCCGGTTCGAATGCAGCGCCCTTGCCAAAAATGTCCGGGTCGGGGTGAAACCGCACTTTCGTGCCACGGCGGTTCTGGATGTCGCCCAGTTTTTCCAGCCCGCCCTGCGGAATGCCGCGTGAAAAGCGCTGCCGGTAGAGCTGGCGTCCGCGAGCGACTTCTACTTCAAGGTCATCAGATAATGCGTTGACCACCGACACGCCCACGCCGTGCAAACCGCCGGAGGTCTCGTAGACCTTGGAATCAAACTTGCCGCCCGCATGCAGCGTTGTCATGATGACTTCGAGCGCTGACTTGTCCTTGAACTTCGGATGCGGATCGACCGGTATTCCGCGCCCATTGTCAGTGACAGTCAGATAGCCATCGGCCGTAAGCTCCACCTCGATGAAAGTTGCATGGCCGGCCACCGCCTCATCCATGGAGTTGTCGATGACTTCGGCAAACAGGTGATGCAGCGCCTTCTCGTCGGTGCCGCCAATATACATCCCAGGACGCCGGCGGACGGGCTCGAGCCCCTCCAGCACTTCGATGTCAGCGGCGCTATAGCCCTCGCTGCCATCGCGCGATGAAGCAGGTGCCTTGGCGCGCGCCGCCTGCACCAACGGGTCAGCGGGCCGCGAAGCCGGCGTCGGCTTGGGCTCGGGCGCACCGAGCGTAGCGAAAAGGTCGTTATTGTCGTCCATGAATTATTTTCTGCTGTAGCCGCGAATCAAGCTGCGATTGTGGCATGCTTTCCTTTGGAAAGCACAGCGGTTCCCGTTCCGTTCGATGGCCAAAGAGCGTGCTTTTCCACGTTTTGCGGCGCCGTTGCAAGCGCGGCTGGTCTCATGAGCGCGGGGGCCGGGATCTCGCACACTGTGTAACGTCGAGACGACGCCCTCGATCGCACATCCTCTCGCTGTTGGGGAAGGGGCGTTTTATGCCCTCGTCAGGCACGCCCTAGCGGCGCCGAAGAACCGGCGCCGCGTTTTAGCGTCTAAATCTTAGCGCGAAGGGGGAGCGTAGATCAGGCCGCCCTTGTTCCACAGCGCGTTCAGCCCGCGGTCGATCTTCAGGGGGCTGGACAGGCCAATATTGCGTTCGAATATCTCACCATAATTGCCGACTGCCTTGACTATGTCGTAGGCAAATCCTGCTCCAAGACCCAACTGCTGGCCGGTTTCACCCTCGACGCCGAGAAACCGCCGCACTTCAGGGTTTTGCGACGTACGCCCTGCTTCAACCGTGTCCTTTGTCAGTCCCATTTCTTCAGCTTCGATCAACGAGAAAAGGGTCCAGCGCACAATGCTGAACCACTGATCGTCGCCCTGGCGAACGACCGGGCCGAGAGGCTCCTTCGAGATGATCTCAGGCAAGATGACGAAAGCTGACGGGTCGGTAAGTTTCAGCTTTTGCGCGTAAAGTGCGGAGGCGTCTGTGGAATACACGTCGCACCGTCCGCTTTCGAAAGCATCGATAATGCCGTCTGCGGAATCGATCACAACCGCTTCAAATTCAAGTTTGTTTGCCTGAAAATAATCAGCGAGGTTTTGTTCCGTGGTCGTGCCCTGCTCGGCGCACACAGTGGAGCCTGAAAGCTTCAACGCGCTGTCCACACCGAGTTTTGTTGGGACCATAAAGCCCTGGCCATCATAATAGGCCGTTCCTACGAAACGCAGTCCCATGCTCGTGTCGCGCGACAATGACCATGTCGTCTGGCGTGATAGAAGGTCGACTTCTCCCGACTGGAGAGCCGTAAAGCGTTCCTTTGTGGACAGAGCGACATATTTTACCTTCTCCGGATCGCCCAGGGTGGCTGCTGCGACGGCACGGCAGAAATCAACATCGAAACCGGTCCATTTGCCCTGATCATCGGGTGCAGAAAAACCTGCAACCCCTTGGCTGACGCCGCACACAACGTCACCACGTTGTTTGATGATATCCAGTGTGCCGGCTGTCGCCGGCGCAGCTAGTCCCGCGGACAGGGCAAGAGCTAAAGTCAGTGCATGTTTCATGGTTTTCCTCCCAGTTGTTAATTGCGCTATTCAAAGGCAAAGCTTCTCCTTCCGCGCATGCATGCATGCATGCGCGGTCAACCCTGCTTTCATCTCCTGCTTTCAGCGCGCGGCGTGGGCGGCAGCGCTGAATTTTCTGGACATCGCGCTTTTCATGAAGCGTTGAACGTCCTGTCTTTGTCGCCCTTCGAAAGGCGTCAGGTCAGCCCCGCGCCATGACGGCGTTCAGCGTTTCCTCCAGCGTCCCGATCAGATGATCGGCATTGGCCTTGGTGAAAATCATGGGCGGACGCATCTTGAGCACGTTGTCATATGGTCCTTCGGTGCCAATCAGAACGCCGCGTTCGCGCATGCCGTCGTTAACACGGCGGGCAATCTCGGTTGCGGGCACCTTTGTCGTCCGGTCGGTAACGAGTTCGACCCCCAGAAAGAGGCCCTGGCCGCGCACATCGCCAATGATATCGAAACGCTGCTTGAGTGCGTTGAAGCTTCGCAGGAGATAGTCTCCGATGATGCGCGCATTCTCGCGCAGACCGTCGCGCTCGATCACGTCGAGAACAGCCAGGCCCGCAGCGCATGAAACCGGGTTGCCAGCGAATGTGTTGAAATATTCCATCCCATTGTCGAAGGATCGTGCAATCTCGCGCGTGGTCACGAGTGCTGCCATTGGGTGACCGTTGCCGATGGGCTTGCCCATGGTCACGATATCTGGAACCACGTTCTGGCTTTCAAACGCCCACCAATGTGTGCCGACGCGGCCAAAACCAACCTGAACTTCATCGGCCACACAGATGCCGCCTGCGGCACGCACCATGGCGTAGACTTCCTCGAGATATCCATTTGGCAAAAACACCTGCCCGGCGACACTTGGAATGGATTCAGCGATGAACAGTCCGGGCGCGCGCCCCTGAGCCGACATGGTTGCAATTTGCTCGGCAACACTTTGCGCAAAACGTGAGGCGTATTCTTCAATTGGCCATTCCAATGGCGCGCGATAGCTGTCGGGAATGGTTGCTTCGAATACATGGTCCGGGCGACCCTTGCCGCCCTTGCGCTTGTATTTGTACGGGCTGATGTCGATCAGCTCCTGCGTCGTTCCATGGTAGGCCCAATCCAGCACAATGGCCTCATTGCGCCCTGTATGGGCCCGCGCCATACGCATCATCAGGCTGTTCGCCTCGCTTCCCGTACAGGCGAAGGAGGCGACGGCTAGGCCCTCGGGAAGTGTGGCGGTCAGCCTTTCTGCGTAGTTCACGATGCCGTCGTGCAGATAGCGCGTATTGGTGTTGAGCCGCGCTGCTTGAGTGGCAATGGCACGAACCACATCGGGATGGGCGTGGCCGAGGTGGCAGACATTGTTGAAGCAATCGAGATAGGCGCGACCGCGGTCGTCGATCAACCAAGGACCATCGCCGCGCACGAATTTGATGGGCTCGGAGTAGGATATTGAAAGATTGGGCAGCAGGATATCGCGCCGAGTCGCTTCAATCTCGGTGCGTGGTCGCCCTGTCTTTTCGAACGCTTCGGGAGGGATGCCCGCGAGCGTTGATGCATCGGGGAACAACTCACTCCAAACGTCAAGATAGCGTGCCTCGCCGACGCCTAGAATATCGCGCGCGGCGAGCCTTGTATCGGTTGAAATCTGAAAATGAAGATGCGGCGCCCATCCCCCGTTTTCGGCTGGCTCTCCCATATAGCCTACCAAGGTACCAGCTTTGAGCGTGGCTCCGGGAGTGAGGCGGCTTGCGGCTTCATGCGCCATATGCCCCCATAAGGTGACGAAGGCGGGGCAATTCTCCGGCTCATGCTCAAGGGTGACAATGCAGCCATAGCCAAGTGGATCATGTTCGACTTCCACACTTTTCACCACCGCGTCGAGCGGAGTGTAAAGCGGCGTGCCTGCGGGCATGAAGAGGTCAAGACCGAGGTGGTGAATACGGCGCACACCCTCGACAAAACGCGACCGGAATATATCGCTCGTATAGACCGTGCGTTCTTCGCCCCAAGGACCGAGCCCCAGGGCAACGCCCGTCTGCGCGCAGTATGCATCCCACCAGGCGGTAGCCTTTTCCGGCTCTTGACCGGCAGACTGCAGCGTCATCGGATGTTCGGGGTCGGCATAAGGCACCAGCGCCTTGGTCAGGGTTGCCGGGTGTCGGTCAAGAATGGAGGCGAATGATGTGCGGTTTTCGTTTATCCATCCAACAACACCACGCGCACCCGTCACGGCTTCATGACCGCAGGCGTGACGCAGGATTGCGGTTGCAAAATTGCGATTGATCCCGTCCATCCTGCGCAAGAGGCGCCATGCTGGCGCTTCGCTGATGGCCAGATATGGGTTGTCTCCAACCAGCGCCTTGCGCTCGGCTGACAGGGTGACACTGATGACAAGCCGCATCGCGATCAGGTCGAATAGAAGGTCAATTTCTTCCGGTTGAAGCGGGTAGGCGGCGTGATACCCTGCAACGAGCTGAGCCGCGGCGCTCACAGGGTCTTCCAGGTCAAGAATAGCGTAGGCGCAGGCGACCGCGACGTCCGCAATCAAGGGAGCGTGGAGCGCATCTCCAAAATCGATGATGCCGGCGATTTGGTCATGATCGCCTGCGTTGACCAGTACATTCCAGTCATTGGCATCATTGTGGATGATTTGCGCACGAAGGCGCGACAAACGCGGTGCGACTGAGTTTTCGAAATGGTCGAGCAGACGGCCCAGTAGGGTACGATCATCCAGATTGTCGATTGCACCAAGCCTCTGGCGGGCGGCACCGGCATTGCGGATATCCCAGTCAAAACTGCGCAACGCGCCGGGGTGGATGAACCCTTGCAGAGCGCGGCCAAGTTGGCCGAGCGCCATGCCTAAATTCGCAAGCTGCGCTGGTGTACGTTTTACTTCGGCAAGAGGAACCCCGGGCAGCCATTCTACCAACCGCACAGCATGCGTCTGGCCATTGGATACCGCGAAGGCGAGCGCCTCCGAGCCGCGCGTCTTGCGCAGGCGTGGAGCGGCCATTTCAGGGGCGTGATTCTCGAGATGGGCAAGCAGCGCAGTTTGAAACGCGCTTTCGGACCCTGGCTCACTGGCATTGACGATTTTGAGGATCATCTGCCGACCATCGGCTTGCGAAAGCCGGAAGTTTTGGTCGCGCTCACTGTCCAGGGCCGAGAGTTCTCCGGTGAGGCCGAAATGGGTTTCGGCAAGCGTCTGAGCTTCAACGAGAGAAAATTCCGGGGCGGGGTGCGAAACGTCAGTCATCTTCCATCCATGTGTTGAAGCAGATTGGCACGTGCAACAAGGTGCCGCATCCGTCATAATGCAGGTTGAGCCGGCAAATTGCCGGTCTCGACCGGCATTATAACGGAGAAGCGGATGCGTGAGCTGGATGACCGTGACAGAAGAATATTGGCAATCCTGTCAAAGGAAGCGCGCATTCCTCTCAAGGCTCTGGCAGCACGCATTGGCCTGTCGCGCAGCGCGACGACGGAACGCGTTGCCACGCTGGAGCGGGAAGGGGTTATTCGTGGCTACCGCGCCGACATTGGCCAGATGGACAGAGGCATGGTGGTCGCAATCCTTCTGGTAACACTCGCTCAGACGCCATCAATGGGTGTTCTCGACCAGCTTGCGGGATATCCCGATATCAGACGGGTCTCGTCCGTTACGGGTCAGCTGGATCTGGTGGTGGAGGTCGAAGTGCCATCCATCGACAGGCTCAACACATTGCGCGACCTTATTGCCACCCACGCTTCCGTACAGGATCTCACCACGCTGATTGTTCTGCGTCACGATATTGAGCGGGGGTAGTTCAGCTTTCGCCCATCGAAGATGCGCAAAAGCCCCAATGGCGAGGCTATCGAAGCGACACTCGACAACAGCCTCGACAGCCGAAACGGGGTCGGCATGTTCCGCGCGGCGATGAAGCGCAACCTGATGGAAGCGACCGCATCGCCGCGAGAGACGATTATTACTACTCTGCCGCTCCAAGATATTCTTCGAGCGGTGGGCACGAACAGACGAGATTGCGATCACCGCCCACATTGTCGATGCGCGAGACTGGCGGCCAGTATTTGGCTTGGGAATCGGCGTCACCGCTGGGGAAGGCGGCTTCCATGCGGCTGTAGCTATGCGCCCATTCTCCGCCCAGCGTTTCACCAGCTGTGTGGGGTGCATTGATCAGCGGATTGTCGTCGCGCGGCCACTCGCCCTTGGCGACACGCTCTGCCTCGGCCGCAATGGAGATCATCGCTTCGATGAAGCGGTCGATCTCCTCCTTTGGTTCGGATTCAGTCGGCTCCACCATCAGCGTTCCTGCTACCGGCCAGGACATGGTCGGCGCGTGGAACCCATAGTCGATGAGACGTTTTGCAACGTCCTCGACAGAGATATCCGCACTTTCCTTGATGACGCGCGTGTCGAGAATGCATTCATGCGCCACGCGTCCACCCCGGCCCTTGTAGAGCGCCGGGAAAAAGGGCTCGAGCTTGGTGGCGATGTAATTGGCCGAGACGATGGCGATTTCGGTGGCATATTTCAGCCCGTCTCCACCCATCATGCGGATATACATCCAGGTGATCGGCAGGATCGAAGCGCTGCCGAAAGGTGCTGCTGAAACCGCATGGTCGCTGCCACCAGCAACGTGGCCCGGCAAGAAGGGCGCAAGATGCGCCTTCACGCCGATCGGTCCGACGCCCGGCCCGCCGCCACCATGTGGAATGCAGAACGTCTTGTGCAAATTCATGTGGCAGACATCGGCGCCGATGTCGGCGGGGCGGGCGAGCCCGACCAACGCATTGAGGTTGGCGCCGTCGAAATAAACCTGCCCGCCATGTTCATGGACCAGCGTGCAGATGTCGCGCGCGCCTTCTTCGAACACGCCATGCGTCGAGGGATAGGTGAACATCAGCGCCGCCAGATTGGCGCTGTGCTGCTCTACCTTAGCCTTCATATCATCGAGGTCGATGTCACCGCTGTCCTGACAGGCGACGACGACAACCTTCATGCCAACCATCGAGGCACTGGCCGGATTGGTGCCATGCGCAGAGGAGGGGATGAGGCAGATGTCACGATGCGTGTCGCCGCGCTCATGGTGATAGCGGCGGATCGCCAGCAGCCCGGCATATTCGCCCTGGCTGCCCGCATTGGGCTGCAGCGAGACGGCATCAAAGCCGGTGATCTCGCAAAGCCATGCTTCCAGATCATCCGTCATCGCCTTGTAGCCTGCGCTGTGGGCAGTCGGTGCAAATGGATGCAGGTTTGCAACATTGGGCCAGGAAACAGGCATCATCTCGGCAGCAGCGTTGAGCTTCATCGTGCAGGAGCCAAGCGGGATCATGGCACGGTCAAGCGCCAGATCCTTGTCGGCCAACCGGCGCAGGAAGCGCATCATTGCCGTCTCGGAGCGATGCGCGTGGAACGTTGGTTGCGTCAGAAAATTCTTGCCACGCGGCTTGCCGGGTAGGCAGGCATCTGCCTCTGCGGGTGCTTTTGCACCAAACAGGCCACAGAGCGCTTCAAGATCGGCGTCGGTGGACGTTTCGTCGAAGGCAACTGCAATGCGCTTGGCGTCCACGACACGCACCAGACGGCAAGCCTTTTCAGCCTCTGCTGCCAGTTGTGCAGAATCGGCGACATCGACGGTCACCGTGTCGAAGAAGCGCTCGCCGGCAATCTTGCGTCCCGCTGCGGTAAGCCCGGCGGCAAAACGCGTCGCAATTCCGTGCACATGGGAAGCGATAGCCTGAAGGCCCTCGGGTCCATGCCAGATCGCATAGGCGGCGGCCATATTGGCCAGAAGCGCCTGCGCGGTGCAGATGTTGGAGGTGGCCTTGTCGCGACGGATATGTTGTTCGCGCGTTTGAAGCGCGAGGCGGTAGGCAGCGCGCCCATGCCTGTCGACCGACTGGCCAACAAGACGGCCGGGCATGAGACGGGTAAGCTTGTCCGACACAGCGCAATAGGCCGCGTGTGGACCGCCAAACCCCATCGGCACGCCGTAGCGCTGCATAGAGCCAACAGCAATGTCCGCGCCAAGGTCTGCAGGGCTTTCGGTGAGCGTCAGCGCGAGTGGATCACTGGCAAAAATCACCAGCGCTCCTACTTCTTTCGCCTTGGCGATCAAGGAGGAGTGGTCGCCGTAAACACCGTGCGTATCCGGCCACGAAACCACAAGAGCTGCGGTATTGTCGTCGATTTCACTCCCATCGACCTCAACACCGATGGGTTCGCTGCGCGTGCGCACGACATCGAGTGTCTGGGGATGCGGAGTTCCTGCAAACGCAATCTTGCTGCGCTTGTCGCGGTGATGACGGCAGGCAATGCCGACAGCTTCGGCAACTGCTGTTGCTTCGTCCAGCAGTGAGGCCGACGCGACGGGCAGCCCGGTCAGTTCGGTGGCCAGCGTCTGAAAATTGAACAGAAGCTCTAGCCGGCCCTGGCTGATCTCGGATTGATAGGGGGTATAGGCCGTATACCAGGCCGGGTTCTCGAACAGATTGCGCTGTATGACCGGCGGCACGTTCACGCCATGATAGCCAGCACCGATGAAGCTCTTCATCACCGTGTTTTTCGCCATCTTGACCGAAAGTTCTGCAAGCGCGTCTGCTTCTGTGGCAGCCGCCGGCAGGTCCAGAGCACGATCAAAACGAATGGATTTGGGCACGGCCTGCGAGATCAGCGTCTCGACAGAGGGAACGCCAAGCGTGGCCAGCATGGCGCGCACATCCTGCGGGCCGGGCCCGATATGCCGGCTGGCGAAAGTTGCGGTTTTGGTTGTCATTTGCGCGCGCTCCTCAGCCAACCATCTTGTCGTAGCCGGCCTCATCCATCAGGCCTTCAAGCTGGCCTTCATCGGCAAGCTTCATCTTCCACAGCCAGCCATCACCGGTGGATGCCGAATTGACCAGCGCCGGATCAGACGACAGTGTCTCGTTTGCCTCAACGATCTCGCCATCAACAGGCGCGTAAACGTCTGAGGCTGCTTTCACTGATTCCACTACAACTGCGGTATCGCCCTTCTTCATGGCTTTGCCAGCTTCGGGTAATTCCACGAACACAATATCGCCCAGCTGTTCCTGCGCATAATTAGTGATGCCAACGGTCGCGACGCCGTTCTCGACGCGGATCCATTCATGGTCTTCGGTGTAATATGTGGTTGCCATGGAAAATTATCCTTTGCGGTAGTGATGTGGCGTGAAGGGAAGAGGATGGACTTCGATCGGAATGCGGTTGCCCCGCACTTCGGCAAACAGTTTGGTGCCGGCTTTGGCAAGTTGGGTCGCAACGTAACCCATGGCCACAGGATGATCGGCTGATGGGCCAAAACCGCCAGATGTTACGCGACCGGCCGGATTGCCGTCAGCATCCACGAGATTGGCACCGCCGCGAACGGGCAGGCGGCCTTCCGCCTTCAGCCCAACGCGCTTTTCATCTGCGCCCTTGGCGAGGACAGCACGCAACGCATCGGCGCCAATGAACTGCCCGTTCTCACGCAAATCCTTGGGTATTGCCCACATCAGCGCCGCTGCAGCTGGGCTTGTGTCGGGAGAAATGTCATTGCCGTGCAGGCACAGGCCCGCTTCGAGGCGAAGGCTGTCGCGCGCCGCAAGACCGATCCACATCACGCGGTTATCTGAAAGAAGTTTTTGCGCGAACGCCCGCGCTTCCTCAACGGGCAGACCGATCTCGAATCCATCCTCGCCGGTATAGCCTGAGCGGCTCATGAACCAGTTGGTTTGTGGCTCAATGCCATGCATGAAGGTTAGGGCATCGGTTTCAAACCCTGCCTTGGCCATAACATCCGCAGCTTCCGGGCCCTGAATGGCCAGGAAAACGCGTTCAAGCGGTGTCACTGTACACTCGAATTCACCAGCAAGTGCGTTGAGATGGGCAATATCGGCGACTGCATTCCCGGCATTCGCAACGACCATAAAACGCGCTTCGCCCAGGCGCGTGACGATCAGATCATCAAGGATGCCGGCTTCCTCATTGAGAAGAAACGATAGCTTGGACTGTGACAGTGCGAGCGCTTCAGGCTCAATCGGGCAGGCGCGGGCCAAAAGCGCTGCCGCTCCAGGCCCTGCAACCTCGATCATCTTCATGTGGGAAATATCAAAAAGTCCGGCATGGGCGCGGGTATGCAGGTGCTCCTGCATCACGCCGGCGGGATAGGTGAGCGGCATCCGCCAGCCGGCGAAACCGCCAAAGCGAGCACCTGCTTCCTGATGGAGGTCTTCAAGTGGAAGTAAATTCAAATTTTGGTCGGTCATGACTTCTCCAGAGACACACGCAAGCGGTCGCGAGTGCGACCAATCCGTGCCCCTCTGTCTGAAGCCTGAGAGACTCGCGCAACCGGAACTCTGTCAGCGGCGCTTACACCTTCGGCGCGGGACGAATCATATCCCGACTTTCCAGAGCGTCTTTCCCGTCTACGGTTCTTTTGCCTGAGAGATTTCGGGCGATTTCCCCTTCGGCGGCTGCTTTCGCAGCTCTCTCCCGCAAACAGGTAGAGCCATTTCTGGCCCTCGACGAAATCGTCAATACCCTATGCCCGACACATTGTCACCTCCCGACGACATAGGTCGGGAAGTGTCTGCACAGGGGAATGTTTGCGGCTACTAGCTCGGGGAGATCCCGTCGAGATCCTTCTGGATGCGGCCAATAAGCTCGCCGGTTTCGACATGGAGCAGTTTCAGCTTTTCCAGCTGTGACGTCACATTATCGACCGTCTGCTCGGAGTTTGCCTCCGCCGGTGCCGTGCCGACGCCGTGCAAGAGCCAGGAGATCGAAACACCCATCATGCCGGCCAGCCGGTTCATCCGGTGCGAGCCAGGAAGCGAACGATCACTTTCCCATGCGTTGATGGTGGCTATCTTGACGCCCAGTTGCCAAGCAATCTCCTTGACGCTCAATCCGGCTGCATCGCGCGCCCGCGAAATACGTCCGCCGATTGTGTCCAGGTCGGGAATTTCTTCATAGATATTCATGGCGTCTGACATGTGCCGCTCTCCTGCCGCTGATTTGATTTATCGCGTGCGCCCGAATGGCCGGCACCTGTCCAACATAGGTCGGGAGGACAAAAACACAACCTCTAGGAGGGATTTCTGCGTGTTTTGGACGTCCAGACGAGCAATATACAACTTTAAGGAGATTTTACAGCTGTTGCAGCTGCTGCCGACTTCACACCTGTCCTTGGCTAGGCCCCTTAAGCGCACGGCGCACAATCTGGTCGAGCGCTCCAAGAAAACGCGAGCGGTCTGCCGGCGAAAAGCTGGCGTTAAATCCTTTGCTTTCTCCGGTCTCGCGCAGATGCTGCTTGAGGTCTCGCATCGCCACCGCCATGCCGATACTTTCTTCGGTGAAGGCTCTTCCTGTCATCCCCAGAACATGCGCGCCAAGCGCCACCGTGCGCGCCGCAAGCGGAATATCTGCGGTGATGACAATATCGTTGGCCTGCGCATTCTCGACAATCCAGTCGTCTGCGGCGTCCGCGCTTTTGGGTACCACGACATGCCTTATCATCGGATCGCGGGAAGGGCGCATGCCGCCATTGGAAACGAAGGTGACGATAAGCCCATAACGCTCCGCCACCTTCATCGCCTCCGCCTTTACCGGACAGGCATCCGCATCGACATAGATGACGGGCGCGATCTTTTCTGCTTCGCTCAATAGACCACGACCGAGCGGATGCTTTCGCCCGAGTGCATCAGGTCAAAGCCCTTGTTGATGTCCTCAAGCTTCAGGGTGTGGGTGATCATCGAGTCGATTTCGATTTTTCCATCCATGTACCAGTCGACGATTTTTGGCACATCGGTGCGCCCGCGCGCGCCGCCAAAGGCCGTGCCCATCCAGGTGCGACCGGTAACCAGCTGGAACGGTCGGGTGGCGATTTCCTGGCCGGCACCGGCGACGCCGATAACCACCGACTTGCCCCAGCCTCGATGCGAACATTCGAGCGCTTGGCGCATCACCTTGGTGCTGCCAGTGCAATCGAACGTGTAGTCGGCGCCGCCAATCTGGTCGGCACCGCGCTTGGTGAGGTTAACGATATGGGCAACGACATCGCCGTCGATCTCCTTCGGATTGACGAAATGCGTCATCCCGAACTTTTCGCCCCAAGGTTTTTTGTCGTTGTTGATATCGACGCCAATAATCATGTCGGCGCCAGCAAGCCTCAGTCCCTGAATGACGTTCAGGCCAATGCCGCCCAGCCCGAACACCGCTGCAGTCGCGCCGATCTCTACCTTGGCGGTGTTGATGACAGCACCAATGCCGGTGGTGACGCCGCAGCCGATGTAGCAAATCTTGTCGAACGGGGCGGCAGGATTAACCTTGGCCAGTGCGATCTCGGGCAGCACGGTAAAATTCGCGAAGGTTGAGCAACCCATATAGTGAAAGATCTTGTCCTTGCCGATCGAGAAGCGGCTGGATCCATCCGGCATGACGCCCTGGCCCTGTGTGGCGCGGATGGCAGTACACAAATTGGTCTTGCGTGAAAGGCAGGAAGGGCACTGGCGGCATTCGGGTGTATAGAGTGGAATGACATGGTCACCCTTTTTGAGTGACGTGACGCCCTTGCCGACATCGACCACCACGCCCGCTCCCTCATGGCCAAGAATGGCTGGGAAAATGCCTTCCGGGTCAGCACCCGACAATGTGAACTCGTCCGTATGACAGATACCGGTAGCCTTGATCTCGACCAGCACCTCACCCTCGCGCGGCCCTTCAAGATCCACTTCCATGATTTCGAGGGGCTTTCCGGCGGCAACGGCCACGGCGGCGCGCGTTTTCATGCTAAATTCCCTTCCATCGATTCAAGCCGCGGAACGTTTCAGGAAATCGGGCAGGGATCAAGGGAGGCGCGACATCTCTTGACCTTTCATGCGCCGCGCAGCATCGCTTGGCGGCGGAGAGAAAGACCATGTATGAAAACCTGACACTAGGAACATTGATGATCACGCTCACGGCGCTGATCCACACCTTCGGCCTGATTGCCATCACGAAGATGGAGAGCGTTCTGCAAAAGCATCAACACCCCATCATCTCGATGGCGACAACAGTGCTGGGCCTGTTCCTGCTGCTCACTGTCGAGGTGTGGCTGTGGGCGCTGGCGCACTATCATCTGGGCGTGATCGAGCACTTTGAGACAGCACTCTATTTTTCGCTCACATCTTTTTCCACGCTGGGCTTTGGCGACGTGCTGCCGGCCCGCGAATGGCGGATTTTTGCAGCGCTTGAAGGGGTGAACGGGTTTTTGCTGATCGGCTGGTCGACGGCGCACCTGATCGCCGCCAGCATTCGCGTCGGCCCATTCCGCACGGGCGAGCATTTTTGAGACGCGTACGCTGCGCTTGAGCAGCCCTGCATGAGCACATACAAGAACAAGCGCAGACTGACCGGGGGAATTCATTTGTTCAAGAAGATTCTGATCGCCAATCGCGGCGAGATCGCCTGCCGCATCATCAAGACCGCGCGGCGCATGGGCATCGCCACAGTGGCGGTCTACTCCGATGCAGACCGCGAAGCGGTGCATGTCGAGATGGCCGACGAAGCAGTACACATAGGTCCGGCTTCAGCCGCGCAAAGCTATCTGGTGCCCGAAAAGATCATCGCGGCGTGCAAGGAGACAGGTACGCAAGCAGTCCATCCTGGCTACGGCTTTCTGTCGGAGCGCGCGTCTTTCTGCGAAATGCTGGAAGCTGAAGGGATCATCTTCATCGGTCCAAAGCCCAAGGCGATCAAAGCGATGGGCGACAAGATTGAATCAAAAAAGTTTGCCAACGCGGCCAATGTTTCCACCGTTCCAGGCTGGCTCGGCGTGATTGAAAACGCTGAACATGCCGAAAAGATCGCCGGCGAGATCGGCTATCCGGTGATGATCAAGGCATCAGCAGGTGGCGGCGGCAAGGGTATGCGCATCGCCTGGAATGAGGCGGAAGTGCGCGACGGCTTTGACCGAGCGACATCGGAGGCCAAAAGCTCGTTTGGCGACGACCGCGTCTTCATCGAGAAATTCGTGGTCGATCCGCGCCATATCGAGATCCAGCTTTTGGCCGATGCGCATGGCAATGCGGTCTATCTCGGCGAACGCGAATGTTCGATCCAGCGCCGCAACCAGAAGGTTGCGGAAGAAGCGCCGTCTTCTTTCCTCGATGACGCCACACGCAAGGCGATGGGCGAACAGTCGGTGGCACTGGCCAAGGCCGTTGACTACCAAAGCGCGGGCACCGTCGAATTCATCGTCGACTCTGAGAAGAACTTCTACTTCCTTGAAATGAATACACGTTTGCAGGTCGAACACCCGGTGACAGAACTCATTACCGGCGTCGATCTGGTGGAACAGATGATCCGCATTGCCGCTGGCGAAAAACTGTCTTTCAGCCAGAAGGATGTGAAGCTCAATGGCTGGGCAATCGAAAGCCGTCTCTATGCTGAGGACCCATACCGCAACTTCCTGCCGTCCGTCGGTCGGCTGACGCGGTATCGCCCGCCTGCGGAAGGGCCTGCCGGAAGCGCGATCATCCGGAACGATACCGGCGTCACCGAGGGCGCGGAAATTTCGATGTTTTACGATCCGATGATCGCAAAATTGTGCACCTGGGCACCGAGCCGTATCGAGGCTATCGATGCGATGTCCGACGCTTTGGATGCCTTTGTCGTGGATGGCATTGAGCAAAACATCCCGTTTTTGTCGGCACTAATGCAGCATCCGCGCTGGCGCTCGGGCGATATTTCCACCGCCTTCATCGCCGAGGAATATCCGGACGGCTTTGCGGCGATTGCACCCGATGCCGACGAAAGCGCGGTGCTTGCTGCGATCGCAACAGCGGTAGAACTGGTGCGCCGCGACCGCCTCGACCGGATGACCGACCGGATGTCGCCGCATTCAGGTCGCCTGAAATGCGAATGGGACGTGAAGATCGGTAAAGATTATGTGCCGGTCATCGTCGCAGTTGGATCAACGACACGGCCGCTTGAACTTTCCCTGCAAATCGCCGACGGGCCTGCCATTTCGGTTGCATCTCATTGGCGTCCGGGCGACCTCGTCTGGCGCGGCAGGGTGGGTGGCACGGACGTCACCGCACAGCTGCGTCCGGCACCCAACGGGGTACGCATCGCCTGGAAAGGCATGGCGGTCACCGCGCAGGCGATGCTGCCGCGCACGGCGCAACTCGACCGCTTGATGCCGGAAAAAATCGCGCCTGATACGTCCAATTTGCTGCTTTGCCCGATGCCGGGTCTGGTCGTCTCGCTGGCGGTGACGGAAGGGCAAGAGGTCAAGGCAGGCGAGACGCTCGCGGTCGTCGAGGCGATGAAGATGGAAAACGTGCTCCGGGCGGAGCGCGACGTCACCGTGAAAAAGATCAACGCCAAGGCCGGCGACAGCCTCGCTGTCGATGCTGTCATCATGGAGTTTGCGTGACAAGCAGGGGGTAACCCGCCCGTCACGCTGGCACAGGCGCACCTGGTCCTATACGCTGGCCGGCATGGAATCGGATGTGAAATACGGTTGGGCCTGATGGCGGGCGATGTCACCACGCGTGACCCGCTTATGCGGGAAAAGCAGGAGCGGGATAGCCGTCCGCCAAGACCTGCGCGCCCGTTTATCCATTTGCGCGTCCATTCGGCCTATTCGCTCCTTGAGGGGGCGCTGCCCCTGACCAAGGTGGTGGCCCATGCAGTGCACGATCTGGCCCCGGCCATCGCCGTGACCGACACCAACAATCTGTTCGGCGCGCTGGAGTTTGCCCAGAAGGCGACGAAGGACGGTGTTCAGCCGATCATCGGCTGTCAGGTCGATCTGGCCTACCCCGAAGGGGGAGCCGATGGCCAGCGCAGCCATCAGCGCCGCAGTCAGATTTTGTTTCCGGTGGTTCTGCTGGCCGCCAACGAGACTGGCTATGCCAATCTGGTGCGGCTTGTCAGCCATATGTACCTGGCGGTTCCAGATTCCGATGGCGTCCACCTCCCGATGGCTGACCTTGAGCGGTTTGCGCCAGGGCTCATCTGCCTCACCGGCGGCGCACGCGGGCCGGTGGGTGCCGCACTCCTTTCAGGCGACAAGGACCTTGCCGAAACCCGGTTAGGCGAACTGAGCAATCTGTTCGGCGACAAGCTTTATGTCGAATTATCCCGCCCGGATGGTTATGATCGCGGCCTGGAAGCCGCGACCGTCGAGTTGGCCTACCGCCACGATCTGCCTTTGGTCGCCACCAACGAGGCGTTTTTCCCGTCCCGCGACGATTATGAGGCGCATGACGCGCTGATCGCCATTGCCGAGGGGTCGGTGGTGGCTTCGGATGACCGCCGCCGGCTATCGCCCGACAATTTCTTGCGCGCCCAAGCAGAAATGGCCGCACTCTTTGCCGATCTTCCTGAGGCCATCGACAACACAATAGAGATTGCCCGCCGCTGTTCCTACTATCCCCAAAACCGTGACCCGATCCTGCCGCGCTTTGCCGCCCGCGATGCCGAGGATGCCGTGGCAGCAGTGGTGGCCGAGGCAGAAGAACTGGCCCGGCAGGCTCGCGAGGGGCTTGCCATGCGCATTGCAACGCGCGGCCTGACCGAGGGTTTTGAGGTTCGGCAATACGAAGAACGGCTGGAATATGAGCTTGGCATCATCACACGGATGAAGTTTCCGGGCTATTTCCTGATTGTTGCCGACTTCATCAAATGGGCGAAGGTTCAGGGCATTCCCGTCGGCCCTGGCCGTGGATCGGGTGCCGGCTCGCTGGTCGCCTACGCGCTCACCATCACCGATGTCGATCCGCTGCGCTTTTCGCTGCTGTTCGAACGCTTCCTCAATCCCGACCGCGTGTCGATGCCCGATTTCGACATCGATTTCTGTCAGGATCGCCGCGAGGAGGTGATCCGTTACGTGCAGGCCAAATATGGCCGCGACCAGGTCGGTCAGATCATTACCTTTGGTACTTTGCAGGCGCGCGCCGTGCTGCGCGATGTTGGGCGCGTGCTACAGATGCCGTATGGTCAGGTCGACCGCCTCTGCAAGATGGTGCCGTCGAACCCTGCCAACCCGGTGTCGCTGGCAAAAGCCATCGAGGGCGAACCGCGCTTTGGCGAGGAGGCCGAAAAAGAGCCGATCGTCCAGACACTGCTCGACATGGCGCAAAAGCTCGAAGGGCTCTACCGCCACGCCTCCACCCATGCCGCGGGCATCGTCATTGGCGACCGACCGCTGTCAGAACTGGTGCCGATGTACCGCGACCAGCGCTCGGATATGCCGGTCACTCAGTTCAACATGAAATATGTTGAACAGGCCGGGCTGGTGAAATTCGATTTTCTTGGCCTGAAAACGCTGACCGTGCTGGAGACAGCGGTCAAGCTGATCATGCGGCGCGGCATCGACATCGACCTGGCGACCATCCCGCTTGATGACCCGAAAACCTACGAGATGCTGTCGCGCGGCGAAGTGGTCGGCGTGTTCCAGGTGGAATCGGCTGGCATGCGCAAGGCGCTGATCGGCATGAAGCCTGATCGCATCGAGGACATTATTGCGCTGGTGGCGCTCTATCGCCCCGGTCCGATGGAAAACATTCCGACCTACAATGCCCGCAAGCATGGCGAGGAGGAACTGGCATCCATTCACCCGAAGATCGATCATCTGGTCAAGGAAACGCAGGGCGTCATTGTCTACCAGGAACAGGTGATGCAGATCGCGCAGGAACTGTCGGGCTATTCGCTCGGCGAAGCCGATCTGCTGCGCCGCGCCATGGGCAAAAAAATCCGCGCCGAGATGGACAAGCAGCGCGAGCGCTTTGTGTCGGGTGCCATGGAGCGTGGTCTTCTGAAGCCGCAAGCCGACTTCATCTTCGACCTTCTGGCAAAATTCGCCGATTACGGATTTAACAAATCGCACGCCGCAGCCTACGCTATCGTCTCCTACCAGACTGCCTATCTGAAGGCCCATTATCCGGTCGAGTTCCTGGCCGCGTCGATGACGCTCGACATGTCCAACACCGACAAGCTGGCCGACTTCCGCCAGGACGCGCTGCGCCTTGGCATTGAAGTGTCGCCGCCCTCGGTTACATCATCCTTCCGCGCTTTCGAGGTGGCGGAGAACCGCATCTTCTATTCGATGGCGGCCATCAAGGGTGTGGGCGACGCCGCCGTCGAGCATATTGTCGCCAAACGCATGGAACGGCAGTTCGAAAGCCTCGCCGATTTCTGCGAGCGCATCGATCCGCGCATTGTCGGCAAACGGGTCTTCGAAAGCCTCATCATGGCCGGCGGCTTCGATTGCTTCGGCCACGACCGTGCTTCGATGCTGGCCGGCGTCGAGCGGATGATGGGCATGGCCCAGCGCGCGCAGGAAAATGCCCTGTCGGGGCAATCCGATATTTTTGGCATGGCCAATGGCGGCCAGGCGCCGACGCTTCTTCTGCCCGCCGCCGAACCATGGTCGCCAGCGGAAAAGCTGCACCGCGAATTCCAGGCGGTCGGTTTCTATCTCTCGGCCCATCCGCTCGATGAATACAAGGAACTTCTGGCCAGGATGAGGGTGCAGAACTGGGCGCAGTTTTCCGCCGGCGTCAAGCAGGGCGCGACTGCCGGCAGGCTGGCCGGCACGGTCACCTCCAAGCAGGAGCGCAAGACCCGCACCGGAAACAAGATGGGCGTGATAGCCTTCTCTGACACCACCGGCCAGTACGAGGCTGTGCTGTTCTCCGAAGGGCTGGCACAATACCGCGACATGCTGGAAGCCGGCCGTTCGGTCGTTATCACCGTCGCTGCTGAAGACCGCCCGGAAGGCGTCAATCTGCGCATCCAGACGGTTCAAATTCTCGATGAGATGGCAAGCCAGATGCAGGGGGCCTTGCGCGTCTATGTGCGCGATCCGTCCTCCCTGCCGACCATCTCGGCCCAACTTTCTGCAAAAGGCGAGGGGCAGGTGAGTTTCGTGGTCATCAAGGAGGGCGGCGCCGGCGAAATCGAGATCGAACTGCCGGAGCGAAAACGCATTTCTCCCCAGATAGCCGCAGCGATGCGGGGCGTGCCGGGCGTGGTGGAAGTGGAACTGGTTTAAGCGGAGCCTACGAACTCGGCAGGTCCGCCACCGTCGCCTTGCGCCGCGAAATGTTGAAGAGATTGCCAAGCAGGATCAATGCCGCGCCGATGGCGGTGAACATATCGATCTGCTCGCAATAGACGAGATAGCCGAGTAAAGCGGTAAGCGGCACGCGCAAAAAGTCCATTGGCACGACAACCATGGCATCGGCGTAAGCCAGCGCCCGTGCCATGCAAAAGTGAGAAAAAGTTCCCGAAAAAGCGATCAGCATGATCCACGGCCAGACACTCGCAGGCGGCGTGCGCCAGACCCATAGAGCCGGGATCAACCCGATCACCGACTGGATGATGACCATCCAGAAAATGATGCGGACGACGCTTTCGGTGCGGGTCAGCGCCTTGACCAGCACGATCGAGACAGCAAACCCGACGGCGCCTGCCAGCATCACCAAATGGCCGGGCTCGGCCGCGCTGGTGCCCGGCCGCACGATGACCGCCACGCCGATAATCCCAAGCACAAGGGCCGCGATTTTGGCCCGGCTGAGCCGCTCGCCGAGATAAAGCACAGCCAGAATGGCCGTCCAGAAAGGCGTGGTGAACTCAATGGAGACCACTTCGGCTAGCGGAATGAGCGTGAGAGCATAAAGCCAGGAGAGCTGTCCGAAATAATGCGCGGCGTTGCGCCCGATATGGGCTGCAGGGCGTGCCGTACGCATCGCCGCCCACCCGCCCGCCAGGTGAACCAGCGGCAAAAGCATGAAAAAGCCGATCACCGAGCGCATCTCCATGACCTGAAACACATTCAGGTCGCGCGTCGTCTCGCGCCCGGCAAGCGCGGTCACGAGCATCAGGAAGAGCCACCCGGCCATCCATAGGGCTGCTTTGGGAATGGACGCTGTCTCGGTCATAGCAGACTGTTCTTGGCAGGCCCTGCCACAGGGGTCAAACACTAGCGCTGCCTATCGGCTGGGCCAGCCGGGAGTGGACGTCATTCGTCAAGCGGCTCGGGCGGATGGGCGTTGCGGCCTTTGCCAAAAGTATAGCCCGTCTCGACGGCGCTACGCCCGAATTTCCCCCGCAGCGTATCGATTGCGCCTTCAGCTTTGGCGCGCTTTGTGGCTTGCGTGTCGACCAGATCGGGTGGATCAGCCCGACTGTCATCCGACAACTCGCTGACGCCGATACCAAGCAGCCGGTATTTTGTGCCGTCGGTTTCCTTGGCCAGCATTTGCAGCCCGGTCAGGAAAATGCGGTCAGCCAGACGGGTCGGATCGCTGAGCTGCCGGTTGCGGGTGCGCAGTTTGAAATCCTGTGTTTTGAGCTTCAGCACGACCGTACGCCCGGCGATGCCAGATTTCTTCAGGCGTGCCGAAACTTTTTCGGCAAGCGCCCGCAGGATAGGAACCAGATCGGCAGCCGTCGCCAGATCGGTGTCAAAGGTAGTTTCTGCCGAAACGCTTTTCGCATCATGGTCGGGCTGGATGCTGCGCTGATCAATCCCGCGCGCAAGGTGAAACAGCCGGTCGCCCATGCTGCCGTAGCGCTGCGCCAGCTCGCGCCGTTCCAGTTTTTGCAACTGGCCGATCATGGTAATGCCGTCGCGTGCCAGCGTCGCTGCAAACGACTTTCCAACGCCCCAGATCAGCGTCACCGGTTGTTCAGCCAGAAACCCCAGCGCCTCGGCCTCGCCGATTACTGAAAAGCCGCGCGGCTTGCGAAAATCCGATGCCACCTTGGCGAGGAACTTGCAGTAAGACAGCCCGGCCGACACGGAGATACCAATCTCGCGTTCGACATCAATGGCAAACTGCCCGAGCACCTGCGCCGGCGGGCGGCCATGCAGCCGCTCGGTGCCGGAGAGGTCCAAAAAAGCCTCGTCGATGGAAACAGGCTCCACCAGCGGCGTCAGCGCTTGCATCATCTGGCGCACCTCGCGCCCGACGCGCACATATTTTTCCATATCCGGTTTCACCACGACCGCCTGCGGGCAGGCTTCCAGCGCCTTGAACATAGGCATTGCCGAGCGCACGCCATTGATGCGCGCGATGTAGCAGGCAGTCGAGACAACGCCACGCTTGCCGCCACCGATGATCACCGGCTTGTCCTTCAGCGCGGGGTTGTCGCGTTTTTCCACCGCCGCGTAGAAGGCATCGCAGTCGACGTGCGCAATTGTCAGACGGTAAAGCTCGGGATGGCGTGTCAGTCGCGGGCTTCCGCACGCTTGGCAACGCTTCGCGTCACCGTGCTGCGGGGTCATGCAGTCGCGGCAGAAACCGTGGTTCGGATCGTTGGCAGGTGTCGGCATGGGCGCGAACAGAATAAGAACATTTAAAGTTTAGGTGACGTAGGCGAGTCGTACAAGACGGGCGAGAGGCCATGACGACTGCGATTTGAACCGTTAAACGTTTGATTGAACGTGTGCGACGCCTAGGGCCGTGGCGATTTTCGGCACGGCGTCGTCCCAGCCTGATGTCGCCGTCACACCATCGGGCAGCGCCGGCATCACCGCACGAAACCCGTCATGCAGCATCAAGTGAAAAAGATGCGCATCGGATACCGCCTCGCGGACGGAAACATGGTTGTGCGCAATGTCATCCACGAAGGCGACGGGACGTGGCTTGAGCCCACGCAACGAACGGATTGCCGGGCCCTTCGGGTGCTCGGTGGTGAGCAGCGGGTAGGGGAATCCCAGCGTATCAAGCAAGGTGCGGCGGGTGGCGCGGTGGCGATGTGGCATGGCCGTCAGCATGACGATTTCAATATCGTTCGCCAGTTCGGCCAAAGCCTGGGAAGCGCGCTCGCCTGGCGTCTGCCACTCGACCTGGAAGGCAAAGAAATCGGTCAGCAGCGTTGCGACACGTTCATCGTCCAGCGCCGCGCGTGATTTCGCGTCGACGATATTGCCGCGTAGCTTGAAGCTCTGCGTCTGAAGCGCAAGATCCTGCGCTGCGAGAAAGCGAATGAATGGCCCGACAAATTCGAGCAGCACCTCGTCCACATCGACCACCAGAAGCGGTCGGGTGTCACGGGCAAGTTCGGCAATCTGCCTTGCAGTCTCGGGATCATCGCTCATGGGAATTGCCTAAATTGAACTGTCGTGGAAATCATCGCCTTGCGGAAGGGCCCGTTGCGCGGCAAGGATGGCACGCGGCGGCGTGCCAGTCGCTTCGGCAAAGCGCAGTAATGTCGGCTCATGCGCGGCGATGAATTGGAGAACTCCGGCGAGAAATCCCGGTTCCAGCGCTGCAGCGCGTATGGAGCTCACCTCGATGCCGGTCAGCGCAAGGAAGCGCGGCAGCAGTTCTGGGTCTGCCGCAATAAAACCCAATGCCGCGATGGCAACAGCCTCAGCATCGGATGGCGTGGTGGTGTCTTTAAGCATAATGGTGTCCTGCAACGATAAATTCCACTTTCAGCGCGTTGTCATTGAAAGTCGACAGGTTACGCAACGCACTTAAGTAGATATGCTAAAAAAGCGAGATCGGTTTCCGTTTCGTCAATCATCTATCATTATCGTCCGCATCAAGATTCGTATGTCGGGATTGGTGTAGGCGGTTGTTGGACAGGCCGGACTGATGCCGAATGGGGAAGTGATGCCTAAGAAAGTCATGATAGTCGAGGACAACGAGCTCAATATGAAGCTCTTTCGCGACCTTATCGAGGCCAGCGGCTACGAGACCGTGCGCACCCGCAACGGGCTCGAGGCGCTTGATCTGGCACGTGAACATCGCCCCGATCTCATTCTCATGGACATTCAGTTGCCCGAGGTTTCGGGATTGGAAGTGACGAAATGGCTGAAACAGGACGATGATCTTCACGTCATCCCGGTCATTGCCGTCACTGCTTTTGCGATGAAGGGCGACGAGGAGCGCATTCGCCAGGGTGGGTGCGAGGCCTATATCTCCAAGCCCATCTCGGTCCCACGTTTCATCGAAACCATTAAATCATATCTAGGCGACGCCTGATGGCCGCTTTTGGGGAGCTCTTCGTCTGATGACCGCGCGTATTCTCGTTGTTGACGACATACCAGCCAACGTGAAGCTGCTCGAAGCCCGGCTTCTGGCCGAGTATTTCGAGGTACTCACCGCCAGCAATGGTCCCGATGCCATCGAGACCTGCGAAAATGGCAAGGTCGACGTTATCTTGCTCGACGTAATGATGCCGGGCATGGACGGATTCGAGGTCTGCCGCCGCCTGAAAAGCGACCCGGCAACGGCCCATATTCCGGTCGTGATGGTCACCGCGCTCGACCAGGTCGCCGACCGTGTGCGTGGGCTAGAAGCCGGCGCCGATGATTTTCTGACCAAACCGGTCAAGGATCTGCAACTGATGACAAGGGTCAAAAGCCTTGTGCGGCTGAAGATGCTGACTGACGAGCTACGTCTGCGCGCCTCGACCACGCGCAATATCGGCATCGAGGAACTATTGAGCCGCAAGCATTTTGATGACGGCACGACGCCTAAAGTCTTGCTTATCGACGGGCGCGAATCATCCATCGAGCGGATGCGCAAAATGCTGCGTCAGGTCGCCGAACTCGACGTGGTGACTGATCCACATGCCGGTTTCTTCCAGGCCGCCGAAACGCCCTATGACTGCATCATCGTGTCGACGGCATTTGACGATTTCGATCCCTTGCGCCTGTGTTCGCAATTGCGCTCGCTTGATCGTACCCGTTTCATCCCTATCATGCTGGTGGCTGATATCGGCGAAGATGACCGCATCGTTCGGGCGCTTGATCTCGGCGTCAATGATTTCCTCGTCCGACCGGTTGATCAGCACGAACTGACGGCCAGGCTGCGTACGCAGGTCAAGCGCAAGCGCTACAATGAGCAACTACGCGCGAGCGTTACCGAGACCATCGAAATGGCGGTCACCGACGGCCTGACCGGGCTGCACAACCGCCGCTACCTCGACAGCCATCTGCAGACGCTGTTTGACCGCGCGGTAGCGCGCCGCCGCCCACTATCGGTGATGATCACCGATATCGACCGGTTCAAATCCGTCAACGATACGTTCGGCCATGATGGCGGCGACGATGTGCTGCGTGAATTTGCCCGTCGCTTGCGCAAGAATGTGCGGGGCATCGATCTTGCCTGCCGGTTCGGCGGCGAGGAGTTTGTCGTCGTGATGCCAGACACGGAGGCCCACGTTGCCGAAAAGGTGGCCGAGCGCATCCGCGCTGAGATTGCCAGCACACCTTTCGCTATCGGCCGCGACGGCCAGACGATTGAAGTGACGGTCAGCGTCGGCGTGTCTTCGCTGCTGCGCGGGCTGGACTCCGTCGAGGCGATGATGAAAAGAGCCGATGTAGCGCTTTATGAGGCCAAAACGGGTGGTCGCAACCGGGTGGTTGCCAAGGCGGCCTGAACGGGGGCTGGCAAGGGCTTGGCGCCGATCCGGCGCACAAAATTTAACCTTGTTCAGACGTTTCGATCCGGTTGGTTAAGAAACCATTGATTTTCAGGTGACGTTACGCGACTGTCGGCTCGAAAGAGGCGACCGTGAGCGTGGAGCTTATGAGCGTTTCAGGAATACCCCATGATCTCAGGTCCGCCGCATCTCCTGGGTCCGTGGGGTCGGCCGGCCGGCGCTGGCAAATAGTGGCCTCCTCGTACCGCTGCCAACCGCCGACCGGCCCCCAATTTTCCGCAACGAAAAACGCCGCCCCGGAGGGCGGCGTTTTTCGTATTCATGCCTGCGACCAGATCTTACTTGATCTTGGTTTCCTTGAACTCGACATGCTTGCGCACGACCGGGTCGTATTTGCGGAAGCTGAACTTGTCGGTCTTGGTGCGGCTGTTCTTGCTGGTGACATAGAAGAAGCCGGTGTCAGCCGTCGACAGAAGCTTGATCTTGATGTTTGCGGCTTTGGCCATGGTTCTCGTCCGTATGTTCGATTATTCTGGAGCCGCTGGTCCACAGGACGTGACGTCCCGGAGCGCGGAAACTTGGCGCGACACATAAAGGTCGCACCGCAATTGTCAAGGCGTTGTGCGCCGCGCCATCATACGACTTCCCACCAGAACAAGATATCCGACGAAGAACAGTGCCAGCGCATAGCCGAATCCCGGCGGACCGAAAACATCCATGCCGATGCCAATGGCCTGCGGCCCTACAAGCATCCCGAAACCATAGCAGAAGACGAATGCCGCATTGGCTGAGGCGAGGTCACGCCCTGTGAGGCGTGAGCCGAGATGGGCCAGGCCGATTGTATAAAGGCCAGCCACCACGCCGCCCCAGATGAAAAGCATTCCTGCGGTGAGATGCCAGTTGTTGCCCAGCGCGGGCAGCACCATCATCCCTGCGAGCCCGACCGCCGCGCAGATGGCGAGAAGAATACGGCGATCGCGGATGCGGTCGCTGATCAACCCGAGCGGGATCTGCATGAGTACGTTGCCCAACCCGATCATAGTGAGCAGCTGTGCAGCTTCAGCCTCGGTGTAGCCGATCCGATTGCCATAGATCGGAAATAGCGCAAAACCGCCGGTTTCTACCGCTCCAAACACCAGCACCGCCGCAGTCGCAGTCGGAACAAGCCAGATGTAGCGTAGAAAGCTGGTTACTTCGCCCTTTTGAGCATGAATCTCGGGGCTCTCTTTGTAGGCTGCAAGAACCGGTAGTGCCGCCAGCAGGATAAAAACAAATGTGATGCCGAACGGCCGAAACCCGCTGCTGCCAATCTGCGAAAAAAGCCACGGTCCAAATGCGAATCCTAACGAGAGAACGGTGGCATAGATGCCCAGCACAAAACCCCGCCGATGCGGCGGCGCCGAGGTGCTGATCCAGAATTCGGAAAGAATGAAAAGCACGGTGAGCGCTATGTGCAGCACGATCCGCAGGGGAAACCACATCCAGAAATGCGGAACGAAATAGAAGCCGACGAACGCAAATGCGCCCAGCACAATCATCGCCAGCATGGTCCACACCACGCCAAAGCGCGCGGCGAGCGGCGTTGCCATCGGCGCAGCTGCAATCGAGGCAAGGCCCGCGACTGCCGTGTTGAGGCCAATCATTGATGCGGAAAACCCGCGTGATTCGAGGATGATGCTGAGAAGCGGAACGCCGAGCCCGATTGCGATACCCACAACACTGATCGACGCGATAGCCGCCGATATCGACAGCCAACGCATCTCGTCGGGTGCTTTGCCGTCGGGAGAAAAGCTTCCATTCATGGCGGGACCTAGAGGATGTCGCGGACGATTCGATTGCGGACCATGTGATAGAACGGCACGTCTCCGCCAGGCCGTAGCAGCGGATCGTGCTCAAGCCGCTTTTCGATATCGGCAAGCACCGTCTGTGTCACGCGGGGGATATCCATTTTCCGCGCTTTGTCGATAGGCAGCCAAACCAGTTCCTCAAGTTCCTCGGTCGGGCCACCATCTGGCAGCGCCACGGCCACGTCGCTGCGCCAGGCTGCAAAGAACCATGTGTCGAAGCGGCGCACCCGGCGCGGCGGCGTGATCGCGCGTGCCACCAGTCGCAGCGTCTCCAGCGAAGGGTGTACGCGATGTTCAGCAAACCCTTGCCAGTCAGCCATATCTGTTTGAAAGGGCTGGGAGTGGCCGATCAGCAGCCCGGCTTCCTCATAAGTTTCTCGCAGCGCCGAAAGTGCTATCGCACGAACGCGCCGGTCTGAAATTTTCTTTCCGCGGCTGGCAAGTTTGGCCGCTTCATCGGGGTGGAGCGGCTGCATCACAGGGATGCGACCGTCATCAGGATCGGTTCTGCCACCCGGGAACACAAACTTTCCAGGCATGAAAGCGTGGCGTTTATGCCTGCGTCCCATCAGGACGTGGAAGCCGCTGCCGACACGGTCGAGCAGAATGAGGGTGGCTGCGTCGCGCGGGCGGAGTTGTTTTCCGACAAATGCGAAATCGCGCGATTCGTCGCGATCGATCTCAGCCCGCGTCATCCCCTCCATCATGACATCAGATGTCCTTGACCAGTTCTTCTTCGCCACCAAAACCATGCATGTATCCGGCCCATTGCAGGCCGATCACAGCACCTTTGATGGGCCGCAGCAACGCCAGTGCCGAGCCGATTGTCAGGGGGATCCACACGAAAAAATGCTGCCACATCGACCAGGTGCTAGTGGCTTCGACAGCCATGAAAGCGCCGACCACGATGTGACCTACAATGACCACCACGAGGTAGGCCGGCAAATCGTCGGACCTGTGATGATGCAGATCTTCGCCACAACTGGCGCAACGATCAACGGGTTTGATGAATGAGGAAAACAGTTTGCCTTCGCCGCAATGCGGACAGCGGCCTGCAAATCCGCGCATCATTGCGTTGAGAAGTGAGCGCACTGGGCGCATCGGAGATTTCGTGTCGCCAAAAACCTGTTGTTCCATCACCGTCTCTTGCTTCCCCGCTTCGGTTGCGAAGCGCGCGCTCTGGTCCGTGGGCCCTTTTTTGCCTTGTGAAACGACCGTTTCGAACCGGGCAGGGGCTTTGGATCCGTCAGCATTTCAAACCGCATCGCACCTGCCAGCGGCGCGACTTCGATGAGACGGACCTCAACCCGGTCCGCAAGCTGAAAGCCTGCCCCGGTCCGCTCGCCCACAAGCGCGCGCGCCGTCTCGTCAAATATATAGTAATCTCCGTCGAGCGATGACACTGGTATGAAGCCATCTGCGCCATACTGCGGCAATTGGACAAACAGTCCCGATTTGGTCACACCCGACACACGCGCATCGAAGCTTTCATCAACGCGTTCAGCGAGATAGGCGGCAATCAACCGGTCGACCGTGTCCCGTTCGGCAGCCATGGCGCGGCGTTCGGACGCAGAGATGAGGACGGAAATATCCTCCAGCCGGCCTTCTTCGTCGGCGGATAGCCCGTCCGCGCCGAGTCCGAGCGCTGATATCAACGCGCGATGCACGATCAGATCGGCGTAGCGACGAATGGGCGAGGTGAAGTGCGCATAACGCAGCAGATTGAGCCCGAAATGCCCGATGTTGTCCGGCGTATATTGCGCCTGGCTCTGCGAGCGCAGCACCACTTCGTTGACCAGCGCCTCATTGTCGGCACCGCGCACCCGCTCCAGGATCGAATTAAACTGCGATGGGCGCAGTTGCGCCCCCCGCGCCAGCGAAAGCCCGAGGGTCGCCAAAAACTCCCGTAACGATTCCTGCTTGGCCATGGAAGGCCCGTCATGCGCGCGGTAGATCAGCTTTTGCCGTTTGGCCTCCAGCGTTTCGGCAGCCGCGACATTAGCCTGGATCATAAATTCTTCGATCAGCTTATGCGCATCGAGCCGCTCGGGCACGACCACTCGGTCGACAGTGCCATCTGACTTGAGCAAAATCTTGCGCTCAGGCAGGTCCAGCTCCAGCGGCTCGCGCTTGTCTCGCCCGCGCTTCAGAATGGCATAGGCGTCCCAGAGCGGCTTCAGGATCGGCGCCAGAATTGGACCGGTCGCATCGTCAGGATTGCCGTCAATGGCCGCCTGTGCCTGCGGATAGGACAGCCGCGCCGCCGACCGCATCATGATGCGGTGAAAGGTGTGGCGGATCTTTCTACCATCCGACGCATACGTCATCCGCACGGCAAGGGCAGGGCGCTCCACCTTTTCCTTGAGCGAGCACAGATCATTGGAGATTCGCTCCGGCAGCATCGGCACCACGCGGTCGGGAAAATAGACCGAATTGCCGCGCTTCAGCGCTTCCCGGTCAAGCGCTGATCCTGCCCGCACATAAGCGGCGACGTCGGCAATGGCCACGGTGACGATCACGCCATCAGGGTTTTTCGGGTCCTGATCGGGCTCGGCGAAGACAGCGTCATCGTGATCCTTGGCATCAGCCGGGTCGATGGTGACCAGCAGAACCTTGCGCCAGTCCTCGCGCCCGGACATCGATGCAGGGCGCGCAGCCTCTGCTTCCTCGATCGCCGCTTCGGGCATGATATGTGGAATGTCATGCGCGTGGATCGCGATCATGGAGACAGCTTTTTCGCTGGTCAGCGAACCGATGACAGTCAGCACCTTGCCCTTGGCAAGTCCATAACGCCCACTCGTCTTTGCCGGCGCAACCTCCACCAGGTCGCCAGGTTCGGCACCATTCACAAAGTCATTGTCGATGACCAGTTCCGGTTGGCGTCGCTCGACCGGTTCAAGTCGAAACGTGCCGTCGCGGGCAACCCGCAAAACGCCGAGCACAGCTTCCTGGCGCTTGTCGAAAACTTTTATGACGCGGCCCGTATAGGCAGGCCCGCCGCCGGGCTCCTTGTTACGAAACAACTTGGCCATCACGCGGTCGCCAATGCCGGGAGCGCGGCCCTTGGACGTCCTTGATAGTTTGATTGCCACGATCACGGTCGGGTCGGCGTTGTCCTCGCCGCCAGCGACAGGCCTGGCCAAAAGCCCCCCATCCTTGTCGCGTGAAAAAATTTCAAGCGGCGTCACCGGAGGAAGTGTGCCCGGGCGCTGGAGACGCCGGCCGGTCTTCTGCACCGCGCCGTCCTCTTCGAGGTCGCGCAGCATGTCCTTCAGCCAGATGCGATCATCGCCCTTGAGCGAAAAGGCGCGTGCGATGTCGCGCTTCCCTGCCAGATCCGGGTTTTCGGCGATAAAGGTCAAAATGTCGTCGCGTGATGGTCGGTAGGAACCAACTAACTGGGCGTCGTCATGCGCCTCACCGGACGGGTTGCCACCTTTGGTGTTGCGTCCGGAAATGCGCCTTGCCAAGATTGATCAGCCCTTTTTCTTGCCGCGTGCGGGTTTTTTTCCGCCGCCCTTCGCTGCCTTTTCGGCAACTAGTGTGAGCGCATCCTCCAGGCTGACCGTCATCGGGTCACGGCCTTTGGGCAGCGTTGCATTGATCTTGCCCCAATTCACATAGGGCCCATACTTGCCGTCGCGCACTGTGATCGCGCCGCCATCTGGATGCGCGCCAAGATCCTTCAACGCAGCCGGCGTGCCGCCGTTCCGGCCGCCGTTGCCCTTCAGCTGCTTTTCAGCAATCAGCGATACAGCACGGTTGAGGCCGATGGAAAACACGTCTTCGGCACTTTCAAGATTGGCATAGGTTCCGTCATGAAGGACAAATGGGCCGTAGCGTCCAATGCCAGCGGAAATCATTTTTCCGGATTCCGGATGCGCTCCGACGTTGCGTGGCAGCGCGAGAAGCGCCAGTGCCTTCTCATGGTCCATGGCATCGGCAGTCCAACCCTTCGGCAGGCTGGCGCGCTTGGCCTCTTTGCCATCGCCACGCTGGACATAGGGGCCAAAACGCCCGGTCTTCAGCGCGATTTCCTCGTTGGTATACGGGTCTTTGCCCAAAACCTTGTCGCCGCTTTCGCCGGCAGCCGCTTCGCCATCGCCGTTGATCGCATCCGTCAACTGCCGTGTAAAACCGCATTCGGGATAGTTCGAGCAGCCGACAAAGGCGCCATATTTGCCGAGTTTCAGCGACAGACTGCCGGTTCCGCATTTTGGGCAGATGCGCGGATTTGATCCGTCTTCGCGCGGTGGGAACGCCAAGGGTGCGAGCGTTTCATTGAGGGCATTGAGCACGTCAGTGACGCGCAACTCCTTGATGTCCTCGACAGCCCCCGAAAAATCCTTCCAGAAGTCGCGAAGAACGTCCTTCCATGACAGCTTTCCGTCGGAAATTTCGTCAAGCTTTTCTTCGAGCGAGGCCGTGAAATCATATTCCACATAACGGCTGAAAAAGTTTTCGAGGAACGCAGACAGGAGCCGGCCCTTGGCCTCAGGGATCAGCCTGCGCTTTTCAACGACGACATATTCGCGGTCTTCCAGCGTTTTTAGCGTCGCCGTGTAGGTGGAAGGCCGGCCAATGCCGATCTCTTCCATCTTCTTGATCAGCGTGGCTTCCGAGTAGCGCGGCGGGGGTTCGGTCGAATGTTGCGTGACTGTAACAGTGTTGCGCGCAAGGGTCTCGCCAGCGCGAATTTCCGGAAGGCGTTTGTCTTCCTCGTCCTCGGCGTCCTCGTCCTTCTGCTCGGTATAGGCCGCCAGAAATCCGTCGAAGCGAACTACGGAACCAATAGCGCGCAGCGTTGCCGCCTTGCCGCCGTTTGTGGCCTCGATTTCGGCGGTCGTGCGCTCGATCTCGGCCGGCTGCATCTGGCTGGCGATTGCCCGCTTCCAGATCATTTCATAGAGGCGCGCCTGATCTGCATCCAGATAGGCACGCATCTTCACCGGCGTGCGTGAGAAGTCCGTGGGGCGGATGGCTTCGTGGGCCTCCTGGGCATTCTTCGCCTTGGTCGAATAAAACCGCGGCTTTTCGGGCACATATTTGTCGCCGAATTCCGACGCGATGGATTCGCGGGCAGCAGAGATTGCTTCAGGTGCCATCTGCACACCATCGGTACGCATATAGGTGATTAGACCGGCGGTCTCGCCGCCCATCTCCATACCTTCATAAAGCCTCTGGGCAACCTGCATCGTACGCACCGCTGAAAATCCGAGACCGGACGATGCTGCCTGTTGGAGTGTCGACGTAGTGAACGGTGGTCCAGGATTGCGCTTGGTCGGCTTGGCATCGACAGTCAGCGCCTTGAAGGCGGCGCCGTCCAGCATCGCCTTGATTTCATCGGCCTGCGCCTGGCTCGATATATCGAGCTTCTGCAAACGCTTGCCTTCGAACCCGGTAAGCTTTGCTTCAAAGTTTTCCGCCCGCGGCGTTCCGAGCAGCGCACCGATCAGCCAGTAGTCTTCGCGGATGAAGCGTTCAATTTCCGATTCGCGGTCGCAGACGAGGCGCAAGGCTACAGATTGCACGCGGCCCGCCGAGCGAGCCCCGGGCAGCTTGCGCCATAGAACCGGCGAGAGAGTAAAGCCGACCAGATAATCGAGCGCACGGCGAGCCAGATAGGCGTCGACCAGCGGGACGTCGATGGCGCGCGGATTGGCCATAGCCTCGGTGACTGCCTGCTTGGTGATGGCGTTGAATACGACGCGGCTGACCGGCTTGTCTTTCAGCACCTTCTTTTGGCGCAGAACTTCCAGCACATGCCACGAAATGGCTTCACCCTCGCGATCCGGATCGGTCGCGAGAATGAGGCCGTCGGCATCTTTAAGTGCCTTGGCGATGTCTGTCAGACGCTTTGCCGAAGCCGTATCAACGGCCCAGCTCATGGCAAAATCCTCGTCGGGCTTTACCGAGCCATCCTTGGCAGGCAGATCACGCACATGCCCGAACGAGGCCAGAACCGTATAGTTCTTGCCGAGATATTTATTGATTGTTTTCGCTTTGGCCGGCGATTCGACGACGACTACGTCCATGAGTACTCATCTGGCTGTGACGCGCGAACCGCAGGCAAAACCGCGCGGCGGCGTTCGAAATGTCGTCCGTGACATGGCTGCGGATTCCCCTGCGGTCAAGGGCAAGGTTCAAAATGAGCGCTCCACTACCTCTCACAACCCTAAGAATAGGTAAAAATTCCTTGCAACTTTAACGAAAAGACATACTATCGAGACAATCACCGATTGTGTATCCCACAGTCTCCCGATCATTATCACGCATGCGGTACCCCGACATGGAAAAGACATCGACCATGCACCCCGAAATTGTCCGGAACAGGACCGCAAGGCTCGATTATCTCCAGCAAATGCTTCGGGAGATGCGGGAACTGGCAGAAGCCGAGCGCTGTGATATGCTCGTCTACCTGATCGAAATGGCTTACTTGGAGGCGAGTGACATCATTCGCGGACTGCGCCCTTCACGAATCCGGAGAGATCAGCGAAACGCAGCCCCCGGCGTGCCGCTCAAGACGGCCAGCAAGGTCTAGTTCCAGCAAGATCATGAAAACCTGTGCCGGGTGTAGGCCAGTGTGACGAATCAACTCGTCGATCCCGCAGGGCACCGGTCCCAGCGCCTCGATCAGGCGTTGGCGGTCGTCATCCTTTGGCGGCGGCGTCGCCGAAAAATCAGGCGGTTCTTCGAATTGTACCGGTGGCGGCAGTGGTTGGCCGATCAACGGCGCGATTTGTTCTGTGATATCGCGCGCTTCGGTCACGAGGATTGCCCCGTCCTTCAAGAGCCCGTTCGTCCCGGCAGCGCGTGGATCGAGCGGCGAGCCGGGCACGGCGAAGACAAGCCGGCCCATTTCGCCGGCCAGCCTGGCGCTAATAAGCGAACCGGACCGCTTGGCGGCCTCCACCACCACCAGCCCGAGCACCATTCCGGCAACAATGCGGTTGCGGCGCGGGAAATCGCGCGCCCGCGGTTCCCAGCCGAACGGCATTTCGGAGACCACGGCACCGGCTCCACCGAAAATTTCTTCGTATAGCCCGATATTCTCGGGAGGGTATGGATGGTCAAGGCCACCCGCAAGCACCGCTACAGTCCCGGTCGGCAGCGACCCTTCATGAGCCGCTCTGTCGATGCCGCGGGCAAGCCCCGAGACGATGGAGTAGCCGTCGCGTCCAAGCTCTACAGCAAGGTTTCTCGCCATTTTGATGCCGGCAAGCGATGCGTTTCGCGCCCCCACGATTCCAATTGGCGGCAATTGAAAGACGGCCGGATTGCCTTTCACCGCAAGCAGCGGCGGGGCGTGGTCCATGCGTCTGAGAAAGGGCGGATAGTCCGGTTCACCAATCGCAACAAATCGCGCGCCGTAGGCGCTCGCAGCTTCAAGCTCGGCCTCAGCATCATCAGCGCTGGGAATGCGTGAAAGGCGGCGTGCTCCGCCTGAAATCATCAGTTCCGGCAGCATTTCAAGCGCGGTTTCAGCCGAGCCGAACCGATTGATCAGGTCGCGGAAGGTAGCAGGTCCGACATTGTCTGTGCGGATGAGCCGAAGCCACTGGATTCGTTGCCGGTGACTGAGGCGAGGCGACCCAGCTGCCGGCGAATTGTTCACGCCTTTGACCCGATCCGAGGTTCGGTGCCAGCAAGCAGCCGGCTAATGTTGGCGCGATGCTTCAAAACCACGATAAAGCTCATTGCCATAAACAGCAGGGCGTAATCCTTGGACCCAAGCAGGAAAAATGCGATTGGCACCACCACAGCCGCGACCAGCGCTGCCAGCGACGACATGCGCATGACAAATGCCACGGCGATCCATACCGCAGCAAAAATCAATGCCACCTGCCACATCAGCGCTGCAAGAACACCGATATAGGTTGCCACGCCCTTGCCGCCCTTGAAGCCAAGCCAGACGGGGAAGAGATGCCCGAGAAGTGCGCAGAAACCTGCCACCATGCCGAATGGTTCCCAGAAAGATGCGGCAATCAGGACAGGTGCGGCACCCTTCAGGGCATCGAGCAGCAAGGTAAGGGCCGCGAGGGCCTTATTGCCGGTACGAAGCACATTGGTTGCGCCGATATTACCCGAGCCGATCTTGCGCACGTCGCCGAGACCGGCCGCACGCGTGATCAACAGGCCGAACGGAATCGAGCCAAGCAGGTAGCCGAACAAAGCTGCCAGCGACAGATACATGATGCGCCCCCGTTTACGCTGAAAAGACTGTGCGGCCTGCAACCATGGTTTGCAAGACCCGGCCTTGCATCCGTGCGCCTTCAAAGCTGGTGTTTTTCGACCGCGAACGAATATCTTTTTCCTGGACCAGCCAAGGCTCGTCGAGATCGATCAGAGCAATATCGGCAGGTGCGCCGGGCCTTAGGCTGCCGCCGGGCAACCCAAACAACCGGGCAGGGGCTGTCGAAAGTGCATCTACCAACCGGATGAGAGGCACATCGCCATTGTGATGGAGCCTGAGCGCCGCGCCAAGCAGCGTTTCAAGTCCGATGGCACCAACTGCGGCGTCGGCAAATGGCAGGCGCTTGGTATCAACATCCTGCGGATCGTGGGCGGAAACAATGATGTCGATTGTGCCATCCCGCAGCGCCTCGATCATCGCCAGCCGATCTTCTTCGGCCCGCAGCGGCGGCGATAGCCGGAAAAACGTGCGGTACTCGCCGACATCGTTTTCATTGAGCGACAAGTGGTTGATCGAAATACCGGCGCTGACGGTCGCGCCATCATTTTTGGCGCGCGCGACAGCTGCAGCCGACAGAGCGGTGGAAATTTTTGCCGCGTGATAGTTGCCGCCGGTGAGCCGTGCCAGTGCAAGATCGCGTTCCAGCGGGATGGTTTCGGCTTCGCGCGGAATTCCGGCCAGCCCCAGCCAGCTCGCATAAAGCCCCTCATTCATCACGCCGCCCGCCGCCAGGTCGGCATCCTCGGTTTCATGCGCGATCATGGCGCCAAAATCACGCGCATAGGTCAGTGCGCGCCTCATGACCGACGGACTGGCAATGGTGTGCCGTCCATCGGTGAAGGCAACCGCACCAGCGTCGCGCAACAGCCCGAATTCGGTCATCTCTCGCCCCGCCAGGCTTTTAGTGATGGCGGCTGCGGGAAAAACGTTCACAATCGCTGTGTCGCGCGCCGTACGCAGCACAAACTCCACCAATGCGATGTCGTCGATCACCGGATCAGTGTCGGGCATCATCACCATCGACGTCACACCGCCGGCAGCGGCTGCGATGCTGGCGGACGCGATGGTTTCGCGGTGCTCGGCCCCTGGCTCCCCGATGAAGACGCGCCCGTCTACAAGACCGGGAATGAGAGTCTTACCAAGGCAATCGATCACCAAAGCATCGGCGGGAACACCTTGATTGCGCACTGCGGCGCCGGATGCGGCAATCGTCTTGCCGTCGACAATCACTGTCCCTATCTCATCCATGCCGCGTGATGGGTCGACGATGCGGACATTCTGGAAAACAGTGCAACTCATGCGTTCACCGCTGCGTTGCGACGAGGATCAAGAAGCGCTTCCATCACCGCCATGCGTACCGCGACGCCCATCTCGACCTGTTCCTGAATGACACTTTGCGGACCGTCGGCAATCTCAGAGGCGATTTCAACACCGCGATTCATAGGTCCCGGATGCATCACCAGAGCATCCTCCTTGGCGGCCTTGAGCTTTTCGGCGTCCAGGCCAAAATAGCGGAAATATTCGCGCACAGAAGGCACAAATGCACCGGCCATGCGCTCACGCTGCAGGCGCAGCATCATCACGACGTCAGCATCCTTCAGCCCCTCGGCCATGGTGCGCGAGACGGTGACGCCCATCTTTTCGATGCCGGCAGGCAGCAGCGTCGATGGCGCAACGACGCGAACTTGCGCGCCCATCGCGTTCAGCAGAAGAATATTCGATCGTGCCACCCGGGAATGCACAATGTCTCCGCAGATCGCAATAATCAATTTTGAAAGTGGTCCCTTGGCGCGGCGGATGGTGAGCGCGTCGAGCAGCGCCTGAGTCGGATGTTCATGAGCACCGTCGCCGGCATTCACCACCGAGCAACTCACCTTTTGCGCTAGAAGCACCGCTGCACCGGCTGACTGGTGACGGATGATCAGGATGTCGGGCCGCATGGCGTTGAGCGTCATCGCCGTATCGACCAATGTCTCGCCTTTCTTCACCGAAGAGCTAGCAACTGACATATTCATCACGTCAGCCCCCAGTCGCTTGCCGGCGAGTTCGAACGAGGATTGCGTGCGTGTTGACGCTTCATAGAAAAGGTTGATTTGGGTGCGACCGCGCATGGCAGTCGTCTTCTTTTCCGACTGGCGCGAGATCAACACGGCAGCATTGGCGCGGTCGAGAAGCATGTCGATGTCAGCGGGCAACAGGTCCGCGATGCCAAGCAAATGGCGATGCGGGAAAAGCGGCAGGGATGTGGTTTCTGTCATCTCAAGGGGGTGCTATAGGCGCGACCTGCGGTGCGGGCAAGCCATCCTGTTGGAAAGCCACAATTCTTTCATCGCACTGATTGCCGGGCCTGGTCTATAAAGCCAAGGCAAGGTTGGGAATCAGCCTGTTTCCACCCGTGACGTTCGATTAAAGGAAGACGTGTGACAGACGAGGTTACCAACCAGCCACCGCCGTTTGCCGGAGCCAATGCGTGGCGTGGTGACCCGTTGCTGATCCAGCTTGGCGAGAATTTTTCTGAACCGGTGCGCAAAGAGCTGGACGGGCTCGGAAAGTTTGTACTGAGCGCGGAAGCGCAGGATCTGGCGCGGCTGGCCAATTCCGAGGTGCCAAAACTAAAGACGCACGACCGGCAGGGCAGGCGCATTGACCAGGTCGAGTTCCACCCGGCCTATCACGCGCTGATGCGCCGCTCGGTGGCCAACGGCCTGCATTCCTCAGTGTGGGAAAATAGCCCCGCCGAAACTAATTTGCGCCATCAGGTGCGTGCTGCACGCTTTTACCTGACTGCCGAGCTGGAATGCGGGCACCTCTGCCCGCTCACCATGACCAGCGCCTCACTCGCAGCCCTGATGGCGGGCCCAAAACTGTTTCGCGAATGGGCGCCCCGAATAACCACGCGCAAATACGATCAGTCGCAGAAGCCGCCGGTAGCCAAAGCCGGCCTGACGCTCGGCATGGGGATGACCGAAAAACAGGGTGGCACCGATCTGCGTGCCAACACGACGCGAGCCGAACGCGCGAGCAACGGGTTTTATCGCCTCAATGGCCATAAATGGTTTGTGTCGGCGCCGATGTCCGACGCGTTCTTGACGCTCGCACAGACCCGCGAGGGCTTGTCCTGCTTCCTCGTGCCGCGCATTTTGGGTGACGGTACCGGCAATGGATTGCAGTTCCAGCGTCTGAAGGAAAAGCTCGGCAACCGTTCCAATGCGTCGTCCGAAGTTGAGTTTGTCAACACCATCGGCGATATGGTGGGCGAACCGGGTGCCGGTGTAAAAACCATCATGGACATGGTCACGCTGACCCGCCTCGATTGTGCCATTGCGTCATCCGCGCTGATGCGCGCAGGCCTCGCCGAAGCGGTTCACCATACGCGCCACCGCCTGGTGGGCAGCACGCCGCTTTTTGACCAACCGTTGATGCAGCGCGTGCTGGCTGACATGGCGCTCGATGTCGCAGCGGCAACGGCCCTTTCGTTCCGGCTAGCACGCTCCTTTGACGATGCAGCCGCAAACCGCGGTGAGGCGGCCTTCGCACGCGCTATGACACCCGTGGTAAAATACTGGGTCTGCAAAATTGCACCGCCGCTGCTGTTCGAGGCGATGGAGTGCCTCGGAGGCAATGGCTATGTCGAGGAAGGGCCGCTCGCGCGCTACTACCGCGAGGCGCCGGTCAACGCGATCTGGGAGGGCTCGGGCAATGTCATGGCGCTTGACGTTCTGCGGGTGCTCGACCGCGCGCCAGCACTGTTTGATGATGTGCTTGCCGGGCTGGAACGTGATCTCGGTCCCGCCGGCCATGGCACGATCAGCGTGCTTCGAGCCGCCATGCAGGTGGCATCGTCGGACGAAGGCTCGGCGCGCATCCTGACAGAACAGCTGGCGCTGTCTGCGGCCGCCGCCGAACTGCGGCGGCTGGGGGCAGGGCGCATCGCCGATGCGTTCATCGAGACACGGCTCGCCGGGCAATGGCGCGGCACATATGGCATGCTTGACGCACGCCATGATGCGCGCATGATCGTCGATACGCTCTATCCCGCGCTCAACTGACCAGTGATGGCGAGTACGGCTGGGATCGTGAGAAACGAAACGGCCGTCTGCAGCGTCGTGACGGCGGCATAGAGCTCGGCATCACCGCCGAGCTGACGGGCGAGCAGATAACCATTCATCGCGGTCGGCACCGCCCCGCACAGCGCAAGATAGCTGAGCTGCATTCCGGTTACTCCAAAAGCCATGGCCGTGGCCACCAGAAGGGCGGGAAAAGCCACCAGCTTGAGGACGGTTGGCAGCCACATGGCAAAACGCAGCTGGACGAGATCGCGTGTGCGCAGGCTCGCGCCGATCGCTAGAAGACCAATCCCCAGAGCAGACCGCCCCACCAGATCAAGTGCGTCACTGAGTGGCGGATAGAGGCCGAAGGGAAGGGACCTCAACACCATCGCCGCGAGCATGGCCAGGATAAAAGGGTTGGTGGCGAGATTGCGCATCACGCGCTGCCAGTTCGCACTGCGGTCGGCAAAGCGCGTCACGACAAAGGTCGAGGCGATGTTGAGCGGGATGATGATCACCAGCATAACGAGTGCCACCACCGCCATACCCGCAGGCGGATAAAGTTTTTGCGCCACCGCCAGCGCGATAAAACTGTTCCAGCGCACAGTCGTCTGGAAAACGGTCGAGAATTCACTTTCGACGAGCCGCCCGCTTCCCGACAGCAACGGCCAGAGAGAATACGTAAAGGCGCACATGACGCAGACAGAGACAAGCAGAGCAGCCATCATCGCGTCCAGCTGAAGGCCTGTGAAATCAGCATTGGCGATGGTGACGAACAACAGCGCTGGATAGAGCACCCAGTATCCGAGCTGGTCGAGCGCTGGCCACACCTCGGCATCAAATTTCGGCAGCCGACGTAGGACGTTGCCAGCGAGCAGCACCAGAAAAATCGGCAATATGCTTTCGAAGATGGCGATCATGGGTTCCGTAAGCCAGTGGTAGGCGACGCATAGGGGCGTTAACCCCCGCTGTAAATCGAACACGGGAGATCGACGAGAATGCCAGCCTCATGAATGCCCAGGCATTAACGGAAATTAACCTTAACAAATGGTTTCATTTGCCCCCGGCAGGTCGCCGCTCCACTGTTAATGACGCAGGGGCAAATTAAAAACATGAGACAGATTCTCACTCCATTTCTGGCAGTTCACTGGCTGGCAGCTTTCGCTGCCATGGCCGGCGCGTGTGTGCTCGACGCGGAAGGCGCAAAGGGCGCCGTGCTGGCCGGATTGCTGGGTGACCATTCTGGCGGCGGGTTCATCACTCCGTGGACGTCTGCGGCACTTGCGGTTGCGTTCAGCGTCACCGCAGCGCTGTTTCTTTGGGTATTTGTGACCGCTCTGCTTGTCGGGAGCGACGAGCCGCAGGAGGCCGAGGAGGTCTCGCGCTATGCATTTGGGGCGGCGGTCGGCTCGCTGACGGCGCTGTGCCTGGCGCGCGCGATGGGAGATGCCGCGCTGCTGGGCGAGGGTGCCGTTCTCACTGCGGCACTTGCTGCTTCCTATGCCGCTATTTGCGCGGAGCGTTGGTCCACGCCCGCGCCCGTACCTGAGCCTGAAATGCAGGAGCTCCAGGATGCGGCCCGCTTGATGGCGGCGAGCGCCGGCCATAATTCCATGCTGGCGCGGATCTCAGGACGCCCTGGAACTGTCATGGGTGACCGTTGATGCTACGCGCTCTGTTCGGCCTCTGGTTGGCCCCGATCATCCTTTTCTGGGGCTGGTATTTCCTGTCCGTTAACGACATCAATTTCGGCTTCATCATTCTCAGCCGCAGGCTTCATGACCTGCTGTTCGAATTGTATGGCCAGCTGTTGGGTATTGACCCGGAAATTATTCCGGGCCTTGTTGCGCGCGCCTGCGTCTTTGACGGCTTTCTGGTCTCCCTAATTATCGCCTATCGCCGTCGCAAGCCACTGCTGGCCTGGGCACGCAATATACGCGAACGCTATCTTGGCGACGGGCCTGCGCGTAGTACCTGAAGCCGGTCGAGCACGCCCTGCAGGATAAAGGCAGCCGCTGCCGAATCGATCTTGCCCGCGCGCTTCTTGCGCGAAAAGTCCATCTCGATCAGCGTCCGCTCTGCTGCCACCGTCGACAGCCGTTCGTCCCAGAACAGGAAAGGCAGCTGGCTGATCTTGGCAAAATTACGAACGAATGCCCGCGACGCCTGCGCCCGCGGTCCTTCCGAGCCGTCCATATTTACAGGCAGGCCGATGACTATCGCGCCGCTATTTTCTGCGGTCAGAACGGATATCAGGCTGGCTGCATCAACTGAGAACTTTTTCCGCAGAATCACCTGTCGAGGATGGGCAAACGACAGCCCACGGTCGGAAACAGCGATCCCGATCGTCTTGTCGCCAAGGTCGAGCCCGGCAAGTGTTTTCCCCGCTGGCAGTTGCGCCTGCAATGCGTCGATATCGATACTGGCCAAGCGCCGTCCTTCTTTGACTTCAGGGAGTGGCGTTCTATCCTTACCACACATGAAAATCGAGGATCACGGCAAACAATGAAAATTACATGGTACGGCCATTCCGCTTTCAGGATCGAAGTTGCGGGGGCAAATATCCTGATTGATCCTTTTCTCAGCGAAAATCCATCGTGGAAACAGGGCTGGGAAAATCCCGCTGAAGGCGTCACCCATGTACTATTGACGCATGGTCACGGCGATCATGTGGGCGATGCGGCTGCTATCCTTAAACAGACCGGTGCCATGCTGATCGCTAATTTCGAGATCTGCATGTATCTGGTCGGCAAAGGCGTCAGCGAAAACAATATAAATCCCGGCAACACCGGCGGGACGGTCGATTGCGGTCCCTTCACGACCACATTCGTGCATGCTGCGCATTCCTCCTCGATCCCCGGTGCGGACGGCTCCAATACCTATCTTGGCAACCCGCTCGGTCTCGTGCTGCACTTCTCCGACGACAAGACGCTCTACCATATGGGCGACACCGACATCTTTTCCGATATGGCGCTGATCCACGAACTGCATCAGCCGAAGATCGGACTCGTTCCCATCGGCGACCGCTTCACCATGGGTGGCGCGGTGGCAGCCCTTGCATGTCGACGCTTCTTCAAATTTGAAACGGTGCTGCCGTGTCATTACGGCACTTTCCCGATCATCGATCAGAGCGCTGACACATTCCTTGCAGGTCTCGCGGGTGTAGAAGTAAAGCTGCCGGAGGTTGGTGGCAGTGTCATGTTGTAGATTCGGCGCAACCGACCGCCACGCTTGCACGCTAGCGGCGTCGCAGTTATAGCCCGGTCTTCTGTTTCCGGAGCGTTTTGCCATGTCCGTTGATACCGCCACCGTCCGGCGCGTTGCCCATCTTGCCCGTATTGCTGTGTCCGATGAGGATGCCCAGCGCATGACTGGCGAGCTCAACGCCATCCTGGGCTTTGTCGAGCAACTGGATGAGGTCGATGTTTCAGGGGTCGAGCCGATGACCTCGGTCATTCCGATGGAAATGAGGAAGCGCGAAGACGCCGTGACCGACGGCAACAAGGTGGCCGACATCGTTGCCAACGCCCCTTCTACGCAGGAGAATTTCTTCCTGGTTCCGAAAGTGGTCGAATAGCTTCATGCGCTGTTCTGCCCGCCTGCCAATTCCCCTGATCTTCTAGGCTGATGACGATGACCGAACTCACCAAAATGACCATTGCCGAAGCCCGCAAGGCACTGCGCGCCCGGGAAATTCAGGCGCTTGAACTCACCGATTCCTATTTGTCGGCAATCGACGCTGCCAACGGCAAGTTGAACGCCTATGTGGCGGTGACCCATGACAAGGCGCGAGACATGGCGCGCGCTTCCGACGAGCGGTTGGCAAACAATGAAGGCGGCGCGCTGGAAGGCATTCCACTTGGCGTAAAAGATCTGTTTGCCACCGAAGGCGTGCACACGCAGGCGGGCAGCCATATTCTGGATGGCTTCAAGCCGCGCTACGAATCGACCGTGACTGCCAATCTCTGGGCCGATGGTGCGGTGATGCTGGGCAAGCTCAACATGGATGAGTTTGCCATGGGCTCATCGAACGAGACGTCCTATTACGGCCCGGTCGTCAATCCGTGGCGGGCCAATGGCGACAACAAGAATCTGGTTCCCGGCGGCTCGTCGGGTGGCTCGGCTTCTGCTGTATCGGCGTTTTTGTGCGCTGGCGCGACAGCTACCGATACTGGCGGTTCGATCCGCCAGCCCGCAGCATTCACCGGCACTGTGGGCATCAAGCCTACTTACGGACGCTGCTCGCGCTGGGGGATTGCCGCTTTCGCCTCGTCGCTCGATCAGGCGGGCTCGATCGCCCGCGACGTGCGCGACGCAGCCATCATGTTGAAATCGATGGCCTCGGTCGACCCGAAGGACACGACGTCAGTCGACAGACCGGTCCCCGATTATGAGGCAGCGCTCGGTCAGTCGGTGCGCGGCATGAAAATCGGCATTCCCAAGGAATACCGCGTCGATGGTATGCCGGATGAAATCGAAAAGCTCTGGCAACAGGGGATTCAATGGCTGCGCGAGGCCGGCGCCGAGATTGTCGACATCTCGTTGCCGCACACCAAGTATGCGCTACCGGCCTATTACATCGTGGCTCCTGCTGAAGCCTCGTCAAACCTCGCTCGCTACGATGGCGTGCGTTACGGCCTGCGCGTTCCGGGCAAGGACATTGCCGACATGTATGAGCAGACCCGCGCTGCCGGCTTTGGCCGCGAGGTCAAGCGCCGCATCATGATCGGTACCTATGTGCTGTCAGCCGGCTATTACGATGCCTATTATCTCAAGGCGCAAAAGGTGCGCACGCTGATCAAGCGCGATTTTGAGATCGTGTTTGGCGAAGGCGTGGATGCCATCCTGACTCCGGCAACCCCATCGGCGGCCTTCGGCCTTGGTGATGAGGAAATGGCTGCCGACCCGGTGAAAATGTATTTGAACGATGTTTTCACCGTCACCGTCAACATGGCCGGCCTGCCGGGCATCGCGGTACCCGCCGGCCTCGACGCCAGGGGTCTGCCGCTAGGACTTCAGCTGATCGGCCGACCTTTCGACGAAGAAACCCTATTCCGTGCCGGCCATGTGATCGAACAGGCAGCCGGACGCTTTGAACCGAAGAAGTGGTGGTAGGACTGGCGGGTACTCTCGCAAGCCCCACCACCGCGCGCCAGGCGACGTTTTACATCGCTCGTCCGTTTTCAGTATGCCGGGTTCCCCCGATTGGAGGTTGCAGTTCCCTTGAGGCGACTGCTGTGCCGTTGGCGAAAATGGTAATGTGAGTAGGAGCGAAGGAGGTCGCTACATTGAGATGAAAGCGATTCATAAAATTTTTGTCGAGCCGCTCTGATCTCAGGAGAAATCTTAGCAACTCCCCCTTGGAATTTGTAATTTCAGCATAGTGACCACGTTTAAAGACCTCGGCATCTCGATTGTTTTCAAATGTATTCCCATAGGCGCAGTGAAGCGCTGGATATACGTAACTGTCGATCTTGGCCTCAGGATCATAATAACCCACCAAGGTGGTAACGCGAATACCTTGATGTTGCGGTTTCCGAGCGACATTGAATGCAAATTCTTTAACCGAAACCCATCTAGACCCATCAGACTCGAAATACAAAACCTGATCTGTCAGAGTAATACCGATATAATTTATAAACAGGTAGGAGACTAGGGTTGCGTCGTGAATTATACGTAATCCTTTTCCAGCATTGTCCGGTCGGGCAGGTGGTATGAATATGAATTTGCTATAGTTCCCGTCATATTGAACTATATTTATCAAATTATTATTTTCAATAAGATTATTCATCATTTTTAGGCTGCTCAAGCATTCCGGAGGAGCGGTAAAGCTGTCGCTCCATTCTTCCATCTTGAGTGAGTGCTCGTTCCATTTCGAATATCCCGTTGAGGAGTGCTTGTTAAACACTACCTTTCGTTCAAAAAACTCCTGAATCGATTTTAGCGTGTATGGAGTGTAGGGCGTATACACATTCAGCGAAGTATTAAAAGAATCGCCGCCGGCCATAGAATCTGATCCGAACTTGTGACCGAAGAACGGTGCCTGACATTCATCCTCGTAGCATGCAGGGCTTCCGCTCTCCTTCACGTCAAAATTCGGGATGAACTTATTTTTGCCGCTGTCCCAGCCCCATGCGGAGTTTATGTTTCCGGCGGATCTATGGATCGATCCTTTGAAGCCGCCCGGATAGTGGCCCATACCGTAGCAGTGCCCGAGTTCGTGACTAAACTCATTGGACAACGTCCCGTGCAAGGTGACCATTCCCCCGCCACCCGATAGGCCATGAACAACAATACCGTTAGTATAATTTCCTACTGAGTTATGGGCGGTACATTGCGCGACATAGTAGGGGTTACTTAAAAGGCTTTCTCCGACCCCCGGTGAGCTAAATATACCGTAATTGGCGTTGTTAATCCCAAGAGAAATAAGCTCTTTACCGATTCGTTGCCGCAAGTCGCCGCTATATACGCCTCCCTCGCTCATTGAATGGGTGCGATACAGCGTACCATCGGGAAGAACAATTTCCTTCCAATGGACAGGCTCATACTCGTTTACGATGAGTTTACTGACTGGAATTGTTTCAAAGTACTGTGTATGGTATGCGGAATCGTATTGAAAAGAGAACACTTCTCTATTTTTGGTAAGCATGCCAATGTCAATTGTATTGATAATTAATTCCCCAGCACCACCTACATCAGCTTTCTGATAGCAACCGGACAATCCATTTAGATTAAATGCAAAAGAAATGCCGGGCTTGATATAAGACCATGGAATGATGCAGTGCCAGAAATTACTGCCGTATAAAAATTGAGAGTAGGCCTCATCTGGCCTCGGCAGAGAGGGTGGCGGAAGCAGTATAGTAGAGAAGACAACCGAATCTTCATCGTCTACGATAGATATTGTAATGTTGCTTGAATACGGTATCTCGGTTTTAGGCTTAAACATTAGCATTGTTCGTCTTAGAGACGTCAAGCGCGGCTGCCGGTCGTCGGGGTGTGATGAGGCCCGAGAAGGCATCACCGAGGACTGGCAGAACAAAACGCTCCCTTCCAAGTCACCTAGGAGATCGTTTTCGAGAACAAGAGTATTGAAATAGATTGGAGACTGAGACATTTGATGAATCATCCGCTCAAATATGAAGGGAAGGATAGATTATCGAATGCGGGTATAGGATATGTCCGCGCTCAATGAACGCAAAGGTGGTACCAAGTTGAGATCTGAGAGTGAGCTCTAAATCTCTCGCTGTGTTTCGAAACAGTTGGCCGTCAGGCCAACACCGCCCCGCGCGCCGCTGAAAAGAACTGGCGGCGGATGAGTACAGCGAGCAGGATGAGGGTGGTGAGAGCAAACACGCCTGCATTGACGAACCAGCCGAGATAGCCCAGCGAAAAAAAGATACCGCGCAGGCCGGAATTGAAATGCTTGCCAGCCAGAATGTTCATCTGGCCCGCGCGCGCGACGGCGGCCTTGATCTCGGGTGTGATCGCCTCGCCGATATGTGCTTGTGGCACCGCGCCGATCAGGATCGAGCAATAGTTGAACAACCGGTATGACCAGCCGAACTTGAAGAACGCGTAGGCAAGCAGCGTCACCAGCCCGAGCACCTTGGTTTCGAACAGCACGCGCGATGGCGAGCCGATATAGGGCAGGTCCGACAGCACGGCGAGAACCTCACCCGTAGCACCGAGCAAGGCAAAACAGCCGCCGATGGCAAAGATGCAACTTGATGCAAAAAATGCAGTGCCTTGTTGAAGTCCGCTCATGATGGCGGTGTCGACCATCCGCAACTCTCGCTCGGCCATTGCCCTCATCCAGGCCTCGCGCTGCGCATTCATTGCCGTGGTTAGTGACACGCGGCCAAACAATTTTCGGGAAGCGGCACGGGCAAAAAATACCCAGACCGCCAGAAAAAATACCAGCGCGGCGAAGTCCTTGGCAGAGAGTATAAGGGAATCGCTCATGGCTGTTTTTAACACGAAGCCAGAGTGCCGGACATGGCTGCATGGTCTGTTCCTGCATGCCCTTGTTGACTTCTGACCCGTGCCATGTCGTTTCCAGATAATCACGGTGCCTTTGGCCCGCGATACAGTGTTGGCGCAGCGCTGAAGCGCCTGTTCGCCCGGAGCCCGAAAAATTGTTTCTTTCTGTATTCGACCTGTTCAAAATCGGCATCGGTCCCTCGAGCTCCCATACAATGGGGCCGATGACGGCTGCCGTTCGGTTTCTCCAGGAGCTTGCAGGCGACGACTGGCCAAAACCCGCCGGCGCGGTCGTTGACCGCCTGGGCGTCAGCCTGCACGGCTCGCTCGCTTATACCGGCATCGGTCATGGCACTGACCGCGCGGTCATTATGGGCCTGACCGGGCAGACACCCCAGACAATCGATCCTGATCACGCTGAGGGGATTGTCGCTGCGGTTACTGCGGACAAACGCATATCTCCGCCTGGGCACCCGTCCTACCGGTTCGACCCCGCGACGGATCTTGTGCTCGACAAGAAAACGCCATTGCTCGGTCACGCCAACGGCATGGCTTTTTATGCCTATGACAGCGATGACCGGCTTTTGCTGAAACGCATCTATTATTCGATCGGCGGTGGGTTTGTCGTCTCAGACGAGGAATTGCAGCGCATGAAGACCAAGGCATCGTCTGATGTGTCTGGCAAGAATGTGCCGTATCCCTTTAAAAATGCTGCGGAAATGCTTTCCATGGCGGGGCGCAGCGGCTTGTCGATAGCGGAATTGAAGCGCGCAAACGAGGAAACGCAGATGTCGCGCGAGGACCTTGACGCTGGCCTCGACGGCGTCTGGCAGGCGATGCTGAGTTGTATCGAACGCGGTCTGTCACAGGACGGCATCATGCCGGGCGGGCTAAAAGTGCGCCGCCGCGCGCGTCAGCTGCACGACACATTGCAGGAGCAATGGCAACAGAACCGGCCAAACCCGCTGCTCGCCAATGACTGGTTGTCGATCTATGCGATGGCCGTCAATGAAGAGAATGCAGCCGGTGGTCGCGTGGTCACCGCTCCCACCAATGGCGCGGCCGGCACCTTGCCGGCTGTACTGCGCTACTGGCTACATTTCTATCCCGAGGCCGACCAGAACAGCATTCGCGATTTTCTCCTGACGGCCGCCGCCATTGGCGGCATCATCAAGACCAACGCGTCCATCTCGGGTGCCGAAGTGGGTTGCCAGGGCGAGGTGGGTTCGGCATCGGCCATGGCTGCGGCAGGGCTCTGCGCCGTCATGGGTGGAACGCCAGAGCAGATTGAAAACGCAGCAGAAATCGCGCTGGAGCATCATCTTGGCATGACCTGTGATCCTGTCGGCGGTCTGGTCCAGGTGCCGTGCATCGAGCGCAATGCTCTTGGTGCGGTCAAAGCCGTCACCGCCGCCTCGCTGGCCATCAAGGGCGACGGCATCCACTTCGTGCCGCTCGACGCGGCCATCGAGACGATGCGCCAGACCGGTCGCGATATGAGCGAAAAATACAAGGAAACCAGTCAGGGCGGACTGGCTGTCAACGTGGTGGAATGCTGAGCCAGCTTGTGGAGAAAGCGCTTCCCGGTTGACCGGCGCGCCGGCTGGTATCATGCTTTTGCGATGCCCCTGAACCTTGTCAAACTGTGTGTCGGCTGTGACAGCGTCGAAGATCTCGAAGAGTGGATCTCTTTCCGGCTCGATGAGCGCCGCCGCGTTGGCGACCCGGTTGAATATTTCCACACCACTCGCATGGTGCCGACGCGCGGCGCTGAGATTATCGAGGGTGGCTCGCTCTACTGGGTGGTCAAAGGCAAAGTCCAATGCCGGCAGCGCGTGACTGAAATCCGACCCTTTGTCGACGGCCAGGGCATTGGCCGCTGCCACATCATGCTCGACCCGCAAGTGCTGCGCACCGAGTGGCAGCCGCGCCGTGCCTTTCAAGGTTGGCGCTACCTGACGCCGGCTGATGCGCCTTCCGACCTTGGCCATGGACGCGTCGGTTGGGCGGAATTGCCTGCCGAACTGCGCCAGGAACTCGCTCAGCTCGGGCTGCTGTGATGCGGTTGCCTTTGCGGGACGCCTTGCAAGCGCGGTGCAAACGCCACATCTTGGCTGGATGAACGACAGGAAAACATCCCAGGTGACACAACAGAAGGTCGAAAAGCCGGCACCCGTACGTTCGGGTGCCGGAGAAATCGAGGCCTTTGTACGCCATGCACGCGCTCTTGCCACGGTGCAAAAAGATGGTGGCCGTCTGATTTTGGCTCTTGATGCCACCATGAGCCGCCAGCCGACTTGGGACCTTGCTTGCCAATTGCAGGCCCAGATGTTTGACGCGACGGGCAAAGCCGGGGCGCTGAATGTCCAGCTGGTCTATTTTCGTGGGCTCGGCGAATGCCGGTCGTCAAAATTCACTGATGATACTGCTGTGCTGAAGGATCTGATGGCCCGCATCGAGTGCCGGGGAGGCCACACCCAGATAGGCAAGGTTTTCTCGCATGCACTCACCGAACACAAGGGAGGCAAGGTCAATGCCGTCGTCTTCATCGGTGATGCGATGGAAGAAGCGGTTGATGATCTTGCCGCCAAGGCCGGTGCCCTTGGCCTCAGGGGCGTCCCGCTGTTCCTGTTTCAGGAGGGCCACGACCCGACGACCGAAAGCGCGTTCAAAGAGTTCGCGCGCCTTTCCAAAGGTGCCTGGTTCCGGTTTGACCGCAATGCCGCTGCGGCGCTGGCGAAGCTTTTGTCGGCAGTGGCGGTTTTCGCCACCGGCGGGCTGGCAGCATTGGAAGCGCGGGACCGACCGGAGGACCGTCTAATGATCGAGCATTTGAGAGGCAGCAACCCGGCATGACAGTAATCTTCTCAATCCTGGGCGGGTTGTTGCTCCTGGTTGCCCTGGCGAACGGCTTCCTGCGGGCAACACCAGCACAATTGGCGGGCGGGTTGCGCCTTGCCGGTCCTGTTATTGTGGCTCTGCTAGGCATCGGATTGATGCTTCTAGGTCGCGCTGCCATCGGGGGCGGACTGATCTCCATGGCGCTTGCATGGTACAGCTCAAGCCGTATGCGGCGTTCGGCAAAACGTACGCCCGGTCAAAATTCTACGGTACGCACCGCTGCACTGGAGATGGAACTCGACCACGACAGCGGCGTGCTGGAGGGGATCGTACTGGCCGGCAAGCATGAGGGTCGAGCGCTGAACTCGATGAGCGAGGAAGAGTTGAAAGGCCTTGGCGCCGAACTGGCGTCCGATCCCGAGAGCCAGCAACTAGTCGAGACTTACCTTGACGGCCGCTTTCCCCTCTGGCGTAAACACGCGGAGCCGAATGACAGCGACGGGCAGAGTGTTGCGCCAGCTTCTGGCGCCATGACTAAGAAGGAGGCCTACCAGGTCCTTGGTCTTGAGGCGGGTGCCTCCACGACGGAGATCCGCAAGGCGCACCGCCGCCTGATGCAGCGCGTTCACCCCGATCTCGGCGGGACCTCGTTCCTTGCGACGCGTATCAACGAAGCCAAGGACATCCTTCTCTCTGATCACAATTGACGCTCCTTCGACACGGTGACTTTCCTGGAGGTGGGGCCGATTATTGCTGGACCGCGTAACACGCGATCTTCTTTTTCTTGAGAACGTCACAGGCGTTCCACGCGGCAGTTTTCGTTTCAAAGCCGCCGAAGCGTGCGCGATAGTAGGTGGTGCCGCTCTTCTCAAACTGCATGGTGAAGGGGGAGGCTGAAGCAAGCACGGTCGGCGCTTTCTCGGTCGTGCGCGCCAGCATGCCGCGCGCTTCTTCCTCGCTCGGCGATGACGCAACCTGTACGGCCCACCCTCCCTGCGATTTTGATGCTCTCTGCGAAGTTGATGCGGTGTTTATAGGATCCACAGCAACTTTGGGCCGGCGGATAGGTGCCGGAATCGGTGCGGCATAGGCCTGCATCACCGGCATTGTGGTTTCCTCTGTCTCGATGACGGTCTGCTGCGCCATCTGCGCGCTTTCAGCATCGAGAACTTCTTGTTCGCTCAGCGCCACGATCACGCCTTTGCGGGGCCGTGAATCAGGCGTCGGTGCATTGCGCTTGGGCAACATGGAGGCGACAGGCGAGGCCAACGTCGGTGTTTCGCTAGTCCGGGCAATCAGCTGTCCACCGCCGCGGGTCGAGGCGCGTGGCAGATATCTTTTGATGAGTTCGGCCATCTGGTTATCGCGAGCGCTGCTCGATGCTCCGCCCAGCACCACGGCGACGATACGACGATCACCGCTCTGGACAGATGATGCCAGGTTGAAGCCAGAGGCGCGCGTATAGCCGGTCTTGATGCCGTCAACACCCTCGATTTTGCCAAGCAGCCGGTTGTGGTTGCCGATGCGGGTGCGACCGTAGGTGAAGGATCGTGTCGAAAAATATTTGAACTCGCGTGGATAGTGCTCTTTCAGGGCGATCCCCAGCAGCGCCAGGTCGCGGGCGGTCGATTTCTGGTCGGAATTTGGAAGGCCGTGAGCATTTTTGAACGTGGTGCCGCTCATACCGAGCGCGCGCGCCTTGGCAGTCATCATACGGGCAAAAGCCTGCTCCGAACCGCCCAACATTTCGGCCAGTGCAGTCGCAGAATCATTGGCTGAGCGCGTGACCAGCGAATAGATAGCCGTTTCGACGTCGATCGAATTGCCGGCCTTCACGCCTAGTTTGGTTGGCGACTCAGCGGCAGCCCGCGCCGAGAAAGGCACGCGGGTTTGCAATGTGATTTTTCGGCCGTTGATCGCCTCGAAGACGAGGTAGAGAGTCATCATCTTGGTGAGTGACGCAGGGTAACGCGGCGCATCTGCATTTTCCGAAAACAGCGTCTTGCCAGTATTGGCATCGATCACGATGGCCGCATGTTTGGAAGACGCGGCAGATGCAGCCGTCGCACTGACGAGCGCGACTGATGCTACCAAAATGCCGCGAAGGGCAACCTTGAACAAACGCATTGAGAAAATTGAACCTGCCTGTTTACGCACTTTTTTATCCTTTGAAACGCACTGCACGTAGCGAGACGTCAAAGGTCCTGTCCCGCATCTGGAGGAGGCTAGGCGATCAGCGTTACCAATCCGTTTATGGTAACCGCGTCGTTCATAATTTAGCGAAAGTTTGTTCAGCGGTTAATTCAAAGGTTCACGATCTGGACGCGCCCACACACGATGAGAGCCGCCGAACACCAGACTTTTTGTGCATATGAGGAGGCAGTTAGGCAGGCTAAACACGCCAAGCGTTATGAGGGCATCATCTCAGAGTTCGGTAAACTCAACACACTGGTTGCCGATCTCGCCCGGGGCGCCTACAAGCCTAACGAATCGCTTGCGCAAATACCCAGATCAAGTTGTTTATGGCGGGGGAAGCGGGCAAATTGCCCGCGCGCCAACCCGGCTGCCTTGCGCAGCCGGGTTTTTTTGTGTTCCCAAGGAACATCCCGTTCACGATTGCGCCAAAACTCTGACTTTGAGGGCTGGGCCATATTGTAAGCGCGAGAGAAGGCCTTAAAATCTACGGGTGAGCACCTACATGTCGCATCTCAGGGGATGGCGACGAGAGGCAGGGAAGTTTGACGACCGACGGGTATTACTTGCGCAGCGGCGTAGAAAAAATGCAGGGCGAAGATGGTGGCAACGGCACGGGCCGGGGCACGGCCGTCATCACCCGCACCAAGCCGAAGACCAAGAAGCCCAGCCTTTATCGTGTCCTGATTCTGAACGACGACTACACGCCGATGGAATTCGTGATTCACATTCTGGAGCGGTTTTTCCAGAAGGATCGCGACGCGGCGACCCGCATCATGCTGCACGTGCACAACCACGGTGTTGGCGAATGTGGGGTCTATACTTTCGAAGTGGCCGAGACCAAAGTGTCTCAGGTCATGGATTTCGCCCGTCAGCACCAGCACCCGCTGCAATGCGTGATGGAGAAAAAGTGAGGTAACATGCCGGCTTTCTCCCAAGGCCTCGAAAAGGCGCTTCACCAGGCGCTGACACTTGCCAACGAACGTCACCACGAATACGCGACGCTCGAACATCTTTTGCTCGCGTTGATCGAGGACGTCGACGCTGCCGCCGTTATGCAAGCGTGCAACGTCGAGCTCGATGAACTGAAACAGACCGTACTCACCTATATCGATACCGAACTCGACAATCTGGTGACCGGTTACGACGAAGATTCAAAGCCGACCGCCGGATTCCAGCGCGTCATCCAGCGCGCGGTCATCCATGTGCAGTCGTCCGGCCGCGAGGAAGTGTCTGGCGCTAATGTTCTGGTGGCGATCTTCGCCGAACGCGAAAGCCATGCCGCCTATTTCCTTCAGGAACAGCAGATGACCCGCTACGACGCGGTCAATTACATCTCGCATGGCATCGCCAAGCGTCCCGGTGCAAGTGACGCGCGCAGCCCGCGAGGAGCCGAGGATGATCAGGCGGGCGCGTCGGGGGGCGAGACGCCCGAGGACAACAACGGCAAGAAAAAGCAGCAGCAGGACGCGCTGACGGCTTATTGCGTCGATTTGAACAAGAAGGCGAAAGCCGGTCGCATCGATCCGCTGATCGGGCGCGCAACAGAGATCAACCGGACCATCCAGGTTCTTTGCCGCCGTTCGAAGAACAACCCCCTCTATGTCGGTGATCCGGGCGTCGGTAAGACCGCCATAGCTGAGGGTCTGGCCAAGCGCATTGTCGATGGCGACGTGCCTGAGGTTCTTTTGGGCTCGACGATTTTCTCTCTCGACATGGGCACACTGTTGGCTGGAACCCGCTACCGCGGTGACTTTGAGGAGCGCTTGAAGCAGGTCGTCAAGGAGCTTGAAGAGCATCCCGATGCAATCCTGTTTATCGACGAGATCCACACCGTGATCGGCGCCGGCGCAACATCCGGCGGTGCGATGGATGCGTCAAACCTGTTGAAGCCTGCGCTATCATCGGGTGCGATTCGATGCATCGGATCGACCACCTACAAGGAGTTTCGCCAGTTCTTCGAAAAGGATCGCGCACTTGTGCGTCGGTTCCAGAAGATCGACGTCAACGAGCCTTCAGTTGACGACACCATTGCCATCATGACCGGGCTAAAACCCTATTTCGAAGAGTTCCACAAGGTCACGTATACGACCGAAGCAATCAAGGCTGCGGTGGAGCTTTCCGCGCGCTATATCAATGATCGCAAACTGCCAGACAAGGCCATCGATGTTATCGATGAGACTGGCGCATCGCAAATGCTGCTGCCTGAAAAGCAGCGCAAGAAGTCGATTGGCGTGAAAGAAATCGAGGAGACAGTCGCCACTATGGCGCGGATCCCGCCCAAGACGGTTTCTGCCGACGATGAAATGGTTCTTGCCGGCCTTGAGATCGAATTGAAGCGTGTCGTCTACGGACAGGATACCGCCATCACGGCGCTGTCTTCAGCCATCAAGCTGGCGCGGGCAGGGTTGCGCGAACCGGAAAAGCCGATTGGCTCCTATCTGTTCTCCGGCCCCACAGGCGTTGGTAAGACGGAAGTGGCAAAGCAGCTCGCCGCCTCGCTTGGTGTCGAACTTCTGCGCTTCGACATGTCGGAATATATGGAACGTCACACTATCTCGCGTCTGATCGGCGCACCTCCGGGCTATGTCGGTTTCGACCAGGGCGGTCTGCTCACCGACGGCGTAGACCAGCATCCGCATTGCGTGCTGCTGCTTGATGAGGTTGAAAAGGCGCATCCGGACCTATTCAACATCCTGTTGCAGGTCATGGATCACGGCAAGCTGACCGATCATAACGGCAAGCAGATCGACTTCCGCAACGTGATCCTAATCATGACCACTAATGCGGGTGCCTCGGATGCACAGCGCGCGGCCATTGGATTTGGCTCCACCAAGCGGGAAGGCGATGATGTCGAGGCGATCAACCGGCTATTCACGCCGGAATTTCGCAACCGTCTCGATGCCATCATCCCGTTCGGAACGCTACCGGTACCGGTCGTGCATCAGGTGGTGCAGAAGTTCGTCATGCAACTTGAAGCCCAGCTTTCAGAACGCGGCGTCACCTTCGACCTATCGCAGGATGCCATCGCGTGGCTGGCGGAGAAGGGCTACGACGAGCGCATGGGCGCGAGGCCACTTGGCCGCGTGATCCAGGAGCACATCAAGAAGCCGCTTGCTGAAGAAGTACTTTTCGGAAAGCTCAAGAAGGGCGGAATCGTCAAGGTCACCGTCGAGGCGAAAGAGACTGGCGAAAAGGGCTTGCATCTTGAAACGATTGCAGACGAAGCGCGGGTGAAGCCAAAGAAGGAAGTGCCCAAGGATGATCCGGCGCCCCGCCGACCAGCAACCAAAAAGGCTGCGGTCAAGAAGGCAGCGCCGGCAAAGCCCAAGGCCCCGCCAGCATCTGGCAAGCGCAGCCTCGTGCCGCAACTTCCGCGCAAGAGCTGAGCGGGTACAATAAAAGGGCGTGCCGACTGGCACGCCCTTTTCATTGGTCCAAAGTCAGAACCGCATGCTTTTTCGTCACTCCCTGATCACGCTCGTGCTACGCGCCGACGCAGGATGATCGACGCACCAGAAAACCAGACAAATATCGATGCAAGCCACTTCGGCTGGTACCGACGCGGCGTGCGCGCTTCGTTCTCTGTGCCAGGACTTATTCTCACCAGCGCGTTTATAGGTTTCGCCGGGCTGGCGCGCGAGGCTGGGCTGTCACTGGTGGAGGCTGTTTTCATGACCGGTATGGTCTGGGCGCTCCCGGCCAAGGTGGTGCTGATCGGCGCGATTATGTCGGGCACCTCGCTTGCCGCAGCAGCCTTTGCTGTTGCTCTTTCCTCTGTCAGGCTGATGCCGATGGTGGTGGCGCTGGCGCCCGAACTGCGCGGGCCGGGCACCCGCCCATGGGTACTCTATCTCCTGTCGCATTTCGTCGCTGTCACCTCATGGGTGATTGCGATGGAGAAAATCGGCGCGGTACCGCGCGAGATGCGCACTAGTTATTATCTTGGGCTCGGGTCGACGCTTGTGGTCGCAAACATGCTGGTGGTTGCAGTGGTCTACGCCGTTGCGCCCTCCCTGCCGCCGGCGGCATCTGCGGGTCTGCTGCTGTTGACCCCCATTTATTTCCTGACGTCCCTCTGGGGGTCGGCGCGCGAACGTGCCAGCCACATCGCCATGGTGATCGGTCTGCTGCTCGGGCCAGCGCTGCATATGGCCATCCCGGGGTTTGACCTGCTTGTGACCGGCCTCATCGGGGGCTTCGCGGCCTATGGATGGCACCGTTTGCGGTTCACCGGAAAGCAATCACGGTCATGACCTTCACGTCCCAAGACACCTGGTGGTGGCCATTTGTGTTCATCCTCGTTGCCGGCTGGCTAGCAACAGATGCCTGGCGATTTCTGGGTGTTTATTTTGGCGGTCGGGTCTCGGACGACTCTGATGTTCTGGTGCTGGTTCGCGCCATTGCCACCGCGCTTGTCGCGGCGGTGATCGGCAACCTGATCGTTTTCCCAAGCGGCGCGCTTGCCGACACCTCTCTAGCGTTGAGGGTAGGGGCAGCGGCGGCAGGGTTTCTGGCCTATCTACACCTTGGCCGGCGTGTGCTTCTCGGCATCGCCGCAGCCGAAATTGTGTTGGGACTTGGTCTCGCCCTTGGGTTGTGAGCTAGAGAAATTTCACGACCTTCTTGCCTGCCTTCAGAAAACGCAGCGGGTCCACAGGATCGCCATTGTGGCGCACTTCATAGTGAAGATGCGGACCGGTCGAGCGACCTGTGCTCCCCGAGTCCCCGATAACGGCGTAGGTTTCGACTGAATCGCCGATGGACACGCGGACGCGACTTAAATGCGCATAGCGGGTCGAAAACCCATTGCCGTGATCCACTTCAACCATGTTGCCATAGCCGCCATTCGAGCCGGCCTTGGTTACCGTACCCGACGCGGTGACGCGGACGGCAGTGCCAGTCGGTGCCCGAAAATCCATACCCGAGTGGAGCGCGGGAATTCCAAGAAGTGGGTCCCGGCGTACGCCATAAGTCGAGGTTATCGCCAGCCCCGGAGCCGGGTTGGATATTGGTAGCTTGCGCGCCTTGTCCTTGACTTGGTCAAGTGCATCGAGCGCCTGGTCGAGCTCCTTGACCTTGGTCTCGAACATGCTCGCCTTATCAGCCGAAATCAGTGGCCCACCAGTGGCTTCATCCTTATCGAAGTCTACATCCACTGACAGCCCGGCAGTCTGCAGCGCGTCTCTGATTGTATCTGCAGTTTGATACGCATTTTCGGCCAGCGCATCGATGCGCGTGATCTGCTCATTTTCAATGGTGCGCAGTGACTGGTTGATTGTCACAAAAATCTTGTCGGCGTGATCGGCCTCGCTCTCGGCGGTAATGGCAGCCCGCGGCGACCAAAACGCAAATGCACTGGCCGATGTGGCACGCAGTTCTGCCTCCGGCGCGTAGGCTGTCGTCAGCGTCGCCGGGGAGGCTAGGGCAGCGCTGGTGTCTGGCTTTTGCTCAGGAAGCGGCGCTATTGCAGGCAAGGCGCCTGCCGCCGTATTGGCACGCTCTAGCATCGGCCCAATGCGCCCATGACGCAGCGTCAGCTGCGACTGGCGCGCAATTAGTTCGCTGACCTTGCTTTCCATCAACTGCTGGTCGAGCAATTGTCGGCTGGTGATGCGGTCGACCTGCGCGCGCAAGGCCGAGATGCGGTCCTCATAGGCCTGCTGCATTCGCGCCTGCCGCGCCGCAGTGGCTCCCAGTAGGTCATCTCGGAAGACAAGATAAGATGTGGCCAGAAGATAGCCGATTGCAACAGCGGCAAGGGCCGAACCAAGCAACGCCATCAGCCAAGGCCGCACGGTGAAGTGCCTGATCTCATCGCCATGCGCGATGATGATTGTATGGGGCTCTTTGCGTTTGCCAAAAACGGGAGGGCGAGCAGGGTAAGTCACGAGGCAAAAACTTCCATGCGAGGGATGACCATCGACTGGAAGGATTACACATTGTTAGGGTTAACAAAGATTTGAACGTGTGACCGGTTGTGGTCCAATCACGCAATTTTTCTAAAATAGACGACGCTTACAGGGACTTTGCAGCCTCGAGCACAGCTTCAGCGTGGCCGTTAACGCGCACCTTGCGCCATATTTTTGCGATCATTCCAACGCGGTTGATCAGGAATGTGGCTCTTTCGACGCCCATATATTTGCGGCCGAACATCTGCTTTTCGGTCCAGACGCCAAATGCTTCTATCGCATTCCGCTCTTCATCGGCGAGCAGGTCCACCGTCAGATGATGCTTGGCACGGAACTTTTGGTGTTTTTTCAGATTATCGGGCGAAACGCCGACGACCGATGCGCCAATCGCCTCGAAATCTGGCTTCAGACGGGAAAACTCGATCGCCTCAAGCGTGCAACCTTCGGTATCATCCTGCGGATAAAAATATATCACAACGATCTTGCCTGAGTGATTGGCGAGCTGAAAGGTTTCATGCTCTCCCGAAAGCTGGACGTCCGGTGCCTTGTGCCCTACTTCAACTTCCGCCATGTCGGCGCCCCCTGATGATGTTACGCGAGATCGATCCGGGATATATCCTGACAGCGGATTCGTCCACACTCGCACAAATATTGGAAAGCCATTGAACCAAGAGGTTCAGAAGCACGAGAAGATTCGGTTCAGGCAGGAGGAAATCACTTCCCTGACCGAATTTCCTTCAGCCGAAGGGCAGGGCCACCTGCTTCAGCGCCGGGGCAAGCTGCCATGGCGTATCCTGCGTGCTGTTGCCGCGGTCACATCTGTGGTCGGCGGTCTCCTTGTCATCACCACAGGCGCTGTCATTTTCATCGGCATGACCGGTATCGGCAGCGACCGTTTGCGCGCCGAAGGCGAGGCCGCGATCGAGCGCCTCGTCGGCGGTGATGTCGCGGCAAAAATCGGCTCGGCGACACTTTCGCTTGATGCGTCAAAGTTCATAGCACTGGAAGTCCGCGACATCACTGTCCAATCATCCGACGGCAAGCCGATGTTCGATGCGGGGAAAATGCGCTTTGGCGTGCGCTTCTGGCCGTTGATGTCAGGCGAGGTCCGGCTCGGCAGTGCTGCCATCAGCGAGGCGCGCATCACGGCGTCCTCGCTACCGGCGCGAGATGGTCCAAACTGGCAAGCGGGTCTTCAACGACCCGACGGACTGATCGATCCCGATAAGGTGATCGACCTGCTTTTCGGCAGTCTGCACCGCGCGTTCGATATCATGGAGGTCGGATCCACCCGACGCATCAACCTTGCCGGTGTTGATCTGGAGCTTCCGGAGGGAGGCCGCATGCGAAGTGTCGTTGTCTCCAGCGCCGAGCTCCTTCAGAAAACCAATGGTCAGATGTCGATCAAGGCCGAAGCAACGATTGATGGACGTCTGCTGTTAATCTCCGGCACCGCTGCCCGAACTGTCACTTCGCGGCGCATCTCTTCGGTCGAACTGCGGATCGGAACGCCTGTACCGGTGCCGGACAAACTGGAAGCTGCAGCTTCCTTGGCAACGCCTGCCGGAAACCGGATCGATACGATCAAGGCAACGATTACGGGCGCCGAAGGCTTGGGCGATGTGCCGACCGGCCTGTCGGTCCGGGCGCGAATTGGGGGCATCTCGGTAGACCTGAAGGATGATGGTCGTATCACCGGTGACGTCGATCTGTCCCTCGCAATAGACAAGGGTACGGCGAAGGCGGAAATTCCCGGGCTGGTCTTCACGACCGGGCGTTCGCGATTCAATTTTCACGGTGCAGTAGGACCGGCTCCCGCGACCGATGGACAGGCGGACGCTGGCAGTTACCGCTACGAACTGATCAGCGACGGCTCAATCCTTGCGCCAACAGATTCGCCGGAACCGGCTTTGGATATTCTGGCCAAAGTTTCCGGCAATTATGATCCCCTCGCCTCGCGCCTCACCTTGGACCAAATCGGTGTTCGCACCAATGGAGGCGAATTGTTGGGGGCGGGCGCTTTCGAGTTCGCGCCTGGAAAAGCTCCCGGTATCACACTGGCGCTTACAGTGCCGGACATGGCTGCCGGTCACGTCAAACAGCTTTGGCCTTGGTTTGCAGCACCCGGCGCTCGCAACTGGGTGCTCAAAAATCTTTTCGGCGGGCGCCTGCGCGACAGCAAGCTCCATTATCGGGTGCCTGTAGGTCGGATCGGCAATGGCATCCCAGTCACCCATGACGAAGTATTCGGAACCTTCCATGTCGAAAATACACGCTTCGACGTAACCGGACGTATTCCCCCGGTCCGAGAGGCGGACGGCATCGTGGCGTTTCGCGGCAATGACATCGATATTGCCCTTTCGTCCGGGACCGTTTTTATGAGCAGTGGCAGGACAGTCGCTGCCACCAATGGCAAGCTTGCAATCCGCGATGCCAACCGCCCGCCAGTGATCGGCGCGCTCACTATCGACGTCGCAGGCGATGCAGCGGCTATCGCCGAACTCGCTTCCTACGAGCCGATAAATGCCATGCGCCACGTTGGTTTCGGCCCCGATGATCTGACCTCCGGCGCGGTCACCGGGCATGTACGCGCTGACATTCCTTTGCAAAACGGCATCGATCCTGACAGGCTCGACTGGCTTGTGTCGCTCAATTACCGCGATCTGGCGCTATCGCAGCCATTTGATGGCCAACTCGTCACCGGTGCCGTGGGGACTATCACTGTCGATCCACAAAAGGCTGTTGTGGCCGCCAATGCGAACCTCAATGGAGTGCCGTCCGAGATCGCTCTGGTTGAGCCGCTTCGACCGGCCGGGCCTGGGCGCAAGCGCGATATCACCATGACACTGAATGACAAGACGCGGGAAGGGCTGGTGCCCGGCCTTGGCGATCTCGTTTCAGGGCCGGTGAAGGTAGCATTCAGCGCAGGACCTCCTGCGTCCGACGGGGCGTTTACCCCGCAAAAGGTTACCGCTGACCTGACAGACAGCAAGCTCAGCATCCCGTGGGCCGGCTGGACCAAGGGCGCGGGCGTTGCTGCAAAAGTCGAATTTTCCTTGGGCAAGAAAGGCGAACGGGTCAACCTGTCCAAATTCAAACTTTCGGGCAAAAGCTTTGCCATTGAAGGCGATATCGTGCTGTCAGGGGGATCGCTGTCCAGCGCCAATTTTAGCACAATCAAGCTAAACCGCGACGATGACATTGCCTTGGACATCAAGGCGGCGGGCAAGGGCTACAAGGTAACGGTCACCGGCAATTCACTCGATGCACGCGCCGTCGTGAAGCAGTTTACAGCCGATGCAGACAAGGCAACCGCGTCGGTCGGAAAGGTGCCGGTTTCACTGGATGCCAATGTGCGGAGGCTTGTGGGCTTCCATGGCGAGCAATTGACCAACGTAAAGCTGAACTACAGCGGAGTCGGCAGTACTGTGCTCGCTCTGGATGTGGCAGGTGCCACGCGTTCCGGGGGCAATGTGAATGTTTCCAATTCCACCGTCGACGGTACCCGGACACTGAAAATGCGCTCGGCGGATGCCGGCGCAATTCTTCGCTTTTTAGACGTCTACGAACACATGGAGCGCGGAACGATTGCCCTCGATCTGGCCGGACCCGTGAACGGGTCCCTTGCCGGGCAGGTGGACGCGCGTGATTTCTGGGTGGTGAATGAACCCAAGCTGCGGTCGATGGTTTCTACCCCACCCCAGGGCAGCGATCGCAGCCTCAACGATGCGGTGAAACGCGACATCGATACATCCCGCGTCCAGTTCGAGCGCGGCTATGCACAACTTCGCAAGGGCACCGGCAGCCTCGACATCGAGAACGGCGTGCTGCGCGGACCTATGATCGGCACGACGTTCCAGGGCACGCTTTACAACCCCGCAGGCCGAATGGCCATGACGGGCACCTTCATGCCGGCCTATGGCCTCAACCGCCTGTTTGGCGAACTGCCACTAGTCGGGATGATCTTGGGCAATGGTCGTGACCGCGGGCTGATCGGCGTCACCTACAAATTATCCGGCAGCGCCAAGTCTCCCAATCTCGAGATCAACCCGCTTTCGATTATCGCACCCGGTATTTTTCGCTCGATTTTCGAGTTCCATTAGCCGGGTCGTACCAGAACGTGCTTCTTCTTGCCGAGCGAAAGCTTCACGGCTCCTTCGGCAGAAACATCAGCCATCGTGATCAACCGCTTGTCGTCGGTGACCGGGGTATCGTTGACGCGCAGAGCTCCCCCCTGGACATGCCGGCGCGCCTCTCCATTGGATCCGGCAAGCCCTGCGGAGACGAATAACGCCAGCACGCCGATGCCGGCTTCAAGAAGACCGTTGCCGATTTCGATGGTTGGCAGCGAGGCGTCGGTTACACCTTCTTCAAACGTCTTACGGGCTGTCTCGGCTGCTGCTTCCGCCTCGGCGCGGCCGTGCACGATTGCGGTTGCTTCGGTTGCTAGGATTTTCTTGGCTTCGTTGAGTTCAGCACCGCCAAGAGCGGCAAGTCTTGCGATTTCATCCAGAGGAAGGCGGGTGAAAATCTTGAGAAAACGCTCCACGTCGGCGTCTTCCGTGTTGCGCCAGTACTGCCAGAAATCATAGGTCGAAAACACATCGCCATTCAGCCAGACAGCACCATTGGCCGACTTCCCCATTTTGGCACCCGACGACGTGGTGAGAAGCGGCGTGGTCAGTGCATATAGCTGTTGCGTACCCATGCGATGGCCAAGATCAATACCGTTAATGATGTTGCCCCATTGATCCGAGCCACCCATCTGCAGGCGGCAATCGTAGCGGCGGCTCAGTTCTACGAAATCGTAGCCCTGCAGGATCATGTAGTTGAATTCGAGGAAGGACAGCGACTGCTCGCGGTCGAGCCTCAGTTTGACGCTGTCAAACGACAGCATTCGGTTTACTGAGAAATGCCGACCCACGTCGCGCAGGAATTCAACATAGTTCAGCTGCATCAGCCAGTCGGCATTGTTGACCATCAGCGCGTCGTTGGGCCCGTCGCCAAAGCGCAGGATGCGGCCAAAGATTTTTTTGATGCCTTCGATGTTTTCGCCAATTTTTTCAGGCGTCAGAAGTCCGCGTTGCTCATCGCGGAAGGATGGATCGCCGATCATCGATGTCCCGCCGCCCATCAATGCAATGGGGCGGTGACCGGTCTCCTGCAGCCAGTAGAGCATAGTTGCCGAAATCAGATTGCCGATATGCAAACTGGTGGCGGTCGCGTCATAGCCGACATAGGCGGTTACGGTTTCTTTGGCGAAAAGATCGTCCAGTCCGGTTTCATCTGAAACCTGGTGGATGAAGCCGCGCTCTGACAAGACGCGCAAGAAGTCGGATTTGAAGGCGGCCATGCTATGTTCCCGGAAAGTCGCTTGTGAAGGGTCGTCGCCCGGCCTTTAGCATCTGGGCGGCAGATATCACAAGAACGAGAGGCAAAGCGGCGTTAGCGGTAGTTAAGTGCTGCGGTGGTTGCGCACCAGCCGGGCCATTTCAACGGCGTTGTCTTCATTGCGGCCGGTCACCGTCAGCCCCTTCGCAACGCCCTCACGGTCCGCCTCCGGTCGGTTTTGGCTGACCTTCCATTTGCCGGAAATCTCGGTGATTTCGATTTTTAACCCTATAATGCCCCTGAGCTGCGAGGCGATGTAGCTGTCCGGTGCGTCAGCAACGTGCCACGGCTCAGGCTCGTCTTTTTCCTGAGACTGGGTCAACGCATCAACTTGCGCTATTAACCACGCGGCGTCATCGATGATCGTTGCCTTGCCGCGCACCTGCACAATGGCGTAATTCCACGTGGGCACGACTTTGCCGGGTTTCGCGCTTTGTTTCGTACCAGGATGGGGTGACGTAGGTGTCGCTGCCCTGAAACACGACGAGCACGGGCAGATCGGGTGTCTCGGCAATCAAGCGCCATTGCGGGTTGGCACGGGCAAAATGGGCACGCAGCCTTCCCTTCGGTCCGATGCCGTCATCCAGCAGAAATGGTAGCGGGTTGGCCACCGGGCCATCGCTGCCGTTCGAAACCACCAACCCCAAGGGATGTGCCCGGATCAGCCCATGCAGAATGTCCAGCCGGGTCTCTACGAAATGTGGAGGCTGGTACATGCTGCAAAAAACCTTTCCTAGCGCAAGCGTTTGGGGCGAGCTTCGGCCAGTTCGCCATTGAGGCGTCGGTCGAGATAATCAGAGCATTCTTCGATCAACAGGTCAGAATGGCTTTGGAAGAAGTGGTTCGCGCCCGGCATCGTCTTCTGGGTAATGGTGATGCCTTTCTGGGTGTGCAGTTTGTCTACCAGACCCTGCACATCTTTCGGTGGCGCCACCTTGTCAGCATCACCATGGATGATGAGTCCGGATGAAGGGCAAGGGGCCAAAAAGGAAAAGTCATAGGTGTTGGGCTGCGGGGCGATCGACATAAAACCCTCGATCTCTGGGCGCCGCATCAAAAGCTGCATGCCGATCCATGCGCCAAACGAATAGCCGGCAACCCAGCAAGACTTGGAATCGGGATGCAGCGACTGAATCCAGTCAAGCGCGGCTGCCGCATCCGAAAGCTCGCCAGTGCCGTGGTCAAATTCGCCCTGGCTGCGGCCGATCGAACGGAAATTGAAACGCAGCGTGGTAAAGTTGCGCTTCTGGAACATGTAGAAGAGGTCGTAGACGATCTTGTTGTTCATCGTCCCGCCGAACTGCGGGTGCGGGTGCAGCACGATGGCGATCGGCGCGTTCTTTTCCTTCGAAGGCTGGTAGCGACCCTCCAGGCGACCCGCTGGACCTGCAAAAATGACCTCTGGCATGCGATACTCCGGTTGCTGAAGCTGCTGCCCGGGCTGGGGAAATCGAAAATCTCCGGCCTTGACGCGCCGCGGACGGCTCCATAAAAAGCTACTTTAGAACTCTTCAAAACTGGGTAGCCGCTGCCACCCCGTTGTCGAAGCGGGTTCTTAGGACGTTTGACCTTGAAAATTCAAGGAAATAACGCCAGATCGCCCGCAAGCGCAAACTGACAGGACAAATCACATCGCTATGGACGGCCATCGCGCCTATCTTGACTACAACGCCAGCGCGCCTTTGCTGGACGCTGCGCGTGAGGCGATGGGCTTAGCGCTGGATTGCGATGCCAATCCTTCATCGGTTCATGGCGAAGGCAGAACCGCCCGCCGGCTGATCGAAGACGCGCGCCGCGCAGTCGCCAGCCTGGCAAACGCCATACCTGACCATGTTGTTTTCACATCAGGTGCCACGGAAGCAGCAGCAACACTTCTGACGCCAAACTGGCGCATGGGTCGCGGCGTAATCCGGATGGCACGGCTCTATGTTGCGGCCTCCGACCATCCCTGTATTCTGGGTGGTGGACGCTTTCGGCCAGACCAGATCGAGACGATCGGGATCGATGGCAACGGCGTGATCGATCTTGCCGAGCTGGCTGATGCCTTGGCAAAGCATGACAGTGAAGCTGGTCTGCCAATGGTGGCGATCCATCATGCCAACAATGAAACAGGTGTCGTTCAGCCCGTCGCGGAGATTGCCGCATTTGTGCATGGCGCCGGTGGCGTGTTCGTGCTGGACGCCGTTCAATCGGCTGGGAGAATTTCTCTAGATATTACAGAGGGTTCTGTTGATTTTCTGATTCTTTCGTCACACAAGATTGGCGGTCCAAAGGGTGCTGGTGCCATTGTCGGCGCTTCGGATCTGCTAATGCCGGAACCGCTTGTGACCGGCGGTGGCCAGGAAAAGGGTCATCGCGCCGGCACAGAAAACGTTGCCGCGATTGCAGGCTTTGGCGCCGCCGCTGCAGAAGCTCTTGCTTCGCTGGGCGGCATGGCTGCAGTTGGTGCATTGCGCAGCCGCATCGAGTCAGCGATACGCAGCAACGTTGATTTCGCTGAAATCTACGGCGAGGGCGCAGAGCGCCTATCCAACACGGTGTTCTTTGCCATTCCGGACATGGCGGCCGAGACCTTGCAAATCGCTTTCGATCTTGCCGGTGTCGCCGTTTCTGCAGGTTCGGCCTGTTCGTCTGGCAAGGTTGGCCCGAGCCATGTGCTGAAGGCGATGGGCCGGGCGGGGGAAAGTGCCTTGCGTGTGTCTATCGGGCGCGGCACGACCGACGCTGACATCGCATTGTTCGAAAAGGCGCTTGCCGGCATTGTCGCCAGGCAAGTGGCCAGAAAAGAAAAGGCCGCCTGACCGGCAGCTGCCCATAAGCCGGACACGGCTTGAACGAGCATTGCGAGCCGATGAAATTCGGTTTGCAGTGCACTATATAGAACTTACGCCGCCAAGCGGTGTCATAGTTCGAAAACTGCCGGGCCTTGCACCCGGCGTGGATGGAGAGCGCCTATGCCTGCTGTGCAGGAGACCATTGATCAGGTCCGTCAGATCGACGTGGACCAGTATAAATACGGTTTCGAGACGATCATCGAAATGGACAAGGCCCCGCGTGGCCTGTCTGAAGACACGATCCGTTTCATCTCGGCCAAGAAGGAAGAGCCCGAATGGATGCTTGAATGGCGTCTGGAGGCGTTCCGCCGTTGGCTGACGCTTGAAGAGCCCAATTGGGCGCGCGTCAATTATCCGAAGATCGACTTTCAGGACATCCATTACTACGCGGCGCCCAAAAGCACGCCTGGACCAAGCTCACTTGCTGAGGTCGATCCCGAGCTATTGCGCGTTTACGAGAAGCTCGGCATCCCGCTTCGTGAACAGGAAATTCTGGCCGGAGTCGAAAAGCCTGCCGCCAGCGCTGATGGCGAGACCATCGAAGATGGCGAGGAAAGCGACAACATCTACAAATCTGGCCGTGTTGCAGTCGATGCGGTGTTTGATTCCGTGTCTGTCGTCACGACCTTCAAGAAAGAGCTTGCTCAGGCAGGCGTTATTTTCTGCGCGATATCGGAAGCCATTCGCGAACATCCGGAACTGGTGAAGAAATATATCGGCTCGGTCGTACCCACGAGCGATAATTACTATGCAACGCTCAACTCGGCGGTCTTCACCGACGGTTCCTTCGTGTTCGTGCCTAAAGGCGTGCGGTGCCCGATGGAATTGTCGACATATTTCCGCATAAACGAAAAGAACACCGGCCAGTTCGAGCGCACGCTGATCATCGTGGAAGAGGGCGGCTACGTGTCCTACCTCGAAGGCTGCACAGCGCCTCAGCGCGATGAGAACCAGTTGCATGCCGCCGTGGTGGAGCTGGTGGCACTTGATGATGCCGAGATCAAATACTCGACCGTCCAGAACTGGTATCCGGGCGATGCGAACGGCAAGGGCGGCATCTACAATTTCGTCACCAAACGCGGCGATTGCCGGGGTGACCGCTCGAAAATTTCGTGGACGCAGGTCGAAACTGGTTCCGCGATTACCTGGAAGTACCCGTCCTGCATCCTGCGTGGCGATGACAGCCAGGGCGAGTTTTACTCGATCGCCGTCTCCAATGGCTACCAGCAGATCGACAGCGGCACCAAGATGATCCATCTCGGTAAAAACACCAAGAGCCGCATCATCTCCAAGGGTATTGCCGCAGGCTTCTCGCAAAACACCTATCGCGGGCAGGTCTCGGCACATCGCAAAGCAACGAACGCACGTAATTTCACCAATTGCGATTCGCTGCTGATCGGCAATAATTGCGGTGCCCACACGGTCCCTTACATCGAGGCGAAAAACGCATCGGCGCAGTTCGAGCACGAAGCGACAACCTCAAAGATTTCCGACGATCAGAAGTTTTACGTCATGCAGCGCGGCATTCCTGAAGAGGAAGCAATTGCGCTCATCGTCAATGGCTTCGTCAAGGAAGTGATCCAGGAACTACCTATGGAATTCGCGGTAGAAGCGCAGAAACTCATCGGTATTTCGCTCGAAGGCTCGGTCGGCTGAGCCGACCCAAAGAATATTCAGGACAGACATATGCTTGAGATCAAGAACCTGCACGCCTGCATCGCCTCTGATGGCACCGAAATCATTCGCGGACTGAACCTCACGGTAAAGGCCGGCGAAGTCGCGGCCATTATGGGGCCGAATGGCTCGGGAAAATCCACGCTCTCCTACGTTCTCGCAGGCCGTGATGACTATGAAGTGACCGAGGGCGAAGTTATCTTCAACGGCCAGAACATCCTTGAGATGGATCCTGCCGAACGCGCCGCGACTGGCATCTTTCTGGCTTTCCAATATCCGATGGAAATACCAGGTGTGGCCACCATGGAGTTTCTCAAAGTGGCAATGAACGCGCAGCGTAAGGCGCGCGGCGAAGAACCTTTGAAGATCCCGGAATTCATCAGGCGCGTTAAGGAAGCTGCCGCTTCTCTGGAAATGGACATGGCGATGCTCAAGCGTCCGCTCAATGTCGGGTTTTCCGGCGGTGAAAAGAAGCGCGCTGAAATCCTTCAGATGAAATTGCTGGAGCCGAAGCTCTGCGTGCTGGACGAGACCGACAGCGGGCTCGACATTGATGCGCTGAAGATCGTCGCTGACGGCGTCAACGCATTGCGTTCGCCAGATCGTGCGGTTGTGGTCATCACCCACTATCAGCGCCTGCTTGATTACATCGTGCCAGACACCGTTCATGTTCTCTACAAGGGGCAGGTGATCAAGTCGGGCGACAAGACACTTGCACATGAGCTGGAAGCCAATGGCTATGCCGGCATCATCGGCGAAGCCGCCTGAGGGGTGTCCATGAACATGCACGCAACAACCCAACCCCAGCGCACACAGGCCGAAACGGCTCTGTTTGCTGCTTATGAGGCTCTCGCCTCGGATCTGCCGGGCAATCCTGATGTCACCACAGCACGTGGCGACGCGCTTGCGCTTTTGAGTAACGGTCTGCCGACGCGCCGTGTCGAGGCCTGGCATTACACGGATCTGCGACGTCTTTTGTCCAGTGTTCCAGAGCGCAATGCAGGCGCGACCGTCAAGAAGCTCTCCGCCTTGCTCGAAGGTTCAACCGTGTTGACGGTTGCCAATGGTCTGGCGTCAACGGATTTGCCTCGTCAACCGGGTGTCACTTTCCAGCGACTTGAAGAGAAGCTGCAAGATGGCAGCCTCGCGCCCGCCATGGTCACGATTGGTTCAGATGACGCGATAGGTGCGCTCAACGTTGCCTTTGTGGCAGACGGATATTGCGTTGATGTCGCTGCCGGTACCAAGGTTGATGCGCCCATCGAATTGCAGAACATCCAGATGGGTGGCCAGACGCATAGCCGTTTTCCAGTAAATGTCGGTGATGGCGCAACGGTCATGATCGTCGAGCGCCAGACAGGCGAAGGTGCGAGCCTGTCCACCTCCGTCAGCCACCTGACTGTAGGCGAGGGCGCTAATGTCACTTGGTTGATCATCCAGGATCTTGCCGATACGGCCACCTATCTCGGCCAGTTCAACGCAGAGATCGGCAAAGACGCGCAACTGAATCTCTTCTTCATGAATGCCGGCGGCAAGCTGGTTCGTCAGGAAGTGCGCGTTGGGGTCAAGGGCGAAGGTTCAGACTTCCAGATGCGCGGTGTCAACCTTCTCTCAGGCGCTGCACATACTGATGTGACCATGGTCTTGGACCATACGGTGCCCAACACAGGCTCGCGTCAGTTGATCCGCAATGTCGTCACCGACAAAGCGCATGGTGTGTTCCAGGGGCGCATCAATGTGCATCAGATTGCGCAGAAGACAGACGCCAAAATGGCTTGCAACACGCTTCTGCTTTCGGATGATGGCGAGTTTTCGTCAAAGCCGGAACTGGAGATCTTCGCAGATGATGTTCAGTGCGGGCATGGCGCAACGGTCAAGGAAATAGATCACAACCATCTTTTCTACCTGATGGCGCGTGGCATTGACGAGCGCTCGGCGCGCGGTCTTCTGATCAAGGCGTTTTTGGCCGAAGTGATTGAGGAGCTTGAAGGTGAAGCTATCATCGAGGCGCTGGAGCAGCGGCTTGAAGACTGGTTCGCTAAGCACGGGTAGGCCTTGGGGGGTGACCCCCTTTGGGCTTATCCGTGGAGCAGGGTTGGCGAGCCACCAAGGACGCAATACAAAGGCAAAGTGCAGTGGACCACACACCCATTCCCTATGATGTCGAAGCGATCCGCCGGGACTTTCCGATCCTGTCAACGGAAGTCTATGGCAAGCCGCTGGTCTATCTCGACAATGGCGCATCTGCCCAAAAGCCACAGTCCGTCATTGATGCCGTAACGCACGCTTATTCCAGTGAATATGCCAATGTGCATCGCGGCCTGCATTTTCTCTCAAATGCCGCAACCGATGCCTATGAGAAATCGCGTGAAACCGTGCGCCGTTTCCTCAATGCAGGCAGTGTTGATGAGATCGTTTTCACATCCAACGCAACGGCGGCCATCAACACGGTCGCCTATGGTTTTGGCATGCCCAATATCAGCGAGGGCGATGAAATTGTACTGTCCATCATGGAGCATCACTCTAACATCGTGCCTTGGCATTTCATCCGCGAGCGACAGGGCGCAAAGCTGGTCTGGGTGCCGGTGGATGATCTGGGCGAACTCCATATCGAAGAATTCGAAAAGCGGCTGACAGACCGTACCAAGCTTGTCGCAATCACCCACATGTCGAATGCGCTCGGCACGGTGACCCCGATCAAGGAAATGGTGCGCATCGCACATGCGCGTGGCATTCCCGTTCTGGTCGATGGCAGCCAGAGTGCGGTTCACATGCCTGTTGATGTGCAGGATCTTGACTGCGACTTTTTCATTTTCACCGGTCACAAGGTCTACGGACCTTCCGGTATAGGCGTGCTTTACGGCAAAAAACACATGCTGGAGCGCATGCGGCCCTTTCAGGGTGGCGGCGAAATGATCGTTGAGGTCAGTGAGGATCAGGTCACCTACAATGATCCCCCGCATCGTTTTGAAGCAGGCACACCGCCCATCGTACAGGCAATCGGGTTGGGTGCTGCTCTGGAATATATGGAAAGCGTCGGGCGCGAGCGTATCGCAGTTCATGAGGCTGACCTGAAAATCTATGCGCATGAACGGCTGGGCGCCATCAACTCATTGCGCATAATCGGCAATGCACCCGGCAAGGGAGCGATCATTTCCTTTGAATTGCAGGGCATTCACGCGCATGATGTCTCGATGGTGATTGACCGTCAGGGGGTGGCAGTGCGTGCCGGCACCCATTGCGCACAACCGCTGTTGAAACGCTTCGGCGTAACCTCCACATGCAGGGCATCGTTTGGCATGTACAACACGCGCGCAGAAGTCGATCTGCTGGCGGAAGCGCTGGAAAAGGCGCGAAAGTTTTTTGGATGAGCAAGACAATGGACGAGCCTCAGACAACCGAAATCTCCGAAGCAAGCACTGCTGCTGCGGAAGGTGAAAAATCCAACAAGGTGTTATCTGCGTCCATCATTCCCGCCGATGAGCTGGCGCGCTTGACCGATGACATCGTGCTGGCGCTTAAGACCGTCTACGATCCTGAAATTCCGTCAGACATTTATGAACTCGGCCTGATTTACAAAATCGACATCGAAGATGACCGCACCGTCAAAATCGACATGACCCTCACAGCGCCTGGGTGCCCTGTCGCTGGCGAAATGCCAGGCTGGGTCCAGAATGCGGTGGGAACCGTGGAAGGTGTTTCTGATGTTGAAGTCAACATGACCTTCGACCCGCCCTGGACACCCGACCGCATGTCGGAAGAAGCTCAGGTCGCCGTCGGCTGGTACTGATTGGTTGCGTTTGCGACGAATCTTCCCCATCTTTGGTGGAACACACAGCATTCGGCGGGGCTTGAACCCGCAGGGAATGAGAGGCTAGGAAAAAATGGCACGTTTTGCAGTCATCACCATGACCGACCGGGCCGCCGCGCGTGTGCGAGAGATCATGGCCACCCGTGACAATGCGCAGGGCATTCGCCTTGGTATCAAGAAGGGCGGCTGTGCGGGCATGGAATATACCGTCGATCTGGTAACGGAAGCCAAGGCCGGCGACGACCACATCGAGCATGACGACGCGCATGTTTATGTCGCACCGGAGGCGGCGTTGTTCCTTCTTGGCACCCAGATGGATTTTGAGCAGACCACGCTGCGCACCGGTTTCACTTTCCACAATCCTAACCAAAGCTCGGCCTGTGGCTGTGGTGAATCGGTCGAGCTCAAGCCGGCCGATCTCAAAGAGCTGGCCGCAGCCCGCGCCCAAAGCGCCGCCTGATCATACTGGAGCCGTGCCTTGGACCACGCGGCGATCACCGACCTCTTCGCCCAGCTCGGACCAGTGCAGATCAAACGATTGTTTGGTGGCAAGGGCATCTATTTCGAAGGTGTTATCATAGCCATCGAACTGCGCGATGAGCTGATGCTCAAAGGCGACGCGCAACTTGCCCCGGAATTAGCCGCTGCCGGCTGCACGCAGTGGTCTTATACTGGCAAGCGCCACGGCAAACTGGTTTCCATGCCCTACTGGTCGGTACCAGACGAAGCTGTCGACGACCCCCATGAAATGGCAAACTGGGCGCGCAAATCGTTTGAAGCGGGCCTACGGTCGGCCAAGTAGTGGGAACGGCGTTGCCGGCTCCAGCTAAATCTTGGCCGAAACCTTCATGAAGGCTGGCATCTCATCGCCAAAACCGATCGTGCCGTCATCATCCTGCTCGCGCTGGCGACGGTTTTGTTCGGTGCGGTCAGGGCGCCCGCCATTACGATCATCGCGACGCGGGCGGTCATTGCGCGGTTGCTCAGCATTGCGCGGCTGGTCAGTATTGCGTGGCTGCTCAGCACTGCGCTGCGCCTTGCGTTCGCTGTTGTCAGCACGCGTGCGTTGTTCCACGGGTGCTGGCGCAATCGGCGCTGCTTCTGCCGGCTGTGGAGCCGTCGATGCATCGGTGGCAGGTGTAGAAGTTGATCTGCCCCCACGCTCGCGACCACGTGGCTTTCGGTCTCCATCACCCTTGCGGCCAGCACGCTGTGGTGCACCGCGGCCACGGCGTGGCGCCTCGTCTTCGCCTTCACTGGCAACGACCGTGGAAAGATCGCCGTCATGCCATTCAATTTCATGGCCGGTCAGCTTTTCGATGGCTGCAAGGTATTTCGCATCAGACTTGGTAGCGATGGTAAATGCCTTGCCAGATCGTCCGGCGCGGCCTGTGCGGCCAATGCGGTGAACATAATCTTCGGCATGGATCGGCACATCATAGTTGAAGACGTGGCTGACATCGGGAATATCAAGCCCGCGCGCCGCGACGTCGGACGCGACCAGAAGCTTCAGCTTGCCGTCTCGAAAGCTGCTCAGCATCTGCATGCGCGCGCGCTGGTCCATGTCGCCATGCAGCGCGCCGGCGTCAAACTCATATTTGATCAGCGAGCGGAACAGTTCCGATACTTCCACCTTGCGGTTGCAGAAGATGATGGCGTTCTTTAGCCCTTCGGATTCCGCAACGATGAGGTCACGCAATACCGCCCGTTTATCCCACGGCTTGGTACCGGACTTGACCAGCCGCTGGGTGATGTTTTCGCCGGTGCTGGCAGCCTTCGATACTTCAACGCGCACAGGGGCGTGCAGGAACTTCTCGGTCAGCTTGGTAATCTCAGGCGGCATGGTGGCCGAGAAGAACAATGTCTGACGAGTTAGCGAAGGGATCATCTCGCAAATGCGTTCGATGTCGGGGATGAAACCCATATCGAGCATGCGATCGGCTTCGTCGATGACAAGGATTTCCACACCATTGAGCAACAGTTTGCCACGTTCGCTGTGGTCGAGCAGGCGCCCTGGTGTCGCGATCAACACATCGGCGCCGCGCTCCAGCTTCTTGTTCTGCTCCTCGAACGACACGCCGCCGATCAGAAGCGCGATGTTCAGCCTCGGAAAATTCTTGCCGTACTTGATAAAATTCTCTTCGACCTGAGCGGCAAGCTCGCGGGTTGGCTCGAGGATCAGCGTGCGCGGCATTCTTGCCCGGGCGCGACCCTTTTCCAGCCGCGTCAGCATAGGCAGCACGAAAGAGGCTGTCTTGCCGGTCCCGGTCTGGGCGATACCCAAAACGTCCTTGCCCTGCAGGGCGTGGGGAATGGCGCCGGCCTGGATCGGCGTCGGCACGGTGTAGCCGGCGTCGGTGACGGCGGAAAGAACCTTCGGCGAAAGGCCAAGGTCTGCAAAGGTCAACGCATCTGGCGCGGTCTGTTCGTCTGAAGACAAGTGTTTGGCTGCTTTGTGTTCGGGGCTGACTGTTCGGGGCATGTTCTGCCGCGGCAGACGCCACGCGCCTGCAATAGATGATATGGCGATACGGGCAGGGCTGCAGTTTGTCAACACAAACCGCCTTTATCGCGCTATCGCAACGCTGCTAACCTTAATTCCGGCAGATCATTTGGAGCAACAGGTGCCGCAAGGTCAGTAGCGGAACTGCTCGTTGAGAATGCGCTCGTTCCATGAATGGCTGGCGTCAAACAACAAAGTAGCGGTCTTTTCGGTCGACTGGCAAACAGTGACGGATGCAACTGATTTGAATTCGCTGTGGTCCGCCGCGACGTTCACGGGCCGCTTATCGCCTTCCAGAATGTCAAAGCGCACGGTCGATTTTGCCGGTATCAGTGCGCCACGCCAGCGACGAGGCCGAAAGGGGCTGACCGGCGTCAGCGCCAGAAGCGGTGCGTCCAGCGGCAGGATCGGCCCATGAGCAGAAAGATTATAGGCGGTCGAGCCGGCAGGCGTCGCCACCATCACGCCGTCGCAGGACAGTTCCTCCAACCGCACTTTTCCGTCAATGGAAATCCGGATCTTGGCTGTCTGGTAGGATTGCCGCCACAGCGCCACCTCGTTAATGGCGAGCGCCTCGCTTTTAGTCCCATCAGCGGCAATGGTTTCCATTGCCAGTGGGCGGATGGTTTCCGAAGACGCCGCCTCAATCCGCTCAATAAGCCCATTCTCGCGAAAACTGTTCATCAAAAATCCGACCGTGCCCCGGTTCATGCCGTAGACCGGCTTCCCCGTGCCCATCGTCTCGCGCAGCGTCTGCAGCAAGAACCCGTCGCCGCCAAGTGCCACCACAACATCGGCATCATTGACGTCAACCTGACCGTAACGCCCGGCAAGTTGGCCAACGGCGGCGCGCGCATCGTCCGCATCGGACGAGACGAACGCAAATTTCATTTTAGGATTGCTCATCGGGCCTGATCAATTCACTTTGGACGTACAACGCCTGTTGGGTTAGCACGCGCCATTGCAGGCTGCAAAGGATGCGGCCACCGAGCAGGAAAAGGAGATAAGAGATGAAAATTGATGGAAGCTGCCACTGTGGTAAGATCACGTATGAAGCTGAGGTCGACCCGGCAAAGGTCTCGATCTGCCACTGTGTCGATTGCCAGAAGTTCACTGGCACCGCGTTTCGTGTCACCGTTCCTGTGTCTGAAAACGATTTTCACCTTCTCTCTGGAGAACCGAAAATCTACGTGAAAACCGCCGAAAGCGGCAACAAGCGCGCGCAGGCTTTTTGCGGCGACTGCGGTTCACAGTTTTACGCCACATCAGTGGGCGATGGCTCAAAAGTTTACGGAGTACGTACCGGAACCGCCCGCCAGCGCACGCAGCTGGTGCCAAAAGTGCAGACTTGGCACGAGGAAGCGCTGCCTTGGCTGCCGGAGCTTGCCTGCGTGGAAACCACCTTCGAACGCCAAAGCTGACAGGGCAGATGGAGGCTGGATCTCCCGATGTCAGCCAGGCGCTACCACATTTTCGCTTTACTGGCGCGTCGATTATCGGTAACCGGTGCGCCGCAGTGCCCTTGTAGCTCAGATGGTAGAGCAGCGGTTTTGTAAACCGAAGGTCGCGGGTTCGATTCCTGCCGGGGGCACCAGCCTTTCACATTTTGCGGATAGTCGGCACGACCAGCGGGTTTTCTGCCCGGCGCAATTTTTATCATGAACCTTTCCTCCGCCCGTTGCGACTGACGAGTATGAAGCGGATCGACCGCTTCCTCGCACGGAGGTTTTCACCATGTCGTTCAAGCGCACTTTTGCTACCGCTCTATTCGCCCTTAGCCTTTCGGTTGGCGCCCTCGCCAGTTCCAGCCAGTCGTCACAGGCGGCAGGCCTGACGCCCGGCGAAGCGGCGGCTCTTGCCGGTGTTGGCGGCTTCATCATTGGCGCCACCATTGGCGGCGGTCCGGGCTATGTTGATGACGGCTATTACTATCGCCCGCATCATGGCCGTGCCTACGGCTGGGAACGCCACGTACGTCGCTGCTATGCCCGCTACCGCAGCTATGACCACCGCAGCGACACCTTTGTCGACCGCCACGGCTACGAACGCCGCTGCCGGCTTTAGGAACTAGAGGACATGCAATCGGAAAGGCGAGGGGGGCGGCGCAGGCCGCTTTCCTTGCATTGACGTGGGTGTACAGCGAGGGACCCCCGCGGACTGCGACTGCCGACCAGTGTAGCAGGCGTTTCAGGGCACCACGCCGCCAATCAACGCCGTCACCGTCGCCGCAGCCGTACGCACCAGCGGGCCGAACCGCAAAACCTGCTCGGGAGTAACCCGCACCGTTGGCCCGGAGATCGAAATGCCGGCAATCGGTTCGCCAAATTCGTTGAAAATGGCGGATGCGATGCAGCGCATGCCGGCATTGCGCTCTTCATCGTCGACTGCATAGCCGCGCTGGCGGATGGCTGAAAGGTTTTCGGCCAGTGCGCCTGCTTCAGTCAATGTATTGAGCGTATAGGCAGGCAGGTTGCGTGCCAGAAGGGCGGCCCGGCGCGGTTCGGCAAGATGCGCCAGAATGGCCTTGCCGATGCCTGATGCATGGAATGACCCGGCGGTACCCGGGCGGAAGAAGGCGCGGATCGCCTCATGCGTTTCTACTTGGCTGATAAACACCACGCCATCTTCTTCGGCGACGCCCAGATTTGCGGTCTCGCCGGTCTCTTCCATCAGCGCCTGCATGATGCTGCGTGCCCTGTCCGCCAGCTTGCGCCGGCGCAGGAAGGCCGAACCCATCCGATAGGTCCCGACGCCAATGGACCAGAGTTGCGGGCCGGGCTCGAACTCCACCATCTTGTGCGCCTCAAGCGTGGTGAGCATGCGGTAGGCGGTCGACGGGGCAAGCTCTGCGGCAGCAGCAAGTTCGCTGAGCGACAGCCCGTCGCCTTCGGCCACGACAGAAAGCACTCTGAGCGCACGGTCGAGCGCCTGCACCGGCCCCGCATCGACAGGCACCTTGAAAGCGCGCGGTCTTCCGCGCTGGCGTTTTTCGGTCAACGGCATCGGTAAGGTCCTCAAAAATGGTCTTCCACAGCGTAAAAAAGTTTTTCAAAAATTCCAATATCGGATGTGTGAAAAACATAAAACATCGAAAAAACAAGTAGATGATAATTTCATTCAGAAATGGAAAAATATTCTGAAAAAGTTGAACACCGTGGTTGAACACGGCACAGTCTGATCAGATAAATCCGAAAGGACGAAAAATGGCCAGGATGCGCGCCGTTGATGCGGCAGTTCTCGTGTTGGAAAAAGAGGGGATCGACTGTGCTTTCGGGGTGCCCGGCGCGGCGATCAATCCGTTCTATGCAGCGCTGAAGGCCCGAGGCTCCATCCGGCATATCCTTGCCCGTCATGTCGAGGCGGCGTCCCATATGGCTGAGGGTTATACCCGCGCCAGCGCCGGCAATATCGGGCTGTGCATCGGCACGTCCGGTCCGGCCGGAACCGACATGATTACGGGGCTTTATTCGGCCTCTGCAGATTCCATCCCGATCCTCTGCGTCACCGGGCAGGCGCCGCGCGCGCGGCTGAACAAGGAGGATTTTCAGGCCGTCGATATAGCCTCCATCGCAAAACCCGTCACCAAATGGGCGGTGACCGTGATGGAGCCCTACCAGGTCCCGATGGCCTTTGCGCAGGCTTTTCACCTGATGCGCTCGGGTCGCCCCGGGCCCGTGCTGATCGACCTGCCGGTTGATGTCCAATTGGCCGAGATCGAGTTTGACATCGAGACCTACGCGTCGCTACCGATCTACAAACCCGAAATCACCCGGGCGCAGGCCGAAAAGGCGCTTGCCATGCTGAACGCCGCTGAACGTCCGCTCATTGTCGCCGGCGGCGGCATCATCAACGCTGACGCTTCGGACCTCCTGATCGAATTCGCCGAAATCACCGGAGTGCCGGTTGTGCCGACGCTGATGGGCTGGGGCACGATCCCCGACGACCATCCGCTGATGGCCGGCATGTGCGGTCTGCAGACTTCACATCGATATGGCAATGCGACCATGCTGGCTTCCGATTTTGTGCTGGGCATCGGCAACCGCTGGGCCAATCGGCACACCGGCACCGTCGAAAAATACACTGCCGGCAAAAAGTTTATCCATGTCGACATCGAGCCGACGCAGATTGGCCGCGTCTTCGCTCCGGATTTCGGAATTGTATCCGATGCAGGCAAGGCATTGAAAATGTTACTCGATGTGGCAACGGAGTGGAAAATTGCCGGCAACCTCAGAGACTGGTCAGAATGGACCAGCGCTTGCCAGAAGCGCAAGAGGACGATGAAACGCAAGACCCACTTTGCCAATGTGCCGCTGAAGCCGCAGCGGATCTATGAGGAGATGAACAAGGCATTTGGCCGCGACACCTGCTATGTGTCGACGATTGGGCTTAGCCAGATTGCCGGCGCCCAGTTTCTGCATGTCTACAAACCGCGTAACTGGATCAATTGTGGTCAGGCCGGCCCACTCGGCTGGACCCTGCCGGCAGCGCTGGGTGTGCGTGCGGCAGACCCAGACCGGCCCATCGTCGCGCTGTCAGGAGACTATGATTTCCAGTTCATGATCGAGGAACTGGCAGTCGGTGCGCAGCATAAACTGCCATATATTCATATAGTTGTGAACAATGCCTATCTCGGCCTGATCCGCCAGGCTCAGCGCGGTTTCGATATGGATTTCGAGGTTAGCCTCGCCTTCGACAACATCAACACGATTGGCCATGCAGAGGTTGGCTATGGTGTCGATCACGTGGGAGTAGCCGAGGCGATGGGCTGCAAGGCGTTAAGGGTGAGAAGGCCGGAAGAATTTGCCAGGGCGTTTGCGCAGGCCCAGGAACTGATGGACGAACACCAGGTGCCGGTCGTTCTCGAGTTCATCCTGGAACGGGTAACGAACATTTCGATGGGCACCGAAATCGATGCCGTTGTAGAGTTCGAGGATCTGGCCGCCGCCAATGAGGATGCGCCAACCGCGATTGCGCTGCTTGATTGAGATCAGATGCTAACCAACTGAACCAAAAGAGTTTATGGACCGCGAAATGCCCCGAAAAATTAGCGCCAATCTGTCGATGCTGTTTACCGAGCACGATTTCCTTGACCGTTTCGACGCCGCAGCCCACGCGGGTTTTACCGGTGTGGAATATATCGGCCCCTATGATTTTGCGCCCGAAATGGTCGCCGAGCGGCTGCAGCGCAACGGGCTGAAGCAGGTTCTGTTCAATCTGCCTGTAGGCGACTGGGCGGCAGGCGAGCGCGGCATTGCTATTCTGCCGGACCGGGTCGACGAGTTCCGTCGCGGCGTCGACACCGCTATCACCTATGCGAATGCGCTCTCATGCCCTCAGGTGAACTGCCTCGCTGGCATAATTCCGCGAGATGTTTCAGATGATGTCCTTGCGGAAACATTCATTAGCAATTTATCATATGCATCTGAAAAGCTTGCAGAATCAAATATTAAGCTCTTGATCGAGCCGATCAATACGCGTGACATTCCAGGCTTTTACCTCACTGCGTCGGCGCAGGCACTGGGGCTGATTGCCCACATCGGCAGCAGCAATCTGTACCTGCAATACGACATTTATCACATGCAGATCATGGAGGGAGATCTCGCTCCGACGCTTTCCAAAAACATCGACCGCATCGCCCACATCCAGATTGCCGACAATCCGGGACGCCACGAACCGGGCACCGGAGAGATTAATTTCCCGTTTCTGTTCAAGCACTTGGCAAGCGTCGGATACACCGGTTGGATCGGCGCTGAATACAGACCGCAGGCCGGCACCGAGGCCGGCCTCGGATGGCTTGAAGAGATGAAGCAGAGCTGAGGAATAAAAATGCAAGACAAAAAAATCGGCTTCATCGGACTGGGCATCATGGGGGCGCCGATGGCGGGCCATCTTCTCGATGCGGGCTATGCCGTGATTACCAGCGACCACCGGAAAGCGCCGCCCAAGCCATTGATTGAAAAGGGTTTAGCGGGCGTAAGAGGTGCTGCCGCCGTGGCGCGCGAGGCCGACATTATCATCCTCATGGTGCCCGATACGCCACAGGTCGAGGACGTGCTGTTTGGCCAGGATGGCGTTGCGCAAGGCTTGTCGGCGGGCAAGCTGGTCATCGACATGAGTTCCATATCTCCGCAGGCTACAAAGGATTTTGCAAGCAAAATCAAGGGCATGACTTGCTCATATCTTGACGCGCCGGTGTCGGGTGGAGAGGTCGGTGCCAAGGCCGCATCGCTGACCATCATGGTCGGTGGCGACCCGAAAACCTTCCAGCGAGCGCTGCCGGTGTTTGAGAAGCTGGGCAACAACATCACCCATGTCGGCCCGGTTGGCAGCGGCCAAACTGCCAAGGTCGCCAACCAGATTGTGGTGGCGCTGACCATCGAGGCGGTGGCCGAAGCCCTTGTTTTTGCATGCAAAGCAGGCGCAGACCCGGCAAAGGTGCGCCAGGCGTTGATGGGCGGACTGGCCGCATCGCGCATTCTTGAAGTGCACGGTGAACGCATGATCAGCCGCACTTTCGATCCCGGCTTCCGCATCGAACTCCATCAAAAGGACCTGGCCTTGGCGCTGGACGGCGCGCGCAGCCTCGGTGTCAGCCTGCCTAACACCGCCAACACCTTGCAACTGTTCAACTCTTGCGCAGCCCATGGCGGCGCGAAAGAGGATCACTCGGCGCTGGTGAAGGCGCTGGAACGCATGGCAGGACATGCGCTGGAAGATGCATGAATATGCATTGAGGCAGCCTTTCCCATCCAGAAAAAGCATGTTGGAACAAAGATGTAGCTGAGAGAAGGGGCCGCAAGCCCGATCAATCTGTCCACAACGCCGGTTCGGCTGCGTCTTCCGCTCATTATCGGCGACAAAGCCGCTCAGCCCGGTGCGATAGTGCAGCATTTTCTGAGCCGCATCCTGAAAACCGCCATGCATGGGCAAAACAGCACCTGAAATTCTGCTCCACCGCGTGGCGTGTCCACGCGGGTATGCCTAAAAAACGTTCAGGGTTCGAGCCGGACTGATTCCCGAACCTGGAGGAGACGAAGTGAAAGTTTTGGCGATGTCGGGAAGCCTGAGGGCCGCGTCGATCAACTCGGCGCTGCTGCGCGCAGCGCGCACGCTGGCTCCGTCTGGCATGGTGGTCGATGTGTTTTGCGTGGGCGACCTGCCATTTTTCAACCCCGATCTCGAATCCCGGCCTCCCGCTGCCGTCGAGCTTTTTTACCGCCAGATAGAATCAGCAGATGCGCTGCTGATCGCAAGTCCTGAATATGCCCATGGTGTGACAGGCAGCATCAAGAACGCACTGGATTGGCTCGTCGGCCATCCGCCCTTTGTGTACAAAACCGTGGCTGTCTTCAACGCATCGCCGCGCGCCCACCATGCCGACGATGCACTTCGCGAGATTCTGAACACCATGAACGCTAATCTGGTGGGCCGAGCCAGCGCCAGCATTCCGCTTTTGGGCAGTGGGCTGGATGAGCAGGCCATGGTGAACACCCCGGCAGTGGCCGACGCGATACGTGCCACCCTGATGGCGATCAGCGATGCGGTGGCGGCTCAACAGGCTTGAACGACGACGCCACTTTTCTGAGCTGCGGGTCAGCCGCCCTTGAGCACCTTGCGGGCCGCATAGAGGCTGACGGCGGCGGCATTGGAAACATTGAGCGAGCGGATGGCGCCCGGCATTTCGAGCCGCGCCAGCGTAGTCACCGTCTCGCGTGTCTTTTGCCGAAGCCCCTTGCCCTCGGCGCCAAGCACCAGGGCGACCCTGTCGCCGGCGAAGCTTCCTTCCAGTTCCTGTGGCGCATCCGAATCGAGCCCGATGGTCTGGAAGCCCGCTTCGTGCAATTTTTCCAGCGCATCGGCGAGGTTTTTCACCTCGATGAGATCGATATGCTCCAGCGCGCCGGAAGCAGATTTTGCCAGAACGCCCGATTCGTGCGGCGAATGGCGCTGCGTGGTAATCAGCGCACCGGCGCCAAAAGCCACCGCCGAGCGCATGATGGCGCCGACATTGTGCGGGTCGGTCACCTGGTCGAGCACCAGCACCAGCCGCGCGTCACCCAGCGCCTCAAGCGGCTTTGGTTTGAGCGGCAGCGCCTCGATCAAAACGCCCTGATGCACGGCATCGGTGCCGGTCAGTTTATCGATTTCCCTGGGTTCCACGAGTTCTGCGGCAAAGGGCAGGGTGGTGATGTCGGCAATCCCCAGCCGCTCCAGGGCGTTGCGGGTGGCCAGCAGGCGCTTGATGCTGCGCGCCTTGTTGTCGAGTGCTGCGCGCACGGTGTGGATGCCATAGAGCCGAACCTGGCCCTCCGGCGCGGCTTGTCCCGGCGGCAGCGGCTGCTTGGGCCGGAAACTGTTTGCCGCAGGCGCTGCCCCGCCGGCCTTCTGGTCGCGGTGGGCGCGCCTCAGATTGGCATAGTGGCTGTCGCGCGGGGTTTTGGTGGTCTTGCTGTCATCGCTCATGCCGCCTCCTATAATGCGGTGAACGCCGGTTGGATATGCCCACCCGCAAAAAGCCTTTTGTGACGGCCAGCCGGCACGGCCGGGCAGGAGGGCATCGCCGCCCGAAGTGCAGAGCCCAAACCTGTCCCTGCGTCCTGCTCTGGCTGAACAAAATCAGTGCCCACGCGGTTGACACCAAAACCCCTTGCCGCCATAAGGCGCTTCGCGGATTTCGGACGGCCCTACCATCCGGATTTCGCGAAGAACATGCCGTGTTGCATGGTTCCGTCGGCAGATGGAGGAGTGCCCGAGTGGTTAAAGGGGACGGACTGTAAATCCGTTAGCTCAGCTTACGTTGGTTCGAATCCAACCTCCTCCACCATCGCCGCGCCGGAACCACAGCATGAAAGCAAACCAGGCTGGCTTTCCACCAGCCGCCATGGCAAGCTTTGGATACGCGGGTATAGCTCAGTGGTAGAGCAGCAGCCTTCCAAGCTGAATATGCGGGTTCGATTCCCGCTACCCGCTCCAGATTTTATCTTTCCCAAAATTCGGCTTCGCCTGCCAGCAACGCAATGCTCCGTTTGCGGGAATGGTGGCTCGCGCAACAACCGCAGTGGCCTTGACGCCAATAGGCAGATGTTCCTATTTCGTTCTTATGGCAAAACGGCAGGGTCAGACTTTGGCGCGGGCAGTCGACGCGCGGCAGACGGTGCGGGTGGCGTGCCAGTATTGCAATATCAAACGCTATTATGATCCCGCCGATCTTTTGACGCTATGCGGGGACAAGCCGGTTGAAGCGGTGCGGATGCGCTGCGAGCGGTGTGGCATGAGAGAGTTCCTTCGAATCAGCCTCTACATTCCCGCCGCGGAAGAGCGCCAGGCACTGACGCTGCGCCGGCTGGTCGGGGTGCGCTACCTTCGCAAAGTGATCTGGCGCGACGAAAGTTCGTGATGGCTCAGGCTTCAGGCAGCCAGAGGCATACTCAAGAGCCACGAAACGACATCATCCACATCGACCCCCAGCGTCTCGGCAACCGTCCCGCCATTTCAAAGCGTACGTGCGAGTTATTGTCCTCAATCGCTCGCATCCGACAGCAGAAGCAGGCTCTCGATCGCGGCCCATTCCAGTGTGGCCGGGCACTGGATCCTGAACACAAGAACGGGAGTTCGAGCCTGCTGCTGTTCATGCCAGCATACGAGCGTGGAGGGAGAGCGTTGAAAGCGTCATCACCTTTTTCACTCCCTCCACTTGCCCGTTTGCGCATTCGCGCTACTCTCCGCGCGATGACTGAATTGCCCGCCTCTCCGCTCAGCCCCAGTACTTCCGCCGATGCGCGGTTGGCTGCGATTGTGGATTCGTCCTACGATGCGATTATCTCGAAAGACCTGAACTCGATCATCGCCACCTGGAACAAGGGCGCGGAGCGCATGTTCGGCTATACGGCGGTGGAGGCGGTCGGCCGTTCGATCCTGATGCTTATTCCAGATGGCCTTCAGGGTGAGGAAGACGACATCATTTCGAAGGTCAGGAGCGGCATTCAGGTGCCGAGCTACGAGACCACGCGCAAGCGCAAGGATGGAACTCTGATCTTCGTGTCGCTCACCGTTTCGCCGATCCGCGACGCAGATGGCGTGATCGTCGGTGCTTCAAAAATTGCCCGCGACATTACCTCCACCAAGGAAAACGAGCGTCGCATTCGTTTTCTGATGCGCGAGGTCAACCACCGCGTCAAAAACCAGTTCGCCGTCATTCTGTCGATGGTGCGCGAAACCGGAAAACGCTCGACTGACCCACGCGAACTGGAAGACCGCATCCGTGACCGCATCATGGCGCTGTCGCGCTCACACGATCTTCTGGTCAACACCGAATGGGCCGGCGCGCACATGGAAGAGCTGGTCCGCGAGCACCTGAAACCGTTTGGCCATGATGGCCAGATCACGTTTGCCGGCCCCAACATGCTGCTCAATCCCAACGGAGTGCAGCATCTCGGTATGGCCATCCATGAACTTGGCACCAATTCGGCCAAGCACGGCGCGCTGGCTGATGACCGCGGAACGGTGCATATCGCATGGCGCAAGGTTAATAGTGACCATGGGGCGGTACTGCAAATTGACTGGAACGAAAGCTTCGAGCCTCCAGCGGGTGAACGGCGCGAGCCATCCACCCGAAAGGGCTTTGGCACCGTTGTCCTGATGCGGGTCGCGCCACAATCCCTGGGCGGCACCGCCGAGCTGGAAAAGGGCGAGAGGCATTTGCGCTGGTCGTTGACTGCTCCGCTCAAAAACGCCATCGCGCTGCCGGCCACAGACGCCCATTCGCACGAAATCTAAAACATCAGGTGATGCGCTTGACGATCTCGCGGATCAGCGTGTTAAGCCCGGCCTGAAGCCCCCGCACCAAAATGGGAACGATCTCCTCGAGCAGCGCCTGCAGCGGCGAGGGGTCTTTGCCCTTGCGCACCGGCAGCTGCGGCATGCTGCCCATGGCCGCCTGAACCTGCGCCCGCATCCGGTCACCGCAGGCCCGTGCGCCACGGCACGACGGATCAAAAGGCAGGCATGATACATCCCATTTGCCCTCCTGCCTGATGCCCAGATTGGGTTCCACCTCGGCATGGCTGAGCACTGTCCGGCTGGAAACGGGAATGCGGTAGAATTTGCACAGCTCGGCAATCACCAGCGCCAGCATGTCCCACTGCGCTTGCGTCAGCGGATAGCGGCCCGCATCAAGCGGGTTTTCGCGCGCCCCGCCCATGCAGCACATCGAAACGCCAATCGCGCCGCCGTTGCAGTTGAGCGTATGTGCGGCATAGCCCTTTTTCACGCGGCCCGAATTGAGTGCGATGGAAGGATTGCCGCGCACCACGCGGCCATTTCCCTCGACCAGAACATGGTAGGCATCGCGGTCCGTGCTGCCCGCCGAATGCGCACCCGCCGTCCAGTGGAAGACGACGCGCTTCATCGGAACATCCGGCATCCAGTCGGAAGGAAGTGCCACGGCAAATTCCCGCATCTTCAACCGGAGGAAGCCCGGCCAAGCGCCATTCAACCATGATTTCCTTCACGAACCCTAACGGTGGGCAAAAGCACCAAGCGCTTGGCGGTTAGTGCCTGCGCCGGCGGGTTTTGCTCTTTTTCTTCCGCAGTTTGGTGAAGCGCCCGGCGACATAGCGACGTTTGCCAGCGCGGCGCAGTTCGGCGGGTTTGTGGCAGTGGCGGGGTCGGCCGTGACATCCATCGGATCTCACCGTGCCTGGCGTCGCTTGGACGGGGCCTGCCACCAGCAAAGTGCCCAAAAACAAAATCATGGCTCTGCGTGTAAACATCGGCTCCCCTCTGTTTTAACTGGCTTTCCGGCTTACATCGAATTCCAGGTTTGTGTGGTTGTTGCTGGCCGGCAACCAAACTTAATCTGCGGACACGGCGAGGGATAAAAATCCTGCCTTTGAAACCGCAGCATACCACCCCATATACGCTCCAACCAACCACACTGCCGCCGCTCATTGAGTGCTCTGCCGGGCGCTGCCGACCAAAAGCACTTGTGTTTTTGGGCAGCAGTCGCTAATCGCCCCGCATTCGACTGAACTGAAGGCGCAGGCGCCCAAGGAAAGAGACTATGGCAAAAGGTAAATTCGAGCGTAATAAGCCTCATGTGAACATCGGCACGATTGGTCACGTTGACCATGGCAAGACGTCGCTGACGGCTGCGATCACCAAGTATTTTGGTGAGTACAAGGCTTATGACCAGATCGACGCAGCGCCTGAAGAAAAGGCTCGCGGCATCACGATTTCGACGGCTCACGTCGAGTATGAGACGCCTGCGCGCCACTATGCACACGTCGATTGCCCAGGCCACGCTGACTATGTGAAGAACATGATCACCGGTGCTGCCCAGATGGATGGCGCGATTTTGGTTGTTTCGGCCGCTGACGGCCCGATGCCCCAGACCCGCGAGCACATTCTTCTGGCCCGTCAGGTTGGTGTTCCTGCACTCGTGGTGTTCCTGAACAAGGTCGACCTGGTCGACGACGCCGAGCTTCTGGAACTGGTTGAGCTGGAAGTGCGCGAACTTCTTTCGAAGTACGAATATCCGGGCGACGACATTCCGATGATCAAGGGTTCGGCGGTTGCTGCCCTTCAGGACGGCGACAAGAAGATCGGCGAAGACGCGATCCGCGAACTGATGGCGGCTGTTGATGCCTACATCCCGACGCCAGAGCGTCCGATCAATCTGCCATTCCTGCTGCCGATCGAAGATGTGTTCTCGATCTCGGGCCGTGGCACGGTTGTGACCGGTCGCGTCGAGCGTGGCATCGTCAAGGTTGGCGAAGAAGTCGAGATCATCGGCATCAAGGACACCTCGAAGACGACGGTGACCGGCGTTGAAATGTTCCGCAAGCTGCTCGATCAGGGCCAGGCTGGCGACAACATCGGCGCGCTGATCCGCGGTGTTGACCGTGAAGGCGTTGAGCGTGGTCAGGTTCTGGCCAAGCCAGGTTCGGTGAAGCCGCACAAGAAGTTCAAGGCAGAAGCCTACATTCTGACCAAGGACGAAGGTGGCCGTCACACGCCGTTCTTCACCAACTACCGTCCGCAGTTCTATTTCCGCACGACGGACGTGACCGGTATTGTGTCGCTTCCCGAAGGCACCGAAATGGTGATGCCGGGCGACAACATCACGGTTGACGTGGAACTGATCGTGCCGATCGCGATGGAAGAGCGCCTGCGCTTCGCTATCCGCGAAGGCGGCCGCACCGTCGGCGCCGGCATCGTCGCCGCAATCGTCGAGTAAAGAACTCCCGCATCGGGTTTTGAAAGGGCGGCCTCCGGGTCGCCCTTTTCTGTTGCGACGTGTCATCTGGTCTTTTGGCGCGTCTGGACGGCGTGGCGTTGGTTCCAGGACCGGCAACTGGATGGCGCTGAAGGGCCGCCGGAGCCTTGCTGTTGCTATTTTCGCTCGGGCAGCCCGGGTGAAATAACTAAATTCGCGAAATGACTTGAATTGCGCGCAGGCCTGTGAAATTACGGCGCCGTGATAGGGGTATAGCTCAGTTGGTAGAGCGGCGGTCTCCAAAACCGCAGGCCGCAGGTTCGAGCCCTGCTGCCCCTGCCAGGAATTTCCCGGCCCTAACGCCCACCCCGAATATTCCAGCGAAATTAGCCCCGTGACTGATCGCGTATTTCAGGGCTCTTGCAACAATAGCTCTGTTGCGCCATAAGAACCGAAGCTGATGGGACGATTGGATGGTTCCACCGCTGCGTTTTGCGTGCGAGAACCTTATCGCACTTGCATCTGCACGGAATCAGCTTTAAGTAGACGAAACAGTCACGCGGTGCGTGGAGCTGGAAACCCAGCTTTACGCGCCTAAATTGCATGTTCGAAACACCGGCGCTGATTCGGCTAGCGACAGGTTTCGGGCAGGTATTCAGCAGGCATCGGTGCGATGTGGAGCTTCGGATGCCGGCAATGTCACAGGGTCCTGTGACGCAGATGCGACTGCCAGCCCCGGGCAAGCGGGTTTGGAACCAGAGAATGCCGCAGCACCTTGCCGCGGCGCACAAAAAGACCCGGAAACGGGCATAACGAGGCTCTCACAGGGGGCTTCAAAAAAGAGCGGCACATGGCGTCAAAGACCAACAATCCTTTCGTCTTTCTACAGCAGGTGAGAGCCGAAACCGCAAAGGTGGCCTGGCCTTCGCGGCGTGAAACGGTGATTTCGACGATCATGGTTCTGGCCTTTGCGTTTCTGGCAGCAATTTTCTTTTTCGCGGCTGATCAGCTGATGGCGTTTGGTGTCGAGATTATTCTCGGCATCGGGCGATAACAGGCGAACACGGAGAGCATCTGAATGACCGCGCGGTGGTACATCGTCCACGCCTATTCGAATTTCGAAAAAAAGGTGGCGGAAGATATTGAGAAGAAGGCCATTCAAAAGGGCCTGCAGGCGCGCATTGAGCAGATCGTGGTGCCGACCGAGAAGGTCGTTGAAATTCGCCGTGGCAAGAAGGTTGATGCGGAACGCAAGTTCTTCCCGGGTTACGTTCTGCTGAAGGCAGACCTTAACGATGCGGTCGTCAGTCTGGTCAAGAACACCCCGCGCGTTACTGGATTTTTGGGTGAAGACCGGCATACGGCCAAGCCGATGCCCATCACCGAAGCAGAGGCTGACCGCATCCTGAACCAGGTTCAGGAAGGCGTCGAGCGGCCAAAGCCATCGGTCACTTTCGAGATCGGCGAAGCAGTCCGCGTTTCGGACGGTCCGTTTGCCTCGTTCAACGGCTTTGTTCAGGAAGTCGACGAGGAGCGCGCCCGTCTCAAGGTCGAGGTTTCGATCTTTGGCCGTGCTGTCCCGGTCGATCTGGAATTTGGTCAGGTCGAAAAGGGCTGAGGCCCTTTGGAATTGAATTCCCGCATCGGTTCGCCGCTTGCGGGTGAAGACGGCGAAGTTCGCTTCGTCAAAACGGGTGGAAGGCGAGGGCGGCTCAAGCCGGCTGTCGGAACCGAACCACCACACTGCAACCGTCGATCCTGAAAATGGGTCGGCATTGAAAAGAGGCAGATAAGATGGCTAAAAAAATTGCAGGCCAGCTCAAGCTTCAGGTCCCAGCGGGTTCGGCGACACCTTCGCCCCCTATTGGCCCTGCGCTTGGTCAACGTGGCATCAACATCATGGAATTCTGCAAGGCGTTTAACGCCCAGACGCAGGAAATGGAGAAGGGTTCGCCCATCCCCGTCGTGATTACCTACTATCAGGATAAGTCCTTCACCTTCGCGATGAAGACGCCACCAGTGGCATTCTTCCTGAAGAAGGCGATGAACCTGAAGTCGGGCTCCAAGGAGCCAGGCAAGATCAAGGTTGGCGAAATCACCCGCGACAAGGTTCGCGAAATCGCCGAACAGAAGATGAAGGACCTCAACGCGAACGATATCGAAGCCGCCATGCGCATGGTTGAAGGCTCGGCTCGTTCGATGGGCCTGGAAGTGGTGGGCTGATCCGATGGCTAAGATTGCAAAACGCGTTGCCAAGACCCGCGAGGGCATCGATGTCGACAAGGCTTACGGTCTGGTGGAAGCCATCAAGCTTCTGAAGGAACGCGCCACGGCAAAGTTCGACGAAACATTCGAAGTTGCCATGAACCTCGGCGTTGACCCACGTCACGCTGACCAGATGGTCCGCGGTGTGGTCAATCTGCCAAACGGAACAGGCCGTACCGTTCGCGTGGCAGTGTTTGCCCGCAACGAAAAGGCTGATGAAGCCCGTGCAGCTGGTGCTGACATTGTCGGTGCAGAAGAGCTGGTTGATATCGTCCAGAAGGGCGAAATCAACTTTGATCGCTGCATTGCCACACCTGACATGATGCCGCTCGTCGGTCGTCTGGGTAAGGTGCTCGGCCCCCGCGGCATGATGCCAAACCCCAAGGTCGGTACGGTCACCACGGATATTGCTGGTGCCGTCAAGGCTTCCAAGGGCGGCGCTGTCGAGTTCCGCGTCGAAAAGGCTGGCATCATCCACGCCGGTGTTGGCAAGGCATCCTTCGACGCCAAGGCGATTGAAGAAAACGTTCGCGCCTTCACCGATGCGGTCGTCAAGGCAAAGCCAGCTGGCGCCAAGGGCATTTACCTGAAGCGCGTGTCCGTCACCACAACGATGGGCCCCGGCCTCAAGGTCGACGTTTCGTCGCTGGCTGAGGCGTAAGAATTTCGAAGCGGGCAACAGTCCGCTTCGGCAAAGAATTCCGGACCCCCGGATAAAGGGGTTCGGAGCCGCAGACCGGAAACGGTTTGTGGAAATCCTGTCCGAGATTGCAGGCGGCTCGCCTTAATTCATATGGGCCTGCATGAGACGGGTGAAGACCAGACAAGAGGGCGCAAGCCCCGATGAATGGTTCGAACCGTGTATGCCTTTTGTCTGCGACCGGGGTTCCGGTCTGGCCAAAGGGGGCAGGATCCTCGAGCGCTGTTCGGGTGATCTCTTCGTAGATGGCCCGCCCGGCAAAAGGCAACCCGACAGTCTTCTTCTTATAAGACTGTTAACTGGAGATAGGCAGTGGACAGAGCGGAAAAACGCGAACTCGTCACGGGCCTGAATGATGCGTTCAAGGGCGCAGGTTCAGTCGTCGTGGCCCACTATGCCGGCATCACCGTCGCACAAATGAACGACCTTCGGTCGAAAATGCGTGCAGCCGGTGGAACCGTCAAAGTCGCGAAGAACCGTCTCGCCAAAATCGCTCTTCAGGGCACGGAATCCGAAAACATCATCGAGCTGTTCAAGGGACAGACGCTGATTGCTTATTCGGAGGATCCGATTGCGGCGCCGAAAGTTGCAGCCGATTTCGCCAAGATCAATGACCGTCTGGTCATTATCGGTGGTTCGATGGGAACAACTACGCTCAACGCCGATGGGGTAAAGGCTCTTGCCATGCTCCCGTCGCTCGATGAGTTGCGCGCCAAGCTGGTTGGCATGATCGTCACCCCAGCAACCCGGATCGCCCAGGTCGTCAATGCACCCGCAGCTTCGGTTGCGCGCGTCATTGGCGCTTATGCCCGGAAGGACGAGGCGGCATGAGGCCGTTCTTCGCTATCAACAACACACGTTCGAACCCAAACAAGGAATACAATCATGGCTGATCTTGCAAAGATCGTAGACGACCTGTCGAGCCTGACCGTCCTCGAGGCGGCTGAGCTCTCCAAGATGCTGGAAGAGAAGTGGGGCGTTTCGGCTGCTGCTCCTGTTGCAGCAGCTGCTGCTGGCGGCGGTGCCGTTGCTGCTCCGGTTGAAGAGAAGACCGAATTCGACGTCGTCCTCACCGACGCCGGCGCACAGAAGATCAACGTGATCAAGGAAGTTCGCGCGATCACCGGTCTCGGCCTGAAAGAAGCCAAGGATCTGGTGGAAGCCGCTCCGAAGCCTGTCAAGGAAGCCGTTTCGAAGGCAGATGCCGACAAGTTCAAGGCCCAGCTGGAAGCAGCCGGCGCCAAGGTTGAACTGAAGTAAGCGTTTATCGCGGGTTTCGGCGGGCGGATTTCCGTCCGCCGAACCATCGCGGTGGAGTAGTCGAAAACCTCTTTCCTGAGGGCCGCAAGACCGGCGTTCAGGAAACGGGTTTTCTCCCGTTCTGGCCCACCTGTCGGGCACGTACGGGAAAATCTGAAGGACGGACTGCCGCCGGAGGCAGTCAAGAATTGCAAGGCGCGACCGGGTGAGGTCGATGCCCCAAGCGAGCAAGCCAAGGAGCGACGATGGCCCAGACCCAGATATTCAATGGCCGCAGACGCGTACGCAAATATTTCGGGCACATTCCCGAAGTTGCGGCGATGCCAAACCTCATCGAGGTTCAAAAGGCATCGTATGATCAGTTCCTGATGGTTGAGGAGCCGAAAGGCGGCCGCGGCGACGAAGGCCTGCAGGCTGTTTTCAAGTCGGTATTTCCGATCCAGGATTTTTCCGGCTCTTCGATGCTGGAATTTGTCAAATACGAGTTTGAACCGCCGAAATTCGATACTGACGAATGCCGTCAGCGCGACCTGACCTATGCTGCACCTCTCAAGGTGACGCTGCGCCTCATCGTGTTCGATATCGACGAGGATACCGGCGCCAAGTCGATCAAGGACATCAAGGAGCAGGACGTTTACATGGGCGATATGCCGCTCATGACGAACAACGGCACCTTCATCGTCAACGGCACGGAACGCGTCATCGTTTCCCAGATGCACCGTTCGCCAGGCGTGTTCTTCGATCACGACAAGGGCAAGTCGCACTCGTCGGGTAAATTGCTTTTCGCAGCCCGCGTCATCCCTTATCGCGGTTCATGGCTTGATATTGAGTTCGATGCCAAGGATGTGGTCCATGCGCGTATCGATCGTCGCCGCAAGATTCCTGCGACCTCGTTGCTGATGGCGCTTGGCATGGATCCGGAAGAGATCCTGTCGACCTTCTACAACAAGATCACGTACAAGCGCACCGGTGATCACTGGCGCATCCCGTTCAATGTCGAGCGTTTCCGCGGCCTCAAGGCTGTCGGCGATCTGATCGACGCTGACACCGGCGAAGTGGTTGTCGAAACCGGCAAGAAGATCACCGCGCGTCAGGCCAAGCTGCTTGCTGAAAAAGGCCTCAAGGCCATCAAGGCAACGGAAGAAGACCTGCTCGGCAATTTCCTTGCGGAAGACATCGTCAACTACGCAACCGGCGAAATCTTCCTCGAAGCTGGCGACGAGATCGACGAAAAGACCATCAAGGTTCTGCTCGCCGCTGGCGAAGGCGACATCCTGATTCTTGACATCGATCACGTCAATGTCGGCGCCTACATCCGCAACACGCTGGCAGTAGACAAGAACGAGAGCCGCCAGGAAGCTCTGTTCGATATCTACCGCGTCATGCGTCCAGGTGAGCCGCCGACCATTGATACGGCTGAAGCCATGTTCAACTCGCTGTTCTTTGATAGCGAGCGCTACGATCTGTCGGCCGTTGGCCGCGTCAAGATGAACATGCGTCTTGAGCTTGATGCAGAAGACACCGTTCGCGTTCTGCGCAAGGACGATATCCTTGCCGTTGTGCGCACGCTGGTTGATCTGCGTGATGGCAAGGGCGAAATCGACGACATTGACAACCTCGGCAACCGCCGTGTGCGTTCGGTCGGCGAGTTGATGGAAAACCAGTACCGTGTCGGCCTGCTGCGCATGGAGCGCGCCATCAAGGAACGCATGTCGTCGATCGAGATCGACACGGTCATGCCGCAGGATCTGATCAACGCCAAACCAGCTGCTGCTGCCGTTCGCGAGTTCTTCGGTTCCTCGCAGCTGTCGCAGTTTATGGATCAGACCAACCCGCTTTCGGAGATCACCCACAAGCGTCGTCTTTCGGCGCTTGGACCCGGTGGTCTGACCCGCGAGCGTGCCGGCTTTGAAGTGCGCGACGTTCACGTCACGCATTACGGCCGTATCTGCCCGATTGAAACGCCAGAAGGCCCGAACATCGGCCTGATCAACTCGCTGGCAACCTTCGCGCGGGTCAACAAATACGGCTTCATCGAAAGCCCGTACCGTAAGATCATCGACGGCAAGGTGACGATGGATGTCGTCTATCTGTCGGCTATGGAAGAGGCCAAGCACTATGTGGCACAGGCCAACGCCGAGCTCGACAAGGCAGGGTCCTTCACCGAAGAATTCGTGATTTGCCGCCATGCTGGCGAAGTCATGATGGCACCGCGTGAAAACGTCGATCTGATGGACGTTTCGCCCAAGCAGATGGTGTCGGTTGCGGCAGCTCTGATCCCGTTCCTGGAAAACGATGACGCCAACCGCGCACTGATGGGTTCCAACATGCAGCGTCAGGCCGTGCCTCTGGTACGTGCGGAAGCGCCGTTCGTTGGCACCGGCATGGAGCCGATCGTTGCCCGTGACTCGGGCGCAGCCATTGGTGCCCGCCGCGGCGGTATCGTCGACCAGGTCGATGCGACCCGTATCGTCGTGCGTGCCACGGAAGATCTCGATCCGGGCAAGTCCGGCGTTGATATCTACCGCCTGATGAAGTTCCAGCGTTCAAACCAGAACACCTGCATCAACCAGCGCCCGCTGGTGCGTATGGGCGATCTGGTCAACAAGGGCGATATCATTGCTGACGGTCCGTCGACCGACCTCGGTGATCTGGCTCTGGGCCGTAACGTGCTCGTCGCGTTCATGCCCTGGAATGGCTACAACTACGAGGATTCCATCCTCCTCTCCGAGCGCATCGTTGCCGATGACGTCTTCACCTCGATCCACATCGAGGAATTCGAAGTCATGGCGCGTGACACCAAGCTTGGGCCTGAGGAAATCACACGCGACATTCCAAACGTCTCGGAAGAAGCGCTGAAGAACCTCGACGAAGCCGGTATCGTCTACATTGGCGCGGAAGTGGCGCCGGGCGACATTCTGGTTGGCAAGATCACACCAAAGGGTGAAAGCCCGATGACGCCGGAAGAAAAGCTTCTGCGCGCCATCTTTGGTGAAAAGGCGTCCGATGTACGCGACACCTCGATGCGCATGCCGCCCGGAACGTTCGGCACCATCGTCGAAGTGCGCGTCTTTAACCGCCACGGCGTGGAAAAAGACGAACGCGCAATGGCCATCGAGCGCGAGGAAATTGAACGTCTCGCAAAGGATCGCGACGATGAGCAGTCGATTCTCGACCGCAACGTGTATTCGCGCCTCAGCGATACGCTGAACGGCAAAGATGCGATTGCCGGTCCAAAAGGCTTCAAGAAGGGCTCTAAGCTCTCCAAGGAAGTTCTGGACGACTATCCGCGTTCGCAGTGGTGGCAGTTTGCCGTCGAAGACGAGAAGATGCAGAGCGAGCTCGAAGCTTTGCGCGGCCAGTACGACGATTCCAAGAAGGCGCTCGAGCAGCGATTTATGGACAAGGTCGAAAAGGTGCAGCGCGGCGACGAGATGCCTCCGGGCGTCATGAAGATGGTAAAAGTCTTTGTGGCCGTGAAGCGCAAAATGCAGCCCGGCGACAAGATGGCCGGCCGTCATGGCAACAAGGGCGTCGTCTCCAAGATCGTTCCAGTCGAGGACATGCCGTTCCTCGAGGACGGTACTCATGCCGATATCGTGCTCAACCCGTTGGGCGTGCCGTCGCGTATGAATGTCGGCCAGATCCTGGAAACGCATCTGGGCTGGGCATGTGCTGGAATGGGCAAGAAGATCGGCGAGCTGATCGATGCCTACAGGGCTGCCGGTAACAGCGACATCAAGCCGCTGCGTGCCACGCTTGAGCATCTGATCCCGGACAACGACCGCAATGAGCCGGTTCGCAAGTTCGACGATGAGAGCATTGTCAGGCTCGGCGAGCAGATGCGTCGCGGTGTCTCCATCGCAACGCCGGTGTTCGACGGTGCGCATGAGGCCGACATCAACGAGATGCTGGAGCAGGCTGGTCTACACACCAGCGGCCAGTCGCAGCTTTATGATGGCCGCACAGGCGAGCCGTTCGATCGCAAGGTGACCATGGGCTATATCTATATGCTCAAGCTTCACCACCTCGTGGATGACAAAATCCACGCGCGTTCGATCGGACCGTACTCGCTTGTTACCCAGCAGCCGCTGGGTGGTAAGGCGCAGTTCGGTGGCCAGCGCTTCGGCGAGATGGAGGTCTGGGCACTTGAGGCTTACGGCGCCGCCTACACGCTGCAGGAAATGCTGACCGTGAAGTCGGACGACGTGGCAGGGCGTACCAAGGTCTATGAGGCAATCGTCCGTGGCGACGATACCTTCGAGGCCGGCATTCCAGAGAGCTTCAACGTTCTCGTCAAGGAAATGCGGTCGCTGGGTCTCAATGTCGAGCTCGAGAATACCAAGGCTGACGAGCAGGCACGCCTGTCTGACGCGGCCGAGTAAGCAACGTCACCGCCGCGCGACCATATTAAATGGGTCGCGCGGCGGTGTTGATACTCTAACGGTCGCGTTGCGGCCGGTCACGGACCTGGAAATTGTTGCGCGCTTCGGCGCTGCGTGTCTCCAGGTCAAGAAGGGCGGTCGATGACTGCCAAAGAAATGTTCGAGAAGGGGCTCACCCCAGCCCCGCAAAGGAGAACGGCATGAACCAAGAGGTCATGAATCTCTTCAACCCTCAGGCTCCGGCCCAGGTGTTTGATTCCATCCGGATTTCTCTGGCAAGCCCCGAGAAGATCCTGTCGTGGTCGTTCGGTGAGATCAAAAAGCCCGAGACCATCAACTATCGTACGTTCAAGCCAGAACGTGACGGTCTGTTCTGCGCGCGCATTTTCGGTCCTATCAAGGATTACGAATGCCTGTGCGGCAAATACAAGCGCATGAAGTACAAGGGCGTCATCTGCGAAAAGTGCGGCGTAGAAGTGACGCTGTCACGTGTTCGCCGTGAACGCATGGGCCACATTGAACTTGCAGCTCCTGTTGCGCATATCTGGTTCTTGAAGTCGCTGCCTTCGCGCATCGGCACGCTGCTCGACATGACCTTGAAGGACATTGAGCGCGTTCTCTATTTCGAGAACTACATCGTGACCGAACCTGGCTTGACCTCGTTGAAGGAAAACCAGCTTCTTTCCGAAGAAGAGTTCCAGATCGCTGTTGATGAGTTCGGTGAAGACAGCTTCACCGCCATGATCGGTGCTGAGGCAATTCACGATCTTTTGGCCAGCATGGACCTTGAAAAGATCGCAGGAAACCTGCGTTCCGATCTTGCCACGACCACTTCGGAACTGAAGCAGAAGAAACTGCTGAAGCGCCTGAAGGTCGTCGAGAACTTCATGGAATCAGGCAACCGTCCTGAGTGGATGATCATGAAGATCGTCCCCGTCATTCCACCGGACCTGCGTCCGCTGGTGCCACTGGATGGTGGTCGTTTCGCGACGTCGGATCTCAACGATCTGTACCGCCGTGTTATCAACCGTAACAACCGCCTGAAGCGCCTGATTGAACTGCGTGCGCCCGGCATCATTATCCGTAACGAGAAGCGCATGCTTCAGGAGGCCGTCGACGCTTTGTTCGACAATGGTCGCCGTGGCCGCGTCATCACCGGTGCCAACAAGCGTCCTTTGAAGTCGCTGTCCGACATGCTCAAGGGCAAGCAGGGCCGCTTCCGTCAGAACCTGCTCGGCAAGCGCGTCGATTACTCTGGCCGTTCGGTTATCGTGACCGGTCCAGAATTGAAGCTGCACCAGTGCGGTCTGCCAAAGAAGATGGCGCTCGAACTGTTCAAGCCGTTCATCTATGCCCGTCTCGACGCGAAGGGATATTCCTCGACCGTCAAGCAGGCAAAGAAGCTGGTTGAAAAGGAAAAGCCGGAAGTCTGGGATATTCTGGACGAGGTTATCCGCGAGCATCCAGTTCTGCTCAACCGCGCGCCAACGCTTCACCGTCTTGGAATTCAGGCGTTTGAGCCCATTCTGATTGAAGGCAAGGCAATCCAGCTTCATCCGCTGGTCTGTACCGCTTTCAACGCCGACTTTGACGGCGATCAGATGGCTGTTCACGTGCCGCTTTCGCTGGAAGCTCAGCTTGAAGCACGCGTTCTGATGATGTCGACCAACAACATCCTGCACCCTGCCTCCGGCGCACCAATCATCGTGCCGTCACAGGACATGGTTCTGGGTCTTTATTACCTGTCGATCGTCAACCAGAACGAACCAGGCGAAGGCATGGTGTTTGCCGATATGGGCGAACTCCAGCACGCGCTTGAAACAAAGGCTGTGACGCTCCACACCAAGATCCGTGGCCGCTTCAAGACCGTCGATGCCGAAGGCAAGCCGGTTTCGAAAGTCCATGACACGACACCAGGACGCATGATCATCGGCGAACTTTTGCCGAAGAACCACAATGTGCCCTACGAGACCGCAAACCAGGAGATGACCAAGAAGAACATCTCCAAGATGATCGACACGGTCTACCGCCACTGCGGTCAGAAAGAGACGGTCATTTTCTGCGATCGCATCATGTCGCTTGGCTTCGGTCACGCATGCCGCGCCGGTATTTCCTTCGGCAAGGATGACATGATCATTCCAGACGCCAAGGCCGAACTTGTTTCCAAGACAGAAGCATTGGCCAAGGAATATGAGCAGCAGTACAATGACGGCCTGATCACTCAGGGCGAAAAGTACAACAAGGTGGTTGATGCCTGGGCAAAGTGCTCGGAAATCGTTGCCGACAAGATGATGGAGCGCATTAAGGCGGTTGAGTTCAACGAAGATGGCCGTCAAAAGCCAATGAACTCGATCTACATGATGTCGCATTCCGGTGCGCGTGGTTCGCCAACCCAGATGCGTCAGCTTGCTGGTATGCGCGGTCTGATGGCAAAGCCTTCGGGCGAAATCATCGAAACGCCGATCATCTCGAACTTCAAGGAAGGTCTGACCGTTCTTGAATACTTCAACTCCACCCACGGTGCCCGTAAGGGTCTTGCCGATACCGCGTTGAAGACAGCTAACTCCGGCTACCTGACGCGTCGTCTTGTTGACGTCGCACAGGATTGCATCGTCAATTCACTGGATTGCGGCACCGATAAGGGCCTGACAATGCAGCCAATTGTTGATGCTGGTCAGGTTGTGGCTTCTCTCGGCCAGCGCGTTCTTGGACGTACTGCACTTGATGACATCAACCATCCGGTAACGGGTGACCTGATCGTCAAGGCAGGCACGTTGATGGACGAGCGTGATGTTGAGCTGATCGAAAATGCGAGTGTTCAGACCATCCGCATCCGTTCGGCGCTGACTTGCGAAATCCGCACCGGCGTTTGCGCGATCTGCTACGGACGCGATCTGGCACGCGGTACCCCGGTCAACCAGGGTGAAGCTGTCGGCGTCATCGCGGCGCAGTCGATCGGCGAGCCGGGCACTCAGCTCACCATGCGTACCTTCCACATGGGCGGTACCGCACAGGTTGTTGATAGCTCGTTCCTCGAAGCGTCTTATAAAGGCAAGGTCGAGATCCGTAACCGCAATGTGGTTCGCAACTCTGACGGCAACCTCGTGGTGATGGGCCGTAACATGGCCATCCTGATCCTCGACGAAGCCGGCAAGGAACGTGCATCGCACCGCGTCACCTACGGTTCGCGTATCTTCGTGGACGACAAGGACACCGTGAAGCGCGGCCAGCGCGTTGCCGAATGGGATCCATACACCCGCCCGATGATGACCGAAATCGAGGGCACCGTGTCCTACGAGGATCTGGTCGATGGTATTTCCGTTCAGGAAACCGCCGACGAATCCACCGGTATCACCAAGCGCGAAGTCATCGACTGGCGTTCAACGCCACGCGGTACGGACCTCAAGCCTTCGATCGTCATTCTCGACGAAAAGGGCAAGATCGGTAAATTGGCCAAGGGCGGCGAAGCACGCTTCCAGCTCTCGGTTGAAGCCATTCTCTCGGTCGAGCCAGGCTCAAAGGTGCGTCCCGGCGACGTTCTGGCGCGTATCCCGATGGAAAGCGCCAAGACCAAGGACATCACCGGTGGTCTGCCACGTGTTGCTGAATTGTTCGAAGCACGTCGTCCGAAGGACCATGCCATCATCGCAGAGATCGATGGTACGATCCGCTTCGGTCGCGACTACAAGAACAAGCGCCGCATCATCATCGAGCCGCATGACTCGGCCATGGAGCCTGTTGAGTATCTGATCCCCAAGGGCAAGCCGTTCCATCTTCAGGATGGCGACGCGATCGAAAAGGGCGATTACATCCTCGATGGCAACCCGGCACCGCACGACATTCTGGCGATCAAGGGCGTGGAGGCTCTGGCTTCCTACCTCGTGAACGAGATCCAGGAAGTCTATCGTCTGCAGGGCGTTCTGATCAACGACAAGCACATCGAAGTGATTGTTCGTCAGATGCTGCAAAAGGTCGAAATCACGGTTCAGGGCGATTCAACCTACATTCCGGGCGATCATGTCGATGTGATCGAGCTGGATGAGGTCAATGAGCGCCTGGTCGAAGATGGCAAGAAGCCAGCTGAAGGCCTGCCGGTTCTGCTTGGTATCACCAAGGCATCGCTGCAGACGCCAAGCTTCATCTCGGCCGCTTCCTTCCAGGAAACGACCCGCGTGTTGACCGAAGCGGCTGTGGCCGGCAAGACCGACATGCTTCAGGGCCTGAAGGAAAACGTCATTGTGGGCCGTCTGATCCCAGCTGGTACCGGTGGCACGATGAGCCAGATCCGTCGCATTGCAACCGCACGCGACGAACTGATCCTCGACGAGCGCCGCAAGAACTCCGGCGCAGAAACTGCCGACGCCATGCTGGTCGATATGACCAACGCGGCCGAATAGCAGCCAACCCACATCACGAAAAAAGCCGTCGGGGCAACCCGGCGGCTTTTTTTATCTGTTAGAATTTGGCGAAAATCAAACGAAATACAACCATAGAGAGCGCATCAGAGCTGTTCCTAGAATACGTGGCCGGTTAGCGTGAGCCCGATCAGGTAAAGTGAGCGTAGCTATGAGCAGCACGACGAGAAAACCGGGCAATATTGGCTTTGCCGGCCAGATCCATGAGGATGAAACCGGCGTTCAGATGCTGGGAAACGGATACCGCGCATACAGCCCAGCGTTAATGCGCTTCACCGCGCCAGACAATCTTTCGCCGTTTAAGCAAGGTGGCATCAATGCGTATGGCTACTGCATGGGGGACCCCGTCAACAATCACGATCCGAGCGGGCATATTACGTTCCGAGCCCTGGCCCACACTGTTTTGAATGTTATCAGGTTGCGGAACAGCGCCTTAATCGGCGCAAGTCGGCTGGAGCGATTGCCGTTTGTCGCGATGCGGGAGGTTGTTCGGTATTTGCCAGGGCACGCCGCAGTAGACCTCGCATCGACGTCAACGACGATGAATTTCAGGGTGAACAGTGCCACCTATCGGATCGGCAAAATGGATATCGGCCGTCTTCCGGGGGCACAGATTGGCTTCTCGACGTACCTTGCCAGAGGTACCGGAGTTGCGCAGGTGAACGCCCGCAGACGCATCGAGCTTGGCATTCAGGAAGGTGTCCTTCCGGGGCAAATCAGGGCTGAATTACCCAATTCGCAGCTGGGTATGCAGCATAATACTGGAATGTCGCAGAAGGCCTTGCAGACAGATCTTCAGGCGGCTTTGGGCCCCTATTATCAGTCTCCCGAAATCACCGCCCAGCGGCGAGGAAAAATGTTTCCATTATCAAGAGCGGCAAGCACAGTCTACGCGGGTGTGCAGCGGCTGACGGAGGATTTGCACTATCCGTTGCGGCTTCGCCAGCAAGCCCTACTCATTCGACAAGGTGACAGAAGAGCGCTGTGGAACTTCCGAAAGCGATTTATTTCCTAGCGAAATTCGTCCACCACATTGCGCTTGCCCAGCATGAAAGCGTCGGCGACATGCTGCAGTGGCGCGAGGTCAACGTCTGACGTGTGGCTGCGAACAAGGTCACTGAAGCGCTTGTAAAGCATCGGGTATTCGGTCTCCGGTTCGTCGTGTACCACGACGCCATCAATGGCGAGCTTTGCACCGCCGCCTGACAACAGCATGGTGCCGCGGTCGGTCTCGGCGTGAATGTCCCAGCTTTGTGGCCCGGTCTGCAGCCAGTCGAGGTCCATCACGACGGGTGCACCCGACGACGTGCGAAATAACACTTTTGCAGCCACCGGGGCATCGCGGTTCGCCGGGAAATCAAGCGAAGCGTCAGTGATGAACATCGCTGGAAAAATATGCGTCATAATCGACAGGGCATTGATGCCCGGATCGAACACGCCAAATCCGCCCGGCTGCCAGATCCAGTCCTGGTCCGGATGCCATCGACGGACATCCTCCTTCCAGATGATTTGTGCTGATGTAAGAGTTGATGCCTGCAGAAACGCCCGCGCGGCCTCCACTGCCGGCGCATAGCGCGAATGCCAGCTGGCAAACAGCGTGACGCCCTGCCGTTCGGCAATGCGCTTCAGCTCTTCCACTTCGCTGACCGTCGCGCCGGGCGGCTTTTCCATGAACACATGCTTGCCGGCCTCCAGCGCTGCCCGCGCCGCGTCAAACCGGAATTTGGGCGGCATGCACAGCGATACCGCGTCAATCTCGCCTATGTCCGCCAGCAGAGCCTCAATGGTTCCAAAGTTGGGGACGCCCTCGACTGTGCCGTGGCGGCTCGCTGCCGCAATCAAACGGAAATCATCGTTGGAAGCCAGCGCCGGCAGATGCTGGTCGCGTGCAATCTTGCCGACACCAACAACGGCTATGCGGATCGGCTCAGGGGATTGTGGCATGGGTTGGCTCTCGACTGGGGAAGCGTTACTTCCGATCTACAGCCGGTGCGGGAAGACGGCAAGCAAGCTCTGCAGAACGCCATGGAGTGGATGTGAAGACACCGTTCATGCGGCCAGCGGTTTAGAGCCGGGACGGTCTCGACCGTCACACGCAGCCTTTGCCACCCGGTAAGAGCCCCTTCCGGGTGGACTTTTTTCAGCCAAGGCTGGCCAGCGCCGCCCTGATCTTCTCGGCGTTGGTTGCCAGAATTTCAGGCTTTTCCATGCTGCCGGTATGCGGTTTCAAGGCAATGCCCTCGAAGCGTGGGATCACATGGACATGCAAGTGAAACATGCTCTGCCCGCCGGCGGCCTCGTTGAACTGCATTACGGTGACACCATCAGCCGCAAACGCGCTCTTCACAGCGCGGGCAAGCTTCTGCGCAGTCGCCATGACAGCTGACAGGCTCTCCGGCGACGCGTCGAGCAGATTGCGGGCCGGCGCCTTTGGCAGCACCAGACAATGGCCTTCGCCCTGCGGCATCACATCCATGATCGCCAGAGTGTCGGCATCCTCGAAGATCTTGTGCGACGGGATTTCGCCGCGCAGGATTTTGGCGAAGATGTTTTGCGGATCGTAGAGAGGGGCGGTCATGGCGGCTCGTGGTGAATGGTGAATGGTGAATGGTGAATGGTGAATGGTGAATGGTGAATGGAAGGTGGCAGGTGTGCGCTCGTTGTCAACGGCGATGGTGATCAGCCGCTGGTTTTCCTGAATGGCGCATGAGCGCCGAGATAATCACCAATCTGGGTCACCTCGCGCCGTTCATGCTCGAGATAGTCGGAGACGGCACGGCGCAGGCCGGGGTGGGAGATGTAGTGAGCCGAATGAACGGTGACGGGCAGGTAGCCACGCGCCAGCTTGTGCTCGCCCTGCGCGCCCGCTTCCACCACTTTCAGCCCTCTGGCGATCGCGAAATCGATGGCCTGATGATAGCAGACCTCGAAATGCAGGTACGGGTGTTCCTCGATGCATCCCCAGTTGCGCCCATAGAGCGCGTCTGAGCCGATGAAATTGATCGCGCCGGCAATGTAGCGATTGTCCCGTTTGGCCATCACCAGAAGCACGTCATCAGCCATACGTTCGCCAAGGAGCGAAAAGAAACGGCGGTTGAGATAAGGCCGGCCCCATTTGCGCTCGCCGGTATCCATGTAGAAGGCGTAGAAATCGTCCCACACGCGTTCGGTCAAATCCGCGCCGGTCAGCCACTCGATGGTGATGCCGCCCTCAAGCGCTGCGCGGCGTTCCTTTTTCAGCGCCTTGCGCTTGCGCGAGGCGAGGCAGCCGAGAAAATCGTCATAGGTGCCATAGCCCGCATTGTGAAAATGAAACTGCTGGTCGGTGCGATGCAGAAAGCCTGCGCCCTCCAGCGCGCTGATATCGCCGTCTTGCCCGAAAGTGACGTGGGCAGAGGACACACCCAGCCGGTCCGTCATCTGTCTCAGCCCTGATGCGAGCGCTGCCCGCACCGCCGACGGGTCCACCCCGTCGCGGCGTGTCAGAAGCCGTGGCCCTGTTACCGGTGTGAACGGGACCGATGCCTGGAGTTTTGGATAATAGCGCCCGCCAGCACGTTCAAACGCGTCGGCCCAACCATGGTCAAACACATATTCGCCCTGGCTGTGGTTTTTGGCGTAGCAGGGCAGGGCGCCGAGCAGGCTGCCATCCGGTGCTTCCAGACGCAGATGATGGCCCTGCCAGCCGGTGGCCGGAGACGCGCAGCCGGATTCCTCGACAATGGTCAAAAAGTCATAAGAGACAAAGGGATTGTAGGCCCCGTCACCGCGCCCGGTACCGGAAAGGCTGCCCCATTCGCTGCGGGGAAATGCGCCGATGGAACTGACGGGACGGATGATGAAACTGCCCCCATCGTGATCCGTCAGATCGTTGCCCCCGCTTGTTTTCATCTGTCTTAGATATTCCGCAGCACGCCCGCCGCAAGGGGTTCTTCACCATCGAAAGGCGCGCCACCCTTATGCGACCGGCGCGGCCTCCGGCATAAAACCCTCAAACGTCATCTGGTCGACGTGATCAAAGGTTTTGGTCACGGCTGCCTTGTCGCGCACCGTCCATGAGATTACCGGCATGGAAAGGCGCTCGCGCACGAATGAGATGAACGGGTTAGGTAGATCGAACACGCCATAGGACACGAATGAAATGCCGTTCGCCAGCATGGAAAAATGCTGCTCGATTTCGTGCGGCAGCGCTCCGCACGCCGTCAGGCCAGCCGGAATGTCGCCGGAATGGGCGGGGAACTGGCGGATCAGCCAATGATCAAATGACATGATGGCTGCCTCGCCGCCATAGCCGCGGAGTTTCTCGCACACGCGCTCGACCAGCCCGTCATCATGGCCCGGAACTCCCTTCAGCTCGACCACAATCGGCACCCGCCCGGCAACCAGCGCCAGCATCTGGTCGAGCGTCGGCACGCGCTCATCCGTGCCGCCAATGGCAAGAGACGTCAACTCGCCGGCGCTGCGCTGCCATACCTCGCCTTCGGTCCCGGTCAGCCGTTTGAGGTTGCGGTCGTGAAAAACCACCGGCACGCCGTCGGAGGTCAGGTGGACGTCGCATTCGATAGCATAACCGTGCACGGCTGCCGCCTCGAACGCGGCCAGCGTGTTCTCCCACCGCGTCTTGTTCATGTCATGCAGGCCGCGATGGGCAATCGGCTGGCGCACAAGCCAGGACAGCTGTTCGTTACGCATTGGCGGCAGGCCTTCCGGTTCAGGCAGTTTCAATGATGGCGTCGATTTCCACCGCTGCGTTGAGCGGCAGTGCGGCAACGCCAACCGCTGCGCGCGCGTGCCGTCCGGCATCGCCCAGCACTGCGGCAAGAAAATCGGATGCGCCATTGGCGACCAGATGCTGCTCGGTAAAGTCGGCAGATGACGCCACGAAGACAGTGATCCGCACCACCCGCTTTATTTTGCCCAAATCGCCGAGTGCGGCCTTTGCCTGCGCCAGAATGTTGATGGCGCAATATTTCGCTGCTTCCTGCCCGGCGGCGACATCGACATCACGGCCGAGCTGGCCGGTTGCGGAAAGTTTGCCGTCTTTCATCGGCAACTGGCCGGACGTGAACAGAAGGTTGCCGCTTTGCATGAAGGGCAGGTAGTTTGCCGCTGGCGCAGCAGCCGCGGGGAGGGTCACGCCGAGTTCCGCAAGGCGGCTTTCGATTGTGTCTGTCATGTCCAAAATTCCTGTTTCATGCTGGCCGTCGGGGCACCGGCGTCGAAGGTGCAATGTTTGCCTCGCTTCCGCCATGACTTTTTTTATTGTACCTGATGTGGGCACGCTCGTTTGGAACCGTGCCGACTGGAGTCTCCTTCATGCGCGCATCGCGCCTTTTTGCCCTTTCCCTTCTGATTGCTTCGGTTTCAGCTCCGGCATTGTCCGCGCCGCTTCTGGCCCCGCACCGCGCGGTTTATGATCTGGCGCTCGACAATGCGTCGGACCGTTCCGGCATCACCGGGCTCACCGGTCGGATGGTTTACGAGTTCAATGGGTCGGCCTGTGAGGGTTACACGGTCAACTTCCGATTTGTCACCCGCATCGATACCGGCGAATCAACGCGCCTGACCGATCAGCAGACGACGACCTTTGAAGATGCCGAGGGCAAGAATTTTTCGTTTGTGACGAAAAGCTTCGTCGATCAGGCGCTTGATCGCGAAGTGCGGGGCACCGCCACGCGTGAAGCGTCAAAGCTGACTGTCGAAATGGAAAAACCGGACCAAGACACGATCGACCTGCGTGCCACCCAGTTTCCCACCCAGCATTTGATCGAACTTCTTGGCAAGGCGGAAGCGGGGGAGAACTTTTACGAGACCAGTCTGTTCGACGGGTCGGAAGATGCTGACAAGGTCATGACCACCACCGTGGTGATCGGCAAGCCGGTTGAGACAGGGAAAGACGATCCTGAAATGCCGGCGCTCACGCCGCTTGCAAAGGACAAATTCTGGCCGGTCGATATCGCCTATTTCGATGAATCGAAAACCGGTGGCGAGGAACTGCCGCAATACCGGATCAGCTTCAAGATGTATAAGAATGGCCTGACCCGCGACCTGATGATGGACTACGGCGACTTCTCGATGAAGGGCAAGCTGGTCAATCTGTTGCTGTTCGACAGGCCAAAGCCCTGCAAGAAATGATGCCTGACAAGCGGCTGTGCCGATGGCCGTCTATGTAGACGCGGCAATCTGGAAATGGGCCGGTCGCAACTGGTGCCATCTGATGGCCGACGATGTGGCGGAACTGCATCGGTTTGCCGCCCGCCTTGGCGTCAACCGTCTGGTCTACCAGGGCCCGCCGCGCACTTCTGCGCCGCATTACGACATCACCGCCTATGAGCGCAGCCGCGCGATTCTGCTTGGCGCCAAAGCGTGCACACGCGAGGAGATTGTTGCGGTTTTCCGCCGTGTGCGTGTGAAGAACGGCAAGGTGGCGCGGCCGAAGCGGCCAGACCCGCTTACCAGTGGATTGGCGGGCAATCCGCGCTGAAGCAAAGCTGTCAGCTGGCGAATTTCTTCGCCCCGGCCACGCAGCAGACCACTGCCAATGTCACCAGAAACATCATCGGACTAACTTCTTCGCGAAGCAGCAGCCCCGCAAGGGCCAGCCCGAAAAAGGGTTGCAGCAACTGCAATTGCCCGACAGCGGCAATGCCGCCCAGAGCCAACCCGCGATACCAGAACACAAAGCCGATCAGCATCGAAAAGACAGACACATAGGCAAAGCTTGCCCATGCCGGGCCGCTGATGCCTGAAAGCGTCGACGGCATCGTGTAAAGCGCCAGCGCAAGCATCAGCGGCAGCGACACGACCAGCGCCCAGGAAATCACCTGCCAGCCGCCCAGCCGGCGCGACAGTTTCGCGCCTTCGGCGTAGCCCAGCCCGCAGGCAATGACGGCAGCGACCATGAGAAGATCGCCAAGCGGTGCAGCCGTGATGCCCTGCGACAGGGCGAAGCCCGCGACCAGCGCACTGCCAAGGCAAGAGAACACCCAAAATACCGGGCGAGGGCGCTCGCCACCGCGCAGCACGCCGAATATTGCGGTTGCCAGGGGCAGCAGCCCGATGAAAACGATGGAGTGTGCGGCGGTGATGTGTTTCAGCGCAAGCGCCGTAAGCAATGGAAATCCGACAACCACGCCGAGCGCCACAATGATGAGAGGAAAGAGATCGCTGCGTGCCGGTCGTTTCTCTCGAAACAGCAACAGCAGGCAGACACCGAGTGCACCAGCGACGGCTGCCCGTGCAACGGTCAGAAACACCGGGTCAAAGTCCATCACGGCGATGCGCGTGGCCGGCAAGGAGCCGCTGAAGATCAGCACACCCAGAAACCCGCTGATCCATCCGCCGGTCGTCTTGTCCATGTTATTCTCCCTCGTGGCCATCCGTAGTGGCGAAAAGGAGATGGCGCGGCCAGAGACAGTGCGGTACAATATCTATAAACCGTATTGGTTTCCGGTGCAGTACAGATGGATGATGCAGGCGTGAAAATGGTACAGGGCGATACCAGGATCGCCTTTGTGATGCAGTCGATCCGTCAACGGATCGCCGGGCGCAGCCTCACGCCCGGGGCAAAGCTGCCGTCGATCCGTGGGTTGGCCACCACGATGCACATCTCCAAATCAACGGTGGTCGAAGCCTATGAGCGGCTTTCCGCCGAAGGGGTCATCAGGTCGCGTCCGGGTTCCGGCTATTTTGTCGCCGCACCGCTTGCGCCGCTCTCGCTGGCCGACATCGGTCCAAAGCTTGATCGGGCGGTGGATCCACTGTGGATTTCCCGCCAGTCGCTGGAGCAGGGCGATGATCTGCTAAAGCCCGGCTGTGGCTGGCTTCCGCCATCATGGATGCCGCATGATGCCATGCGACGCGCCCTGCGTTCACTCGCCCGGCGTGATAATTCGACGCTTTCCGATTACGGCACGCCGCTCGGTCTCCCGGCGCTGCGCCAGGTTCTGGCGCGTCGCCTTGCCGGCCATGGCGTGGAAGCTGCTCTTGCGCAGATCGTCCTCACCGAATCGGGCACGCAGGCGATTGACCTGATCTGCCGCTTCTTGATCGAGCCGGGCGACACGGTGCTGGTCGACGACCCTTGCTATTTCAATTTCCACGCCCTTCTGAGAGCTCACCGCGCCAACATTGTCAGTGTCGCCTACACCCCGTCGGGGCCTGACATCGCGCAGCTGGAACAGGTTCTGTCCGCGCACAGGCCGCGCCTCTACATCACCAATTCCGGCGTCCATAATCCCACCGGAGCGGTGCTTTCGCCGGTGATGGCACACCGCGTGCTAAAACTCGCCGACCAGTTCGACCTCACAATTGTGGAGGACGACATCTTTGCCGATTTTGAAACCGCGCCCGCGCCGCGACTGGCCGCATTCGACGGGCTGCAACGGGTCATCCAGATTGGAAGCTTTTCAAAAACGCTGTCGGCCTCTGTGCGCTGCGGTTTCATCGTCGCGCGTCCTGACTGGATTGAGGGTCTGACCGACCTGAAAATCGCCACCAGTTTTGCCGGAGCCAATTTTTCCGCCGAACTTGTATTGGCGCTGTTGGTGGACGGCAGCTATCGAAAGCACATGGAGGCGCTGCGTGATCGGCTTGCCCGCGTCATGCAGGAAACATCTGCCGAACTGAAAAGCATCGGTATCGAGCCATGGCTGCAACCGTCCGCTGGCATGTTTTTGTGGTGCCGCCTGCCGGAAGGCGTTGATGCGGCTGCCATGGCCCGCCATGCGCTGAACAAGGACAATTTGGTGCTGGCTCCCGGCAACGTATTCAGCCAATCACAATCGGCCAAAAGCTTCATGCGGTTCAACGTGGCGCAGATGGAGGATGCGCGTATCTGGCCCGCGCTGTCGAGCGCGATGAGGTGAAGGCACTTGATTCTAGCGTCAATTGAACTAAGTTCAGTGAACTAAACTAGCTGAGGTCTCATTATGCAAACGATCAACATCCACGAGGCAAAAACCAATCTGTCGCGGCTCGTCGAGCAAGCGGCAAATGGTGAACCATTCGTCATCGCAAAGGCGGGCAGACCGATGGTCAAGGTCGTGGCAATTGACCAGCCCTCGGCTGACCAGATGCAGCGCCTTGGATTTATGGAGGGCGAATTTTCGGTACCCGACGATTTCGACACGATGGGCTCGGAAGAAATCAACGTGCTCTTTGGCGTATGAAGCTGCTCGTAGACACCCATCTTTTGTTGTGGGCTGCGGCGGCGCCGTGGAATCTGTCGCCAATTGCGCGGCGCTTTCTGGCCGACGCGGGCAACATCCTTCTGTTCAGTCCAGTAAGTCTCTGGGAGGTTGCCATAAAGCGCAGTCTTGGGCGGCCTGACTTTACGGCAGACCCCAGAACCCTTAAACGCGGCCTTCTCGAAAATGGCTATGTCGAAGTGCCGGTGACCAGCACCCATGCAGTTGCGGTCGCGGCTTTGCCACCCATTCACAAAGATCCCTTCGACCGCATGCTCGTTGCTCAGGTGCTTTCTGAGGGGGTCACCCTTCTGACAGCGGACTCAGTTCTCGCCAGCTATCCGATCTCCGTGCGAAAAGTCTGAGCAAGGCGCTCGAACGTCTAACTCTTGCCTTTCGCACCCATCCCCTTTATAGGCGCGGTCATTCCACACACGGACTTTGGTGTCTGCCGGGAGAAATCCGGTTGAGACCTCCGGTGGCGTTTCAGGGTTTCCTGTCTCGTCAAGTGTCCGTGGAGGCTAACCGGAAAAGGACCTAAAGAATGGCATTGCCTGATTTCAGCATGCGCCAGCTTCTTGAAGCTGGCGTTCACTTCGGCCACCAGACCCACCGCTGGAACCCGAAAATGGCGCCTTACATCTATGGCGCACGCAACAACATCCACGTCATCGACCTCTCGCAGACGGTGCCTTTGCTGCACCAGGCGCTGAAGCAGGTTTCCGACACTGTCGCCAAGGGCGGCCGCGTTCTGTTCGTCGGCACCAAGCGCCAGGCATCAGACATCGTGGCTGACGCTGCACAGCGTTCGGCTCAGTATTATGTCAACTCGCGTTGGTTGGGCGGCATGCTCACCAACTGGAAGACGATCTCCAACTCGATCGCACGTCTGCGCAAGCTGGATGAGATCCTTTCGGGCGGCGAAGCACACGGCTTCACCAAGAAGGAGCGCCTGAACCTCGACCGTGAGCGCGAAAAGCTCGACAAGGCGCTCGGCGGCATCAAGGACATGGGCTCGACGCCTGACCTGATGTTCGTGATCGACACCAACAAGGAAGCGATTGCGATCCTCGAAGCCAAGCGTCTGGGTATCCCGGTCGTGGCCGTCATCGATTCCAACTGCGATCCGGACAAGATCGACTTCCCGATCCCAGGCAACGACGATGCGCAGCGCGCAATCTCGTTCTATTGCGATCTGGTAGCCAAGGCAGCTCTCGACGGCATCGCCCGTCAGCACGGCGCCATGGGCGTCGACATTGGTGCCTCGATTGAGACCCCGGTTGAGCCGGAACTCGAAGCAGCACCTGCTGCCGAAGCACCAGCCGCAGAAGCGCCAGCGGCTGCAGCCGAAGAAACTCCGGCAGCCGATTCGACCGGCGCCTGATTTCTACCCTGAAGGCCGCTCTGGCCTTTGGATATTTTGACCATGGCGCGACCAACGCGCCGGCGACCAGGCGCATCACCCACGAGGGTGGTGCGCCCTCGCATTTCAGATCGAACAAAGAGGCGACCATGACAATTACCGCAGCACAGGTGAAAGAACTCCGCGAACTGACCGGCGCCGGCATGATGGACTGCAAGGTGGCACTGGGCGAAACCGGCGGCAATATCGAAGAAGCGGTCGACTGGCTGCGCAAGAAGGGTATTTCCAAAGCCGACAAGAAGGCTGGCCGCACGGCCGCTGAAGGACTTGTCGGGGTTGATGCCGGCGTTCGCGAGGCTTCCATCGTCGAAGTGAACTCGGAGACCGATTTTGTCGCCCGCAACGATGCCTTCCAGGAGATCGTCCGCAACGTCTCCAAGGTCGCGCTCGCTTATGGCGAAACCGATGCGATTGCGGCTGCGAAATATCCCGGATCAGACAAGACGGTGACTGACACCATCAAGGACGCGGTCGGCACCATCGGTGAAAACATGAGCTTCCGTCGCGCGGCAAAGCTGACCGTCGCCAAGGGCGCGGTCGCCAGCTATGTCCACAACGCTGTTTCCGAAAACCTCGGCAAGCTGGGCGTCCTCGTCGCCATCGAAACCGATGGTGATGCGCAAGCCGCCAGCGCGTTTGCCCGTCAGGTTGCCATGCACGTCGCCGCCACCAACCCGCTCGCGCTCAACGCCGAGGAAGTTGATCCGGCAGCCGTCGAGCGCGAAAAGGAGATCTTCGCCGATCAGGCTCGCCAGTCAGGCAAGCCAGAAGCCATCATCGAAAAGATGGTCGAAGGCCGTATGCGCAAGTTCTACGAGGAAGTCGTGCTGTTGAAGCAGGCTTTCGTGATCAACCCCGACCTGACGGTCGAAAAGGCGCTGGCCGAGGCCGAAAAGGCTATCGGCGCACCTGCCAAGATCACCGCTTTCGTCCGCTTTGCGCTCGGCGAGGGGATCGAGAAGGAAGAGAGCGATTTTGCCGCTGAAGTCGCTGCGGCCGTGAAGAACTAAGTTCTTAAAACACCGGATACAACACAGGGGCGCCACGTGACATCGTGGCGCCCTTCGTGTATCGGAACACGAATTGCAGCGGGCCAATATTCCGCGATGCGCGGCGCCCACTTCTGTCGCTTATAAGAATTTCTTGGGGACCTCATGACGGCAAGCAACCCTCTCTATCGCCGTGTCCTGCTCAAAGCATCCGGCGAAGCGCTGATGGGCGAGCAGCATTTCGGCATCGACGTGTCTGTCGTCGACCGCATTGCCAGCGATATCGCCGAAGCGCGCGCGATGGGCGTCGAAGTGGGCGTGGTGATCGGCGGCGGCAACATCTTCCGCGGCGTCGCAGTCGCTTCCAAGGGTGGCGACCGGGTAACCGGCGACCATATGGGCATGTTAGCCACGGTCATCAACTCGCTTGCGCTACGCACGTCGCTGGTCAAGCTTGGCGTCGATGCCGTCGTGCTTTCAGCCATCGCCATGCCCGAGATATGCGAGAGCTTTTCGCAGCTCAAGGCAACCGCCTACATGGGCGCCGGTAAAGTGGTGATCTTCGCCGGCGGTACCGGCAATCCATTTTTCACAACCGATTCGGCAGCGGCTTTGCGCGCAGCTGAAATAGGCGCGGATGCGCTGTTCAAGGGCACCCAGGTCGATGGCGTCTATACGGCCGACCCCAAGAAACACAAGGATGCGACCCGCTATGAGCGCATCACCCATGCGGATGTGCTCAAACAAGGCCTTTCCATTATGGATACAGCGGCAATCGCCCTTGCGCGCGAAAACCACATTCCGATAATCGTATACTCGATTCATGAAAAAGGCGGCTTTGGCGATATTTTGCGGGGCAATGGTCGCTGCACGGTCGTGACCGAGAATTAGGTCGCGCGTCGACAAATCGACAAAGCACTTTCAAGGAGAACCAAAGATGGCGGACGGCGTAGACTTCAAGGACGTGCAACGGCGCATGGAAGGCGCGATTGCGGCATACAAGAACGATCTCGCCTCGCTGCGGACCGGTCGTGCCTCGAGCAATCTGCTCGACCCGGTTCTGGTCTCGGCCTACGGCACTATGATGCCGCTGAACCAGGTGGCGAACGTGACGGTTCCTGAATCGCGCATGATCGCGGTTTCTGTGTGGGACAAATCGATGGTCGGCGCCGTCGACCGTGCGATTCGCGAAAGTAACCTCGGTTTCAATCCCATTATGGATGGTACCACGCTGCGCATTCCACTTCCCGAGCTGAACGAGCAGCGCCGCAAGGAACTGGTCAAGATCGCCCACACATACGCGGAAAATGCCCGCGTTGCTGCCCGCCACGTCCGCCGCGATGGCATGGACGGCCTGAAAAAAGCTGAAAAAGACAGTGTCATTGGCGAGGACGAGCACCGCGTTCAATCCGACAAAGTGCAAAAAATGACGGATGACACGATTTCGGCCATAGACAGCTTGCTTAGCGAAAAAGAAGCGGAAATCATGCAAGTCTGAGACGCGGACGACGTTTCAGAGGGGCTGAAGACAATTTGATGACCACGCCTGCGCATGTCGCAATCATCATGGATGGCAATGGCCGCTGGGCCAAGGCGCGAGGCTTGCCGCGTCTTGCCGGCCACCGTGCCGGTGTCGAGGCATTGCGCAAAACTGTGCGGGCAGCGGGCGAACTCGGCATTACCTGGCTGACGGTCTATGCCTTCTCGTCGGAAAACTGGTCGCGGCCAAAGACCGAGATCAGTGATCTCATGGGTCTGCTGAAGATTTTTATCCGCCGCGATCTGGCGGAACTTCACCACAGCGGCGTGAAAATTCGCATCATCGGCGACCGCGACGGCCTGCAGCCCGATATCAGGGCGCTGCTGACGGAAGCCGAGACGCTGACGCGAAACAACCGCGCGCTTACTCTGGTCATAGCCTTCAATTACGGCGCGCGCGACGAGATAGTGCGTGCCGCCCGCAAGCTTGCCGAAGCTATCGCAAAAGGTGAGATTACGGCCGATGCGATCAGTTCCGAAACTGTGGGCGCTCATCTCGATACAGCCGGCATTCCCGATCCCGATCTTGTCATCCGCACCAGTGGCGAGCAGCGCCTTTCCAATTTTCTGCTGTGGCAGGCAGCGTACAGCGAATTCGTCTTCCAGCCGTGCTTCTGGCCGGATTTTGGCCGGACGGAACTGGAAGATGCGCTGCAGGCGTTTGCCGCGCGTGAACGGCGCTATGGTGGCGTCGATGCTACAAAGCAGGGCGTCGCTTCTTGACTGATCAAACACCTCGCACGCGGCTGAGCAATCTCCAGCTGCGCATAATCTCCGGGGTCATCCTGGCGTCGGTCATCCTCGCAGTCACCTGGCTGGGGGGCACACCGTTTCGCATCGTCGCTGCCTTCATCGCCGGTGCGGTGTTTTACGAGTGGACACGCATGGTTCGCCCGACCGGCAGCACCTTCCAGACAGTGCCGGCGGACATGACCATAGCCGCGATCTGTCTTGCCCTCGTTCTGCCAACACCTTTTTGGCTGTTATGGGTTCTGACAGGCGTGATGGCCGCAATTCTGCTGGCAGCAGGCGCAACGCGGCTGGATGGGCGATGGCATGCGGCAGGGCTGTTTTATGCTGCGGCATCGGGCATCACACTGGCGTTTTTGCGCAATGATGATCAGGCCGGACTGACTGCAATACTCTTTCTTTTTGCCGTCGTCTGGGCGACCGATATTCTTGCTTACTTCACGGGGCGCGCGATCGGTGGCCCGAAACTCGCTCCCAAAATCTCGCCTGGAAAAACCTGGTCAGGCGCGTTTGGCGGGACGGTCGGCGCTGTCGCTGTCGCGATGCTTGCGCTCGGGGCCATGGGCCAGGCACCGACTGTGGGTATGGCGGGCCTTGCGCTGTTGCTCTCCGCGGTATCCCAAGCCGGTGATTTGTTCGAATCCTGGGTCAAGCGGCGCAATGGCGTCAAAGATTCCGGCCATCTCATTCCCGGCCATGGCGGCGTCATGGACCGGGTCGACGGGCTTGTCGCAGCTGCATTTGCCCTGTACGTCATCGGCGGCGCACTTAGTGGCTTTGGCTCTCCGGCCAAAGCGCTTTTTGGGCTTTGAGGGCAGGGCACCGCATCCGCCGGTTTGCCTTGGATTTGCCGGCATTGACAGTCTATCTGGCGCAGCGCGCCGAATATGGTTGAGCGAGGATATTGATTGTTGGACTTTTTAACCCCGATCCTCGGCACGGATAGCCTGATCGTCGGTACGCTCATCCCCTTCCTGATTGTTTTGACCGTCGTCGTCTTTGTGCACGAGATGGGGCATTATCTGGTCGGGCGCTGGTGCGGCATCGGCGTCAATGCGTTTTCCATTGGCTTTGGGCCTGAACTGATCGGTTTCAACGACCGCCATGGCACGCGCTGGAAACTGTGCGCCATTCCGCTTGGCGGCTACGTCAAATTTGTCGGCGACATGAATGCCACCTCGACGCCGGTGGCAGAGGAAATCGACAAACTTTCGGTTCAGGAACAACGCGTCGCCTTCCACACCCAGCCCGTCTGGAAGCGTGCGCTCACCGTGCTTGCCGGGCCGATGTTCAATTTTATGCTGACGATTGCAGTCTTTGCAGTCTTCTTTGCCGTTTACGGTCGGATGGTTGCCGAGCCCATGGTGGCAGAAGTTCGTGCCGACAGTCCGGCCGCTGCTGCCGGATTCGAGCCGGGCGACCGATTCGTCAGCGTCAACGGCAACCGCGTCGAGACGTTTTCGGACGTGCAGCGCCTGGTGTCAGGCCGCACCGGCGACCCGCTGACCTTCAAAATGCTGCGCGATGATCGCGAGGTTGAACTGCACGCCACGCCTGAGTTGATGGAGCAGGAAGACGCGCTCGGCAACAAGATCAAGGTGGGCGTCATCGGTGTCGTCAACAGCGCCGAGCTTGGCCAGCCGCGGGTCATTGAATACTCCGTTCCAGGCGCGCTGGGTGAGGCTGTTGTCCAGACCGGATACCAGCTCGAGCGGACCTGGAGTTTCCTCGCCCGCTTTGCCAGCGGACGCGAAGACAAATGCCAGCTAGGCGGGCCGGTCAAGATCGCCCAGATGTCGGGACAGGCGGCCAAAGTAGGTTTTGAAGTCGTCGTTCAGCTGATCGCAGCCCTTTCGCTCGGTATAGGATTTCTGAACCTTCTGCCCATTCCACCGCTTGACGGCGGTCACCTTGTTTTCTACGCCGTTGAGGCAGTGATAGGCAGGCCGGTTTCCGAACGGGCCATGGAAATGGTCTATCGGATAGGCTTTGCACTGGTGCTCGGTTTCATGGGGTTCGTTTTCTGGAATGACCTCTTTGGATGCTGAATTGTTGAAAAATGGTCCGACTATGACCCGAATTGAGACGGTGTTTACCATCGCGGCGGATATGCGTGACCCTAATGCAACGCCACGCGCTTTAGTAAATTCAAATTAACCAGAAGCCTTGCGTGTAGGAAGAATCTGGCTAATACGGTATTCTGAATTTACCGCTACGCCGGGTTTCTCGCCGTGGGGACTACGAGAGCATAGGGTTTTGGGAAGTAAATGAAGCCAGCATCCAGATTCACAAGCGCCGTATCAGCGGCAGCTTTGTCCGCCGCACTGGTGGTACCAGGCGCAGTTGCCGTTCAAATGGCGACGCTGTCTGTTGCTCAAGCCGCTGTGGTGCGCAGTATTGATGTGCAGGGAAACAAGCGCGTCGATTCTGAGACGGTGCGCAGCTACCTCGGCATCACGCCAGGCAAGAATTTCTCCAACGCCGACATTGATGAAGCGGTAAAGCGCCTGTTCGCCACCGGCATGTTCTCGGACGTGCGCATCAACCAGTCTGGTTCCACGCTTGTTGTTCAGGTCGACGAACTGTCGATCGTCAATCAGGTGCTGTTCCAGGGCAACAAGAAGATTAAAGATGTTCAGCTGGCACAGGCCGTCCAGCTGAAGCCGCGCGCTGCTTTCTCCAATGCAGCGCTTGAAGCCGACGCCGACGCCGTGCGCCAGGCTTACAGCCGCATCGGTCGTGACGACGCCACGGTCACCACGCAGGTGATGGATCTGGGTGAGGGCCGCGTCAACGTGGTGTTCGAGATCGCCGAGGGCGACCGCACCAAGATCGCCCGCATCGATTTTTCGGGAAACAGCGCGTTCTCCAACCGCCGCCTGGCCGAAGTCATTTCGACAAAGCGCTCCAATGTCCTCTCGTTCCTGATGCGCGACGACGTCTATGACGAAAACCGCATCCGCGCCGACGAGGAAGCGCTGCGCCGCTTCTACTTCAACCGCGGCTATGCCGACTTCCAGGTTATCTCCGCAAACGGCGTGCTGGATGAGGCGACCAACGAATATGTCGTTTCGATCACCGTCGATGAAGGCGCGCGCTACACGTTTGGCGACATCACCGTCGAAAGCACGATCGAGGGCGTTGACGGCGAATCGCTGCGCGGTCAGCTGCAGACCAATGCAGGCGCCGTCTACAGCGCCAAGAAGGTCGAGGACACGTTGATCGGAATTACCGAGCATGTGGCCGGCCTTGGTTATGCCTTTGCGCAGGTCACCCCGCGCGGCGACCGCAACTTTGAAAACAACACGATTTCCGTCGCCTACACGATCGACCAGGGTGCCCGCACCTATGTTGAGCGCATCGAGATCCGGGGCAATGCCCGTACACGTGACTATGTCGTGCGCCGCGAGTTTGATGTCTCCGAAGGTGACGCTTTCAACCAGGTTCTGATCCAGCGCGCCAAGAAGCGCCTTGAGCGTCTGGGCTACTTCCAGTCGGTCGAAATTTCGACCACGCCGGGCTCAGAGCCTGACCAGGTTGTTCTGGTGGTTGATCTTGTCGAGCAGTCGACCGGTGAGTTCTCCATCGGCGCCGGCTACACCACCGGTGGCGAATCATCTGGGCCTTCCGTGGAAGCCTCGATCACCGAAAAGAACTTTTTGGGTCGCGGTCAGTACATCAAGGTTTCGGCCGGTGGCGGCGAAAACTCGCGCGATTTCACGGTGTCGTTCACCGAGCCTTACTTCCTCGGCCGCCGTGTTGCGGCTGGCTTTGATGTGTTCCGGCAGACCCGCCGCTACACGAACTATGAGAGCGAAACGACGGGTGGCACGGTACGCATCGGTCTGCCGATCACCGAAACACTGTCGACTCAGTTCGCCTACAATCTGTCGCAGGAAAAATACAATCTGCGCGATCGTTGCGACGAGAACGGGGACGGGTTTCCTGACGCAGGTTGCAGCATTTCATCGGCTATTGTTAATGGCGTGCAGAACAGCCCATGGGTAAAGTCGTCGGTCAGCGGCACGCTGCTCTTCAACAATATCGACAACATGAAGGACCCGCATTCCGGCCTCTACGCAACCTTTACGACCGAATTTGCTGGTCTGGGTGGCGATGCCGAATTCCTGAAGCTGACGGGCCGTGCGACCTACTATCATACGATCTCGGAAGAGATGAACATTGTCGGTCTGTTGAGCGGTGGTGCTGGCCATATTGCGCCGACCGGAGATGGCGAACTGCGCATCTTTGATCACTTCAAGAGCAATGATCGCATCATTCGCGGTTTCGAGTTCAACGGCATCGGACCTTACGACAGCGCAACCAAGGATCACCTTGGCGGCACGACCTACTTCCATGCCTCGGCGGAAGCGCAGTTCCCGCTGCCGCTCATTCCAGAGAGCTTTGGCGTCAAGGGCGCGATATTTGCTGATGCCGCCACGCTCTATGGCAGCGACCTGAACTTCGCGGAGCTTTCCGGTACGGCCATGGAATGGCGTGCTTCCGCCGGTGCCGGCCTGATCTGGGCCTCGCCATTCGGCCCGTTGCGTGTAGATTACGCAATTCCGCTGAAAAAGGTCGAAGGCGACGAAGAGCAGAATTTCAATTTCGGCATCTCGACCAAGTTCTAAACGGTCGGACTGTGCTTCCGGGCTTATTTGGCCCGGAAGAAAAGGTATTTATGACAGACCCGGTCTTTTTCGCGCCGTCGCGCCGGTATTCCGCCGCTGAGATAGCGACGCTGACCAATGCCGAATTGCTCGACGCCAGCCATGCCGATGTAATGGTTTCCAACATTGCCCCCGCTTCTGTCGGCGGTGCAGGCATGCTCATCTACGTCGATGGAAAGCGCAATGCAGCGCTGCTCCAGGGCCGTACAGCCGCTGCCATTCTGTGTAGCGCTGATTGCGTCAAGCTGGTACCAGCAGGCATTGCCATCCTGGTGTCTCAAAAACCACAGCAGGCTTTCGCCAAAATTGGACGATTGATGCATCCGGGCGCTGCGACGCCGTTGCCGCTGACCGGCGAGACCGGAGTGTCCAAGAAGGCCAATATTTCATCGAAGGCCAAGATCGAGCCCGGTGCTATCGTGGAAGCGGGAGCCAGTATCGGCCCCGGCGCTGCCATCGGCAGTGGCACCGTCATTGCGCCAAACGCGGTGATCGGTGCAGGTGTTCAGATCGGTCGCGATGGCTTTATCGGCCCCGGGGTTAGCGTCCAGTTCGCCCTTCTGGGCAACCGCGTCATCATTCACGGCGGCGCCCAGATCGGTCAGGACGGATTTGGCTTCGTCGGTGGTCCAACCGGCCCTGAGCGCATCCCCCAGATCGGCCGCGTTGTGATCCAGGACGATGTCGAGATCGGCGCCAACACCACCATCGACCGGGGCGCCATGTCGGATACGGTGATTGGCGAGGGCACCAAGATCGACAATCTCGTACAGATCGCCCACAACGTGAAAATCGGCCGCGGCTGCATCATTGCAGGCCATTGCGGACTTTCAGGTTCTGTCACACTGGGCGATTTCGTCATGCTGGGTGGCAGGGTTGGCATCGCCGATCATATTTCCATTGGCTCGTTCGCACAGGTTGCAGCCTCGTCCGGCTTGATGCATGACATCCCGCAGGGCGAACGTTGGGCCGGATCACCGGCCCGGCCCATGCGTGAATTTTTCAAAGAAGTTGCCGCCCTTCGCGGGCTGACCAAACCCAGGAAGGCAAACGATGATGGCTGATCCGGCCGATACCGTTTTGGAGACGGTCGACATCAATGAGCTGATGCAGCTGCTGCCGCATCGCTATCCGTTTCTGCTGATCGACAGGGTGATCGACATTAATGGCGACGAATCGGCCGTCGGCATCAAGAACGTCACCATCAACGAGCCGCATTTCGAAGGTCATTTCCCCGGCCATCCGGTGATGCCCGGCGTCCTGATTGTCGAGGCGATGGCGCAGACCGCCGGCGCGATCTGCATCAAGAAAAACGCCAGTGGAGACGGCCCGACGCTGGTCTATTTCATGACCATCGACAAAGCCAAGTTCCGCCGCCCGGTGGTGCCGGGAGACCGGCTTGAGATCCATGTACGCAAGCTTAAGCAGCGCAGCGGTATCTGGCGCTTTGCCTGTGAAGCGAAAGTTGACGGTGTAAAAGTCGCCGAAGCCGAAATTTCGGCGATGATGACGCCAAAGCTCGCCAAATGACGGCCCATCCCATGACTGACAGCAAGCAAGCCTTTATCCACCCCATGGCAGTGGTCGAACGCGGCGCCGAGCTTGGCGCAGGCGTCCACATCGGTCCATTCTGCCACGTCAGCGCCGGCGCGCAACTGGGCGACAATGTCGACTTGGCAAGCCATGTGGCGATCCTCGGCACCACGATCATCGGCGCGGGAACAAAAGTCTTCCCGCAGGCAGTGCTTGGTGCGCCGCCACAAAATGCCAAGCATACAGGCGGACCTTCACGGCTGATCATCGGCGCGAACTGCACCATCCGCGAAGGCGCGACGATGCATGCCGGCACCGATTCCAGCCGGGCAGAAACCCGCGTGGGCGACAATGGCAATTTCCTTGCCTACACCCACATCGCGCATGACTGCATCGTTGGCGACAACGTCACCTTCGCCAATGGCGCGACGCTGGGCGGCCATTGCGAGATCGGCAATTTCGTCAACATTGGCGGGCTTACGGCTATCCATCAATTCGTGCGCGTCGGCGACCGTGCTTTCGTCGGCGGATTTTCAGGCATTGTCGGCGACGTCATCCCTTATGGCATCGTATCGGGCAGCCGCGCTAAATTGCGCGGGCTCAACATTGTCGGCATGAAGCGCTCGGGCATGAGCCGACCTGACATCCATGCGCTGCGCGCGGCTTATCGGGTGATTTTTGACCGCACGCGACCGCTCGCTGAAAACCTTGAGGCCGCCAAAACCCAGTTTGAAGCGGACTCCATTGCCTGGCAGATCATCTCCTTCATGAACAGCAAGGAAAAGCGGCAGTTCACCGTTCCTCCCGTTGGCGGCCTTGCCGATGACGGCAGTGACGATGACGATTGAACAATCTGATGGTGCGCACCGGCTAGGACCGGGTGATCGCTTCGCGCTGATCGCGGGAAGCGGACGATTGCCGCTTAGCGTCGCAGAAGGGCTTGCAAAAGCCGGAACTCCGCCCTTCGTGCTGATAGTTGGCGGGCAGGGCGTCGATCCTGAAGCCTACGCAGCCTATGAACACCAGACCCGCACACTGGAAGAGATCGGTGATCTGGTCGCCTTTCTAAAGAGCCGTGGTGTCACCCATGTTGTCATGGCGGGTGGCATTGCCGGCCGCCCTGAAATTCGCAAGATCAAATGGCGCGTCGGGCTGCTTGCGTTCCTGCCAAAACTATTTTTTGCCCTGATGACCGGCGATAATGCGCTGCTAAGCACTTTGGTGCGCCATCTGGAACAGAGGGGGCTGAAGGTAGTGGGCGCTCATACGATTTTGCCCGATCTTTTGGCTCAGCCCGGTGTCATGACTCGGACAAAACCAAAAACCTCAGACCAGCGCGATATCGCAGCCGCCCATGAGGCTGCCCTGGCCATCGGGCGGCTCGATATTGGCCAGGCTGCCATCGCCATTGGCGGTCGTGCCGTGGCGCTGGAAGGGGTGGAGGGAACCGACGGCCTTCTGGAACGCACCATCGGCTTGCGCAACAATGGCCGCATAGCTGCGAAAAAGCGCGGCGTGCTGGTCAAATGCACAAAGCCCGGCCAGGAGTTGCGCGCCGACTTGCCCACCATCGGACCACGAACCATAGAAGATGCGCACAAGGCAGGCCTTTCTGGCGTTGCGGTCGAGGCCGGACGGGCATTTGTGCTTGAATTTGGCAAGACAATAGAGCTTGCCGACAGTCTTGGGCTTTTCATTGTCGGGCTTAAGGACAAGCGGCCATGAGCGCGAGCCGTCCGCTGCGTGTAGCGGTGATCGCCGGCGAGGAGTCCGGTGACCTTCTGGGCGCCGATCTCTGCCGCGCACTGGAGGCTTCGAGCGGCGGTCCCATCGAGCTTTTCGGCGTCGGAGGCAGGCATCTGGCGACACTTGGCCTCGACACAATGTTCGATCCCTCCGCCATCGCACTAATGGGTGCAACCGCCGTGATAAAGGACCTGCCGCGGCTTCTGGTCAGGATCAGCACCACGGCAAAAGCCATTGTTGCAGCCAAGCCCGATTGTCTGATCACCATCGACAGCCCGGAATTCACGCTGCGCGTGGCTAAAAAAGTACGCGCCAGAAATCCCGATATCCCAATCATCCACTATGTCTGTCCGAGCGTCTGGGCCTGGCGGCCTGAGCGCGCGCCGGCAATGCGCGCTTGTGTCGATCATGTTTTGTGCATCCTGCCCTTTGAGGCAGCAGCGCTGAAGCGGCTGGATGGACCGCCTGGCACCTATGTCGGCCACCGGCTGGTCTATGAGCCTGGCGTGCTGCACGCGGCCCGCCACCAGGCCAACCGCCGCAAACCCTCGCCGGTGGAGGACAAGACATTGCTGGTGTTGCCGGGATCGCGCCGCAGCGAGGTCAGCGGACTGATCAAAACCTTTGGCGAGACTGTCGACATCCTGTACGAGCGCGGCCGGACGCTGCGGGTCTTGATACCGACCGTGCCGCATGTTGCGGAAATGGTCGAGAAGGCCACCGCCAAATGGCCGGCTGCACCCGAGATCATCCTTGATCCGGCGCGCAAATGGCAAGCGTTTGGGGAGGCAGACGCAGCTCTGGCAGCATCCGGCACCGTATCGCTGGAACTGGCGCTCTGCCGCGTGCCGCTGGTTTCGTGCTATCGCAGTGACCGGTTGATGCGATTGATGACGCACCTCATCACCACCTGGTCCGGTGCCTTGCCAAACCTCATCGCCGACCGGGCGCTGGTGCCGGAGTATTATGACACCACCATCCGCCCCGGCCTGCTCGCCCGCCAGATGGAACAGCTGATGACGCCAGACAGTGACGCGCGCATGCTCCAACTCAATGGCTTTGCCGATGTGGCCCGCCGCATGGCGACCAAACGCAGGCCCGGCACTGCTGCCGCAGAAATCGTGCTCCGCTATATAAGGGGTAGGGGAAAACCTAGCACTGACCGCTGGACCCCACCGCCAAGCCCGGGTCAGCAGTGACAATTCAGGCCCACGCAGCCAAAACCATTGCACCGACTCGTTTCTTTCTCTAAAGGCCCGCCATGAAGACCACCACCCATTCCGACACCATCCTCATCATCGATTTTGGCAGCCAGGTAACCCAGCTGATTGCCCGGCGTATCCGCGAAGCGGGTGTGTTTTGCGAGATCGTTCCCTTCCAGTTGGCCGAGGACGCGTTCGCGCGGATCAAACCCAAAGCGGTGATCCTTTCGGGCGGTCCGGCTTCTACCAACGACATCGGCAGCCCGCGTGCGCCGCAGATCATTTTCGAGTCAGGCATTCCTGTTCTCGGCATCTGCTATGGCCAGATGGCGCTGTGCGTCCAGATGGGCGGCGTTGCCGAAGCATCCAGCCATCGCGAATTCGGCCGTGCCTTTGTGGAAGTGCAAAAAGACTGCCCGCTATTTGATGGCATGTGGACAACCGGCCAGCGCCACCAGGTGTGGATGAGCCATGGCGACCGCGTCATTTCATTGCCGAAAGGCTTTGAGGTCTATGCCAAGTCGGAAGGCTCTCCCTTTGCGATCTTCGGCGATGCAGCCCGCAAGATGTATGGCTTGATGTTCCATCCAGAAGTGGTGCACACGCCGGACGGCGCGCGGCTTCTGCAGAATTTCGTCCACAAAGTTGCCGGCATCAAGGGTGACTGGTCGATGCATGCCTATCGCGAACATGCGGTGGAAGCCATCCGCAGCCAGGTGGGTTCCGGCAAGGTTATCTGCGCCCTTTCAGGCGGTGTGGACTCGTCCGTTGCCGCATTGTTGATCCACGAAGCAGTGGGAGACCAGCTGACGTGCATCTTGGTCGACCACGGCCTGATGCGCAAGAATGAGGCTTCTGACGTCGTCGCCATGTTCAACGAGCACTACAATCTGCCGCTGATCCGGGTCGACGCCGCAGACCGCTTCATCGACGCGCTGGAAGGCGAGGTCGATCCGGAAAAGAAACGCAAGACCATCGGCCGCCTTTTCATCGAAGTGTTCGAAGAAGAAGCCGAGAAACTGGGCGGCGCAGATTTTCTGGCCCAGGGCACGCTCTATCCTGATGTCATCGAAAGCGTGTCCTTCACGGGTGGCCCCTCCGTCACGATCAAGTCGCACCACAATGTTGGTGGCCTGCCCGAACGCATGAACATGAAGCTGGTGGAACCGCTGCGCGAGCTGTTCAAGGACGAGGTGAGGGTGCTTGGCAAGGAGCTGGGCCTGCCCGATAGCTTCATCGGCCGCCATCCATTCCCGGGCCCGGGCCTCGCTATCCGCTGCCCCGGTGGCCTGTCGCGCGAAAAACTCGAAATCCTGCGCGAAGCAGACGCCATCTACCTCGACGAAATTCGAAAAGCCGGTCTCTACGACGCCATCTGGCAAGCCTTTGCCGTGCTGTTGCCAGTCCAAACCGTCGGCGTTATGGGCGATGGCCGCACCTACGAATTCGTCTGCGCACTGCGCGCCGTCACCTCCATCGACGGCATGACCGCAGATTTCTACCCCTACGACATGGAATTCCTCGGCCGCGCCGCCACCCGCATCATCAACGAGGTGAAGGGGATCAATCGCGTGGTCTATGACGTGACATCAAAGCCACCCGGGACAATAGAGTGGGAATGATTTCGAACGTCGGATCGCACGCAGGATATCTAAACAAAACGATGGCATCCCGTAGTGGGCGTGTTCCTCATACGCTTAAATGCACTGCCCATGCCGCTTCCTGGACGTTCACGGCGTGCAGGACAGGATTATCGACGTATTTGTCTGTGGTTAGAAGACTTCGATACTGAGTCAGCGGTAGGTTTGACATGAGGCCGCTTCGACTGAGCGCTTTTTACCCACCTTTGCCGCCAGTTCCCGGGCAGCGTGCCTTCATTTTGGGCACTGGCGCTCTATCTCACCCTTCCGGAGGGTCATTTTAGCGATTGCGCTTGCTTTTCGGGCACCGCGCCATTGAAATGGCTTCATAGGGGAGATGTGAGTGACAGCATTCGATGAGATGCACCCCGACGGAAGCGGGCTGCGGGGGGCGTATACCGCATACGATCGCTGGTTCCAGGTGCAGGACCCGAAGCGCCTGTCCGAAAAGATGATCGATGCCGAGCGCGTCTTTCGCAAAACCGGCATTACCTTTGCTGTCTATGGTGAGGAGGAAGCGGCTGAACGGCTGATTCCATTCGATATCGTTCCCCGTATCATTTCGGGGTCGGAGTGGCGGCGCGTTACCCAGGGCATCGAACAGCGGGTGCAGGCTCTCAATGCCTTTCTCGACGATATCTACCACCGCCAGGAAATCATCAAGTCGGGCCGGATTCCGAAATCGCTGATCGAATCCAACGCGGCATTTTTGCCAGAAATGATCGGAATGCGCCCGCCAAAAGGCGTTTATACCCACATTATCGGCGTCGACATCGTGCGCATTAGCGAAGATGAATTCTACGTTCTGGAAGACAATGCACGCACGCCGTCGGGCGTTTCCTACATGCTGGAAAACCGCGAGACGATGATGCAGCTGTTCCCCGAGCTGTTCCAACGCATCAAGGTGCGGCCCGTCGAAAACTACCCGCAGCTTCTGCGCCAGTCGCTCGCCGCAACCAAGCCCGATTCCGTGCGTGATGCGCCGTGTGTCGCCGTCCTGACGCCTGGCAGCTACAATTCAGCCTATTTCGAGCACGCATTCCTTGCCGACCAGATGGGTGTGGAACTGGTCGAAGCCCAGGATCTGCGCGTCATCGACGGTCATGTCGCGATGCGCACCACGGAGGGCTACAAGCAGATCGACGTGCTCTACCGCCGTATCGACGACGCCTACCTCGATCCCCTGAGCTTCAATCCCCACTCAACGCTCGGTGTGCCGGGGATCATGGATGTCTACCGCGCCGGCAATATTACGATTGCCAATGCGCCAGGAACCGGTATTGCCGATGACAAGGCGATCTACTCCTACATGCCTGAAATCATCGAGTTTTATACCGGACGCAAGGCGATACTCGGCAACATCCCGACCTGGCGTTGCTCGGAATCGGACAGCCTGAAATATGTCCAGGAGAATCTCGCTGATCTGGTGGTGAAGGAAGTGCATGGCTCCGGCGGCTATGGAATGCTCATCGGACCGACATCGACGCGCAAGGAGCGCGAGGACTTTTCGAAAAAACTGGCAGCGCGCCCGTCAAATTACATCGCCCAGCCGACACTCTCCCTCTCAACGTGCCCTATCTTGACCGCGAAGGGTCTGGCGCCGCGCCATGTCGACCTCAGACCCTTTGTATTGGTGTCTGACCGCATCCAGATCGTTCCGGGCGGGCTGACACGTGTGGCGCTGAAGCAAGGCTCTCTGGTGGTGAATTCATCCCAGGGCGGCGGCACCAAAGATACGTGGGTACTCGATGACTGAGATCGCCCGCGCCCCCGCGTTCCTCCCGACCGCTCCGCTTCGCACTGGCAAGGGATACTAGGATGCTGCTCGGTCGCACCGCCAATGGGCTGTACTGGATGGGCCGCTACATCGAGCGTACCGAAAACATGGCACGGCTGCTGGATGCCGGCCTTCGAATGGCATTGACCCGTTCTGCCAATCCTTCCGAAGAATGGAATTCCGTCCTCCTCAGCGCTGGTGCTGAAGAAACATTTCGCAGCCGGTATGGCGAGGTGAGTGGCGAGGCGGTCGCTGATTTTCTGTTGCGCGACCCTGCCAATCCCTCAAGTGTGGTGTCCGCCATCGAGACGGCGCGCATCAATGCCCGCATGGTGCGCACGGCTCTGACCCGGGAGACCTGGGAAAGCATCAACGAAGCCTGGATGGCGCTGAAGCGCATGTTGGCGCAACCGGTTGACCAGACCGAGCTGCCAACAGTTCTCGACGCAATCAAACGCGAAACCGCGCTGATCCGTGGTTCGTTCCACGGCACCGCGCTGCGCAACGAAAACTTCGATTTTGCCCAGATTGGCACCTTTATCGAGCGCGCCGACAACACCGCACGTATTCTCGACGTCAAATATTATGTGTTGTTGCCCTCGATTGCCTGGGTGGGTTCGACACTCGACAATTATCAGTGGGAATCGATTCTGCGCTCGGTGGCAGCGCACCGTTCATACCGCTGGGTCTATGATGCGGATTACCGACCGACCAACATTGCCGACTATTTGATCCTCAACGGACGGATGCCGCGCTCGCTCGCCTATTGCTACCAGAACATCGCGCACAGTCTGGCGTTCCTGGAAAAGGATTACGGCACCCGCCATGTGTGCCACGATACCCTGGACCGGACGATGGCTACACTGACGGAAGTCTCGATCAAGGACGTGTTCGACACTGGACTGCACGAATTTCTGACCGGGTTTATCCAGGACAATAACCGCCTCGGCGCCGAGGTAGCGCAGAGCTACCGTTTCAACTGACCAGAGAGCAGAAACGACACCGACATGTTGTTGAAGGTTTCCCACCGCACCGAGTATCACTACGACGCGCCGGTGCTATATGCGCTGCAGCGGGTGCGGCTGGTGCCCTATAGCGGCACCACCCAGACTGTAAAATCATGGGCCCTCAACATCGAGGGTGCCCGCGAGGAGGTGCGGTACACCGACCAGTTCGGCAATGATACGCGTCTGCTCAGTGTTGAAGGCGCGCCGAACCGGATCAGCGTCGAGGCTACCGGCGAGGTCGAAACCTACAACACCGCCGGTGTGATGGGCGCGCATCTTGGCTTTGCGCCACTTTGGCTGTTTCGTTCAGAAACGGCGCTGACGACAGCGGGTGAGGGCATCCGCGCATTGACCGGCGAGGCGGGGGATGGCACCGAACTGGAACGGCTGCACCGGCTGATGGGCGCCATCCATACGCGTGTCGAGTTCATTCCAGGTGTCACTGACTCTGACACGAATGCCGAGGAAGCCCTGCAACAGGGTAGCGGTGTTTGCCAGGACCACAGCCATATATTCATCACCGCTGCCCGCCTGCTCGGCTTCCCGGCCCGCTATATCAGCGGCTATCTTATGATGGATCACACGGTTGAGCAGACCGCTACCCATGCCTGGACGGAAGTGAATGTGCCCAACCTCGGCTGGGTCGCCTTTGATGTCGCCAACGGCATCTCGGCCGACGAGCGCTATCTGCGGATCGCTACAGGCCGGGACTATCGGGATGCCATGCCTGTTTCGGGAATAAGACTCGGCCAGGCCAGCGAACGGCTTGCGGTTCACATCACCGTAGAGCAGTAACTTCCCGAAATAACCTGGAGGGATTCGATGACCTATTGCGTCGGCCTCAAGATCGACCGCGGCCTAGTGTTCATGTCGGACACCAGAACCAACGCCGGAATTGACGCAATTTCCACGTTCCGAAAAATGCATGTGTGGGAAAAGAAGGGCGATCGCGTGATCGTTCTGATGGCGGCCGGCAATCTCGCCACCACGCAGGCTGTCGTCAGCCTGCTGGAGGAGCGGTCGAAAGCGATGGCCGAGCGCGCGCCCACCATCATGGAAGCGCCGTCAATGTATCAGACCGCGCGGCTTGTCGGGGATACGGTCAAGGAAGTGATTGCTACACATGCCGACGAGGGTGAGCGCGCCGATTCCTATTTCAACGCGTCTTTTGTTCTGGGCGGGCAGATCGCCGGCTCCGATACAAGGCTGTTCCAGATCTATCCGGAAGGCAATTTCATCGAATGCAGCGAGGACACGCCCTTCTTTCAGATCGGTGAAACCAAATATGGAAAACCGATCATTGTTCGCGCCTATGACAGCGATATGAGTTTTGCCGAAACCGCCAAGTTACTGATGGTGTCGTTTGACTCGACACTCAAATCCAACCTTTCAGTCGGCCTGCCACTCGACATGATGTTTTACGAGAAGGATGCGCTGGAAGTGGGCTTTACCAAGCGCATTGCGCTCGACGACCCCTACTACCGCAAGATCTCTGAAGGCTGGTCGGATGCATTGAAGAACGCATTCAAAAGCCTTCCGGATTTCGTCGAGGAATAGCGCCAGAACGGCAAGTCGCCTGAATAGCATTGACTTCCGGCTGCTTTCGTTTTCACTATGATGGTGAAAGAAACGAAAGTGGGAGGCTTTCTATGTTCTTGACACCACGCCATTCAGAAATTGTGCAGATGGCAAAAGACCAGGGCAGGGTGCTGGTCGATGACCTTGCAGCCCATTTTTCAGTGACGCCTCAGACGATACGCAAAGATCTCAATGATTTATGCGATCAGCGCCTGCTCAGTCGTGTCCATGGCGGGGCGCTTTTTCCGTCCGGTATCGAAAACATGGAGTATGAAGAGCGGCGCAAGATTGCCGCCGACGAAAAGGATGCCATCGGCAAGGCCGCCGCACGGCTGATCCCGGACAAGGCTTCGTTGTTCATCAATATTGGCACCACTACGGAAGCGGTAAGCAAGGCATTGCTCGATCACCGCGGACTGATGGTTATTACAAATAACATCAATGTTGCCAATAGAATGCGGATTTATCCGGAGATCGAGGTGGTGATCGCAGGTGGTGTGGTTCGCGGCGCCGACGGGGGCATTGTCGGCGAGGCCGCGGTTGATTTCATCAAGCAGTTCAAGGTGGATTACGCGGTGATCGGCGCTTCGGCGATTGACCATGACGGGGCTCTTCTGGATTTCGATTTTCGCGAGGTAAAGGTGGCGCAGGCCATCATCGCCAACGCCCGTCATGTCATCCTGGTTTCGGATGCGACGAAACTGGAGCGAACCGCACCTGTCCGCATCGGGCATTTGTCTCAGGTCGATACCTTCATTACCGACCGATGCGACATTGAATCGGTGCGCGCAATCTGTCGTGAAAATGAGGTGGAACTGCTGGAAACGCGTCGCTGAGCAGGCGCATCTTGTTCGCTTCACGAGATTTCGTTTGACATTCGTTCTGAGTTCGAAAATATTCTCTTATGCTTTCGCAACGGCAAATAATGCTGCACTGCGAAAGTGTGGGAGGATATGTGGAAGAAAATCCGATCCATGACATCTTTGTCATCGGCGGCGGCATCAACGGATGCGGCATCGCCCGCGACGCTGTTGGCAGAGGGTATTCTGTCTATCTGTGCGAGATGAATGATCTTGCCAGCGGCACGTCTTCGGGATCAACCAAGCTCATTCATGGCGGCCTGCGTTACCTCGAACATTATGAGTTCCGGCTGGTGCGCGAATCCCTGATGGAGCGCGAGGTTCTCTGGAAGAACGCGCCGCACATCATCTGGCCGATGCGCTTTGTCCTACCTTATGCGCAAGGGCTGCGTCCCGCCTGGCTGATCCGGCTCGGCCTTTTCCTCTATGACCATATTGGCGGTCGCAAGGCGCTGCCCGCGACGAGAACGCTCGACATGTCCGTCGATCCTTCCGGCAAGCCGCTGAAAAAATTGTTCAAAAAGGCATTTGAATATTCTGATTGCTGGGTCAATGACGCGCGGTTGGTCGTACTCAATGCGCGTGATGCGGCAGATCGCGGCGCCACAGTGCGCACCCGCGCCAAGGTGGTAAGCGCGCGGCGCGACAGGGATCACTGGGTCATCGGGGTGGAAGACACCCGCAACGGCGTGACAGCTGACGTGAGGGCGCGTCTCATCGTCAATGCTGCAGGACCATGGATCGACCATGTGCTCACGGCCGCGGTCGGTCAAAACGATGTTCACAATGTCCGCCTTGTTCAAGGTAGCCATATCGTGGTGCCCAAGAAATTCGAGGACCCCCGCGCCTATTTCTTCCAGAACAAGGATGGGCGCATCATTTTCGCCATCCCTTATGAGGATGATTTCACGCTGATCGGCACCACCGACCGCGACTATGACGGTGATCCGCATTCTGTGACGATTTCGAACCAGGAAACTGACTATCTTTGTGCTGCAGCCAGCGAGTATTTTTCGGCGCCGGTGAGACGCGAGGAGATCGTTTGGACCTATTCGGCGGTGCGGCCGCTTTATGATGACGGCGCCTCGAAAGCACAGGAAGCCACCCGCGACTATGTGCTGAAGGTCGAGAATGGCGACGACAGTGCTCCCATCATCAACATCTTTGGCGGCAAGATCACCACCTACCGGCGCCTCGCCGAGGCGATGATGGAAAAGGTGGAGGGCCTGCTCGGCAAAAAGGGAAAACCCTGGACGTCAGGCGCTTCGCTCCCCGGAGGGGATTTCCCCGCCCAAGGGTTTGATTCTTTGGTGAAATCGCTGAAGGACGCCTATCCGTTCGTGGATCTGGTGCATGCCCGCCGGCTGGCCAGACTCTACGGCACCCGTGCGAAGGCGGTGCTCGGCGTTGCCAGGTCGAATGCCGATCTGGGCCAGAAATTCGGGGCCGACCTTTACGAGGCCGAAGTGCGCTACCTTGTGGAAAATGAATGGGCTGTGACCGCCGAAGACGTGTTGTGGCGGCGCACCAAGCGCGGCCTGCGCCTGTCGGCTGAAGAGGCCAACCGGCTTGAACAATTCATGCAGGGTCTGGCTGGCACACAGTCGGCTGCGGCGGAATAGGGGCGCGCAAAAAAATGCTTGAATTGAGAAACGTATCGAAAGTCGTCAGCGGCCAGAAACACATTCGCGATGTGTCGCTGACGCTCACTCATGGGTCGCTCAACGTCCTGTTGGGACCCACCCTTTCAGGCAAGACGAGCCTGATGCGGCTGATGGCGGGGCTGGATGTGCCGACTTCCGGATCCATCTGGTTTGATGGCGTCAATGTCACTGGGATGCCGGTGCAGAAGCGCAACGTCGCGATGGTCTACCAACAGTTCATCAACTATCCGGCAATGACGGTCTATGAAAACATCGCCTCGCCGCTCCGCGTTGCCGGTGCACCGGCCGACAAGATCAAGTCCGAGGTGCACCGTGCCGCAGAACTGCTGCGTCTCACACCCTATCTGGACCGCACGCCACTCAACCTTTCCGGCGGCCAGCAGCAACGCACTGCGCTGGCGCGCGCCATCGTGAAAAATGCGGGCCTGGTGCTGCTCGATGAGCCACTGGCCAATCTCGATTACAAGCTGCGCGAGGAACTGCGCGCCGAGCTCCCGAAAATCTTTGCCGAGGCCGGTACGATCTTCGTCTATGCAACGACCGAGCCGCATGAAGCACTGCTGCTAGGTGGCCACACGGCAACCCTTTCGGAGGGCCGGGTGACGCAATATGGACCGACGATTGACTCGTTCCGCAAGCCAGTCGATCTGATCACGGCCCAAACCTTCGCCGACCCGCCGCTCAACACTATCGTTCTGCGCAAAAAGGGTAGCGGCTTCGAGCTTGATGGCGGCATCACTCTGCCAGTGCCCCAACAGCTTAAGGGGGTTTCAGACGGGATCTACACGGTCGCGTTTCAACCGCATCATTTGGCTCTGTCAGCCACGAGCGCCAATGCGGTGCCGGTGAAGGCAAAGGTCACCGCAACCGAAATCACAGGTTCGGAAAGTTTTATCCGGCTCGATTTTGCTGATGCGCACTGGATTATGCTGGCGCATGGCATTCATCATTTTGAAGACGACCAGATGATCGATGTGTTTATCGATCCGCGCCATCTGATGGTGTTTGATGGCGATGGCCGCGCGGCCGCTGCAACTGCTGCGCTGGCGGCTTAGGAGGGCGGCATGGCAAGGATCGATCTCAATCACATTCGCCACTCCTACCTGCCCAACCCGCAGGCTGATGCGGATTACGCGCTGAAGGAGGTCGACACATCGTTTGCCGATGGCGGCGCCTATGCGCTGCTCGGCCCCTCTGGGTGCGGCAAGACCACGCTCTTGAACATCATTTCGGGCTTGCTGCGCGCTTCGCATGGCGAGCTTCTGTTTGATGGCAGGTCAGTCAACGATCTGTCGACGCAAGAGCGCAATATCGCCCAAGTGTTCCAGTTTCCGGTCATCTACGACACCATGACCGTCTACGATAATCTGGCGTTTCCGCTGCGCAATCGCGGCGTGGCCCGCGCCGATGTCGATCGCAAAGTGCGCGAAATTCTCGCCATGATCGACCTCGAATCCTGGGCTGAAAAGAAGGCACGCGGTCTGACCGCCGACCAGAAGCAGAAGATCTCGCTTGGCCGTGGTTTGGTGCGCTCAGATGTCAACGCCATCCTGTTCGATGAGCCGCTGACCGTCATCGATCCGCATATGAAGTGGGTCCTGCGTTCGCAGCTCAAGCAGCTGCATCGCAAGTTCGGTTACACAATGGTCTATGTGACCCATGACCAGACCGAAGCGCTGACTTTCGCCGATAAAGTCGTCGTCATGTATGATGGCGAGATCGTCCAGATTGGCACCCCGGACGAGCTCTTCTCGCGGCCAAGCCACACCTTTGTCGGCTATTTCATTGGCTCGCCCGGCATGAATGTCATGCCGGTGGATATCAGTGGCACCGAAGCACGCATAGGCGCGCAGACGATCAAGCTTCCCGGCGCAGTAAGCGCTGGAAAGAGAAGCGGCCAGACCGAGCTGGGCATCCGGCCTGAGTTCGTCAAGCTTGGTACCAAGGGGATGCCGGTCTCCATCAGCAAGGTTGAAGATATCGGCCGCCACAAGATCGTGCGCGCTAGCCTCGATGGCCGTGATCTTGCAGCCATCATCAGTGAAGACGCGGAAATCCCTTCCGATCCGCATGTCACATTCGATCCGGAAGGCATCAACATCTACGCCGGTTCCTGGCGCGTCGAGATGGGAGCCTGAGTATGGAAAAGACCTGGAACAACAAAGCCTGGTTTATGGTTCTGCCAGTGCTGCTCCTGGTGGCGTTTTCAGCCATCATTCCGCTGATGACGGTGGTCAATTATTCTGTCCAGGACACGTTTGGAAACAACGTCTTCTTCTGGGCCGGCGCGGAATGGTTTTCTGAGATCTTGCAGTCGGAACGGTTCTGGTCCGCAATGGGCCGAAACCTTGCATTCTCGGGCATCATACTCGCAATCGAGGTGCCACTCGGCATTTTCATCGCTCTCAACATGCCCAAAAAGGGCTGGGGCGTGCCCGTCTGTCTGGTCCTCATGTCTTTGCCTCTACTCATTCCCTGGAATGTCGTTGGCACGATATGGCAGGTCTTTGGCCGCATCGACATTGGCCTGCTTGGCTATTCGCTCGCCAAGCTCGGTATTGACTACAACTACGTCAACGATCCCTTTGACGCCTGGATGACTGTTATCGTCATGGATGTCTGGCACTGGACCAGCCTTGTCGTGCTGCTTTGCTATGCCGGCTTGGTGTCCATACCAGATGCCTACTATCAGGCGGCAAAAATTGATGGCGCATCGCGCTGGGCGATCTTCCGTTTCATCCAGCTGCCCAAAATGAACCGCGTGCTGCTCATAGCCGTGCTTCTCAGGTTCATGGATAGCTTTATGATCTACACTGAACCTTTCGTCGTCACTGGCGGCGGCCCCGGCAACTCCACCACCTTCCTGTCAATCGACCTCGTGAAGATTGCCGTTGGCCAGTTCGATCTCGGGCCAGCCGCTGCCATGTCGCTTGTCTACTTCCTCATCGTGCTCCTGCTTTCATGGGTGTTCTACACGGTGATGACCAACTTCGATGCGGAGCGATAAAATGGCGAGCAAGAACACTGCCGCCAATGCGGATAACGACACGTTGAACCGCCAGGCGGAAGCCCGCGCGACTGAAGGCAATCTCTCCCAGGCCGACATCGGCAAGCGGATGCGGCGTCGTGGCGATGAATCGCGCTTCTGGTGGTTGGTGCCGACGATCTACATCATCTTCCTGATGCTGCCGATCTATTGGCTGATCAATATGAGCTTCAAGACCAACCAAGAAATTCTGGGCGAGTTTTCACTCTACCCGCAAAGCCCGACATTGCAGAATTACGCGGTCATCTTCACGGATCCATCGTGGTATAAGGGCTACATAAATTCCATCATCTATGTGGTGATGAACACGGTGATATCGGTTCTGGCCGCACTTCCCGCAGCCTACGCATTTTCGCGCTACCGGTTCCTCGGTGACAAGCATCTGTTCTTCTGGCTGCTCACCAACCGCATGGCACCGCCCGCCGTATTCGTGTTGCCATTCTTCCAGCTGTATTCGGCTTTCGGCCTGATCGATACGCATATTGCGGTCGCTCTCGCGCACTGCCTGTTCAACGTGCCTCTCGCCGTCTGGATCCTGGAAGGCTTCATGTCGGGCGTGCCCAAAGAAATTGACGAAACAGCCTATATTGACGGCTATTCGTTCCCGCGCTTCTTCATCAAGATCTTCACTCCGCTTATTGCCAGCGGCATCGGGGTGGCAGCCTTCTTCTGCTTCATGTTCTCATGGGTCGAGCTGTTGATTGCCCGCACCTTGACGACAACCGACGCCAAGCCGATCGCAGCTATCATGACACGCACGGTCTCCGCCTCGGGGCTTGATTGGGGTGTGCTGGCTGCAGCCGGTGTGTTGACCATTATTCCCGGTGCACTCGTCATCTGGTTTGTCCGCAATTACATCGCCAAGGGCTTTGCCCTGGGGAGGGTTTGATTATGAACTTTTCCTGGATGGCATGGACGCTGCCGACCGCGACCTTCTTCATCACAATTGCCTGCCTTTTGATCGGCATGGCTGTGTGGGAATATTTTTCGCCAGGCGGCAATCCGCGCGTCGGCATTCTGCGCTTCGAGACGACACGCGGTGATCGTCTCTTCGTTTCGCTGCTTGGCAGCGCCTTTATCCATCTCGCTTGGCTGGGTCTTGTTGGACCCAACCTGTGGTGGGCTCTCGCTCTCTCGATGGTCTATGCCTTGGGCGTATTCCGGTTTGTGTAGAGGGGGAAACTGTTGGGGTGGCCGCGTGCCGGTGGCCTTTCCAAATGCACTTGAAACCTTAAGGGAGGAAACCCAATGCGACGGCAAATTCTAACATCAACGAGCGTCATCGCGCTCATGCTGGCTTCAGGCCATGCCTGGGCAGGCATGGATGAGGCGAAGGCCTTTCTAGATACCGAAATCAAGGAACTCTCGACACTCGATCGCGGCGCTCAGGAAGCCGAGATGCAGTGGTTCATTGATGCGGCGAAACCGTTCGCCGGGATGGACATCAAGGTCGTTTCTGAAACGATTGGCACGCATGAATACGAATCCAAGACGCTTGCCAAGGCTTTCACAGACATCACAGGCATCAAGATCACCCATGATCTGATTGGTGAAGGCGATGTGGTGGAGAAGCTGCAGACCCAGATGCAGTCGGGCGAGAACATCTATGACGCCTACATCAACGATTCCGACCTGATCGGCACGCACTGGCGCTACCAGCAGGCACGCAGCCTGACCGACTGGATGGCCAATGCGGGCAAGGATGTCACCAATCCAAAAATCGACATCGACGATTTCATCGGCAAGTCGTTTACGACTGCACCGGACGGCCAGCTCTATCAGTTGCCCGACCAACAGTTCGCGAACCTCTACTGGTTCCGCTATGATTGGTTCAACGACGAGAAGAACCAGACCGACTTCAAGGCAAAGTACGGCTATGACCTCGGCGTTCCTGTCAACTGGTCGGCCTATGAGGATATCGCCGAATTCTTCACCGGTCGCGAAATCGACGGCAAAAAAGTCTATGGGCACATGGACTACGGCAAAAAAGATCCGTCACTCGGCTGGCGCTTTACCGATGCCTGGCTGTCGATGGCTGGCAACGGCGACAAAGGCATCCCGAACGGTTTGCCTGTCGACGAATGGGGAATCAAGGTTGACGAGAAGTCTCGTCCAGTGGGTTCCTGCGTTGCACGCGGCGGTGACACAAACGGTCCAGCAGCGGTCTATTCCATCGAGAAATATCTGGATTGGATGAAGGCCTACGCACCGCCGGAAGCCCAGGGCATGACCTTCTCTGAATCCGGCCCAGTGCCGGCCCAGGGAGCCATTGCCCAGCAGATGTTCTGGTACACTGCCTTCACCGCCGACATGGTCAAGCCGGGTCCGGTTCTCAACGACGATGGCACCCCGAAATGGCGGATGGCACCGAGCCCGCATGGCGTCTACTGGAAAGACGGCATGAAGCTTGGCTATCAGGATGCCGGCTCGTGGACGCTGATGAAGTCCACCCCCGACGACCGTGCTAAGGCGGCCTGGCTCTATGCCCAGTTCGTCACGTCCAAGACCGTCGATGTGAAGAAGAGCCATGTTGGCCTGACCTTCATCCGTCAGTCGACGCTTGACCATGCGAGCTTCACAGAGCGGGCTCCAAAGCTCGGCGGACTGATCGAGTTCTACCGTTCGCCTGCTCGCCTCCAGTGGTCGCCAACCGGCACCAACGTGCCTGACTATCCAAAGCTGGCACAGCTCTGGTGGCAGGCAATCGGTGACGCTTCGTCGGGCGCCAAGACGGCACAGGCTGCGATGGACTCGCTCTGCGCCGAACAGGAAAAGGTCATGGAGCGTCTCGAGCGCGCCGGCATCCAGGGCGATATTGGTCCGAAGATGGCAGAAGAGCACGATCTCGAATACTGGAACAAGGATGCGGTCTCAAAGGGCAACCTTGCGCCGCAGCTGAAGATCGAGAACGAGAAAGAACAGCCGATGACCATCAACTACGATGAACTGGTCAAGAGCTGGTCCAAGTAAGCACGCGCGGATAATGCGCATTGCTGAATGAAATGAGGGGAGGCGGCTTAAACCGGCTCCCCTCGTCCTGTCACGGGGGGGATTTTTATGACCGGTTTTGTGTTGGCTATCGATCAGGGTACGACGTCGAGCCGCGCCATCGTGTTTGACGCTTCAATGAAACCGGTTGGCACCGGCCAGAAGGAGTTCGCCCAGATCTATCCGGCCTCCGGTTGGGTCGAGCATAACCCGGAAGAAATCTGGCAAACTGTCGTCGACACCTGCAAATCGGCCCTCAAGGCCGCCAAAAAATCCGCATCAGACATCGCTGCGATCGGTATCACCAATCAGCGCGAAACCATCGTGGTGTGGGACAAGGCGACCGGTAAGCCAATCCACAACGCCATCGTCTGGCAGGACCGGCGCACGGCATCGCTTTGCCAGAGGCTGAAGAAAAAAGGGCTTGAACCCAAATTCACAAAGAAGACCGGGCTGCTGCTTGATCCCTACTTTTCCGGCACCAAGCTCGCCTGGCTGCTCGACACCGTCAAAGGTGCCCGCAAGCGCGCCGAAAAGGGCGAGCTACTGGCCGGCACCATCGACAGTTTTCTGATCTGGCGCCTGACTGGCGGCAAGGTACATGCGACAGACGCCACCAACGCTTCGCGCACGCTGGTCTTCAACATCGAGACGAATGAATGGGACGCGGAACTGCTCGACATTTTGCGTATTCCGGCGGCTATTCTGCCCGAAGTAAAGGACTGCGCGGCGGATTTCGGGAAAACTGAAGCGACGCTCTTTGGCGCGTCGATCCCTATTCGCGGCGTTGCAGGCGACCAGCAGGCGGCGACCATTGGTCAGGCCTGTTTTCAGCCTGGCATGATGAAGGCAACTTACGGCACAGGCTGTTTTGCCATCCTCAACACCGGCGCCGATCTGGTCCGTTCTAAGAACAGACTTTTGACCACCATCGCATACCGTCTCAACGGAAAGACCACCTATGCGCTGGAAGGCTCGATCTTCATTGCAGGTGCGGCCGTGCAATGGCTGCGCGACGGCATCAAGGTGATCGGTAAGGCCGATGAGAGCGGAACGCTCGCCGCACAGGCTGATGACACCCAGCAGGTCTACCTGGTGCCGGCGTTTGTGGGTCTTGGCGCACCGCATTGGGACGCCAACGCGCGTGGTGCCATCTTTGGGCTCACACGCAATTCAGGCCCTGCAGAGTTTGCCCGTGCCGCGCTGGAATCTGTTGCCTACCAAACCCGCGACCTGCTTGAGGCGATGAAAAAAGACTGGAAGGGCAGCAATGGCAAAACTGTGTTGCGCGTTGATGGCGGCATGGTCGCATCTGACTGGACCATGCAGCGCCTTGCCGACATTCTGGACGCACCGGTGGACCGGCCAACCGTCCTCGAAACCACGGCGCTTGGCGCTGCATGGCTTGCCGGCTCAAAGGTCGGCGCGTGGCCGAAACAGAAGGAGTTTTCCGCCACTTGGTCGCTTGACCGCCGTTTCGAAGCATTGATGGAACCCGGCCACCGCAACGACCTGGTCAAGGGCTGGAAAGAAGCCGTCTCGCGCACCTTGACGAAGTAGACCGCCTCGCAACCCGGGGCGATGCTGTTGTGCGCAGTATGGGCGGGAAGCTTGCTTGCCCACGCTTTCCCTTCCAACGTGTTGTTCTGCCATGGGGACGAGAACGCAGTGCAGAACAGCACCAAAAAAAAGCCCGCCGAAGCGGGCCTTTCTGAAATTCTGTCAGCTTAGTATGGCGAATAGCACGGCTGACGCCCACCATTATATGGCTGGTAGGTGTTGTCGGACGCGCGGTATGAGCGGTATTTGTTGTAGCACCACTGCACATGGGCGTTACCGCCTCGCACGCGTGGCTGGTTGATCGCACCGCTGATGGCAGCACCCGCGATGAACGCTGCAGCCGGGAACCAGAAACCGTTGTGACGACGATAACCTGGACGGTGGTTGCGATAGCCACGATGCCCACGATAATAGCCCCCACGGTCGGCCCGGCGAATATCACGCCTCATATGGCGGCGCTCAGCCCGTCGGTTGTGGCGGCGCCAACGGCGATCTGACTGAGCAAGAACCACATTGCCCTCGCTCGCAGCCTCGGCGCGCGGCACCGAAATGGGTGCAGAGTTAGCCGGCACAGCGGCGGTTATGGCAAATGAGAACCCAAGTGCAGCAGCGCAAAGGCCTGACATAAACTTCTTCATAAAACTTCTCCTCGAGAGGGTCCCTATAGATCGATAACGACGCAGGGAGACCAAAGTTCCGCCGGGTCAAACATGACCATTCGCGCACTGAGGTCAAACGGAACCCGTCCCAGCACTTAATCGCGCGTTAAAAGCCCGCATTGAATGCTGTTTTTGCGGTTGACCGGCACCGCGCGCCTCCCTATGTTCCGCCCACTTTCAAGGGGTGGTTCGCCGCCCCCGGGGGCGCGTAGCTCAGCTGGTAGAGCAACTGACTTTTAATCAGTAGGTCTCGGGTTCGAACCCCGACGCGCTCACCAACGATTTCTCTGTTAGGCTGCTTCGACCGGTTATTCGGTTTGTTGCCTTCTCAATAATCCTTCTCATAGAAAATACCCACGCTCGACTCATTCGTTCCGACCGCGCCGCGGGCTTTCAAATCTTCGGTGATGTCGAGGTTGATGGTACCTTTTGCGCTGCCTCCGGCGCCGGCTTCGACGCCGAGGTAGACATTTTCGCTGATGTAGCGGCCAGCGCGTACGGCGGCGTTGCCTTCGCTGTCAGTGACGATGTCGAGGTCATCAAGGCCGGTTGCTTTGCGCAACCCGCTCAGCAGCGACGGGTTGGAGCCACCGGCGAGTTCGGCTGCGGCCGCTGCCAGCTGGGCAATCTGGAAGGCTGATAGCTCGTTGATGCTGCGGTTGAAGATCAGCTGCGCCAAAACTTCGTCCTGCGGCAATTGCGGCTGCGACGAGAACACGACCTCAGGATCAGACACTCGGCCTGTTACTGTGACGAACACCGTAATATCGCGCCCGGCCGAGCGGGCGACGAAATTGATGAACGGGTCACGATCACCCACCAGCGTCACGGTGCCCTCGTCAAAGGTGATGCGCTGCGCAAGGATCGAGAGGCGGCCACGGACCAGTTCGAATCCGCCGACGGGCTGGATATTGTTGACCGGACCGGTGAGGCGCACCGAGCCGCCAAGTTCGGCATCGAGTCCGCGACCGCGCACGAAAATGCGCCGGGGTGCGCTGACGGTGATATCAAGTCGTGCAACGCTGGGGCGGCTGCTGGGGGTCGGCGTGCCGTCATTGGCCTTTGCCCGCTTCAGCGTTGCCGCCACGTCGGCAGGCGGGTTGATATGGCGTACATTGATGGCAGCTTTTGCACCCAGACTGTCGGCCACCGTGATCTCGGCGCGCTCGACATCGATGCGTCCGCCTATCAGCGGGTCGCGCGCGAGTGCCCCGGTAACGGTCAGCGTCCCATTGACAGTGGCTGTCACGAGACTGCCATCGGTGTACTTCGCCTGTTTTAGCGTGATGACGAGGTTGGCCGGAAATCCATCGGCGAGTGAAATGGTGCCCGACGCACTGGCTGCGCCTCCCGAGCCGATAGCAGCCGAGGCGTTGCGAAGCGTCACAGTCTTGCAGTCTATGGTTCCCATCACTGCGATATCGCCCAGTCGCACATTGGATTGCGTATCGATGAAGCTGGCCCCTACAGTGGAAAACATGCCGCGGATATCGGGGTTTTTGAGACTGCCCGAAATGCTGCCCGAGAGGCTGACCGTTCCCGACACCTGCGCGCCGCGCTGTGCCAAAAGCCTGTTGGCCAGCGCAAGCGGCGCATCGCCGTTCAGCGTCAGGGCAAGGCTATCGCCGGAGAGCGGAATCCTGCCGGCTGCTGACAGCGTCAGGCCTTGCGGGCCATTGGCATTGGCAGAGGACAACACGATGGCACGGTCGGCATAGGTACCCTCGGCCACGAGGTCGAGTGGTGCCGCGCCAAGATCCTGCAGCGGTTTGGCAGTGAGATTTTCGCCACGCAGCCGGAAGGCTGCGGTCGGATCAGCCAGCGCACCGCTCACCCGCGCCGTTCCCGAGATTGAGCCGGCCAGGGCTTGGCCCGGCGCGACGGTGTTGAGGATCGCCAGCGGGAATGCCTCAAGCGCGACATCAAGAGCCAACTGGCCGTCTCGACTGAGCGGCACGCCCCCGGAAATGCCTGCGCGCAAGCCTTCCGGGCTGGTGACAGTCGCGTTGATAGTCAACCGGCTGGTAGACGAAGTCCCGCGTGCGTCGAGGTCGATAGACGACAAGCCCGACTGAGCCATTGCGGCAGCCGTCAGCTGGTTGCCGGAAAGATCGAATCGGATATCCGGTGCCAGCCGCGTCCCGACAATCCGGGCGCTGCCGTTCACCCTGCCACCAAGCCGCAGGTCCGGTTTGATTGTGTTGGCAATGGCAAGCGGCAGCTCGGCGATGATGACGGTAAGGTTAAGCGTGTCGCCCACCGACCCTTGCGCCTCGACGCGTCCGCCGCCGACATCTAGTGCCAGTCTGTCGACGGAAAAGTCTTTCCCCCGAACCGTGATAGCAGCCGGCTCCAATAACCGTGCGGCGAGATTTCCCTGCGCGATCTTAAGTGCATCGAGCCCAAGCCGGTAGCCGCCCTCGATGGGACTGAGCGCTCCTTCAGCGTCAACTGTCGTGCCGTTTTCGAGGCGGGCACTGGCCACGATGCCGGTGGCATCAAGATGCCTCACGGCGGTCGCCTTGAGTGTCGCCACATCGATGCCGTTGGCGGACACCCGCGCTGCCGATATGGTGCCGTTGACTGCCGGAACGCCCAAAAGATCGTCGATTGTTGCTTCGATATCAGCGCTGCCGAAACGGATATTATTGATTAGCAGAGACGACGCAGTCGCCTTGATGGTTGCGCCCTGCTTGTCGTCAAAGGAAGGGGTAAGCGTGATATCGGCGTCCAGAGCACCTTTGGCCTGCTGCAGGAAAAGGGCGGCAGCAGCAGAAAAATCCGTGGACTTTAGCGTCAGGCGACCGTCAAACAGCTTATTCGGCGTCCGTGTCACAGCCCCTGATAGGCGTGTGCCTGCCGTGGTGAAATCAAGTTCGCTGAGGGAAAGTGTCTCTTTGCCAAATGCCAGCGCGGAAGCAAGCGTGACCCGCTCGCCGGCGAGAAATCCAGTGCCGGAAATCTGGCCATCCACCGCGCCGTCGCGAAGCGTGCCCTCAAATCCAAGACTGGCATCGCGCACGGTTTTGCCGGCAAGCGATCCATCGGCGATCGCAGCGCTGAAATTCAGGCCGATCAGGCCATCCGAACCACTGGCACGTCCCTTGGCAACGAGACGGCCGGCTGCTTCCTCCGAGAGGAGCCCGATGTCAGTGAGCACCGCGTCGATGTCAAAATTGGCGGCGCCGCTGGCGAAGGTGCCATTGGCGCCGAAATCAACTTGATCGTTGAAGAGGCGCAGCCTGTCCGCAGTGAGGCCTTTTTCGTTGCGGGCGAGGCGACCGGTGATTTTTGTGTCGCCGGCGAGCACTGCATCGGCTGGCGCGCTGTTGACAGCAAGGTTTTTGCCGATGCCGTCGACTGTCAGGTCGAATCCGCCAGCCATCGGGTTGATCGCGCCCTTTGCCGTAACATTCAACCCGCCCGAAAGCTGCCGGCCAGCAAGCGCGGAAAACGGCGCAATATTTTCAGCCTTGAGCGCAATATCGCCGTTGAATGCGAATTCAGCGATCTGACCCATGAGACTGAGATCCAGCGCCCTTGCGGTTACCTGAGCTTTGTCCAGTGTCAAAGGCTGCCCGGCATTCCACGCGCCGGCTATCTCCAGGTCGATGCGGTCGCCGAGTGCCTCCTGAACATCGGCGCGCTTCGCAATGACGCCAGTGGCGGCACCTTCAGCGTTGAAGGTAATCCGGCGGGAGCCCGGCGCTGCAAGGTTCTGCGCCAGTCCACCGAGCTGCATGGTCAGTTTTTCGGATGCGAATGTTGCCGTCGTCAGGCCCGTAATGTCGAGGGAGCCCGTCCAGCTGTCAGTTGCCGTGGTTCCGAAAGCGAGTTTCAAGGCCGCCCGCTCAACCGTCGTTTCACCGCCGGGCACCGGCAGTACGGTTTTAGGCGATGCCGGATCTGCAATTTCTGCGGTCAGTTCAAGCCGCTGCAAGAATCCGTCATTTGCAGTCTCGGCCGACGCATCAAGCTGCAGCGCATTGCTTTTCAGGTTCAACCTGTCGAGCGAAAATCCGCCGGCGTCGCGGACCACGCCGCTGGCAACCATGGAAACCTTGTCGCCAAAGAAGGCTTCAAACCGCGGTGCGACGATTTTGGCAATCGGGCCCTCGAAGTCCGTCGCAAAGCCATAGCCGTCGCTCTGGCGGTCAACGGTAGCTGTGCCGGTCAGAACGCGTTCGGCATTGGCATCGAGCGTCAGATCAAGTTTCAGCGCGTCGAGCGGACCGGACCCAGCCACGGTCAGCACCACCGGCGGCTGGCCATCCATGCTGAGCAAATTGGCAACGATCCCGTTTGCCGGCTCGACCAGATTAAGGTTCAGCTTCAAGACTTTACTGGCGTTGGCATAGATCGCCGCAAGCGTGAGTTTGCCGCCTGGTCCATCGAGGCGGGTAATGTCGAGCGCGGCATCGAGCGAACCCTCGACCAAGGAGATGCTGCCGACTGTGCTGATTTCCGAGGCTAGCCCGAAAACATCTGCCGCAAATGTAACGCGCGGCACGGCAAGCGTGCCAAGGCGGATCGCAACCGGCAGGTCGGGCAGTTGAAAGCCGCCGGCTTCGGGGGCCAGGCCTTCGGCAGGAAGCGGCTTGCGCAAGACTTCGATTCTGTCCGCGGCAAGTGTCTCGATGTCGAGGCGCCCCAGCAGGAGAGCCGAGCGGGTCCAGACAATGCGTGCGTTTTCTATCCGCAGCCAAACGCCTTCGCGGTCGGCAATGCTGATTTCGGCGATCGTGGCATTCGACGACAGCACACCATCGATGCCGGTGATGCGAATTTTGCGATTGGGAGCGGAGAGCTGGTCTTCCACATAGGCCAGAAAACGTGAGCGATCGGCCTGCTCCCCAGCATCCTGCGCATGCGCGCCGGCAGCAAAAAGAGACAACAACAGAGCGAGAAAAATACGCATCAGAACGCCTGTCCTATGCCGACATAAAATGCCACAGACGGATCGGCTGGGCGAGGGTCAAGCGGCACCGCGACATCGAGCCGGATGGGGCCGAGTGCTGTATAGTAGCGCAGCCCGGCGCCGGCACCGATGCGCAGGTCTTCTGAAAAGCCAGGAATGGTGTCTGCGCCGACATAACCGGCGTCGACAAAGCCAACGAGGCCGATGCTCTTTGACACGCGGGCTCTTATTTCCGCCGAGCCTTCGATCAGCGAGCGGCCCCCGATGACTTCGCCCGCCTCGGTGTCAACGCCGATATTTCGATAGGCATAGCCGCGCACCGAACCGCCGCCACCGGCAAAGAAAAGTTTGTCGGGGGCCACTTCCGATATCGGTGCACCAAACAGAGTGCCAAGCTTCAACCGACCTGCCAGCACAACTGGATTTTCTGCGCCGAACCCATAATAGGCACGGCCTTCGCCGGTAAATTTGCCGATGAAATTGCCATAGTTGAACTCATAGAAAGGCTCGGCCCCGGCATCCAGAAAAACGCCGTTTGTCGCATCGACCTTGTTGTCGCGGTTGTCGAAGGTAAGCCCTCCGAGCAAGCCCGCATACATGAAGTCGCGCGTGCCGAAAGTATCATCTTCGAACTGGGCGTATCCACCCTGAACGAAAGCTTTTGCTGAAAGTTCTTCCGAAAACAGGTGGTTGAACCCGATCAGCCCGGTGACAGCCGTGCGCGTATAGGGATCGAGTACCTCGCGGTCTCCAAAGACTGAGGCCTCAAAATCAGTATCCGGAGTAAAAACACCGGGTCGGATGAAGGAGACGCCAGCGCGATAGGTCAGCGCGTCCGGCTTAAAGGTGTCGCCGATACCGGCAACCTTTGCGTCAAAGCGCAGCCGTTCGGCCCGGCCGAATAGATTGCGATGCATCCAGTAGGCTTCGAGGCCAACACCATCGAGCGTCGAGTAGCTGCCGCCGACGCCGAAGCGTCGCGGCTTGCGTTCCTGCACCGACACTGTCAGGGGCAAAAGGCCATCGGCCCCGATGGCATCGGCTTCCTGAATGCGCAGTGCGCGAAACACATCAAGCTTGGAAAGCCGTTTGTTGGCACGCTCGATGTCGTCCGGATCATACTCCTGACCGGGTTTCAGCCCTGTCATCCAGGCCACGTAGGCCGGGTTCATGCGCTCGGTTCCCACCACGGTCACGTCGCCATAGCTAGCCTTTTGGCCCGGAGATATCTCGATCTCGGCATCAACCGTATTGCTATCATGAGCGGCGGCGACACGGCGGTCGACCACGCTTGCCTTGGCAAAACCCTGTTGGCGCCAGGCTTCTACGGACAGTTTTTCGGCCTTGATGATCACGCCGGACCGCGCAACCTTGCCGGGCGCAAAGCCTTCATCCTCGGGCAGGTCCACGACATCACGTCGCTCAGTCGGTGTCGGCGCGCGGTTGATGATGCTGGCTTTGTCGAAGAAAAACTCCGGCCCAGGACTGACCGTGACGCTGATCAACGCGTTCTCGCCAAGTTCGCTATCCGGCGGCAGGTCGGAAGCCTCGCGCCCGTCGACCAGGATACTGATGGAGCCACCATAGCGGCCAAGCCCGTAAAGCGTAGCGAGAAGACGACGGTAATCGCTACGCGCGGCATTCAACAGGCCAGCAGCACCGGAGGCAGGCTTTTCGCGGTCCTTCCAGAGGCTCGAAGACCCCTTCAAAAGTGTTTCGACATCTCCTTCATCGCCAGTGACGATGAATTCCATCGTATAGTTTTGGGGATCGCCTATGACATCTTCAGCGGGGTCTGGTTTGTCGCGACCAAAGATCTTTAGCCCGAATAACTCAAACGCGTGCGCGGGCGCAGCAACGCTCGCACCCAACATGATGACACCGGCAAGCAGCAGCAAATATCGCAACGCCAGACTTCTCACAACAGCTCCCCGACGTGCGCGCACGGAACCCATCCATCCGATCCCCTCCGGAGACAGATGAGAAACAAGCGCCCGACATAGATCGGAACTGAGGCGAAATCACCGTCCATTCCTACCCATTATAGGGCGAAGAATTGACGATTTGCTGAAAACCAAAATTTAATTCAACCAAAGCACAACTACAGGATGAATCTATAGGTCGATACGTGTATGTCTTGGGTGTCGCGATTCTCAACCGATTCTGCGATCGATGCCCGGCAGGAGGCGGTTTACCGCCATTCAGGTCAACACCTGCGGGCGTCGCCTTGGGGTGGGCGAGAAGGGCAGCCCAGCAATGCGCGACGACGTGCCACGCAATGGTGATTGGAGCGCAACCGCTGTTCCAGCTATAGCCCGTCGCTGAATATAATCAGACAGACAAAGAGAATCATGGCGATTGATGTTGGCTATATAAGTGCCGTGGGGGCAGGGGCCTTGTCGTTTCTGTCCCCTTGCGTCTTGCCTCTGGTGCCGCCCTATCTGTGCTATATGGCGGGTGTCTCGGTAGAAGATTTTCGCGCCGAGGCGACCGCGAAAGCTGGCGCGCGAAAAGCCCTGATTGCGGCATCGATTGCCTTCATCCTCGGCTTTTCCACCGTGTTTATCGCACTAGGTGCCGGTGCCTCGACGATTGGCCGACTGCTGCGCGTCTGGCAGGAGCCACTGGCGATCGTTGCCGGTGTTTTGATCATCCTGATGGGTCTCAATTTTCTGGGCGTCTTGCGTATCCCGCTCCTGTCGCGCGAAGCCCGCTTCCAGTCGAGTGGCAAACCGGCCAGCGCGCTTGCCGCCTATGTGATGGGTCTTGCCTTCGCCTTTGGTTGGACGCCGTGCATTGGCCCGGTACTCGGGCCGATCCTGACTTTGGCCGGCGGGCGCGAAACCGTCGGTGAGGGCGCTCTTCTGCTCGCCGCCTACTCGCTCGGCCTTGGCATCCCGTTTTTGCTGGCTGCGCTTTTCTCTGGCGCCTTCATGCGCTTCCTGTCGCGTTTCCGGATGCATCTTGGACGCGTCGAGAAGGTGATGGGCGCGATGCTGGTGATAGCCGGAATTTTCTTCATCACCGGCGGCGTCCAGACGGCTTCATATTGGCTACTGGAAACCTTTCCGGTTCTGGGAACACTCGGCTGACGCGGCGGATTGGACGAATGTCTGGCCGGTGCTAAACATCGGAGCCCGAATCCTTCCGTTGCGGACTTTTGCCCATGACCTCCAGAACCTGCCTGTCGATCATTCTTGCTGCCGGTGAGGGCACGCGGATGAAAAGCGCCAAACCCAAAGTGATGCATGAAATCGCCGGACTGCCGATGATTTCACATGTCATGGGGGCTGCCCAGGCAGCCGGTGCCGGCGATGTCGCGCTGGTGGTAGGCAATGGCGCAGAGGCAGTACTGAAAGCCGTGCCTGAAGGCACCGAACATGTTGTCCAACAGGAGCGGCTTGGCACCGCACATGCTGTACTTGCCGCGCGCGCGGCGATTGCGCGTGGCTATGATGATGTTCTGGTGATGTTTGGTGATACGCCGCTGGTTGAACCATCGGTACTGAACAGTGCCCGTGCCAGCCTTGCCAATGGTGCGGCGGTCGTGGTGATCGGGTTTCGGCCCGCCAATCCCGCCGGTTATGGGCGGCTGATCGAAGACGGCGAAAAGCTGGTCGCCATCCGTGAAGACAAGGATTGCTCCGAAGCAGAACGCGCGATTGATTTCTGCAACAGCGGCCTGATGGCCATGTCCGGGGCCGATGCGCTAAGCCTGCTGGACGCGGTCGGCAACGCCAACGCCAAGGGAGAATTCTATCTCACGGACGTTGTCGCCATTGCCAACCAGAATGGCCTGCCGGTGGTCGCGCTCGAAGCGAGTTATGAAAATGCGCTTGGCATCAATAACCGCGCTGAACTCGCCGAAGCTGAAGCGATCTGGCAGGCGCGTAAACGTCGCGCAATGATGCTTGATGGCGTCACGCTGACCGCGCCCGACACCGTGTTCTTTGCCCATGACACTGAGATCGCGGCTGATGCACTGATCGAGCCGCATGTCGTGTTCGGGCCCGGTGTAAAAATTACCGGCAATGCCAAAATCCGGGCATTTTCGCATCTTGAAGGCGCCACCGTCGGAGGCGGCTGCGAAGTCGGGCCCTATGCGCGGCTCAGGCCCGGTGCTGTTCTTGGCGCAAAAGCCAAGGTTGGCAATTTCTGCGAGGTCAAGAATGCCACTATCGAAGCCGGTGCCAAGGTCAACCATCTCTCCTATATCGGCGATGCGCGTGTCGGCGCAAACGCCAATATCGGCGCGGGAACCATCACCTGCAATTATGACGGCTACAGCAAGTTCATCACTGACATCGGGGCGAACGCTTTTGTTGGCTCGAATTCGGCGCTGGTCGCGCCCTTGAAGATCGGCGACGGCGCGTACATTGCCTCGGGCAGCGTGATTACCGAAGACGTGCCGGAAGATGCGCTGGCCTTTGGCCGGGCGCGGCAGAAAACATTGCCGGAGCGCGGTCGTCAGTTGCGCGAACGCAGGGCGGCCGCCAAGAAGTAAATGCAGCCAATTTTTGCATCGGACATAAACGCGCCGGCAAGGTTCGTCTGATAGGAACCGAAACCATAAGTGATTTCTGCAGCGCGCAGACCTATGGCACTGCGCTGCAACACCATTTCTCGTCGGGGGTTTTCTGAATGTGCGGAATTGTCGGGATTGTCGGTCACAACGCCGTCGCGCCACTGATCGTCGATGCCCTCAAGCGGCTGGAATATCGCGGCTATGATTCAGCTGGCGTGGCCACTGTCGAACAGGGGACGCTCGGCCGCAGGCGGGCCGAGGGCAAGTTGGTCAATCTAGAACGTCTGCTCGGCGCCGAGCCGCTCGCGGGCACAATCGGTATTGGACACACCCGGTGGGCTACCCATGGCGTGCCCAACGAGACCAACGCGCATCCGCATTTTTCGAACGGTGTTGCAGTCGTCCACAACGGCATTGTCGAAAACTTTGCCACGCTGCGCGATGAACTGATCGCTGATGGCTACGTGTTCACATCGCAGACCGACACCGAGGTGGTGGCCCATCTGGTGGCGCGCGAGCTGGCGCGCGGTGTTGCTCCGGTTGAGGCTGCCCACGCCACGTTGAAAAGGTTGGAAGGCGCATTTGCGCTGGCCATCATGTTTGAAGGTGACGAAAACCTGATTGTCGGCGCACGCAGCGGTCCGCCGTTGGCTGTTGGCCATGGCGAGGGTGAAATGTTCCTGGGTTCCGATGCCATCGCGCTGGCACCCTTCACCAACTCCATCACCTATCTTGAGGATGGCGACTGGGCGGTGATACGCCGCGGTGGCGCGGAGATTTTTGACCTTTCCGGCAAACGCATGGAGCGCAAGCGCCAGACATCGCTTGGCACCGTGTTCATGGTCGACAAGGGCAACCGCCGCCACTTCATGGAGAAGGAAATCCATGAACAGCCGGAAGTCATATCGCACACGCTGGCGCATTATCTGGATTTCACCACCGACGGCCTGAAGCCGCTCGATCTGCCATTTGATTTCAAGACGCTGGAGCGCCTCGCCATCTCAGCTTGCGGAACCGCCTATCTCAGCGGTCTGGTCGGCAAATATTGGTTCGAGCGTCTCGCCCGCCTGCCGGTAGACATCGATATTGCGTCGGAGTTCCGCTATCGCGAAATGCCGATCTCCAAAAACAGCGCCGCCTTCTTTATCTCGCAATCAGGCGAGACCGCCGACACGCTGGCCTCGCTGCATTATTGCCGCAGCCAGGGCGTGCCCATCGGCGCCATCGTCAATGTTCGCGAATCGACCATTGCGCGGGAATCCGATGTGGTGTTGCCCACACTGGCCGGCCCCGAAATCGGCGTTGCCTCGACAAAAGCGTTTACCTGTCAACTGGCCGTACTGGCCTCACTGGCGGTGCGCGCCGGCGTAGCGCGTGGCACCATTTCGCGCGAGCGTGAGAAGGAGCTTGTGCATCAGCTTTCCGAAACGCCGCGCTTTGCCAACCAGGTCTTGAAGCTGGAAGGCCAGATCGAGACGCTGGCGCGCGACCTGTCGCGCTACAACCATGTGCTCTATCTTGGTCGCGATACCAATTTCCCGCTCGCCATGGAAGGCGCGCTGAAGCTGAAGGAAATCTCCTACATTCACGCCGAGGGCTATGCCGCCGGCGAGTTGAAGCACGGTCCGATTGCGCTGATTGACGAGAACATGCCCGTTATCGTGATCGCGCCGCATGATCGCATCTTTGAAAAGACTGTGTCGAACATGCAGGAAGTGGCAGCTCGCGGCGGAAAGATAATCCTGATCACCGACCAGAAGGGCGCCAGCCAGGTCAGCCTAAAGACCTATGAGACCATTGTCCTACCCGACGTGCCCGAAATCATCACTCCGATGATCTATGCGCTGCCGATCCAGATGCTGGCCTATCATACGGCGGTATTCATGGGCACGGACGTCGACCAGCCGCGCAACCTGGCCAAGTCGGTGACGGTCGAATAAAAGACCGTCGCACGCCCGTTACAATTTGCCCTTCAATGTTGGCGTCGCCGCGCTATTTCTGTGCTGCGCACAATGGTATTGATGGGCGATGGCAAAGACATCACATTCCAGATCGGCGATGATGAAACTCAGGAATTACTTCCTGACAGGCATCATCATATCTGCACCGCTCGCGATCACGGCCTATTTGTCGTGGAGCATAGTCCACTGGGTAGATTCCTGGGTAAAGCCCTACATCCCGTACCGCTATAATCCTGACCATTATCTGCCGTTTGCGGTACCTGGTTTCGGGCTGATCGTGGCGCTAGTTGTCATCACAGCAATCGGGTTCCTGACCGCCAATTTCATCGGTCGCACAGTTGTGGGTGCTGGTGAAAAGCTACTCAACCGCATGCCGCTGGTGCGCAATGTCTATAGCGGGCTAAAGCAGATTTTCGAGACAGTGCTGGCCCACCGGACCGAACTCTTCAACCGGGTCGGCCTGTTTGAATATCCCCGCAAGGGTGCCTGGTCGATTGTTTTCATCGCTTCTCAGGAAGACAATGAGATCTCGGATGCGCTCGAACCGCATGAGGGCAAGACCATTGCCGTCTTCCGCCCGATCACACCCAATGTGACGACCGGCTATCTACTCTATGTCAAGGAATCGGACGTCATTCCGCTCGAAATGACGGTCGAGGAAGCAGCCAAGTTACTGATTTCGGCTGGCCTCGTAGGACCGGAATATCGCAACAAAACAAAAGAGTTAGCTAAACAAGCTCGAGCTAACGTAGAACATGAGAAGCCGGCTTTGGAACCCGCAAGGCCGGTTGCCGAGAAGGCTCAGCCGGCGCGCAGAAGGCGCACAGCATCGTCGCGCCCGAAGAGATAGAGCAGCATCCGGATCGCTTCGCCGCGTTCGCTTTCGAGCCCCGGATCGCGCGCCAGAATAAGCCTTGCCTCGTCGCGCGCACTCTCCAGCATGTCGGCGTGAAACTCGATCCGGGCCACCTGAAAACCCGGCGTCCCGGACTGGCGGGTGCCCAACAATTCGCCTTCGCCGCGCAGCTTCAAGTCCTCTTCCGAAATCCGAAAACCGTCCTCGGTCTCACGCATCACCGACAGGCGCTGGTGGGCAGTTTCGCCGAGCGGGTCTTTGTACAGCAGCACGCAGGACGAAGGTTTTGATCCGCGCCCGACGCGGCCGCGCAACTGGTGAAGTTGAGCCAGCCCGAATCGCTCGGCGTGTTCGATAACAATTACCGTCGCGTCCGGAACGTCGACACCGACCTCAATGACAGTCGTGGCCACCAGAATACGCGTTGTGCCGCCCTTGAAGGCGGCCATCGCCGCATCTTTTTCGGAACCCTTCATGCGACCGTGCACCAGGCCCACCGCATCACCGAACACATCGCGCAGCGATTGAAACCGTTCCTCGGCAGACATCAGTTTGAGCTCTTCCGATTCTTCCACCAGAGGACAGATCCAGTAGACTTTTTGGCCTGAGCTGATCGCCTCGCCCATGCGTTGAACAAGCTCGTCCAGCCGTTCAAGCGGCAGGGTGACGGTTCGGATCGGTTGGCGGCCGGCCGGCTTTTCGGTCAGCCGCGAGACATCCATGTCGCCAAAGGCGGTCAGCACGAGCGTGCGCGGGATCGGTGTCGCCGTCATCACCAGCATGTCGGGCGCTTCGCCCTTGGCGGTGATAGCGAGCCGCTGATGCACGCCAAAACGGTGTTGTTCGTCGACGATGGCAAGCGCCAGGTCATGATAGACCACCGGCTCCTGAAACAGGGCATGGGTGCCGACGACAATGTTGATGCGCCCATCGGCCAGGCCTGCCAGAACGTCTACGCGGTCGCGGCCTTTTTCGCGTCCGGTGAGGATGGCGACGGTGAGCCCGGCCTGTTCGGCCAGCGGGGCAATGGTGTCCAGATGCTGGCGTGCCAGAATCTCGGTCGGCGCCATCAGGGCGGCCTGTCCGCCGGCTTCCACAGCCTGCGCCATCGCCAGCAGCGCCACCACCGTCTTGCCCGAGCCTACATCGCCCTGCAGCAGGCGCAGCATGCGGTCGGGGCTCGCCAGATCGGCGCTGATCTCAGCCAGCGCCTGTTCCTGCGATGCGGTTAGCAGATAGGGCAGGGCATCGCGTAGACGGCTGGCAAGTTGCCCATCTCCAACCAGCGGTCGTCCTGTCAGCGTGCGCTTGGTAGCCCGCAACAGCGCAAGCGCGATCTGGCCGGCCAGGAATTCGTCATAGGCAAGCCGCCGCCATGCCGGCGCCTCCGGTGATACATCCTCGGGCTCTTCTGGCCGATGCAGATGGGCCAATGACGCGGCAAAGGACGAGAAGCCGAGCCGACCAAGCGTCTCGCGCTCCAGCCATTCGGGCAGGTCCGGCAGGCGTACCAGGGATTGGGAGATGGCGCGGCGCAGCACTTTAGCCGACAGTCCGGCGGTCAGCGGATAGACCGGCTCCACCATCAGCAGACTGTTTTCCTCATCGCCGGCCAGTGCGATATGGTCGGGATGCACCATGCTCGGCCGCCCGTTGAACCACTCCATCCGCCCGGAGACGACAACCTGCTCACCGACCGGCATGGTCTTTTCCAGCCACGCCTGATGGCCGCGGAAGAAGGTCAACGCGATCTCGCCGGTCTCGTCATGGGCAAACACGCGGTAGGGCACCTGCTTGTTGCCGCGTGGCGGTGGCTGGTGGCGGTCAACGCGCAGGTCGAGAGTCACAATAGTGCCACTCGCAGCACCGGCGATGCCTGGCCGGTGACGCCGATCGATGACCGAATGGGGCAGTGTAAACAACAGGTCGGCCGCTCTGGCGGCGCGGTCGTGCACACCTGCCGGCACCACTTTTTCGATCATATCGGCGACTTTTGGCCCGACACCCTCCAGCGAGGTGACCGGCGCAAACAGTGGATCAAGCACAGTCGGACGCATCAGCGGACGCTACCGGCAACGGGCAATAATGGGGCGATGTCAGGAACCTCGAACATGCTGCGGACATTAGGCGGCATTGCTGTCGTTGCAAGGCTGACAGCGCCACCTTTCCACGCTATATGCGCCGCAACTGACGAGGAAACCGATAATGACCGGCATGACGCGATCGAGCGCGGGACTGGACGCGCGGCGCAGAAAACTTCTGTTCCGCTCCTGGCATCGCGGCATGCGCGAGATGGACCTGATTTTTGGGCGCTTTGCCGATGCAAGGATTGAGGAACTGACGGACGCCGAGCTCGCTGACTATGAGGCGCTGCTGGACATATCTGATACCGACATGCTGCCCTGGATCACCGGTGAAAAGCCGGCTCCCGAAACGCTAGCCATGGGCGTCCTGGCCCAGATCATCACCTTTCGGCGGACGCTGCACCCGTGATAGCGCCCAAAAGTTTCATCGACCCCATCGGCCTGACCAAAAAACCAGGGTCCGGCCGTGCCATTCTTGACGGCGTGGCGGATGGCTACGAGGCCTTTGCGCTGGCGCCCATTGCTGCCGAGATCGGCGGTGAGGGGCCAGTGGTCTTCGTGGCGCGCGATGGCCAGCGGCTGCCGGGGATTGCCGAGGCGCTGGCCTTTGCCGCGCCCGAACTGCCGATACTGGAATTTCCGGCCTGGGATTGTTTGCCCTACGACCGCGTGTCGCCGGCTGCCGATGCAGCAGCACGTCGGCTTGAAGCGCTGGCATCGATGATTGCGCTGAAGCGCACTCCGCACCGCGCCATTATCCTCACCACCGCCAATGCTATCCTGCAGCGCATTCCGCCTGCCGCAAGCATAGAGGCGCAAACATTCCAGGCAAAACCTGGCAACTCCGTCGACATGAACCAGCTTGCTGCGCGGCTGGAAACCTCCGGGTTCGAGCGCGTCGGCACGGTGCGCGAGGTCGGCGAATATGCCGTACGCGGCGGTATTCTGGACCTGTTTGTGCCCGGCTCGCCTGAGCCGTTGCGGCTCGATTTCTTTGGCGACACGCTCGAATCGATCCGCTCCTTCGATGTGGCTACGCAGCTGACAACAGCGCAGCGCAAAAGCGTCACCCTACAGGCGATGAGTGAGGTGGCGCTGACACCAGAGACGATCAGCCGCTTTCGCCGCTCCTATATCGAGGCGTTTGGCGCGCCATCACGTGATGACGGTCTCTATGCCGCCGTCTCCGAAGGCCGGCGCTTTGCCGGTATGGAGCACTGGCTGCCCTTCTTTTACGAGCGACTCGAAACGATTTTTGACTATGTTCAGGGCGCGCCGGTCATCTTTGACCATCTGGCCCGCGAGGCGCTGAGCGAGCGCCACACGCTGATCCTCGAATACTACGATGCGCGCAAGCGCGGTGCGGACGGTGCCCTGAAGGATGCCGTGCCCTACAAACCGGTAGCGCCGGACCTGCTCTATCTGTCGCCGGAGAATCTCGCCACGGGGCTCGCCGAACGCCGGGAGGTCGAGTTCACGCCGTTTGATGCGCCGGATGGCGGAGCCGCCAAGGTGTATCATGCCGGCTCAAGGCCGGGACGCAGCTTTGCCGAAGTGCGCGCGGACCCTTCGGCAAATGTATTCGATGCGGTTGTCACCCATATTTCCGAGAGCCGTGCTGCGGGCCAGCGCGTCGTGGTTGCGGGTTGGACGGAAGGATCGCTCGACCGCCTGACGCAGATTTTGGAAGAACATCACCTCGGCAATCTCGCCCGCGTCGAGACGCTGGCCGATGTGGCGAAGCTGGAAGCGGGGCAGGCGGGTCTTGCTGTTCTGCCAATCGAAAACGGCTTTGAAGCTCAAAAATTCACCATCGTTGCCGAGCAGGATATTTTGGGCGACCGGCTGGTGCGGCGCAAAAAGAAAAAGCGCGCTTCCGATTTCATCTCCGAGGTCGCGTCACTGGCAGCAGGCGACATTGTCGTTCATGCCGATCACGGTATTGGCCGTTTCATCGGGTTGCGCACCATCGAGGCGATGGGCGCGCCGCATGATTGCGTCGAGATCCATTATGCCGGCGACGACCGCCTGTTCCTGCCTGTTGAAAACATCGACCTTCTGTCGCGCTTCGGTTCGGATACTTCCGAGGCAACACTGGACAGACTCGGTGGCGGCGCCTGGCAGTCGCGCAAGGCGAAGCTGAAGAAGCGCTTGCTTGAAATGGCCGGCCAACTGATCCGCATCGCCGCCGAAAGGCAGATGCGCGTCGCCCCCGCCATGCGCCCGGCGGAAGGCATTTATGGCGAGTTCGCCGCGCGCTTCCCCTATGAGGAAACCGAAGACCAGCAAAACGCCATTGATGCGGTGGTGGACGACCTTGGCGCCGGCAAACCGATGGACCGGTTGATCTGCGGCGATGTTGGCTTCGGCAAGACCGAAGTCGCCCTGCGCGCTGCCTTCGTGGCAGCGCTGGAAGGGTTTCAGGTTGCCGTTGTCGTTCCGACCACACTTCTGGCGCGCCAACACTTCAAGACCTTTTCGCAGCGTTTTGCCGGGCTGCCGATCCGCGTGCGTCAAGCCTCACGGCTTGTGGGCGCAAAAGAACTAGCCGAAACCAAAAAGGGCATCTCCGAAGGAACGGTAGACATTGTCGTCGGCACGCACGCCCTGCTCGGCAGCGGGATTTCGTTCAAACATCTTGGCCTGCTGATCATCGATGAGGAGCAGCATTTTGGGGTCAAGCACAAAGAACGGCTGAAGGATCTCAAGAGCGACGTCCATGTCCTGACGCTTTCAGCGACGCCGATCCCGCGCACTTTGCAGCTTGCTCTGACCGGTGTGCGCGAACTGTCGCTGATCGCAACGCCGCCGGTGGACCGGATGGCGGTGCGTACCTTCATCTCGCCGTTTGATCCGCTGGTGATCCGCGAGACTCTTTTGCGCGAGCGCTATCGCGGTGGCCACAGTTTTTATGTCGTACCGCGCATTTCAGACCTCGATGAGGTGCACCGCTTCCTGAAAGAACAGGTTCCGGAGCTGAAGGTCGGCGTCGCCAACGGCCAGATGGCGGCGGGCGAACTCGAAGACATCATGAACGCCTTCTATGACGGCCAGTTTGATGTACTGCTGTCGACCACCATCGTGGAGTCCGGTCTCGATATCCCAACTGCGAACACGCTGATCGTCCACCGGGCCGATATGTTCGGCCTGGCCCAGCTCTACCAGCTGCGCGGCCGCGTCGGACGCTCGAAAGTACGCGCCTATGCATTGTTCACCCTGCCGGCGAACCGCAAAATGACGGATATGGCCGAGCGTCGGCTGAAAGTGCTGCAATCCCTCGACACGCTGGGCGCCGGCTTCCAGCTTGCCAGCCACGATCTTGATATTCGCGGCGCCGGCAATCTGTTGGGCGAAGAACAGTCTGGCCATATCAAGGAAGTCGGCTTCGAGCTTTACCAGCAGATGCTCGAGGAAGCGGTCGCCGAAATCCGCGGCACCGGCGAAGCGCTCGATACGGGCTGGTCGCCGCAGATCGCGGTGGGTGCCGCGGTGATGATCCCGGAAGAGTTTGTGCCCGACCTGCAACTGCGCCTGGCGCTCTATCGCCGACTTGGCGAACTGGAGACCCCGGAAGATATCGATGCGTTCGGCGCCGAGCTGATCGACCGTTTTGGGTCGCTGCCGAGCGAAGTCGAGCATCTGTTGAAGATTGTCTTCATCAAGGCGCTGTGCCGCAAGGCCAATGTCGAAAAGCTGGACGCCGGGCCAAAAGGCGTCGTTATCCACTTCCGCCAGCGCGAATTCGTCGATCCGGTCGGTCTGGTGCGCTACATCGGCGAGCAGGGCTCGCTGGCAAAAATCCGGCCGGACCAGAGCGTGGTGTTCATGCGCGACTGGCCGACGCCTGAGAAACGGCTGGCTGGTTCAGCCGTGATCATGACGCAACTGGCGAAGCTGGCAGCGAAGGCGGTTTAGGACAAACTGGCAGCCGTCTCCAGCTCCCCGCGTGCCTTTGCCCCCGCGATCTGGCGGATGGCGTCGGCCAGTGTGGCGCTGTCCTGTGCGCCGACAACGGCATATTTGCCCTCGAACAGGAAGCACGGCACGCCGGTGACACCCATGCGGGCGGCAGTTTCGATCTCGGTGCGGACTTCCGCCACATCGGCGTCGGTCGGCAGCAGGGTTTCCACGATGGACGCGTCCATGCCAGCGTCGCGTGCGGCTTCAATCAGCACAGAATGCTCGCCAATGTTCACGCCTTCTTCGAAATAGAGATGCAGCAACCGGCGTTTCAGCGTATTCTGGATGGCCCCGCCCGCCGTGCCAGCCCAGCGCAGAACGCGGTGCGCATCGAGTGTGTTGGGCGAGATTTTGATGGCTGCAAAATCAAACTTGATGCCTTCGGCCAGACCTGCCTCGGTGATGCGCTCATGCATGGCAAGAACGCGTTCAGCCGAGCCGAATTTGTCGATCATATAGCGCTTGCGGTCCTTGCCTTCGGGCGGGATGGTCGCGTCGAGCTGGTGGGGACGCCAATGGATCTCGACATCGACTTCTGGCACCGCAGCAATCGCAGCTTCAAGCCGTTTCTGGCCGACATAGCACCAGGGGCAGACGACATCCGATACGATATCAATGCTCAGCTTCGGTCTGTCTGTCATAGCGGTCTCCTTTGGTGACTGACCCCTCAGTTGGGTGTTTGCCACCAGCTAGGCAAGGTCGCGCCATAAAGCGGCACCGTTTCGGGCCGCGCCAGACGCTTCCAATGCGGTACCCATTGCTCGGGTTTAAAATAGAACGGCACGACGTAAGCGCCACTCAAAAGAATCCGGTCGGAGGCGCGCACGGCATCCTCAAACGCGGTTCGGTCCGTCGCGGTGACAAGCTGGTTAAGCGCTGCATCCAGTGCTGGATCGGCAACACCGGCATAGTTGTAGGTGCCGGGTGCATCGCGTGTGGCAGATCCCCAGCGCGTCGTCTGCTCTATTCCGGGCGAGAGCGAAGACAGATAGCGCATGGTGATGATGTCGAAATCATAGCCAGTCAGGCGTTGCTGGTATTGCGCCGCATCGACCGAACGAATGGTGACGGCGATACCAACCCGTTGCAGCGTCTGCTGCCAGGCAATGGCAAGCTGCTCGTTTTCACGGGATTTAAGGAGGATTTCGAAGCCGAGTTGGGTGCCACTCTTACCGATCATCTTGCCATCCTTGATCGTGTAGCCCGCCTCTTTCAGCGCGTCAAAGCCGGCTTTCAGGAACGCCCGATCGCGGCCTGTGCCGTCAGAGGTCGGCGGCTGCCAGCCTTGCTCCATGATTTCAGGAGTCACGGCATCGCGATATTGCGCTAAAAATGCGCGCTCGCCGGCGCTTGCCGGCCTGCCATGAGTGGAAAGGTCGGAATTGTCGTAAAAGCTTTTGGTGCGGGTATAGGCGCTGGATAAAAGATTGCGGTTGGCCCATTCAAAATCAAACAGCCCGGTCAGGGCGCGCCGCAGCTTCACATCGTCAAAGGGCGGGCGCCGGGTGTTCATCACAAAGCCAAACATACCGGACGGCAGACGCGTCTTCAGCGTTTCCCTGACGACATCGCCGCTGGTCACGGCTGGAAACCCGTAATCATTTGCCCAGCGGCCACTGTTTTCCTCAATCAGAACGTCGATCAGGCCCTTCTTGAAGGCCTCGAACATCGCGTTCTCATCACGGTAATAGGTCATGCGGATTTCGTCGTAATTGTCGTAGCCGCGCTTGGAAGGGATGTCCTTCGCCCAGTAATCAGGATTGCGGGTAAAAGTCAGGCTGTCGCCAGGTTTGACGTTGGTCAGCCTATAAGGGCCACTGCCGATAATCGGCGTCAGGGTCGACTTATCGAAACTATCCGCGTCGATGGCATGTTTTGGAAGGACAGACAGCAGGCCGAGCAACAGCGGCAGTTCGCGGTCGGGCTTGACGAAGGTAAATCGCACGCCGCGCTCTCCGACCTTTTCGACACGGTCGATCTTTTTGGCCATGACGCCATACCGCGGATAGCCCTTGTCGCGCAAAAGCTCGAAGGTGAAGATCACATCGTCGGGCGTGATCGGCTTGCCGTCCGAAAATGTCGCGCGTTCATCCAAAGTGAACTCGACGAAGCTCCGTGCCTCATCGGTCTCCACAGTTTTGGCGATCAGCGGGTAGAGCGTGAACGCCTCGTCACGCGAGCGCTGCATCAAGCTGTCAAAAACATTATTGCCGAAATCGGCATCGATGGAGCCGCGCGCGCCGCTGCCCTGGATGATGAACGGGTTAATGCTGTCAAAAGTGCCAAGCCAAGTATAATTGACGGTGCCGCCCTTGGGTGCATCGGGATTCACATAAGGGAAGTTGTCAAAATCCGCTGGCAATGCCGGTTCGCCCTGCATGGCGATGGCGTGTCGCGGCTCGGCCTGGGCTGTCAAAGCAGCCGCCCCGAGAGCAAAAGTTCCGATGCAAAGAGCAGCCAGAGTACGGCGCATGGTCAAGCCTCCATAGGGCCGAGGGGTCATGATTCGAGCGGAACGTAGCATGGAAGAATGGCGTTGAACCTCACAAGGCATAGACAAGGCGTTTCCTGCGCTTTTGCCGCTGGATTCGCGGCCTCATGCAGTGTAACACGCCGGCGAGAGTCATTCTGTTGCCTTAATTTAGCAACAAGAGCGGCCAACCGGCCCTTTGTGCCGCCTGTGAATTCTTTGAGAGGATTTCTCGACTATGACCAGCCTGAAACCAAAAGCTCAACTTTCGGCTATCGCAGTCGGCGTGTTCGGGCTGATCGCGGCAACCCTGTCGCCCGCCACCGCACAGCAGCAGCAGAAAGTACCGGAAGGCTGGTTCAAGGCCTGTTCAAAGCAGGCTGATGTCGACATCTGTAATGTGCAGAACATTTCAATGGCCAGCACCGGTCAGATGATCACCGGCGTCAGCCTGATCGAACTCAAGGGCAAGGTGAATCGCAAGGTGTTCCAGGTATCGGTCCCGTCCGGCCGTCTGGTTCCTCCCGGAATTGGCCTGCAGATTGATGGCGGCAAGGCACAGAAGCTTGACTACGTGATCTGTCTGCCAGACCGTTGCGTTGCCGAGGCAGCCCTTTCGGACCAGATGGTGGCGAGCTTCAAGAAGGGCCAGGAACTGACGCTGACTTCGGTCAATTTCCAGAACCAGCCGAACCCGGTCAAGGTCTCGCTAAAAGGCTTCACCGGTGCCTTTGACGGCCCAGCACTGCAGCAGTCTGATATTGAGGACCGCCAGAAGGCGCTTCAGGATTTCGTTGCCAAGAACAATGACGACTTTGCCAAGAAGCTCAAGGAAGAGCAGGATAAGGCGAAAGCCGGCAACTAACCCTGTGGTCATAACCATTGAAAGCGGGGCCTTGTGGCCCCGTTTTGCTATCCGTCAGTGGCGGGCCTGGCTTTTGGGCGCGTAGTTTCCATCGGCGGTTCGATCAAACAGGTCGCCAAGCTGCGGATGCCGCATGGGTGTCCCGCTTTCGTCTTCGAGCAGGTTCTGCTCTGAAACGTAGGCGATGTACTCGGTGTCCTCGTTCTCGGCCAGCAAATGATAAAATGGCTGGTCCTTGCGCGGCCTCACCGCGGCAGGGATGGCCTCATACCATTCATCAGTATTCGCAAATTGCGGGTCAACGTCGAAAATGACACCACGAAACGGGAACAGTCGGTGGCGCACCACCTGGCCGATGCTGAATTTTGCTGTCTTCATCTCACTCATAACTCAAACCTTTTGCGATATTTGGCGCAGCCGGCTGATCAATTCAATCCTGTGGCGGCTTGACGCATGCGCCGGCTACGCGCTAGCGCCGGTACAAATCTCTAAAACATGGGGACTTCATGTCGGACGTCATCGGGCTCGTCCTGCCATTTTTCGGGTTGATCTTTCTCGGCTATATCGTTGCACGCATAACCCGCCAGCCGCTGGAAGCACTGGGCTGGATGAACGTCTTCATCATCTATGTGGCGCTGCCGGCGCTGTTTTTCCAGTTGTTGGCGAAGACCCCAATCGAGAAGCTGACTGAGGGGAGTTTCATCTTCGGTTCGGTTCTAGCGACCTATATCGTCTTTTCGTTGATGTTCGTTGGCGCCATTCTGTTCCAGCGCGACGCCATAGCGGATGCCACAGTAAAGGGGCTCGCCGCTGCCTACGGTAACATTGGCTATATGGGGCCGGGCCTTGCTCTGCTTGCCTTTGGCGAGGAAGCGGCTGTGCCGGTAGCACTGATCTTCTGCTTTGAAAATATCATGCATTTTGCCATCGCACCGATGATGATGGCGCTGTCGGGCGGGGAAAAGACACCGCGGGCCGAACTGGCGCTCGGCGTGGCAAGGAAGATTGCGATGCACCCGTTTATCATCGCTACGGCCTTCGGGGTCGCGGCTGCCTGGCTGGAATTTGCTCCGCCACTGCCGCTGGAGAGGCTGCTGGATTATCTGGCGAGGGCGGCTGCACCCTGCGCGCTGTTTGCCATGGGCGTGACCTTGGCACTGCGGCCCCTCAACCGCGTGCCAAAGGAGCTCGCACCGATTGCTCTGCTGAAACTGATCGTTCACCCGGCGCTGTGTTATGTGGTGTTGAGCTTGATTGGCAATTTCGATCCGGTCTGGGTGTTTTCCGCGATGCTTCTGGCAGCGCTGCCGACGGCCACCAATGTGTTTGTCATCGCACAGCAATATGGCGTCTGGGTGCAGCGCGCTTCGGCCAGCATCCTGTTGACTACGGTACTGTCGGTCGGCAGCGTGACCATGCTGCTCTACATGATCAAGAGCGGGCTGCTACCGCCGGATCTGTTCCCGTAGACCCGACCATATACCGGAGAAGCCGCTGCCGGGACGCAATCCTTCGCGCATGAACAACGCACGCACTGGCGCTAGCGCGCCGAGCAGGCTTAGCCCGGCGCTGCGTGCCATCTGGGCGGGCAGAAAATCGGACAACAGCGACATGTTAAGCAGATTGACCACACCGGTGCGGGCCAGAATGTCCGGTCGGCGACGACGGTTATAAAGGTCGAGCGCGGCCTGCGCGCCTGGATCGGCACTATGGTCGATAACAACTTCAACGAGTTGCTGAATATCGCGGATACCAAGGTTCAAGCCCTGAGCGCCAATCGGTGGGAAAACATGGGCCGCTTCGCCAACGAGCGCGACACGATTTTGGGCAAAGCGGGCCGGTAGGCCCGCTGACAGGGGATAAACCTGCCGCCCAGGTTCGACCGTCACCCGCCCCAGCATTGACTGCATTTTTTCTTCCACGCGGACGCCAAGGGCAGCATCGTCGAGGCGCGACAGTTTTTCAGCGTCGTCAGGCGTGACAACCCAGACCAGACTTGAGCGGTTACCGGGCAGCGGAACGGTAGTGAAAGGGCCGGTTTCGGTGTGAAACTCGGTCGAAATGTCGCCATGGGAGCGGCCGTGCGAAAACGTCAGTACGAGAGCCGCCTGTTCATAGCTGTGCGTCCTGATAGTAATGCCGGCGGCGTTGCGGGCTGGAGAAGACCGGCCATCAGCCGCAATCACAAGGTTCGCTTCCAGTTCAGCCCCGTCTTCGAGAAAGGCGGTGGCGTGCTCACCAGACAATTGCCATCGCGCGACCAATGTTTTGCGCCATACGATGGCTGGTTCGTCCAGCACCGCTGCCGCAAGCGCGGCAGCAAACACGCTGTTTGGTATGTTGAGGCCAAAGGCTTCCTCGCCAATCTCGCTGGCGCGAAAGGTTACCACCGGGCTTCGGATTAACCGCTTCGTGGCGTCGATGATGCGCATGACGCGCAAAGGCGCAGTTTTTTCACGGATCGGGTCGATCAGACCGAGTTCATCGAGAAAATGGATTGCCGGCATCATCAAAGCCGTCGTGCGACGGTCATCGGTAGTTGGCGGGGGGCCGACCAACGTCACGGCAAAACCGGCGCGTGCGAGGCTGAGCGCCGCGATCAATCCCACCGGGCCGCTGCCGGCGACTAAAATATCTGACGAATTTTCTGCGCTGTCCAAAGTATTTCGTTCCTCGCATAGCCCGCCACGGTGGGCCAAGCCTCCATTATAGGCGTCTGCCAGAGCCTGTTCAACGCGGCGTTTTCTCTCGGCTCGAAGGTTATCGTTCCTGTGCACGACCGTTACCTGAGGGTTTCGCCGTCCGCGCCCGGATGCAATATCGCTTGTATGGGCCGTTGGCCTGCGATTACTCTGGCGGCCAGGGGTCGGAAACGATGGGGCGGGAGCAGACATTGGCATCAAATCGGGGATCATGTGTTCTTGTGATACAAGGACCGGACACGTGCCGGGCTGAGACGCAGTGATGAAAAAATCGCTTGCCGCCCGAATTCCCCGAAAGAAAGTGACCTGGCCGCAGGCGCGCGCGTTTTCCGTGCATCTGCTTACTGCGTCCGGCTCGTTCCTGGCGTTCCTTTCGCTGGTGGCTGCCAGCGAACAGCGCTGGACGGCTATGTTCTGGTGGCTGGGTCTGGCGCTTTTTGTCGATGGCATCGACGGACCAATCGCGCGCAAGCTTGAGGTGAAGGAAATTCTTCCAACCTGGTCGGGTGAACTGCTCGACAACATCATCGACTATGTCACCTACGTCCTAATCCCTGCTTTTGCCCTCTACCAACGCGGCTTCATGGGCGAGAACCTGTCCTTTGTGGCTGCGGCGATCATCGTGGTATCCAGCGCCATCTATTATGCCGACACTGGAATGAAGACGAAGGAGAACTTCTTCAAGGGCTTTCCGGTAGTGTGGAACATGGTTGTGTTCACGCTGTTTGTCATCGAACCGGGTGAATGGGTGTCGTTTGCCGTGGTGGTGGTCGCGGGCATACTCACATTCCTGCCGATCAACTTCCTGCATCCTGTCCGGGTGGTACGGCTGCGGCCGCTCAACTTGGGCATGACGCTGCTCTGGTGTGCCTTCGGGGCGCTGGCGCTGGCCCAGGCCGCGCTGGCTAACTTCTACAACCAGATCGGCGTCCTGGGCGATCAGGTCAGTATTTTGACCAAGGTGGGTATCACCATCACCGGCATCTATCTGTTTGTCATCGGCGGCGTGATGCAGCTTTTCCCGAACCTTGGACTGAAAAAGAGCTGACACCATGAGCACCACGATTGAAGTCGCCGCTTATGGCGGACCCGACGTCCTGTCCATCGTGGACCGCGATCCGGGCCATCCCGGGCCAGGCGAAGTGTTGATCCGGCACGCGGCCATTGGGCTGAATTTTCTCGACGTCTACTACCGTTCCGGCCTCTACCCGGTGCCAGATGGTCTGCCGCTCGTGCTAGGCAGCGAAGGCTCAGGCGTGGTCCTGGAAATCGGGGCTGGGGTGAGCGATCTCAAACCTGGCGAACGTGTGGCCTACACCGTTCCGCTTGGTGCCTACCGCGCGGAGCGCGTCATCGCGGCTGACCGGCTGGTCAGGGTACCGGACACCATCGCCGACGATCAGGCGGCGGCGATGATGCTGAAGGGCATGACGGCTGAATATTTGCTGCGCCGCACCTTCAAGGTCGCGCCCGGCCAAACCGTTCTCTACCATGCGGCGGCAGGTGGCGTGGGCCTGATGCTTGGCCAGTGGGCCAAGCATTTGGGGGCCACGGTCATCGGGACAGCAAGTTCGGCTGAAAAAATTGCCATCGCCAAAGCGCATGGTTTTGACCATGTGATCAATTACCGCGACGATGATTTTGTTGGCGCGGTCAAAGATATCACCGGTGGCGCCCTGTGTGATGTCGTTTACGATTCTGTCGGCAAGGATACGTTTCCGGGATCGCTTGACTGCCTGAAGCCGTTCGGCATGTTTGTCAGCTTCGGCCAGTCCTCTGGGCCATTGCCGCCATTCAATCTGGCCCTCCTGTCGCAAAAGGGGTCGCTCTACGCCACGCGACCGTCCATCTACAGCTACAATGCCAAGCGAGAGGCACTTGTTGCTTCGGCCGAGGCGCTGTTTGATGTCGTTGCGAAGGGCGTGGTGAGCGTTGACATCTACCAGCGTTTTGATCTGAAGAACGTCGCGCAGGCACACGCCGATCTCGAAGCCCGCAAGACCACCGGCACCTCGGTTCTGATACCGTAGCTTACGCTGGTTTTCTTGAAGCACTTTCAAGCCGGCTCCCGCTTTGCGTTGTGGTCAAGGCGCCTACGATGCATGCTAGGGAACAGATAAGGTCCGCAAAGGGCCGGAGGGGCATAGTGGAAGCCAGTTCTGCGACAGAAGCACAAAACCTGCTTGAGGTGCGCGGCCTGACCAAAATTTTTGGCACGCTCAGAGCATGTGACAGTGTCGACCTGACAATTGCCAAGGGCGAAATACATGCCCTGTTGGGCGAAAACGGCGCCGGAAAATCCACGCTTGTCAAAATGCTGTTCGGCTCGCTCGAACCCCATTCGGGCGAAATACTCTGGAATGGCAAGCCAGTCCGCATCGCCAATCCCCATTCCGCCAAGAAGCTGGGCATTGGCATGGTATTTCAGCACTTTTCACTGTTCGAGGCACTGACCGCGGCTGAAAATATCGCGCTCTCGCTCAATGACGGCACGCCGATCGGCACCATCGCCGCCAAGGCAAAAGCTCTTTCATACGCCTACGGTCTGCCGCTTGATCCGTTCTCGCATGTCGGCGATCTGTCAGTAGGCGAGCGCCAACGCATCGAGATTATACGCTGCCTGCTACAGACGCCGGAGCTCATCATCCTCGATGAGCCAACATCAGTGTTGACGCCGCAGGAGGCCGACCGTCTGTTCGAGACGCTGGAGCGGCTGCGCACCGAAGGCAAATCGATCCTCTACATTTCGCATCGCCTGGAAGAGGTCAAACGTATGTGCGACCGCGCCACCGTGCTGCGACATGGCAAAGTGGTGGGCCATTGCAACCCGCGTGACGAAACGGCAGCCTCGCTGGCACGCATGATGGTTGGCGCTGAGATCGGCACCATCACCCGTTCGCCGACCCCGGATATAGATGCCGCCGAGCCTCTGCTGGAGATCAAAAATCTCGACCGTGAACCAGCGACGCCATTTTCCATTCCGCTGCGTGACATCTCGCTCAACGTCCGCGCCGGCGAGGTGATCGGCATCGCCGGTGTTGCCGGCAACGGTCAGGGCGAATTCTTCGAATCAGTCTCGGGCGAAGCGCTGCAGGACGATGCCGCAACGATACGCATTCGCGGTCAAGATGCGGGGCGGCTCTCAATCACGGGCCGGCGTCTGTTGGGAGCAGCTTTTGTTCCGGAGGAACGGCTTGGCCATGGTGCGGCTCCGCGCATGAGGTTGTCGGACAATCTTTTGCTGTCGCGTCACGCGACCGACTGCAAAGTTTTCCTGGGTGCCGCTGGCACGGTCCGCACTGGCGCAGTTAAGGCAGCGGCGCAACGCATCATCGAAGAGATGGACGTGCGCAAGAGTGCGGTCGACCCTGAAGCAGCAGCGCTCTCCGGAGGGAACTTGCAAAAATTCATCATCGGTCGCGAACTGGATCGTCAGCCTTCGGTTATGATCGTCAATCAACCGACATGGGGCGTGGATGCCGGCGCTGCCGCGCGCATCCGTCAGTCGCTGATTGAGCTCGCGCGCGCCGGGTCCGCGGTGCTGGTGATCAGCCAGGACCTTGATGAACTCTTCGAGATTTCCGACCTCATCGCCGTCATGCACAATGGCACACTGTCGGCGCCTATGCCGCGCGCTGAGGCGACGTTTGAAAAAATCGGCCTGCTGATGGGCGGAGCAGAATCGGGCCATGTCGAACCGGTGCGGGAGATGGCATGATGCGGCTCGAATTGGTCAAGCGTCCCGAACAATCAGCGCTGTTTGCTGCACTGTCGCCCTTCATCGCGCTTGGGCTGACGCTGATAGCCGGCGCGATCATGTTTTCGCTGCTGGGCAAAAACCCGGTCGACGCGCTCTATTACTATTTCGTCGATCCGCTGCGTGAAGTTTGGTCGCTGCATGAACTGGCGGTCAAAGCCGCGCCGCTGATCCTGATCGCGGTCGGGCTATCGGTCTGTTATCTGTCCAACAACTGGAACATCGGTGCCGAAGGCCAGTTCACCATCGGCGCGATTACAGGTTCCATCCTGCCGGTACTGGTGCCCGACTTGCAGAACTGGGCAGTCTTGCCGCTGATGCTAATTATGGGCATGGCCGGCGGCGCCGCTTACGCGGCTATCCCGGCCTTCCTGAAGGCGCGTTTCAACACCAACGAAATTCTCACAAGCCTGATGCTGGTCTATGTTGCCCAGCTCCTTCTCGACTGGCTGGTGCGCGGCCCCTGGCGCAATCCAGCTGGCATGAACTTTCCCGAAACCCGCAATTTTCACGAATATGCGGTGCTGCCTGAAATTATGGCTGCCTCGGGCCGCGCCCACTGGGGATTTGTCTTTGCATTAGTGGCTGCAGTCGTCGTCTGGTTCATTCTGGCGCGCACGCTCAAGGGATTTGAGGTCAAGGTTTTGGGGCAGAGCCCGCGGGCCGGGGCTTTTGCCGGCTTCTCGAGCACCGGCATGATCTTTTTCGCCTTCCTCTTGTCTGGCGCGCTTGCTGGCCTTGCCGGGATCTCGGAAGTGTCCGGCGCCATCGGGCAGCTGCGCCCCACCATTTCCCCCGGCTACGGCTTTGCCGCTATCATCGTTGCGTTTCTGGGACGGCTTAATCCGCTTGGCATCGTCGCGGCGGGGCTTGTGCTGGCGTTGTCCTATCTTGGTGGCGAAGCAGCGCAGATTTCAATCGGCGTGTCCGACAAGGTGGTTCGCGCCTTCCAGGGCATGCTGTTGTTCTCGGTACTCGCCTGCGACACGCTGATCCACTACCGCATTCGCCTTGCCCGAACGGCTAGGGCAGGGGAGGTTGCCCATCATGTTTGAGCAGATATTGATCACCATCGCGACTGCCGCGACGCCCCTCCTGATTGCCGCCGTCGGGGAACTCGTGGTCGAGCGCTCCGGCGTTCTGAACCTCGGTGTCGAGGGCATGATGGTCATGGGTGCTGTCACCGGGTTTGGCGTTGCGCTCACCACTGGCTCGCCATGGCTGGGGGCGCTCGCAGCAATCGTCGTCGGGGCCCTGTTCTCGCTACTTTTCGGCTTTCTGACGTTGACACTTGTCACCAACCAGGTGGCGACAGGACTTGCGCTGACCCTTCTTGGCCTCGGCCTGTCGGGCATGATCGGAGAGGGCTTTGTCGGCCAACCGGGCGTCAAAATGAGCAGCATCGACATTCCCTATCTTACCGATCTGCCGCTGGTCGGCAAAATGCTGTTTGGTCAGGATCCGCTGTTCTATCTGTCCCTGCTGCTCACCGCGGCTGTGGCCTGGTTCCTTTTCCGCTCACGCGCCGGGCTGACGCTGCGCTCCATCGGCGACAACCACACATCTGCACACGCGCTCGGTATCAATGTCATCGGTATCCGCTATCTGGCGGTCATGTTCGGCGGTGCCTGTGCCGGCCTTGCCGGTGCCTACCTGTCGCTGGTCTATACGCCGCAATGGATTGAGAACATGACTGCCGGTCGTGGCTGGATCGCGCTGGCGCTGGTGGTGTTTGCATCGTGGCGTCCCTGGCGGGTTCTGGCCGGCGCGTATCTGTTCGGCGCGGTTTCCATTGGCCAGTTGCATGCGCAGGCGCTCGGTATTGGCGTACCCTCGCAACTGCTCTCCGCACTTCCCTATCTGGCAACAATCGTCGTTCTGGTCCTCATATCGCGGAACCGCCGCTTGACGATGATCAATACACCGGCTTCTCTGGGGCGGCCTTTCGTGCCAGACCGCTAACGTATGATCCAGACGGGGAAATCGGACGGGACACCAAGAAAAAACCTATAAAAACAACAACAGACGGGATAGATATTTCCGCAACACCCTCAAGAGGACGAACACAATGAAAAAAACTCTTCTCTCTTTTGCTACAGCGGCAGCAGTGCTGTCGTTTGGCGCTGTCTCCGCTGAGGCGGCGACAAAAGCCTGCTTCATCTATGTCGGCCCGATCGGCGATTTCGGCTGGTCCTACCAGCACCATCAGGGCCTTGAGGAAATGAAAAAGGAACTCGGCGACCAGGTCGAGACCGCCTATCTCGAAAGCGTGCCGGAAGGCGCCGATGCGGAGCGTGCAATTGAGCGTTTCGCCCGCTCGGGCTGCAACATCATTTTCACCACCTCATTCGGCTATATGGATCCGACCAACAAGGTTGCCGGCAAGTTTCCAGATGTGAAGTTCGAGCACGCCACCGGCTACAAGCGCGAACATCCGAATGTTGCCTCCTACAATTCCAAATTCTACGAAGGTCGCTACATCCAGGGCATCATCGCCGGAAAACTGTCGAAGGCCGGCGTTGCGGGCTACATCGCATCCTTCCCGATCCCCGAAGTAGTGATGGGCATCAACGCCTTCGTGCTCGGCGCACAGTCGGTCAACGCTGACTTCAAGGTCAAGGTCGTCTGGGCGAACACCTGGTTTGATCCTGGAAAGGAAGCCGATGCCGCCAAGGCGCTGATCGACCAGGGTGTCGATATCATCACCCAGCACACCGACTCCACCGCGCCAATGCAGGTCGCGACCGAGCGTGGCATCAAGGCTTTTGGCCAAGCTTCGGACATGATCAAGTTCGGTCCTGAAACACAGCTCACGTCTATCGTAGACGATTGGGGGCCTTACTACACCGAGCGCGTCAAAGCAGTGATCGACGGCACCTGGACCCAGCATGATGTTTGGGGCGGCATGAAGGAGGGCCATGTGGTGATGGCGCCGTACACGAACATGCCCGACGACGTGAAGAAGCTGGCCGAGGAAACGCAGGCCAAGATCACGTCCGGAGAATTCGATCCATTCACCGGCCCGATTGCCAAGCAGGATGGCAGCGAGTGGCTGAAGGATGGTGAAAAGGCAGATGTCGGCACGCTTCTTGGCATGAATTTCTACGTCAAAGGCGTGGACGACAAGCTGCCGCAATAAGTTCGGCTGCAAACTGTGAATGGGAAAGGGCGCCGCGGCGCCCTTTTTCTTTTGGCGCTGCCGCCACTTCCTGACAGAACCCTTCCTGACACAGGGTTGTCAGGAGGGCTTTGCTATAAAGGCGGCATCGTCCAAGGGGAAAGACCATGTTGAAATTTTATCACGCTCCGTTCTCACGCTCATTCGGCGTCTTCTGGCTTCTTGCCGAGCTTGGGATCGAGTATGAAATGGTCGAAGTGGATATTCACGGCGATCATGGCGCGCCGGAACAGTTTCGCCAGATCCAGCCCAGCAAGAAGGTGCCGGCCATTGATCACAATGGCTCCCTCATCACCGAACGTGCGGCTATCACGATTTACCTCGCCGAAGCCTTTCCCCAGACCGGACTGGCACCCGCTATCGGCGACCCTGACAGGGCCAAATTCCTGACATGGAACGTCTATTGCGATTCTGTCTTCGACCCGGTTTTGTGCGCGCGCGCTCATGATCTGGTCTATAGGAACATGGACTATCCATTCGGGCTGTTCGACGACATGGTCGACAATGTCGAGCGCCATCTTGAACAAAACGAGTTCGCTGCAGGCAGCCGTTTCACGGCCGCCGACACGCATCTGGGTTCATCCATTCTTTATACAATGGACATGATGAAACTGCTCCCCGAAAGACCTGCATTCCGGGACTACGCCAACCGCATGGCCGCCCGTGAAGCCTATCAGGCAACATCCCAGCGCGATTACGGAATGGCGATCAAGCTGCCCCATTTTCAAAAACAGTTTGGATCAGGGCAAGCCGGCTAAAATCTATATAGCCTTGCCCGCCAGTCCGTGGGCCCGCGCCCCGTGGAACGCAGTGACAAGGCGCGATGCCAGCAACTTCAGCGCACGCTGCATCGGGCTTTCCGCATATCTCCACACGCCGAAGGCGCCAATCAGCATGACGCCAGTCGTGGCAGCCGCTGCCGGCCAGCGCCCGACCATTGGCGCAAGCGCGTCAATGGCGAGATAGCCAATGTTCTGGTGCAGCAGATAGAGTGGATAGGTGAGCGCACCCGCGGCGAATACAAACTCTGATGGCGGCACGAGCGAGGGAAACCGCAATGCGCCAAACATCAGGCAGAACATGGTGACGTTCGCGGCGATCAACCCGGCTACAGGTACGGCGACGCCGTAGTGGGCTGCCATCCAGTCCTGCGCCACCTGCATGGTTGCGCAGCCGATCGCAAAAGCAGCAAAAAGAAGAAGCAGTGTTTCGGTCGAGCGCCCTCTGGTGGCAAGATGATGCATCAGCATGCCGCTGGCAAACCAGGGCGCAAATTCGGTCAGGAAGAGAATGCGCAAGGCTCCGCTTTCCATCGCAAACTCGTTGACACAAGTCAGCGCCAGCCACCCGACTACCAGTTCCAGTTTTAAACGCGTGTAGGCTCCCGTGATCAGCGCCAAAGTGATCCAGCCATAGAAGATAAGCTCCAGCATGATCGACCAATAGACGCCGTCCATAAAGCTGTGTCCGAAAACCGGTGCGAAGAAGGAAAGATTGGCCACGTACTGGCCAAGGCTGGTTGAGAACAGCGGTGATGCGACCGCCGCCAACACCAGGAAAGTGAGCGTCACGCAGACAAAATAGCCCGGAACCAACCGCACGACGCGGGCTATTGCAAAATCGTACCAGGTGCGCCCCTCGGCCGACCAGGCAATGACGAAGCCGCTGATCAGGAAGAACAGGTTGACTCCGAGATAGCCGTAAATGGCAGCACCTTCAATTTCAGGAAATCGGGTCTCCAGAAAAGCTGGCTCGCCGGCTGCGCCGCGAAACAGATAGTGGAAAAGCACCACCGACAGCGCCGCGACCAACCGCAGGATATCAAGGGTGGGCAGACGTGTGCGCGCGCCGCAGGCCAGTCCTGCACCCATTTCCAGTTTCCCCGTTAACGATTTCGTAACCTTGAGGAAAGTGCAGGCAAACGGTGTGGCGCGCTAGCGCGAACTCATAATGTGGTAAATTGTCGGCCCGGATCTCGACTGAGCTGTGAGCTGTCTTTCACATCCAGCGTGCGGGTTGCGGGCCGCATGTAGCAAGCGGCCCGGTCAGCCTTCCCACTCAAAAAGCTGTACTGAGGTACGGCCATACTTCGACCATTCCGCGATAAATCATGTCGACAGCAACGTAGAGAATGATGAGCAGGCCGACATAGGCGATCCAGCGATGACGTTGCAACAGCCGGGCAATGAAGGTCGCGGCAAGACCCATCAGGGCGATCGACAACACCAATCCGATAACCAGCACGGTGAAATGGTCACGCGCAGCCCCAGCCACTGCCAGCACGTTGTCCAGCGACATTGACACATCTGCGATGACAATCTGCATCGCTGCTTGCGCCAACGTTTTGCGGGGTTTTCCGGACGCCTGAATGGTTCCGTCAGCGCCACTTAACGCGTCAGCCGCCTCTTCTTCGTCAGCGTGCGAGGTGCGCAGTTCGCGCCACATCTTCCAGCACACCCAAAGCAGCAGGATACCGCCGACCAGAAGCAGGCCAAGAATCGCCAGAAGCTGCACGGTGATGGCGGCAAAAAAGATGCGCAGCACTGTCGCTGCAATGACGCCGATCAGGATCGCCTTCTTGCGCTGTTCTGCCGGCAGACCCGCGGCAGCAAGGCCGATTACAATCGCATTATCACCAGCCAAAACCAGATCTATGGCGATAACCTGCATGAGTGCGGAAAAGCCCGCAGCCGTGAAAACTTCCATTCGCGGTCGACCCTTCTGGCTGGAATGTATTCGCCCGCCCTAGCGTGTCGAAGAACGGGACGCAAGGGAAATGGGCTCATGCCACAAAGCACGCATTTTGGGCTAACGAAGTCGTCTCGGGTTGGTTCCGCAAGGCGCACGCAGGGTGACTGCTGCCCACGCAGGCTATTTATAAACCCGCCCCTCCGCCAGTCCGTGATGCAGGAAATGCCAGCGTGGATTGACACCCGCCAGGCGCACATCCTCGTGCAGTGCGAGATAGACGTCATCGTCGAAATCGCGCGGCAGGCGTTGGGCGATATGGTGCCACGTCATCACTGGATTGTCGGCAATGGTACCCGGAAGAAGCGTAATCGGCAGTTTGTATTTCCACGCTGTATAATTGAACGATATCTGGTCGCGCTTGGAAAAGCGCAGCACCTCTTCATGCCATGCGTCCATGGTGGCCGATACCAAATGATCGTTGTGGCGTCGCAAAATGAACCCCATCGAATTGAGGCCGTAATGGGCCGGATAACTTTGCCGGCGGTAGTGTTCAATCTGCGGAAGCACGCATTCGCGCGTGTCGTAAGCGGCAGCAAGCACCGCATCAGCCTCGTCATAAATGCAATCGCGGAGCTCATGCCTGAATGCGCCAAGCCTTACCTCCGACCCGAGATAAAGATCGAATAGCTCGGCGACGCCCAGTTTTAACTCTATCGTGTTGTCGAGATAGAGGCTTTCAGCGTGGTCAGGAAATGCCAGATGCGGACGATGCTTGAAGCTTTTGGAGCGCCGGTGCGGATCAAGCGCTGAGGGCGGCGCCTGGATGATTTTCCACTGTGTTGAATTTAGGTGCGGATCATCGGTGAAGCAGAAAAAATCGATGCCCGGGGATCTTTGCATCGGAAAATTGGACAGCTTTTCAGAATGCCCAAACATGCAGGTATAGACAACACGCCGTGGTTTACGGACATAAGACAACTTCAGAAGGCTTTGCTTCAGTCTTCCGGCCAGTGACATCGCGGCACCCAGGTTGCCTATACCCAGATATTTTGGCGCGGAATGACAGCCGCCGCAAGAGTGTGGCACGGGCATGTTCAACCGCTGGTGCCTCCCGCGCCATTTTTTGATGCACCCGACGTGTTGCTGATGGCGCATGCTCAACCGTTAGAGAACTCCAGGATGTTTGGGGATCTGAGGAGGTCCTGAACCGTAATGCTGTCAGCCGATCAGCCCCAGCGTGATGAGCGCAAGCGCGATGTAGCGACCAGCCTTGGCAATCGTCACCAGCAGCAAAAAGCTCCAGAACGGCTCGCGCAGGACGCCGGCAGCGACAGTCAGCGCATCGCCAACGAGCGGTGCCCAGCTAAGCAGAAGGCTCCAGCGGCCCCAATTGCGGTACCAGCCGGTGGCGCGCTCCAGCGCCCGGTCGCTGACAGGAAACCAATTCCGCCTGCGATATTGCTCGACAAAGCGGCCAAGCATCCAGTTGGTGACCGAGCCCAGCACATTACCCGCAGTCGCCACCACCACAAGCACCACAGGCGAATGAGCGCCAAGTGCCAACAGTCCCACCAACGCCGCCTCCGACTGCGCAGGCAGGATGGTTGCGGCAACAAACGCGACGGCGAAGAGGCCGATAAGGGGGAGGAGGGTTTCCAAACGTTAGCTCACATTGGGAGGCTTGATGACATCGCTTCACGATTCGTAGTTTGACGGCCGCTACCGGTCTTGTGGATCCCCAATCCCCACAAACGACCAACAGGAGCGGTCAGTGACAGGCATCCCTATCAAAGTATGGGCGTTGCGCTAGTGAGAAGCTGGCCGGATCGTTGATCTTGCGATTTCACTGATTGCCGCGCTGGTGGATGTAGGTGCGCAATTGCGTCACGGGATCAGCCATGCTGGCAAAACCGCTATTCATAACCATCGGCCATAAATGATCACCAATTTCTCACGTGGCCGGCCATAAAGACAAGGTCTACTGGACAATCAATTCCGGATTGGTTTAGCGAAACACCCGTGGCAAGTATTTGATCGAGATTGATTTCGAAAGCAGCGCTCACTAAACCTCGCGCAGTTCACGCCACCAGCAGGAACATTATGCCGAACCTCGTCATACCCGCTCCGAACGTTCACACGATCCCCACCAGCGATGGAGGGGCGTTCCCCGTCCGGCGCGTCTACTGTATCGGACGTAATTTCGCGGCCCATGCCGTCGAGATGGGTCACGACCCTGACCGTGAGCCGCCATTCTTCTTCCAAAAAAATCCAAACAACCTCGATGCATCAGGGGAGTTTCCCTATCCGCCGCACAGCACAGATGTGCACCACGAGGTGGAGATGCTCGTCGCGCTTAAGTCGGGTGGAACAAAGATTTCGCTGGAATCGGCGTTGGATCACGTCTGGGGTTACGCAGTCTGCCTGGACATGACCCGCCGGGATCTGCAGGGCGAAGCCAAGAAGATGGGCCGCCCTTGGGAGATCGGCAAAGCGTTTGAAAGGTCGGGCCCAGTAGGTCCGCTGCATCCGGCTTCTGAAATCGGCCACCCATCCAATGGTCGTGTCGAACTGAAGGTGAATGGCGACCTGCGCCAGGAGGGCGACCTCAACCAGATGATCTGGAAAGTGCCCGAAATGATCGCTTACCTCTCAGAATATTTTGAACTCAAGGCCGGCGACGTCATAATGGCCGGAACGCCGTCAGGCGTGAATGCAATCGTTCGGGGCGATCTGATGGAGGCAAGCATAGCGGGTGTCAGCTCGCTGTCGGTCACAGTCATATAAATTCACACCAGATGCCTTGGTCACATCCCCAACCGCGAATGTGATCAAATTGCCAATATTTCAGCATCGGTGCCACAGCTCTTTGCGGCCATTAATCGGTTAACAAGTTCCCATGGGACCCGCGCCATGCTGGAGACAACGAAAACTGCCAACTACCGCGAAAATTGCGCCAACTGTCGTGGCCCGCTCGAATATGAGGCGATTGCCAATCGTAATCGATTCTGTTGCGGTGAATGCCGCGATGTATTGCAGGCGTATCGCGATGTATCACTACGCGGCATCCGAGGCGGCAAAGTGGATCTATCTGGTCGCGGCTAAGTTAGATGCACCGGGGCGCGCATGCGAGTGGTGGTCCGGCACATCATATCGAGCAGCCCGACCTGCCACGGATACGCGCTGTCCAGAGCACGTGGCAAAGCTTCGCGAGCAAAGGGCCGGACGTGCGATTCCGAATCGCGAATGCAAGAGCCCGGAATGCTCCAACACTTTCCACCCCCGAAACCGCAGCGTCGAATATTGGTGTGGAAAATGTCACCGCGATCATCAGGCCGTCGTCCTAGGTATGGACATGTGCGCAAATCCCGCCTGCGGGAAACTGTTTGATAAACGCTTCGCCTTCGAGAAATATTGCGAAGCCAAGTGCCGTCGAGAAATGGAACATGTTCGACTGCTGCCCGGGATGCGTTGCGCATGGTGTGGTGAGCTATTCTCTCCGCTGAAAATCAGCAGCAAGTTTGTAGCCGATGCCATGCCAGCCGGGCACGAGTAGGAAAGGCCGGCGCTTTTCGGCCCGAGGAAATCAGCTAGATTCCCTTGGTCGCTGATCGTTCTGTTCGAGCAGATATGTTCGATACCATTCCTCAAACTCGATCATTTCTCCAGTAATCTCAGAAAGTGGAAGCTTTCTCATGGCACGAAAAATGTAAAATGGGGTATTTTCAAGGGTAAACTCAAAAGAATTTGACCAATACTCGGTGCGATGTTTCAACCAGTTTCGCTCAATATTGACAGCGTTAATCCAGAAGGAGCGCCCCAGTTCGGTGACGGCCATTTCGTCACGTAATAGCGTCGTTGTAACCTCTATCGTTGGATCGCCCGGCAGCATGTCTTCGGCTGCCCCCGCCAATGTTATTGCCGCATCGTAGTCACCGGACAAAAGGGCTCCGATTGCAAATTGCACCTGTCGAGCAGCGGCCTTTTCTTTTGTCAAGATAAGAGCCCGATCGAGTGGTTCAAATTTCATTGCCGGGCATCCGTTATGGCACTCTCAAATATTTTACTTTAACCCATTGTCTTTATTATAATTCTGGCGGAGGGAGTGGGATTCGAACCCACGGAGGACTTGCATCCTCGCCGGTTTTCAAGACCGGTGCCTTAAACCGCTCGGCCATCCCTCCAGCGCCTGCTCTATGCTTGAAGCCGTGAGGATTTTCAAGTCGGGTCGGGCAGGGGGGAGTGAAATCAGCGTCCGGTAATGTGGCGACCATTCAAAAGGCCATAATCTTGCCCGGTTCGCGCCATAGTCGCTTAACTGGCTTGTAAGCAATTCCAGTGCATGAAGAGTGCTGGAAATGTTCGATCCGGGTTCGCATTTTGGGGATGCACGGTTCGAAAGCTTTAGTGACTACACCGAGTACCGGGGGCCTTTCACGTATGACCTTGTCGCAGCGCCGCTTTGTTCCACGCGCAACGAGCGCCGTGATTCTGGCGGTGGCGTCAGCGTTTCTGGCCAGTTGCGCCGCGCCGCAGCCCAAGGCGATGGTTCGGGTAAAGAAGACCGAGACGCGCTCCAAGGAATACTTTGCCGAATCCGCCTATGGCGTCAAAGCCAGCCCGCGCGTCACGAACCAGCGCTCGCGCCTGCCGCGCGGCGGTGGCCGCGACCAGACCGGCAAACCCTATAAGGTGGCTGGCAAATGGTACTATCCCAAGGAAGAAAAGAATTATCGCAAGATGGGTGCTGCCTCCTGGTATGGCGATGCCTTTCATGGCCGGCTGACCGCCAATGGCGAGATCTACGACATGACACATCTGACGGCAGCGCACCCAACGATGCCGCTGCCAAGCTATGCGCGGGTGACCAATACCAAAAACGGGAATTCGGTGATCGTGCGTGTCAACGACCGCGGACCTTATGCCCATGACCGCGTGATTGACCTGTCCCGACGGGCCGCCGAACTTTTGGATTACACGCATGCCGGCACCGCCAAGGTCGAAGTCGAATATGTCGGTCGTGCACCGCTGGATGGCCGCGACGAGCAGTTTTTGATGGCCTCTTACAATCCGGGCAACCGTGCGACAGATCCATCTGTCGGGATGCCTACAGGGGTTATGATTGCCATGAATGGCCCAACCCCGAGCCTCGGAGTTTCTGGTGAACCGCAGGCCCGAGCTTTCCCGGGTACGCTTTCTGACCAAGCGCCGGTTCCCGCATTCGCGCCAGCCAACGCTGCAAACGACATCGGTCTTCCATCGCTTGGCCCGGTCGCGCCCGAGCGGCCGGTCGAGACGCTCGGTGCACCGCCGCAACAGCTTGCGCTCGCTACAATGTCTTACGCAGATGAGGGTGTTGGGCGCGCAGCCAGCGCCTTCTCTGCCTTCGCGTCACCACCGGAAAACACCGATTGGAAGAAGCGAGCCTCTGTTGCTGTCTCTTTCGAGCCCTACGTGGCGGCTGGCACTTTTGCCAACCAGAGCGAGGCGCTTGCCATCCAGCGTTTTCTGGTCGGTCAGGCGCGTGTGACAATTGAAAAATCTCGCGAGGGCGGGGCCGACTGGTTCACCGTCAGTGTGTATCCTGACGGGCATTTAGGCCTTGACGCGTTGCTGCAAACAGCTTGGGCCCACGGCGCGCCGGATGCCATTGTGGTGCGCGACTAAGCCCCACGTTGATCCCTTGGCGTTTCAGCGGCTATCATGCCCCTGGTGAGGATGGATGTCGGTGCTCATTGGTGCGACGGCACCGGTAAAAAGGGGAGGGGCCGCATTCCGGACATTCTGGAAGGCGCTTCAGACATGTAAAGTGACAGAGTTTTCCGTATCATGTTACGCCCGCCGCACCGCATTGTTGGCGTTGTGCTTCATCGGGTCGGTTTTCGCCGTTGCACCGGCCAATGCCCAACTCTTCGAGACCAAAGCCGCCCAGGCCTTCATGGTCGATGCTGAAACCGGCACGGTGCTCTTTTCCAAAGATCCCGATGCGCTGATCCCGCCCGCATCGCTGGCAAAACTGATGACCATGGAAGTGGTCTTCAATGCAGTGCGTTCGGGCCGGCTGTCGCTCGACGATGAATTTCCGGTCTCGGAAAACGCCTGGCGTACCGGCGGCGCCGCCTCAGGCGGCTCCACCATGTTTGCAAAACTCAAATCCTCGATCCGTCTTGAAGACCTGATCAAGGGCGTTGTCGTGCAGTCGGCCAATGATGGTTGCATCATCATCGCCGAGGCGATGGCCGGCACGGAAGAGAATTTCGCCACGCTGATGACGGAGCGCGCGCGACAGCTTGGTATGACAAAATCAGTGTTCAAGAATTCGACCGGCCTGCCGGCCGAGGGCCAAGTGGTGACAATGCGCGAACTGGCCATGCTTGCCGTTCGTATCTGGCGCGACTATCCCGAATTCTATAAATATTACAGCCTTCCCGATTTCACCTGGAACAAGATCACCCAGCGCAACCGCAACCCGCTGCTGTCGATGGATATCGGAGCCGACGGCATGAAGACCGGTTTCACCGAAGCGTCCGGCTACGCCATCGTCGGCTCAATCAACCGGGACAGCAAAAGGCTCTTTGCCGCCATGAGTGGCATGGCAACCGAGCGCGAACGTGCCGAGGAATCGCGAAAGATGCTCGAATGGGGCGTGCGTGCCTTCGAGAAGAAGGAGTTGTTTGCAGCCGGAGCGACAGTCGGCGAGGCAAAGCTCTACGGCGCGGAAAAAGCCGATCTGCCGCTGATGGCCAAAGGCCCGGTCGCCATTTTCGTGCCGATCACCAACAAGGACAGGCTGGTCGCGCGCATTGTCTATCAGGGCCCGCTGGTGGCACCGGTGGAGGCCGGCACGCAGGTTGGATCGCTCAAAGTCTGGATCGGTGACACGCTCAGCCAGGAAACACCGCTCTATGCAGCAGAAAGTGTCGGCAAAGGCAGTCTCAAACAACGCTCGTTCGATGCTGTCGAAGAATTGCTGGTCGGCTGGCTAAGGTAGACTTCGCAGACCGCAAAAAACGGGGTGTGGAAATGCATGCGCCCGGCCTGTCGACGCCGGGTAGACCTTTGCCGCCGTTGCGCATAGGAAACGAGCGTCATGAATCGCGGATTTTTCATTACATTCGAGGGCGGCGAAGGGGCCGGCAAGTCGACACAGATCGCCAGGCTGGCGACGCTGCTGCGCGGCCGCGGTCTTGACGTTTTGGTCACCCGTGAACCAGGCGGTTCGCCGGGCGCTGAGGCTGTACGCCACGTGCTTTTGTCGGGTGCGGCAGAGCCTTTCGGCCCGAAAATGGAAGCGATTTTGTTTGCCGCCGCGCGATCTGACCATGTCGAGCAGTTGATCCGGCCGGCAGTGAGCGAAGGTAAAATCGTTTTGTGCGACCGCTTTCTGGATTCCTCACGCGTCTATCAGGGCGTTACCGGCGATATTGATCCGGCCTTCATGGCTGAACTTGAGGCTGTCGCCATCAACGGCATGATGCCGGACCTGACGCTGATCCTTGATCTTGATCCGGCAGAAGGTCTGCGCCGGGCCACGGCGCGCCGCGGCGCTGGCGCAGCGGACCGGTTTGAAAAGGAAACGCTTGCCATTCACCAGCGCCGTCGCGACGCATTTCTGGCCATTGCCGATGCCGAACCTAAGCGTTGCGCGGTCATCGATGCCGCTGCTGCACCGCAAGAGGTGGAAAAGGCTGTAGCGGCGGCGGTAGTGACCGCGCTCGATCGCACCAGGCAGCTTGCGCCTGACGGGACAAGATCATGATATTCGAAAGGCGCGCGCCTGAGCAGTTCGACTCCATAGAGGGAGTGCCGGAGCCATCGGAAAACCCGCGTCTTGTCGGCCACGCCGAGGTAGCCGCCATGCTGGCTAGTGCATACCGCGTCGGAAAACTGCCGCACGCGATCCTGCTCGCCGGACCATCGGGGATCGGCAAGGCAACGCTGGCTTTCCACCTGGCCCATCATCTGCTGCGCCACCCTTCCAGCGCACAGGCGCCGAGTGAGTTTTCTCCACCCGATCCCGCTTCATCTTTGTCGCGACAAATCGCCAGCGGCGCGCATCCTTCGGTGCTCCATCTCACCCGCCCGGCAAATGACAAGACCAAGGGTTATAAGTCCGTCATCACCGTCGACGAGGTGCGCCGGGTCAGCCGTTTTCTGTCGATGACCTCGCATGACAACAGCTACCGTGTCGTTATCGTGGACACTGCTGATGACTTGAACACCAATGCGGCCAATGCCTTGCTGAAAAATCTCGAAGAACCGCCGTCACGCACGATTTTTCTCTTGATCACCCATTCCATCGGCCGACTTTTGCCTACCATCCGCTCGCGCTGCCAAACGGTCTTGATGCAACCGCTGAGCGCGGCGGACATGTTTGCGGTGCTGGAGGGATTCAATCTCTCCCTGACCGGAACGGCCGACAAGCGTGCAGCGCTCGCCGCGCATGCTGGCGGCAGCCCGCGCAATGCCATCCACCTGACCCAATATGGCGGACTGGAGATTGCCTCGGCCATAGAAGCACTGGCGTATGCGCCGGCCATTGATATCGCACAGGCGCACCGCTTGGCCGATGCAGTTGCCGCACGAGACCAGCAAGCCCAATTCCAGTTCTTCAACCGCCATGTGCTCGATATCGTCACGCTCGCTGCCAGCGAGGCTGCGCGGGCATCAAACCTGGCGCGGGCAGGGCGTCTGTCGGCCTTCTGGCAGCGCGCCACTGAGACCATGCGCGAAGCCGAAACTTACAATCTCGACAAGAAGCAGCATGTTTTGGGTACGCTTCACAGTCTGCATGCTGCAATGCGCGGCTGAACAGGCAGGGCTACCCTTTTGGATGGCATTCAGTCGCCCGATGCGCTATTGACCGCGAGCTTTTTCAAACCTTGATTGTTCTCACAGCCGGTTCAAATGTCTCGCGAAAAATTCTATATCACCACGCCGATCTTCTATCCCAATGGCAAGCCGCATATTGGCCACGCCTACACGGTGATCGCGACCGATGCGATGGCGCGCTTCCAGCGCCTTGACGGCAAGGATGTTTTTTTCCTGACTGGCACCGATGAGCACGGTCTGAAAATGCAGCAGACGGCAGACCAAGAAGGCATCAAGGCGATTGAGCTGGCCGACCGCAATTCGGCGATCTTTCGCACGATGGACGAAGCGCTGGGCAGTTCGCATGACCGTTTCATACGCACCACCGAACCTGACCACTATGCCGCCTCGCAGGCGATCTGGAAACGTATGGCCGAAAACGGCGATATTTATCTCGATAGCTACAGCGGTTGGTATTCGGTGCGTCAGGAAGCCTATTTTGACGAGAAGGAAACCACGCTTGGTGACGATGGAATCCGACGCGAGCCGCTCGGCTCGCCGGTGGAGTGGAACGAGGAGGAAACCTATTTCTTCCGCCTCTCGGCCTATCAGGATAAACTTCTCGATCTGTTTGAAAAGAATCCCGACTTCGTGCGGCCGGCGGAGCGTCGCAACGAGGTTTTGAGTTTCATCAAATCTGGCCTGCGCGACCTTTCCATTTCGCGCACTACGTTCAATTGGGGTGTGCCGGTTCCGGGCGACGAAAAGCACGTCATGTATGTCTGGGTCGATGCACTGACCAACTACCTCACCGCAGCCGGTTTCCCCGACACCCAAAGCGATCAGTGGAAATTCTGGCCAGCAACCCATATTGTCGGTAAGGACATTGTTCGCTTCCACGCAGTCTACTGGCCTGCCTTCCTGATGTCGGCTGGAATCGAGCTCCCCACGCGCATCTTTGCCCATGGGTTTCTCTTCAACCGGGGAGAAAAAATGTCGAAATCGGTCGGCAATGTTGTCGATCCGTTTGCGCTTATAGAGGCCTTCGGGCTCGACCAGGTACGTTATTTTTTCCTGCGCGAAGTGCCTTTTGGCCAAGATGGTAGCTATACGCACGATGCCATCGTCAACCGCACCAATGCCGACCTAGCGAACGATCTGGGTAATCTGGCCCAGCGCTCGTTGTCGATGATCGCCAAAAATGTCGGCGGCGTGGTACCCGCGCGTGGCCCGGAAACTGACGCCGACAATGCTATTTTGACGATGGCGACTGATGCTTTGGGGAGCGCGCGAAAGGCTATGGCCGATCAGGCGCCGCACCACGCGCTGGCCGCTATTTTCGGCGTGGTGGCGGAAGCCAACCGCTATTTCGCCGGTCAGGAGCCGTGGGCGTTGAAGAAGACCGACCCAGCGCGCATGGAGACGGTTCTCTACACCACGGCGGAAGTCATCCGCCGCGTTGCACTTCAGTGCCAGCCCTTCATTCCTGGCTCCGCCACAAAGCTGCTCGATATGCTTGCCGTCTCTGCCGACGCACGCAATTTCGAGCACGTGGACGCAGCACACAGCCTGGTGTCTGGAACGCCGCTTCCAGCTCCTACTCCGGTCTTTCCACGCTATGTAGACCCGGTCGACACCGCAACGAACGGCTGACGCACGGAAGAGGGCAACAGGATGCTGGTCGACAGTCACTGCCATCTCGATTTTCCGGATTTCGCCGAAGAACGCGATGCCGTGGTGACGCGCGCGCTGGCCGCCGGCGTCGGTCGCATGGTCACAATTTCAACCCGCGTCAAACGCTTTGCCGGGATACTCGAGATCGCTCAGGCTTACGACGAAGTCTTCTGTTCGGTCGGTACCCACCCGCACAATGCGGCTGAGGAGCCGGACGTAACTGCAAACGAACTGGTGACGCTATCCGAGCATCCAAAAGTGGTGGCGATTGGCGAGGCCGGCCTCGATTATTTTTACGATAAAGCGCCGCGCGATCTGCAGGCAGCGGGCTTTCGTCGTCACATCGAGGCGGCGCGCCGGACCGGTCTGCCGCTGGTCATTCATGCGCGCGATGCCGATAACGACATGGCACAAATCCTCACCGAGGAGAGCGGGAAGGGAGCGTTTCCGTTCATTCTCCATTGCTTTTCCTCGGGCCGCGCGCTCGCCGAAACGGGCGTAGAGCTGGGCGGCTATATTTCGTTCTCGGGCATTTTGACGTTCAAGAATTCGCAGACATTGCGCGATATCGCCAAAGACGTGCCGCACGACCGCCTACTGGTCGAGACTGACGCGCCGTATCTCGCGCCGCCACCACACCGGGGCAAACGCAATGAACCGGCCTATGTGGCGCATACGGCAGCGGTTCTTGCAGAGACACTCGGCCTCACCGGCGCTGAGATCGCCAGCATCACCACCGATAATTTCTTTCGTCTTTTCAAGAAGATGCAGCCGCCCGCTGCGACCGGAGGCTAAAACCTTGGCGGCGCGCCTGAGGTTTACGCTGCTCGGCTGCGGTTCTTCGCCCGGCACGCCGCGTATTTCCGGCGACTGGGGCGCGTGCGACCCCAAAAACCCGAAAAATAGGCGTACCCGCGCTGCCGCGATGGTCGAGCGTGTGGCCGAAGATGGCGGCATCACGCGTGTTGTCATTGATACCGGCCCAGATTTTCGCGAGCAAATGCTTGCAGCCGGTGTGTCGCGCCTCGACGCTGTCATTTACACCCATCCGCATGCCGACCACATCCACGGCATCGACGATCTACGCGGTTTTGTCATCGAGCAGCGGCGATTGATGGATGTTTTTGCCGACCAGCCGACGCTGCTGCGAATGCGCGAGGCGTTTGGCTATTGCTTCGAAACGCCGTTTGGCAGCTCCTATCCGCCCATTTTACGCGCTCACACGATCGACCACACGCAGCCGATCAGCGTTGAAGGAGAGGGGGGAACCCTCACCTTCACGCCGCTTCCACAGATCCATGGCGACATCATTTCTCTGGGTTTTCGCGTCGGCGGTCTAGCCTATTGCCCCGATGTCAGCAGCTTCCCGCCGCCAACCATTGACCGGCTCGAAAATCTCGATGTTCTGATCATCGACGCTCTGCAATACCAGCCGCATCCGAGCCATCTTTCTCTCGATCAGGCGCTGGAATGGATCACACGCATTGGTGCAAGCCGCTCAATCCTGACCCATATGCATGTGCCGCTCGATTATGAGACGCTGCGCGCGCAACTGCCCGAAAACGTCGAGCCGGGGTTTGACGGTCAGGCTTTTGAGCTCCCGTTATAAAGTCCAACAATTCCATAGCTTTGGTCGGATAATTTAAATATGAGGAAAAGCTAAAATTATGGCTGGAAGCATCGATCGGGTTATCACAGCTGCGGCCGCAGCGGGCCTCGAGATCGAAGTCCAACGGATGGGCGCATCGACGCGCACGGCGCAGGAAGCGGCAGAACAATGCGGCTGTGATGTCGCACAAATCGTCAAATCGCTTATCTTTCGCGGTGAAACGAGTGGCAAACTTTTTCTGTTCTTGGTGTCGGGCATCCACCAGCTGGATCTTGCCAAGGCCGCAGCACTGGCCGGCGAACCGCTGACGCGTGCTGATCCACGCCAGGTCCGTGACGAGACCGGTTTTGCCATCGGCGGTGTTGCACCCATCGGTCATCTCATCGCAATGCCGACGTTTATGGACGAGACCTTGCTCAACTACGCCGCTGTGTGGTCCGCCGCCGGTGCCCACGACGCAGTGTTTTCAGCCGCACCAGACAGGCTTCTCATCGCTGCAAAGGCCAAGGCGGCATCACTGGAAGCCTGTGCTTGCACGGCCTAAGCTACAATGCTTAGTTCCATAATCTATCTTATGCGACTTACGTGTGTGCTCGCCTGCGGCATACATCAGCTGCGACACGCCGAGCGCGCCGGTTCGATGAAAAGCGCAGCGATCACAAACGGCATCGTCAAGGGCGGAAATATCTGCAACCATTGCATCGACGGAAATCCCGGACTTTGAAGGACCACACATGCATATCCGCACGATGAGCACCCTGGACTGCAGCAAATTCCTCGAGACACAGCGGCTTGGCCACCTCGCCTGCACGATGAATGACAAACCCTACGTCGTTCCCATCTATTTCGCCATCAAGGGCACCCATCTCTATTGTTTTTCCATGCCCGGCAAGAAGGTCGATATCATGCGTCAGAACCCGCATGTGGCGATGGTAGTGGAATCCTTTTCTGACCACCGTGAATGGAAGAGCGTGCACATAGAAGGCCAGTTCGAGGAGTTGCCAGACCGGATTGGGTCAAAAGTCGAACGCGAGCACGCTTGGACCATGCTGAGCAAATTTGCGAATTGGTGGGAACCCGGCGGTATAAAGCCGGATACACAACCCGTCGCGGACCACTCCGCGCACCTTTTCTACCGTATCGTTATTGGCGAAATGACAGGCCGTGAATCGGCGGCCTGATAATCATAGCGATGCAACGCCCTCACCCGGAGAGCTTTACACATGCACCACTCGTTCCTGGGATTTCCCTCTCGGTTACCGGATAACAACGCGCCACGAGCTGTAATCTTCTCTGCGGGCCACGGCACGACCTATCCCGGCAAGGACAGCCAGCCCTATGCCCTGGGCGCAAGTGCCATACGCACGGCCAGCCTGGCCGACGCCGGGTTCGTGGGTAACTGGGACTTCGATCTTGGCGGCCCGCTGTTTGACGGTAGCGCACCAAGCGTCATAGACTTTGGCGAAGTGCCAACGACGATGCACGACAATGAAGGCAACCGGAGCCGGATAGAGGCGCAAACTCGCTCAGTTCTGGGTGCTGCTGCCGTTCCGATCCTGCTTGGCGGCGATGATTCCGTGCCAATTCCCTTTCTCTCCGCCTTTGCCAACCACGGGCCTGTGTGGGTCTTGCAGATCGACGCTCATATCGACTGGCGCGACACGGTAGACGGTGAACGCTTCGGCTATTCCAACCCGATGCGGCGTATCAGCGAAATGCCCCATGTGGCGGGCATCGTGCAGGTCGGCATGCGTTCGGTGGGCAGCGCAAGCAACACCGAGTTGGAAGCGGCCCTCGCCTATGGCAGTCATATCATCACCGCGCGGGAAATTCACAGCCACGGCGTTGACGCCGCACTCAACCACATCCCGCTAGACGCCAAAGTGGTGATCACGCTGGATTGTGACGGACTTGATCCGAGCATTATGCCAGGAGTTGCTGCGCGAACCCCTGGAGGCCTGACCTATACGCAGGCCATCGATTTGATAACCGGCGTTGGAGCGCGCGCAAAAATCGCAGGGTTCGATCTGGTCGAGTTTTTCCCGCCGGCCGACCACAACGGGGTGACTGCCCTCACCGCCGCTCGTCTGATCGTCAACGCCGTCGGAACCATAGTTAGGCAAGCCTGGTGATGGTTTCGGGGCGGTGAAGCGCAGTTGTAGCGGTTTTCGTAGAAATTGAACAGAAACCGGCATAGGCCGCCACTGCGTGACGCCTCACGGCAAAAGTATGTCTCGCAGCGCGGTTGTTTAAGTCCGCTGCAGAGCTACATGCACACCCAGCCCCACAAGTATTGTGCCGCCAATCCCCTGAACCAGCTTTTGCACACCACTGGATCGTTTCACTTTCTTAATGATGAGCCCTGCAAGCAGGACGCACAGGACATCTGCGAAAGTGAATATGGCGTTGACTGCAGTTCCTAGGATGGCGAGTTGCGCCCACACAGGAAGACTGGCGGTAGCATCGACGAACTGCGGGAGAAAAGCCAAAAAGAAGATTGCAGTCTTGGGGTTCAAAACCTCCACGGCGATGCTTTCCATGAACGCCTTTCGCGCCGACCTCGCTGGCGGAGTGGAGAGATCGTCTGCGTTTGCACTCTGCGTCCTGAACAGGCAAATACCGAGCCAGATGAGGTAGATTGCACCTGCCAGCTTGACGACGGTGTATGCCATGGGAACAGCATGAAAGAGTACAGATAGCCCAGCGGCGGCCGCTACAATATGAACGTAGGCCCCAATATGGATGCCCAATACCGCCATGAATCCTGCCTTGCGGCCGCCAGCCATCGTGCGAGCTGCCGCGTAAAGCATAGCCGGCCCTGGAATGAAGGCGAACACCCAGGTGGTAATTGCAAACGCAAGCAGAACTTCAAAGGTTGGCATCCAACAATTCCTTTTGTGACGACATCTAAGAGATCAAGGGCGTTCTCCTGACAATCCAATCTTTGGCATATGGCGGCATTAGAGCAAGACCGCGCCCTGAATTATTCCAACAAACCCCAGTCTGATGCGACGGTCGTCGTTGATTATCTCGCCTCGCTCACCCGGCCGGATGATGATAGCGCCATTCCTGCGTGCGGCCGCCATAGCCATAGGCCTCGGCGCGGACATCCTGCACGTAAATGTAGCTTTCCTCGTGAAGCGTGCCGAGCAGCTTTGAAAGACCATCGAAGGCGGCGCTGACATAGCGCGCTTTCTCATCCTTGGTGTTGGTGCCGTCGGTGATCTTGACATCAAAATAAACACTCTTCTGGCCCTGCTCCGCCAGACTTTTCCCACCGGCGAACCAATCGCGTGGGTCGACATAGTCAATCGCAATGGCGGTCACTGCGGGGTTCTTACCCAGGATACTGGCGGTGAGTTCCGTCAGCAGATCAGTGATGGCTCGGGTCAGGTCGTCTGACCGGTTACCGCTGACCTTTACATTCAAGATTGGCATCGTTTTCGCTCCGGTTATAATTAGCTATGCAACTATATAGGTGATCGTTACTCGACCGCGTCTGCTATTCCGCGCGCCCGCGTCACAAATTCCATGAACGGATCATCCCCAAGCTGCCTTTTCAGACGTTGGGTCACCGCGCCGCTGGCCAGGTTCAGGCCATCTTGCAGCGCCCTTCCCGCCACCGTTGGCTGTATCTCACATTCTCTTCCATCAGTTTTGGTCGCATGGCGCGTGACCAGCCCCTTTGCTTCCAGCCCGTCCACCCCCCGCGTCGCTGTCGCGCGCGCAATCTTGAGGGTATCAGCAAGTTCGCCCTGCAGCATTGCTGGCTCGGCCAACACGGCACGCAACATGAATGCTTGCGACGGCGTCAGGCCAAACGGCCGGAAAGCCTCAGTCCAGATACGCTCAAGGCGCCGCCCGAGCGCCTGCGTGTTGAAATAGATGCAACCATCAAACATACGGACTCATATAGCAGAACTATTTGCATATACAAGCATTTTGCTTTGCAACGCCTATCGACGGTGCTAAGGCAGTACCCGATCAGAGAAAGCTCGTTGAACGACCTCCGCCCCACTCCCGTGGGGCGAAGGTTAGTCACACCTCTAACTTTTTAAGGACTACCTTCAGCCTGAGGTAGATCAGGGGCAGATACGCAGTCTATGTTACTGCCGTATTCAACCCTCGACCGCCCAGAGTAAGGCACCACTCGGCGTAGCGGGTGCCCACCCCAGGGTAGACGAAGTGTGCGGCAGGATGCAGCGCCAGATCTTCCCTTTCTCGGATGAAAGCGTCACAAGGTCGCCAACCAAATAATGTGTGTTTAACACCCATTCATTGTGCTCGCTCTCAGCTTCCCTGGTGGACACACTTAACACATTGCTCGGTATGGAGAGCTCGCCACGTTCATCCCTTGCGGCAGCAAAGTAGCGAAACGGAGTGCTCGGTGGGAGCAATTCGTCCACATAGGAAAGCTCATGTCCGCTGAGCGAGGCGATCTCCTGTCCTTCCCGATAGAGCTTGTACTCAGCAATGGGAGATGAACTGCTGGCCGCCCCCCACATGAGGCTAATGCTCGTGGAAGTCTGCCCCATGCTGTGTAGGTTAAAGGGCGGTGTTGGTCCATTTTCAGCCGCTGGCGTTTTCACCAAAATAGCAGGACTTGGTGCCGAAATATTCCCTTCGCTGTCGACGGAGCAGATCGAATACGTATAATGCGCGTTTGGCGACACACCGTAATCAATCCAGTTCAATTCGGTTGCCGAGGTCTCCACGATAATGGCGCCATTGCGTGCTATCCGATAATGGATGATCGGATGATTTCCGGTAGAAGGGCTCCAGCTGAGCCCCACGCGGTCGCCACCCACTTCGTTTGCACGAAAATCTTCTGGAACCGTCGGCTCCTTTTCTCCACCGGAGTCAGTGAAGTTGAGATCGATGACATGGTAGAATGCGTTGCCGGTGTCAGCTACTTCCCAGACCGCAAGCAGGACATGGTAGCCGCTGCGGCGGGGGAGACGCATTGAATGTGTCGTCGGAGATACGGGGGTAAGGCCTTCGGTATGCTCCCAATAAGGCTGTAGATTCAGCTGTGCCACATAAAATGGCTCCGGCTCGAACTGCTCTCGCGACAGCGGTTTTGAGGGATCCCAGTTTTCCTTGGTAAGAAAATAATTCCACCGTCGGCTTCTATGATTTGCGGTGTAATTCCAGGAAACACTAAACGCGTCGCCGTTCTTTATTTCATTTTTCTGCCAATCCGTGCCCGGCTGATCCAAAAAACTACCCGTGCCTTGACCAGCGCTCGCTATCTTTCCGTCCGGTGGCGGGGTCGCGCTAGGAGAATCCGTTGGCGCGTCAGCGTCGGGAAGTCCTCCCATCACTTTTGGGAAAAATTTTCCTGCCTCTCGCTGGTTTAAAGCCCCCTCGTCCAGGTTTCCTGCAAGCCAGGCAAGATAGGCGCGGGACGGGGGTGAAAATACGTGCCCATGGCGGGGAGCAACTCCAGGTACCAGGCTATCAACGGTTTTTGTCAACATTGTCTTTCCAAAATGAATGAGTTGGGGAAATGGATTCGAGGTTGGCGTGTGATCACATTCGCATCCATAAAGTCGTTGCTAAATCCGGCGTCCAGCTCGGTTCGGAGGTGTGCTGCATTACGCAGACATAGCTCATCTCCAGGTATCGAACCTGGGCGTCGTCTGGGTACCAGCTGCCCGCAATCCAGGCAGGATGGACAATCTCTCCGGGTAGCGTTCGCACACGCAGTACCGGGCTAAGGTCAGAGCTCTGACCTTGATCGTCGATGGCGCTGACTTGATACGCATATTCTGTATTGGGATCGAGACCGCTGTCGAAGTAAGGAGGCTGCCGCCCGTTTCCGATACCAACGCCATCGCGATAAAGGTTGTATCGGGTGATCGGATGCCCGCTTTGTGAGGAAGTCCAGGTGAGCCAGATTGAGCGCTCGGTCTGGTTGGTTGAAGTCAGATCCTGTGGCACGCCAGGCTTTTCCGGCTGCGGGATTTCGCTGTCTGCCAAATAGCCGTAGCGCTTTACGAATTCCCAATCGTACTCCACGCCGTCTTTGGTGCGACCGGCATCCCAATTTACAGACCAGGTCATGACGCCCTTAATGGGCAGGCCAGAATCCTCCAGCCGCTTCAGTGCATTTTTGACGTCATTGGGGTCAATCACGTAGCCCGTGGCAGCAGCGTCGTTGTTGGTCGGGATGCCGATCACAAATTTTTCAGGAGGTATGTGGACGAATTCCCTACCGTCTTCGCTCACAATACTTTTGGTAAGATGGTATAGAAACTCCTCTTTCAAAGAATCATTATCTTGAGAAACCCATCCTAGCCCCTCAACATACACACCATCTCCGCCTTGGTTATAGTATTGTGGCGCAATGAAATCGTATTCCTCTTCGAGGGCAGTGATGTATGGAGCATAACTACCTCCCAATCGGAGATGAGGGAATTCAGGCGCCATACTGATGATGAAATATCTCCCTTCTGCTTCGAAGTGATTTTTTACAATAAGCAAAGCTTTAGGAATGACGGCACTATTTTTACCGGCAGAGATAGCAGTTTGTTCCAGATCAATATCGAGCCCCTCGAACCCGTAACGGTTTGCGAGTTCGATAATTCGGTCTGCCAAGGGTTGCTCGTCTCCGTCATGCAACTCGATCTGCGCATCCGCGCCCCCGAGGGAAATCAACACGTTTCGACCCTGTGATTTCAAGGTGTTAACCTGAGCGAGAAATTCCGCATCAGTGCCTTTGTGGGGCTTGAACGATGGAATGTGATCACTCTGGGGGTCCAGAACTTTCATGAAGGCAACCGCAACGACGTTGTACTGAAGCGGAATATCCGCGAGCGACAGGTTTCCGAAGAAACCCTGCCGATAACCGCTTCCATTCGGTCCGTTTTCGAACCAGTTGTGCCAAAAACCCATAACGATCTTTTTGGTTGCGATCCTGTCACGCTGATTATTTTGCTTTGTCGGTCGTTTCACCTTTGTCCATCCAATCTTGAAATAGTTGAGGAGTGTGGAGCGATGCGCCCAATAAAATGGCGTAGCTTCCTATAGGCGCTTTCAATAATTTTATACTTTAATCTACATTCAACATTAAGTTGTTGTTGGTTGCAGGAATAATGTATATTTGGACGGAGAGCATTTTCGCATAATCGCCGCACTACCGAGTGTTTGACCGTCTACTGGTGCAAAACAGAAAAACTGGGCTAGGTGGAAACGACACAACGGACCTTCCCATGAACCCAACCACCCCTTCCCGAAACATCGGTCGTCTACTCGAGATCATGCGCGCGCTGCGCACCCCGGTGATTGGCTGCCCCTGGGATGTCGAGCAGACCTTTGCGACCATCGCGCCGTATACGATCGAGGAAGCCTATGAGGTAGCCGACGCGATTGAGCGCAAGGATCTTGATGATCTGCGCGATGAGCTCGGCGACCTGTTGCTACAGGTCGTCTTTCATTCACGCATGGCTGAGGAGGAACGGGCATTCGACTTTGGTGATGTTGTAGAGGCGATCACGACGAAGATGATCCGCCGGCATCCGCATGTGTTTGGCGATGAGCAAGCCCGCGCGGCCGGTTCGGCCAAGGGCATGTGGAACGCCATCAAGGCGGACGAGAAGGCGGAAAAGCGCGAGAAGCGCCTTGCCCGCGGACTGCCGGCCGAAGACAGCGGGAACGGCTTTCTGGACAGTGTTCCCGTCGCCCTGCCCGGCCTTGTCCGAGCGTTGAAGCTTCAACAGAAGGCGGCCGAGGTCGGTTTTGACTGGCAGGAGGCGGCGCCTATCCTCGACAAGATCGAGGAGGAAATCGGCGAATTGCGGGAAGCCTTGGACCAGGGTGACCGGGCCGCGATGCAGGATGAATTCGGCGACGTGCTGTTTGCGCTGGTTAATTTCGGTCGCCATCTGGGGATAGAGGCCGAAACCGCGCTGCGTGGCACCAATGAGAAATTTCGCGCGCGGCTGCATCATGTCGAGCGCTCGCTTGATGCTCAGGGGAGCAGCCTCAAGGCTGCAAGCCTGGATGAGATGGAAGTGCTCTGGCAAGCAGCCAAGAACAAAGACTGATTTTTCTTCAGTAGTCGCTCGGCGAGAATGTGTCGAACCACCAAGCGTGCGGCAAACCTAAGACGCGCCGCCCAACTTGGTCTCGATTTCCGCGCGTGCCGATTCCGTGGCGCGCAGGACAACAGAGATTCCACCATCCTCGTTATCGACCCGTGAAGTCACATCGCCGTTGCGGTAGAGCCAGTCGATCAGGCCAAGCTGATCGGGTCTAAGCGTGATGGCAATGTTTTCAAGCTCACCTGACACCCGAGATTCTATTACCGATACCAGCGCCGAAATCCCCTCTCCGCTGATTGCAGAGATGGCGACGGGCGGCGTGTTGCTGTCTCCTCCCCTATCGGACAACAGGCGCTCGCGGTTGGCATCGTCAAGCTGGTCTATCTTGTTCCATACCTCCAGAACGTGTTCGCCACTCGCGGCATCGACACCCAGATCTGCAAGAATTTTTTCCACATCTTCGGCCTGCGCTGCGGTATCAGGATCAGAAATGTCGCGCAGATGTATTACCAGGTCGGCTTCCACCACCTCTTCCAGCGTAGCCCGAAATGCTGCCACCAGATGCGTCGGCAGATCAGAGATAAAGCCGACAGTATCAGAAAGGATCACCGGAGTGCCGTGCGGCAGGCGCACACGCCGTAGCGTCGGATCAAGGGTTGCAAAAAGCATGTCTTCGGCCAGCACCGAAGCGCCGGTCAGTCGGTTAAAGAGCGTTGATTTTCCAGCGTTGGTGTAGCCGACGATTGCAACCACAGGAAAAGGAACTTTGCGTCGTTTGGCGCGGTGGAGATCGCGCGTGCGGCGCACCGTTTCGAGTTCGCGCTCCAGCTTGATGATCTTGTCCTGCAGCGCGCGTCGGTCAGATTCAATCTGGGTTTCGCCTGGCCCACCCAGAAAGCCGGCACCGCCGCGCTGACGTTCCAAGTGGGTCCAGCTGCGTACCAGTCGGCCCTTCTGATAGTTGAGATGGGCGAGGTCAACCTGTAGCGTACCTTCCTTGGTGCGCGCGCGTTCGCCAAATATTTCCAGAATGAGACCGGTACGGTCCAGCACTTTGACATCAAGCGCTTTCTCGAGGTTGCGCTGCTGTACCGGTGTCAGAGGATGGTCGACAATAACCAGATCGGCGTGCTGCTCTTTTACAATCTCCGCAAACTCTTCGACCTTGCCGGAGCCGAGCAAGGTAGCTGGGCGCGGAGCCGCAATGTTCACGATAGCACTGTGGATAGGGTCGAGGTTGATAGCGCGGGCAAGGCCGACAGCTTCGTCGTGTCGTGCTTCGGGCGAACGTGTGAGCCTGGGGCGGCGGACAGAACCGCTGTCGTCCGACCGCTCCCTGGTGAGGATCGGCACAATGATGATAGCGCGGCCCGTTGCGCCGCGCTCCCCGGTTCTGTCAGAGTGTGTATCTGGCGCTTCGCGCCCGGTCTTGTCCGTTTTGGCCAATCAAGCGTCCCGGACTGCTTCCTCGCCATCAAACATCTGAACCGGCTGGCTCGGCATGATGGTGGAAATGGCGTGCTTGTAGACAAGCTGTGAATGACCATCGCGGCGCAAAAGCACGCAAAAATTATCGAATGACGTGACAACTCCGGTGAGTTTGACGCCATTGATAAGGAAGATTGTAAGTGGGTTCTTGCTCTTGCGAACTGAGTTCAGGAACAAATCCTGAAGGTTTTGCGACCGTTCCGCCATTTTTCTTTTCTTTCGCCTGTCCCCTGGGCGACGCATCCAATGCGCCAAAATAATACGCGTGTGTCAAGCAAACAAAACACACCCCTGTCGCTTCCGAACAACAGGTAACACCCAAATAACCTATGTCTGTTCTGCGCAAGCGGTTATCAGGATTGCGTTTTTTCCGCAATCTCAAAAAACGCCTGCCGAAGCGTCAGCGTCAATGATCCGGGGTGCCCGTTGGCGACCGACGTGCCGTCTATGGTGACCACGGGCATGGCAATCGTCGTCGCGGAACTGATGAACGCTTCGCGCGCGGCTTTCGCCTCATCTAGTGAAAAAGGCCGCTCTTCTATCTTCAGGCCCAGTTTTTTCGCCACATCAAACAGTGTTGTGCGGGTAATGCCACGCAAAATGCCATGTTCGGCCGGTCGCGTTACCAAAACACCATCTTTGGTGACGATCCATGCGTTGGAAGAACCGCCCTCCTTCACATTGCCGTTATCATCGACAAACCAGGCTTCTTGCGCGCCCTCTTCCTTGGCTTTTTGTTTAGCCAGCACATTGGGCAACAGGCCAACAGACTTGATATCGACCCTGTCCCAGCGGTTTTCAGGAACAGTGATTACGCTGATTCCCTTTTCAGCACGCTTTTCCATAAACGACGGATCAACCTTCTTAGCGGTGATCACAAGCGAAGAAGCTACGTCGTCTGGAAATACAAAATCACGGCTTGCAACGCCGCGCGTCACCTGCATGTAGACCAGCCCGTTGAACACGCGATTGCGCCGGACTACTTCACGCAACACGAGCTCCATCGGCTTGCGTGCCATCGGCCAGTCGATCTTCAATTCAGATAGCGAACGCGCCAGACGATCAAGGTGACGGGTCATGTCGACGATGTAGCCGCGCGCGACCTCGCATACTTCATAGACGCCATCGGCAAACTGGTAACCGCGATCCTCGATGTGGACAGCAGCATCAGCGTGGCCAACGTATCGGCCGTTTACATACGCAATGCGTGGCATTTGATCCCTCGTAAGCTACGACTGTCGTGTAAAAACTCAGACCCCGAGCGATTTCAGTTTCCGATGTAGCGCGGAACGTTCCATACCAATGAACTCAGCCGTGCGCGAGATATTGCCACCGAAGCGGTTGATCTGGGCCAACAGATATTCCTTTTCAAACATTTCGCGCGCCTCTCGCAGCGGCAGCGCCATGATGTGTTGATCCGACTGGTTTGGCGCGCGCGGCATGACATCGCCGATTTCGGACGGCAGCAAATCCGCGCTGATCGGCGTCTCCACATCGTCGCCACGCGCCAATATCATCAGCCGCTCAATGTTGTTGCGCAGCTGGCGCACATTGCCTGGCCAGTTGTGCGCCTGCAGCACGGCCAGCGCATCGTCACCGATGCGCCTTGGCTTGATCCCGGCCTGTCGGCCTATTTGCTTCATGAAATGGTCGACCAGGAAGGGAATGTCTTCGCGTCGCTCGGCGAGCGCGGGCACCATCACGGGCACCACCGCCAGCCGGTGGTACAGGTCTTCGCGAAACCGTCCCTCTGCAATCATGCCTTCCAGATTCTGCGCAGTCGACGAAATGATGCGCACATCGACCTTCACCCGCTTGGTGCCGCCGACCCGCTCAAAAGTCTGTTCGACCAGTACGCGCAGAATTTTCGACTGGGTCTCCCTCGGCATGTCGGCGATCTCGTCGAGATAGAGGATGCCGCGGTGGGCCTCTTCCAGCGCGCCGACTTTTCGTTCACCGCCATTCGATTCGGTACCGAAAAGCTCGATCTCCATACGCTCGGGCGTGATGTTTGCGGCATTGACGGTCACGAATGGACCAGCCTTGCGTGATGACAGCGCGTGGATTGCACGTGCGGCCAGCTCTTTGCCGGACCCGGAGGCCCCAATGATCATCACGCGGCTGTTGGTCGGCGCTACCCGGTCTATGGTCTGCCGCAGCTGGTTCATCGCCGCCGAATTGCCCACCAGGTCAAAATTCTCGCCGCTGCGCTGTTTGAGGTCCGAAACCTCGCGCCGCAACTTTGAGGTCTCGAGTGCGCGCTCGGCGATCAGAATCAGGCGGTCGGTCTTAAACGGCTTTTCGATGAAATCGTAGGCACCGCGCCGGATCGCGGAAACGGCGGTCTCGATTGTGCCGTGGCCCGAAATCATCACCACCGGCAGGCCGGGATGCATAATCTTGATCTGGTCGAGCAACGCCAGACCGTCGAGCTTGGAACCCTGTAGCCAGATGTCAAGAAACACGAGTCGCGGCACCCGGTCGGCGATGGCTGCCAGCGCGCTGTCGCTGTCAAAGGCCGTTCGTGTCTCATGGCCTTCGTCGCTCAGGATGCCGGCAACAAGTTCGCGGATATCTTCTTCGTCATCGACGATCAAAATGTCAGATGCCATCGGGAACCTTCTCACTTGCCTTGTCTTGCGGTAAACGGGCCGGCGCTGCGGTTGCTGCCGGTACAAAGATCGAAACCATGGCGCCCTGCCCGGCGTGGAAATCGGCTGGTGCGTCGTGCAGCTCGAGCTTGCCCCCGTGGTCTTCGACGATCTTCTTGACGATCGCCAGGCCAAGACCTGTGCCTTTTTCACGCGTTGTCATATAGGGCTCGAGCAGTCGCTGGCGGTTTTCGCGGGGCAATCCTTTGCCATTGTCGATAACATCGACGCGGATCATGGAACCCTGCCGCGCGGCGTGAACCTTGATCATGCCCTGCGTACCGTCGGTGCGCTCCGCGCCATCGATGGCCTCGGCTGCGTTCTTTATAATATTGCCAAAGGCCTGCGACATCAGTCGACTGTCAAATGTTCCCGTCAGCGGTTCGCTGCCAAAGGCGCGCTCCAGCTTGATATCGGCACGGCTTACCTCGACCAGGAAAGACGCCTCGCGCAACGGGTCGCGCAAATCCAGCTTTTGCATGTCAGGTTTGGGCATCCGGGCAAACGACGAGAATTCATCGACCATACGCCCGATATCCTCGACCTGTCGGATGATCGTATCGGTGCACTGATCGAAAATCTCGCGGTCTTCGGTGATAACCTTTCCGAACCTCCGCTTGATGCGCTCTGCCGAGAGCTGGATCGGCGTCAGCGGGTTCTTGATCTCATGGGCGATGCGGCGCGCGACATCGGCCCAAGCGCTGGTGCGCTGTGCCTGCACCAGGTCTGTAATATCGTCGACTGTCACGACGTAGGATTTATCGTCGATTTCAGTCTCTTCCTCGACGGTCACCTGCACGTTGAAGGTCCGTTCGGCCCCGGTCCGATAAAATGTTACTTGCTCGCGGTAGACGGGGCGACCCGACTTGCGACCAATTTCCAACACCCGGCCAACATGCGGGAGAACCGCGGAAAGATTCTGGCCGACAGCACTGGCGTCCGAAATTCCCAGCATGGTGACCGCAGACCGGTTCACGATGGTGACGATGCCATGCGAATCGACGCCGATGACGCCTGCCGTGACACCTGCAAGCACTGCCTCGGAAAATCTCCTGCGGTCGTCGATCAGATCTTTGGCGCTTACTAGTTCGTTGCGCTGGGTCTGCAATTGTTGGATCATCTTGTTGAACGTATCGGCCAATGAGCCGACATCGCCATCTGCCTGTCGCACCGGCACCTGCACGTTGAGATTGCCCGTTGAAACCTCGTCGGCCGCACCTATCAGTTGGCGGATCGGCCGCACCAGCCGGTCGGCAACCGCGATGCCTGTCCAGATTGCCGCCAGCACCACGATCAGCGTCAGACCAAGATAAAGAAGCGCAAAAGCGAGCTGCGTGGTCGGACGCGACGCTTCCAGGTTTCTGTATTCATCCGTGTTGGAGCGCACGATCTGACGTGCCTTGATCACCTCCGGATCCACCAGCCGGATGGTGTAGAGATAGGCATCCGGAATTTGCCTGAGTTTGACGATTGCGCCGACGATGTTTCGGCTGCGTGGTTCAATCAGCACCGGCTGTTCGTCGGTTGCCGACCGGATCCAGTCATCGGGTATTTCGGGGATGGGGAAATCAACCTTGGTGTCTGCTGTTGCCACCATCGAGCCATCGGCGCGCACAACGGCGGCGTGCGCCAGCCCTCGCCCTATTGCCTGGCGCGTAATCAGGTCGCGAAAGCCGGTGCGGTCAAGATTGTAGAGAGAGCGTGCCTCGTCGAGCGTGTAGGCCATCGAAAGCGTCGTGTTCTGCAGCGTGCGACCATTTTCCTGGACATAGGCCTCAGCGATCGACAACGACGAGTTGATGATCGTCTTGGTGCGAATCTCGAACCAGCGGTCGAGCCCGATATCCAGGGTGATCGACGCCACCACAGCGACCAGAATTGCGGGGATGGCTGCGACCAAAGAGAACATCATGACGATGCGCACATGCAGTCGCGATGCCGCTTTGCCACGCCGGCGGGCCATCAGGATGCGGTGTGCCTCACGCACGATAAGCGCGATCAACAGCAACACAAAAAGTGCGTTGACGGCGATGACGAACAGCGTTGTGCGTTCGTTAGGCGACACATAAGGTTCAGCGCCGCCGAGCAGAATGACGAAGGAAATTGCCGCAGTCAGCACAGCGCCGGCCACAGCAATCACGCCAGGCAGAGCCATCAGCCGGCGCGTCTCGCCGCCGGAATGGGGAAATAGAGGCGCCTCAGCCTGGGTTTCAATCGTCATTGCATCTCTGAAAGGCCGCAAATACCGTTGCATCTATGCAACGCATTGTGGCGATTCTGCAACAAAACTGTGTTTGCTAAAACTTTTGTCGCTGAAAATATCAGGCTTTGGCGCCGCGATAGACATTGACTCCGAGCTCGCGGATTTTCTTGCGCAGCGTGTTGCGGTTCACACCCAAAAGCTCCGCTGCCTTGATCTGGTTGCCGCGCGTGGCCGTCATCGACGCCAGCACCAGCGGATATTCAACCTCGGTCAAAATGCGCTGATAAAGTCCCGGCGGCGGCAACTCCCCCTTGAACATCGCAAAATGGCGCTGGAGATAGTGTTCTAGCGCCTGGCCGATGGACAGGTCGTCCGGCAACGTACCGCCGCCAGTGGGCGGGGCAGCGTCGCCGGTACTCAGTTCCTGATCGATGATATCCGCCGAGATTTCATCTTGCGGGTAAAGCGCGGAAAGCCGCCGTGTCAGGTTTTCGAGTTCACGCACATTACCTGGCCACGGATAGCGCTTCATGAGTTCCATGCCGCCCGCCGAAATGCGCTTGGTCTGCAGACCTTCTTTCTCGATCTGCTTGAAGAAATGCCGCACCAGGTCGGGAATGTCCTCGGCCCGCTCACGCAGCGGGGGCAGGCGCAGAGGCACGACGTTCAGCCGATAGAAAAGGTCTTCGCGAAACAGGCCCTGATTGATCAGCGTGCGCAGGTCTTTGTTAGTGGCCGCCACAATGCGCACATCGGTCTTGATCGGAGTGCGTCCGCCCACGGTTGTGTATTCACCCTGTTGCAGCACGCGCAGCAACCTTGTCTGTGCTTCCATCGGCATGTCACCGATCTCGTCGAGGAACAAGGTGCCACCCTCGGCCTGCTCGAAGCGGCCGGTGGAGCGGTTCTGCGCGCCGGTAAACGCACCCTTCTCGTGGCCGAACAGTTCCGATTCGATCAGGTCGCGAGGGATAGCCGCCATGTTGATCGCCACAAAGGGACCCTTGCGGCGGCGTCCATAGTCATGCAGCGCGCTGGCCACCAGCTCTTTACCTGTGCCCGACTCACCGGAAATCATCACAGTCAGGTCAGTCTGCATCATGCGAGCCAGAATCCGGTAGATGTCCTGCATCGCGCCCGAGCGGCCAACCAGCGGCATCGCATCAGGATGCTCGTCGCTTCCCTTGTCGGTCGGTACGCGTTTCGGCTCGGACAACGCCCGGTTTACGATGGTCAACAGCTCGGTCAGGTCGAACGGCTTTGGCAGATATTCATAGGCGCCATTCTCCGAAGCACGGATGGCGGTCATGAACGTATTCTGCGCGCTCATGATGATGACCGGCAGTTCCGGTCTCGCCTTTTTGATCCGTGGCAGCATGTCGAAGGCATTGCCGTCGGGCATCACCACATCGGTGATCACCAGGTCGCCTTCGCCCGCCGCGATCCAGCGCCAAAGTGTTGCCGCGTTGGATGTCACCCGCACCTCATGACCCGAGCGTGACAAGGCCTGATTGAGAACCGTGCGGATTGCCGCATCGTCGTCGGCAACTAAAATATTTCCGCGAACACTCATTTATACTGTCCTTGAACCGGTGAGCCGGCAAAAGAAGGTTCCTTCCAGGCCGGCAGGAGAACGCGAAACGTGGTGCCACGTGGCGAGGAATCGCACTCGATCACACCGCCATGTTCGCCGACTATCTTTGCCACCAGTGCCAGTCCGAGGCCTGAACCGTTTTGCTTGGTGGTGATGAACGGATCAAACAGGATCGGCAAAATATCTTCCGGTACGCCGGGGCCATTATCGCGCACCGAGAATTCCAGCGGCAGTGACACGCGGGTTTGACTGCCAGGTACTGAAACCCGAATTCCGGGGCGGAACGCAGTGGAGAGAGTTATTTCGCCCCGTGGGTCAGAGCCAACCGCCTCGGCAGCATTTTTCACCAGATTAACAAACACCTGAATGAGTTGATCCCGGTTTGCATAGACCGAAGGCAATGATGGATCATAGTCTTCTAAAAACTTGATTCCCTTGGCAAAACCATTTTTCGCAATGGCTTTCACATGATCGAGAACGACATGGATGTTGACCGGGAATCGGTCGATCGGCCGCTCGTCGGAAAATACTTCCATGCGGTCGACCAGCGCGACGATGCGGTCGGTCTCGTCGGTAATCAGCCGGGTGAGAGCCCGGTCTTCGTCGGAGACAGCGGTCTCCAGCAATTGTGCCGCGCCACGAATTCCCGACAGTGGGTTTTTGATCTCATGCGCCAGCATGGCCGCGAGACCTGTCACCGAGCGCGCCGCGCCGCGATGCGTCATCTGGCGATCAATCTTGTCAGCCATCGAACGCTCCTGAAACATCGCAACAACCGACCCCGGCAGCTCGGGCACCGGCGCGACGTAGATGTCGACGATCTTTTCCACCCCCAGTTTTGGCGACGAAATATCAACCCGGTATTCGTTCACCGGCGCATGGCGTTCGCGCACCTGATCGACCAGCGTCAGCAGTGGACTGCCGAACGGCACAAACTTGTCCAGCGTTGAACGTGACAGCATGGCGGCACTTGCCCGGAAAAAGTCCTCAGCATCGGCATTGGCATAAGTGATGACGCTGTCCGGTCCGACCATGATTACCGGATGGCGGATCGTGTTCAGTACGATCTGCGCAGCGGCGGCGGGCGACACCGCAGATGCGGGAGCGGTCACCTTCATGCTGCGAACCTTGCTGGAGCCTGTTCAGTCAGAGCCTCACGCAGCGCGGCGATGATGTCGACCGGGCTTTCCCCGGTCATCACCGCGCGGCGCTTTTCGGCATCAATGGAAGGTGCATGCCGGTCCAGATACCAGCCCAGATGTTTTCGTGCTTGCCGCAGCCCGCTCTGGATGCCGTAAAAGGACAGCATCGCTTCATAATGCGTGACCACATAGGCGGCGATTTCGGCGCCGGTGCGCGGCACCCCCCAAACCTCTGCGCCTGACGCGCTGGCGATTTCGGCGGCGGCCCATGGCGCGCCATAACTTGCCCTGCCCACCATCACCGCTGCCGCGCCCGACATCGCAAGAGCCTCAGATGCCATGGTGGCGCTGGTGATGTCGCCATTGGCCACCACCGGGATCGATACCGCCTCGACCACCCGCGCAATGGCGCGCCAATCGGCTGCGCCCTTGTAGAACTGGCAGCGGGTGCGCCCGTGAACCGTGACCATTTTGACGCCCGCCTGTTCGGCGCGCAGCGCAAGGATCGGCGCATTAAGAGCCGCCTCGTCCCAGCCAAGCCGCATTTTTACCGTGACTGGAACGTCGACAGCGCCAATCACGGCCTCGATCAGCGCCAGCGCATGGTCCGGTTCCCGCATCAGCGCCGATCCGCAATAGCCTCCAGTCACCTTCTTTGCAGGGCAGCCCATATTGATATCAATGATGTCTGCGCCCTCTCCCGCTGCAATTCTTGCGGCCTCGGCCATGGCGACGGCGTCGCGTCCGGCCAGCTGGACCATGTGAACATCCACGTCGGACCGGCGGATTCGTCGGGCCGATTCAGCGCTGCCCTTTGCCAGTTCACCACTCGCCACCATTTCAGACACGACAAGTCCGGCGCCATGGCTGTGCGCCAGCGCCCGGAATGGCTCGTCGGTGATGCCCGACATCGGTGCCAGCAACACGCGGTTGCGAAGCGACACAGGCCCTACTGAAAGAGGTTGGTTGAGATTCAGATTTTCTAACATGCACAAAAACAGGGCAACTTTTAATATTGCTTATTGCTTAGACAGATTTGTGTGTGTGCGCAACTGCGAAGGTGTTCAATTCTAATCAACGCAGCTTTGCGCTGGCCTTTCGGCAGAAGCGCGGCTATTGCCTTTGCCGATGCGCGAAATGACCGAAAACACAGTGCTTTCTGGCCGCACCGTCGCCGTGGTCATCGTCGCGGCCGGGCGCGGGGAGCGTGCAGGCCAATCGCAGGAAGGCCCCAAGCAGTACCGCAATATCGGCGGCGCATCCGTGCTCTACCGCACGCTCGAGGCTTTTGCCAGCCACCCTTCCGTCAGCGTCATTGCCGTGGCAATCCACCCGGACGACAGAGTGCTGTTCGAGGACGCCGCACACAATTTTCTGGATCGCGTCATCTGTGTCCATGGCGGTGCCACGCGCCAGGATTCAACCCGCCTCGCCTTGCAGGCACTGGCCGAAAAATGCCCGTCCACGGTGATAATCCATGATGGCGTGCGCCCCTTTGTCGACGCCGGCCTGATCGATCGTGTCGTAGCAACTGCCGCAACCGGCTGCGGCGCGCTTCCGGCGCTGCCCGTCACCGACACGCTGAAGCGCGAGGCACCCGACGGCACGATCAAGGAAACTGTCGCACGGTCTGGCCTGCATGTGGCGCAGACCCCGCAGGGTTTTCCCTTCCCCCACATTCTCGACGCCCATCAAAAGGCATTTGAAGCCGGCCGCAGCGACTTTACCGATGACGCCGCGATCGCTGAATGGGCAGGGATGGCAGTCCGCATCGTGCCGGGTTCGCCCGACAATGTGAAACTCACCTGGGCAAGAGACATCGCCATGGCACATGAACGGCTCTCGCCGCGTGCAACGTTCCCCGACGTGCGCACCGGCAACGGCTATGACGTCCATTCCTTCGAGCCGGGCGACCATGTTGTGCTCTGTGGCGTGGCCATTCCCCATGACAAGAAACTGTCAGGCCATTCGGATGCCGATGTGGGCCTCCATGCGCTGACCGACGCGCTGCTGGCCACCTGCGGAGAAGGTGATATAGGCACGCATTTTCCGCCATCCGACCCACAATGGAAGGGCGCTGCCTCGCACATCTTCGTCGAGCACGCAGCCAAAATCGTGCGCGCCAAAGGCGGCCGCATTGCCAATGCCGACATCACCATCATTTCCGAAGCGCCCCGCATCGGCCCGCACCGCGCAGCGATGACAGAAGCTCTGTCCTCCATGCTGGGGATTTCGGCTGACCGCGTCTCGGTCAAGGCAACCACCAACGAAAAGCTCGGCTTTATCGGCCGCAGCGAAGGCATCGCAGCGATTGCCACGGCAAGCGTCGTCTATCCGGGGGAACTTCCCGAATGAACGACCTCCAACAGCTTGCCAACCAGTTTTTGCAAGCCTGCGCCGAACGAAACATCCTCGTCGCAACAGCCGAATCATGCACCGGGGGCATGATCATGGCGCTGTTAACCGACATTCCCGGTTCCTCCGCGATGGTCGACCGCGGTTTTGTCACCTATTCCAACAACGCCAAGATGGAGATGCTGGACGTCGCACAGGAAACGCTCGATACATACGGCGCAGTCTCGCGCGAGGCTGCGCTGGAAATGGCCGCCGGCGCCCTTGCCCGCTCCAACGCCGGTATAGCGCTCTCGGTTACCGGTATCGCCGGCCCGGATGGCGGTACAGTAGAAAAGCCGGTTGGGCTGGTGTGGTTTGGCATTGCAGTCGAGGGGCATCCGCCACGCACGGAATCGCGCGCCTTCCCAAACCTCGGCAGGGACTATATCCGCCGCGAAACGGTGAGGATCGCGCTGGAACTGGGGCTGGCGGCGCTTCAGGAAGATTGAGATTTTATCCTTTTTCAGACTCGCCGAAACCTTTCCTGAAACTCCACTAGAGACTTCATATCGCCGCTGCGTATCAGTTTCGTTTGATACGCCAGCTTGCTGAGGTAGTGCCTGTCGTCAAGCCTCATCGACAGTCTGTCGAACAGGCGTTGGTGGGTCTCTGTGAAAGGGCGTTGGAACGTGCGACGCAGGAAGCTAAGTGTCCATCTGTCTGACCGAATCCGCAGATTCCGGGTCGCCTCGGTGTCGGCAAAATGGAGACTCTCGGTTGAGGGGGCGGCTGGCAACCGACGGTTATGCGCCGGCATTGCCCCCGGCTGCAGCCCAAGCTCCAGCATCCGATTGCGATGGATTTGGGCCGAACGCTCGTGTGCTGGCACTACAAATTCTCCAATGTTTGTAGTGGTAGACCAATTGGACTGGCTAGAGCGCAAGCGAGCGAGCTTTGCCGCCGTAGAGGCTGCCACGCGTACCTGTGCGTTCATCTTGCTTGATGCCATAGACAACGCGACTATCGAATGACCCGGCAGCGCGCTGACTATTTCCGCCATCGCCGGATATGGGAGGCGTTCGAGTGCGCTTGAGCCGATCCCATAGGCTCGAGCATTTCGCATGCGCGACAGTGTGCGGTGAAAGGAGACTACGCCCCGCAACACAACGCTGATAGCGGAGCGACCGGTTGGATCGGTACTGTTGACCGGGTCGTCACCTACATAAGCGTAGGCGTTAATGCCTCCCGCGCCGAACGGAGATAATTGGTCCGGAGAATGGAAGCGCATCAGTTGCGGATTGTAAACTCGATGCCCATTTCCCAGCATCTGCCAGCCGGTTGCGGCTTCGTGCAAATGGCCATTGAAACCCAGAGACTCAGATGTAAGCATGTCGCCTCGCATGAGAAAGCCACCAATCGACTGGGCCCTTTTCTCGCATTCATGAACATGGCGCTCACAATGTCGACCAGGGCAAGTTCATCTTCAACGCATAATTCTGACTGATTTTTGCAATATTTTTTCCGCGCATAGTATGCCATGGGCTAGATATTATGATAATTAGATCCTTGTTGCGCCATTATACTCTCGCGCAGTGCACGTAGACCAGACCAATCGCCATTTCTTATAAGTTTTAGTTTCCGTGTCAAAGTATTTGCGTATCGGCTATCGTCGAAAATGTTTGCGACTGTAATGTTAATCTGACTTTGCCGGGCGCCGGGGGGCAACAGCACAAATTCGCTTTCGGTTAGGCCCATCATGGCGGGTGTCACTCTTTCACCAATAGAATGCGCGCTAGGGTTGTGTGCAGGCAGCCCTGGAACGCGAAGTCCGATGCTCGGCGGACCGAGTGGATGCCGATAGAACTCTACGGGAAGAACTCCCCGTCCAATACCCAATTCAAATTCTCGGTACAAGTCTCGCGCCACTGCGCGATTTTGCTGCCCCAACTGCTTGGTGATTGCGCTGTTTGAAAAGGTATTGCTGGCCACCCTCCTACTCATCGTACTGGATGTCGCTGCCAGTTCGACAAGATCGGGAGTCGGCAATTGTCGTACGATCTTCGCCATCGCCACATCTGGCAAACTTTCAAACATGCCTGCCAACCGCATCCTCCGAAGGGATAGCTTGAACTTACCGATTGCGCTCATGAGGACCGATAGAGCCGTCTTCCCACTTGGGTCCACGAGATTAACAGGATCGCCATGCGTATATGCATAGGAGTTGATGCCGCCTGCACCAAAAGGTGAGACAGTGTCGGGCGAATGAAAACGCATCAGGGTTGGATTGTAGACGCGGTGACCATTGCCCAGCAGCTGCCAGCGCGTATGAGCTTCATGCAATTGGCCATTAAAACCCAGAAACTCAGATGTTCGCATGTCGCCTCGCATGAGAGAGCCACCAAAAGGGAGGGAGGAAACATCTCATGATTGTCCATGCAACTCAATTGGTCGTTAAAGTTGCACCCTTCGACTTCCCGTAAATCGCATCCGCTCGTTTTTCGAACGCATTGGTGAACATGCGAAACGCGCGGTCGAACATGGCGCCCATCATGGCGCCGAGGATGCGGCTTTTGAACTCGTAGTCGATGAAGAAATGGATGTCGGTACCGCCATCCTCGGCTAAATCAAAGCGCCACACATTGCTGAGATAGCGAAAAGGGCCATCAAGATATTTGACGTCGATGGCGCTCTCGTCAGGTTTGAGATGAACCTGGCTGGTAAAGGTCTCACGGATCGCTTTGTAGCCGACGGTCATGTCGGCGATGAGTACCGTGCGCCCGCCACGCTCCTTGCGAGAGCGGACCGTCAGCCCCTCGCAGAGCGGCAGGAATTCGGCGTATTTTTCAACGTCCGCCACAAGGGCAAACATTTGTTGAGGAGAATGAGCGACGTGTTTGACAGTTTCGAACTGAGGCATGGGCGGCGTCAGGCCGCCTTGCCGAGCTTTTCAGCACGCGCTGCGCGCAGTTTGGTAAAATCATCTCCGGCATGATGCGAGGAGCGCGTCAGCGGGCTTGAAGCGACCAGCAGAAAGCCCTTCGATTTTCCTACAGTCTCATAAGATTTGAACTCATCCGGCGTCACGAATTTCTTCACCGGATGATGCTTTTTCGTCGGCTGCAAATATTGGCCGATGGTCATGAAGTCGACATTGGCCGAGCGCAGATCATCCATCAGCTGCAGAATTTCATGACGCTCTTCGCCCAGTCCCACCATGATGCCGGACTTGGTGAAAATCGTAGGGTCAAGCTCTTTGACCCGCTGCAGAAGCCTGATCGAATGGAAATATCGCGCGCCCGGACGCACCGTCAGATAGTTGGACGGTACTGTTTCCAGGTTGTGGTTGAAGACGTCGGGTCTTGCGGCAACCACAATCTCCAACGCGCCTTCCTTGCGCAGAAAATCTGGCGTCAAAATCTCGATCGTCGTGCCGGGGTTTTGCCGGCGAATGGCATGTATGACGTCGGCAAAATGCTGCGCGCCGCCATCATCCAGATCGTCGCGGTCCACCGAGGTGATGACGACATGGGTGAGCCCCATCTTGGCCACGGCCTGGCCGACGCTTTCGGCTTCATTGGGGTCGAGTGCGGTCGGAATGCCCGTCGCCACGTTGCAAAAGGCGCAAGCCCGCGTACAGATCTCGCCCATGATCATGAAGGTGGCGTGCTTCTTTTCCCAGCACTCGCCGATATTGGGGCAGCCGGCTTCCTCGCACACTGTCACCAGCCCGTGCGATTTCACGATTTCGCGGGTCTCGGCATAGCCTTTTGAGACCGGCGCCTTGACGCGAATCCAGTCGGGCTTGCGCAGCACTTCCTGATCGGGGCGATGCGCCTTTTCAGGATGGCGCGCCCGCGGCGGGCTGGAGAGGGTGTCGAGAAGCGTGACCATTTTGGTTATGCCTTAGCTGCGGGCCTTGGCCCGGCCGAAAAGCCAGAGGATGAGAATGGCGCCAACGGCAGCGACAATCAGATTGCCGGCAAAGCCCTGATAGTTGAAATCGAGCAGCCCGGCCAGCGTGCCGCCGACAAACGAACCGGCAATACCCACCAGAATGTTGGTCAATAGCCCATGTTCGCGGTTCATCGCCTTTTCAGCGATATAGCCGGCAAGAAAACCGATCAAAAGCATACCGAAAAAGCCGACGCCCTGCATCCCCATGACGCCTGCGTTGTGATCCATCATCAGTCTCTCCTGCCGCAACCTGTCTTGCACATATAATGCAGAAACAGCGGCCAAAACACCCCTGCCCGCCCTGCTCAGCTATGCGTTCAGCGCACGGCCATAGGCGTCGAGCACGCTTTCCTTCATCGTCTCCGAAAGGGTCGGATGCGGAAAGATTGTGTGCATCAGTTCTTCCTCAGTGGTCTCCAGGTTCATCGCCACAACAAAGCCCTGGATCAACTCGGTCACTTCGGCACCAACCAGATGCGCACCGAGCAGCTGCCCGGTTTTCTTATCGAAAATAGTTTTTACCAGACCCTGAGCTTCACCCAGCGCAATAGCCTTGCCATTGGCGACATAAGGGAAGCGTCCGACGCGAATGTCCTTGCCGACCTCTTTGGCCTTGGCTTCGGTCAGGCCGACAGACGCCACTTGAGGGTGGCAATAGGTGCAGCCTGGGATCAAGAGCTTGTCCATCGGGTGGACGTTGGGCAGGCCGGCGATCTTTTCGACGCAGATCACTGCCTCGTGCTCGGCCTTGTGGGCCAGCATCGGCGGACCGGCGACATCGCCAATGGCGTAGATGCCTGCGACATTGGTCTTGCCGTAGCCATCAATGCCAATGGTTCCGCGCTCGATCTTCACACCCAATGATTCAAGCCCGAGATTCTCGACATTGCCCTGAACGCCGACAGCCGAAATCATCCGGTCGGCGGTGATCTTCTCCACCTTGCCGTCTTTCATCTCGACATGAGCGGTAATGGAGTTTTGGCTTTTTTCCACCTTGGTGACTTTTGCCTCAAGCATGAATTTCATGCCCTGCCGTTCAAACTGCTTCTTGGCCAATGCGGAAATTTCGGCATCCTCGACAGGCATCACCTGCGCCATCAGTTCGACCACCGTCACCTCGACACCCATGGTGCGATAGAAAGAAGCAAATTCGATGCCGATGGCGCCTGAACCCATCACAAGCAATGATTTCGGCATCTCCGCGGGCACCATGGCATCAAAATAGGTCCAGATCAGCTTGCCGTCGGGCTCAATGCCGGGCAGCGCGCGCGGCCTTGCCCCCGTCGCCACGATCACATGCTTGGCATGGTATGTGCCCTCGCCCTTGGTATTTTTCGGCAATGGAGCCTGTGGCTGCATCGGCTTCTTTGTCGGCTTCGCCACCACGACCTCGGCCGGCTTGTCGCCGGAACCAGCCTTGGCCACCTTGGCTTCGCCCCAAATCACGTCGACCTTGTTCTTCTTCATCAGAAAACCGACGCCCGCGTTCATGCGCTCAGCAATGCCGCGCGAGCGTGCCACCACGGCCTTCACGTCCGCCAAGACTTTGCCTTCGATCTTGAGCCCGTATTTGTCGGCGTGACTGGCCAGATGCATCACCTCCGCCGAGCGCAACAGCGCCTTGGTAGGAATGCACCCCCAATTGGAGCAGATGCCAGCCAGATGCTCGCGCTCGACAATGGCAGTCTTCAGACCAAGCTGTGAGGCGCGGATGGCGGCAATATAACCGCCGGGGCCAGCGCCGATGACAATGACGTCGTAGGATTCAGACACTGGCTTTTCTCCTGTCTTCAAAGCGCTAGCATCAAGCGTACAACAGGCGCCAATGCAGAGCCGATATGTCGTGTATTCTCAGCGTCCAGATGAACGCCATCGAGTGACGTCGTCACCGCCACGCTGCCGGCGTCAAAAAAACCGCAGCCAACTTCGTCGGCAAGTCTTGCATAGAGCCCGGCGAGCTTTTGAGCCTCTGCCACGCCGCCCTCGAACATGGCAGCGAAATCGCTGTTTTCAGTGTCGCATAGCGCCGGCGGCGCCACCAGGAGCACATCGGGCGCCGGCGCATCCAGCGGATAGGCCATGCCGCTGATGATGTCGACCAACCGCTGCATACCCTGCTTCGCGCCGATGGCACGACCGCAGGTGAATGGCTTCATGTCATTGGCGCCGAGCATGATGATGACGAGATCAAGCGGCGCATGGGTCGCCAGAACGACCGGCAAAGCCGTCGCGCCATTTCGGTTGAAGTCGGCCAGATGGTCGTCAAAGGCGGTGGTGCGTCCGTTCAGCCCCTCCGCGATCACCAGCGCGCTGTCGCCCAGTTCGACCTGCAATACGCTCGGCCAGCGATCCTCATAGGCGTGGCGTGCCGGCCCCTCGGCATTGTAGCCCCAGGTCAGCGAATCGCCGTAGCAGAGCACCGTCTTTTTCACGCCTTTTGCCCCCGGTCCCGGAACCTAGACCAGCATGCCGATCGGATTTTCAATGTGGCGCTGGAAGGCGACCAGAAGCTCGGCACCCAGAGCACCATCAACAGCGCGATGGTCAGTCGACAGCGTCACCGACATGATAGTCGCCACCTCGATCTTTCCATCCTTCACCACCGCCCGCTCCTCGCCAGCACCAACGGCCAGAATGGTCGCGTGCGGCGGGTTGATGACGGCGGCAAAATCCTTGATGCCGAACATGCCGAGATTAGAGACGGCTGACGAGCCGCCCTGATATTCTTCCGGCTTCAGTTTTCGGTTTCGCGCACGACCGGCCAGATCCTTCATCTCATTGGCGATAGCCGACAAGGTCTTTTCCTCGGCGCGGCGCACGATGGGCGTGATCAGCCCGCCTGGGATGGAGACGGCAACGCCGACGTCGCAATGCTTGTGCTGCACCATATTGGCCTCGGTCCACGAAACATTGGCCGTCGGCACGTCGCGCAGCGCCAACGCCAACGCCTTGATGATGAAATCATTGACCGATACCTTGTATGCCGGAACCTCGCCCTTGTCGGTCTTTTTGACCGGAGCAGCCGCATTGATCTGCACCCGTAGCGCCAACAGTGCGTCGAGCTTGCAATCCAGCGTCAGATAGAAATGCGGGATCGTGCTCTTGGCCTCGACCAGCCGGCGCGCAATGGTCTTGCGCATATTGTCGTGCGGGATGAGCTCGTAAGAGCCTTCCTGGAAGAGTTTTAGCACCGCATCGTCCGACATCGGCTTTGCAGCAGGAGATGCTGCGCCGCCCGTTGGCTTGGCATCACTCCTGGCACCGCCACCAGCGACTGCGGCCTCCACATCGGCCTTGACCACGCGTCCGTGAGGGCCCGAGCCCGACAGCGCAGCAAGATCGACATTAGCGTCTTTGGCAATCCGGCGGGCCAGCGGAGAGGCAAAGACGCGCTCGCCCTTGTCCTGGCCATTGGCTGTTGGTGCCACGTCCGTTTTCTTATCGTCAGTCTTCGCGGGCTCGGCCTTTGCCGGCGCAGCCTTCGCTTCCGCTTTGATATCCTGTTTTGCTTCGGTCTTTTGCCCTTCGGCTTTAGGTGTGTCGGCCTTGGCGGGTGCCGCATCACCGGCGCCCTTGGCGGCCTCAGCGGCATCCTCGCCTTCGGCGGCCAGAACGGCAATCAGCGCATTGACCTTGACGCCCTCGGTGCCTGCGGCGACCACTAGCTTGGCAACGGTGCCTTCATCGACGGCCTCGACTTCCATGGTCGCCTTGTCGGTCTCTATCTCGGCGATGATGTCGCCGGGCGCAACATGATCGCCTTCTTTGACCAGCCATTTGGACAAATTGCCCTCCTCCATCGTCGGAGAAAGAGCCGGCATGGTGATGTTGATGGGCATCCGCGCTTGCTCCCTACGACCGATACGTGACGGCTTTCACCGCCGCAACGACTTCGCCGACATTGGGCAATGCAAGCTTTTCGAGATTGGCCGCATAGGGCATCGGCACGTCTTTGCCGGCGACCGTAATGACGGGTGCATCCAGAAAATCAAAAGCGCGCTGCGAGACCTGGTTGGCAATGAAGTCGCCGACTGAGGATTGCGGGAACCCTTCTTCCACCACAACGAGGCGGTTTGTCTTTTTCACCGATTCGATGACTGTATCGAGATCCATCGGGCGGATGGTTCGGAGATCGATGATCTCGGCATCGATGCCCATCTTGGCCAGTTCCACTTCCGCCTTGATCGCATAGGTCATGCCTATGCTGAATGAGACGATGGTGACGTCCTTGCCCTTCTTGTGGATACGCGCCTTGCCGATGGGCAGGACGAAATCATCCATCTTGGGCACTTCGAAGCTCTGGCCGTAAAGTATCTCGTTTTCGAGGAAGATCACCGGGTTCGGATCGCGGATCGCTGCCTTCAACAGGCCCTTGGCGTCGGCGGCGCTGTAAGGCATCACCACTTTCAGCCCCGGAATGTGGCTGTACCAGGCGGCATAATCCTGGCTGTGCTGGGCGCCGACACGCGCTGCAGCGCCATTTGGCCCCCGGAACACAATGGGCGCACCCATCTGGCCACCCGACATATAAAGTGTCTTGGCTGCCGAATTGATGATCTGGTCAATCGCCTGCATGGCAAAATTGAACGTCATGAACTCGACAATCGGCTTCAGCCCGGCCATCGCCGCGCCAACGCCGACGCCGGCAAAACCATGTTCGGTGATCGGCGTATCGACCACGCGGCGCGCGCCGAACTCCTGCAGCAACCCTTGAGTGATCTTGTAGGCGCCCTGATATTCGGCGACTTCCTCGCCCATGATGAAAACGTCGCTGTCGCGGCGCATTTCTTCCGCCATGGCATCGCGCAGCGCTTCACGCACTGTGGTCTGCACCATTTCGGTGCCCGAAGGGATATCTGGATCCGCGACCGCTTCAGCCTTTGGCGCCGCTGGAACCTTTGCCGCTTCCTTGGAAGCAGGTTCTTCATCGGCCTTGTCGCCTGCTGCGCCCGAATCAGCTGCGTCCTTGTTAGCCGCCTTCGGCTTGTCGTCGGCCTTCGGTGCGGGTTTTGCGGCGTCCAGATCGTCGGCGCTTTCGCCATCCTGCAAAAGAATGGCAATCGGCGTGTTGACCTTCACGCCTTCCGTGCCGGCGGCGATCAGGATTTTGCCAAGCGTGCCTTCGTCGACCGCCTCCACTTCCATGGTCGCCTTGTCGGTCTCAATTTCGGCAATCACATCGCCGGGCGCGACCTTGTCGCCTTCATTCTTCAGCCATTTGGAAACATTGCCCTCTTCCATCGTCGGCGAGAGCGCGGGCATCAAAATTTCAATCGGCATCGTTCGCGCTCCCTTACAGCAGAATATCGGTCCAGAGCTCGGATGCATCCGGCTCGGGATCGGTTTGCGCGAATTCGGCGGCATCGGCGACAATGTCGCGAACCTCCTTGTCGATGGCCTTGAGTTCGTCTTCGGTGGCCCACTTTTTGTCCAGCACGCGCGCCTTCACCTGCTCGATCGGATCCTGCTCGGAGCGCATTTTCTGCACTTCCTCCTTGGTTCGATATTTGGCCGGGTCGGACATGGAGTGGCCGCGATAGCGGTAGGTCTGCATTTCGAGGATGATCGGCCCCTTGCCGGAGCGACACCATTCTGTTGCCAAGTCGGCTGCCGACTTCACCGCGCGCACATCCATGCCATCGACCTGGATACCAGGGATCTTGAACGAGGCGCCGCGGTGCGAAAAGTCAGTCTCGGCAGACGAACGCGACACCGATGTGCCCATTGCGTAGCGGTTGTTTTCGATGATGTAGATCACCGGCAGCTTCCACAGCGAGGCCATGTTGAAGCTTTCATAGACCTGGCCCTGATTGGCAGCACCGTCGCCAAAATAGGTCAGCGAAACATTCTTGTTCTCGCGGTAGCGGTTGGCGAAGGCAAGCCCGGTGCCCAATGACACCTGCGCGCCGACAATGCCGTGGCCGCCGTAGAAATTCTTTTCCTTGGAGAACATGTGCATGGAACCGCCCTTGCCACGCGAGTAGCCGCCGCGGCGTCCGGTCAGTTCGGCCATTACGCCACGCGGCGTCATGTCCATGGCCAGCATGTGGCCGTGATCACGATAGGCGGTGATCATCTGGTCGCCTTCAATCAGCGCCATCTTCATGCCGGTGACGACGGCTTCCTGGCCGATATAAAGGTGGCAAAAGCCGCCGATAAAACCCATGCCGTAGAGTTGGCCGGCCTTTTCCTCGAAGCGGCGGATCAAAAGCATGGCGCGGTAGGCATCAAGCTCCTGCGTCTTGTCAAACTCAGCCGGCTTGGGCGTCGCGGGAAGCGCAGCCTTGCCCTCGGATTTCGACTTTACAGGCGTCTTCTTCGTGGCTGTCGCCATCGATCACTCCCGGTTGGCTGTCTCTTTTCGGACATTAGGGAGGCTGCGCGCAAGCGATTGCGAGCAATACGCCACCTCCCTGGCTGATCAAAAGCTAGCACGCAATATGACGCTAAGCCATGCGGAAAAATGCATGGCTGGCATGCAGCTAAACTGTTCTATTTCAAGGAATTATCGATGATTAACTGCATTTCAGTTAACGAGCAGGTCGCCAATCCTGCCTGTCGAGCATGATAATGATTTCATCGGGATTTGAGACGTTGAGGGCGCGCCGCGCTTGTTCGTCAAGCATATCTTTTTCAATGGTGCCGTCGTGCAAAAGCCGCACCCGGTGCTCTAGCTGCAGACGTTCTTTCCGAACCGTGGCGAGGTCCTGCTGCAATTCGGCGACACGCGCCTCAACGCGATGTTTCGAATAGATGCCGAATTCGCCGTGGTAAGCATGATAGCCAAAATACGCGAGGAACGCAGCGCAAATAGCCGGCACGATCAGCCGTCCGGTATTTCTCTGCTTGTGCTGGCGTGTCCACATGGCGCGATTTCCGTTGCACCTCTTTGTGCGCTGCTCATGCTTAATGGCCGGTTACGAGCAGGAGCAGCGGGAACGATTTTGGTGCACTCCCGTCACCGACCCGCATGGCGGGTCGGGCAACACCTTGGATGGAAGAGGGCAGCCCCTCGTCCCGTGTAAACATCTACCCGCGCAGGATCGACCGTCCGGCAAACTGTGCCTGGGTACCAAGCTCTTCCTCGATGCGGATCAGCTGGTTGTATTTTGCAGTCCGGTCCGACCGTGCCAGAGAGCCGGTCTTGATCTGTCCGCAGTTGGTCGCAACGGCGAGGTCGGAAATAGTCGAATCCTCGGTCTCGCCGGATCGGTGCGACATGACCACGGTATAGGCGGCTTTGTGTGCGGTTTCGACCGCATCCAGCGTTTCAGTCAGCGTGCCGATCTGGTTTACTTTTACCAGGATCGAATTGGCGACGCCCATTTTGATGCCATCACGTAGGCGCGAGGAGTTGGTAACGAACAGATCATCGCCCACCAGCTGGACGGTTTTGCCGCACAGATCAGTCAGGCGCTTCCAGCCTTCCCAATCATCTTCCGACATGCCGTCTTCTATGGAAATGATCGGATAATCGGCAGCCAGCTTTGCCAGATATTCTGCCTGCGCCCTGGGGTCACGCGTCTTGTTCTCGCCCTCGTAGACGTAGGATCCATCCTTGAAGAATTCGGTCGCAGCGCAGTCCAGCGCCAGCGCCACGTCTTCACCCGGCTTGAATCCCGCCTTTTCGATGGACGCCATGACGAAATCAAGTGCAGCCTGCGCGCTTTTCAGATTCGGCGCAAAACCGCCTTCATCACCCACATTGGTGTTGTGACCGGCGTCCTTCAATCCGCTTTTCAGCGTGTGGAAAATTTCAGAACCCCAGCGCACAGCCTCGCGCAACGTCGGCGCGCCGACTGGCATGATCATGAATTCCTGGAAATCGATCGGATTGTCGGCGTGCGCCCCGCCATTGATAATGTTCATCATCGGCACCGGCAACACATGCGCTCGAGCGCCGCCGACATAGCGATAGAGCGGCAGTCCGGCAGCTTCGGCGGCTGCCTTGGCCACGGCAAGCGAGACGCCCAAAATGGCGTTGGCGCCGAGCCGGCTTTTGTTCGCGGTGCCGTCGAGCTCGATCATGGTCTGGTCGATATGGATCTGGTTTTCGGCATCCATGCCGCCGATGGCTTCAAAAATCTCGCTGTTAACGGCCTCGACGGCCTTTTCAACACCCTTGCCCAGATACCGCTTACCACCATCGCGCAGTTCCATCGCCTCATGGGCGCCGGTCGACGCGCCTGAAGGAACGGCGGCGCGACCCATCGAGCCATCTTCGAGCACGACATCCACCTCGACAGTGGGATTGCCGCGGCTGTCCAGAATTTCGCGTCCGATGATATCGACGATGGCTGTCATGGTGTGAAATCCCTTTAGAAACCGCGTGAATGGGCCGCGTCCGTCATAGCCAAAGCAGATAAAAAGGCAATGCGGGCGACAAAATTTAGCCTTGAAATGGAAACGGCCCCCAAGTGGGAGCCGCTGTTTTCATCTAGCTAATAAAGTGACGCGATCACCAGTAAGGAGTCTGGTTGTAATAGGAGTACGAGGCGTTTCGGGCGTTCAGCCCATTGTTGCCGGTCAACTCCTCGATAGAGTGTGACGGCGCGTTTTGCAGCATTTCCTTGCTGAAGGGCACGACATATCCGCCCTGGTCGGGCACGTAGTCGAGCGCCGACCACGGCACGGCATGGTATTTTTCGCCGATGCCCAAAAATCCGCCAAAGCCGATGACGGCATACATGATTTGGTTCGAGCTCTTTTCCAGCATCACGTCTTCAATCTCACCGATATGCTCGCCTTCGCTGTTGTAGACTTCGGTGCCCATAACGCGCGATGCAGCAATGGCATTGGTGTGTCCGGTCTGTGTGGTCATAGTCGTCTCCTCATGTTGCAAGGTGCAAGAACAATGAGGAGACGCATTGATGGTTCCGGATAAACCCTCAGTCAGCGAGAACGAAGGTGATCTTCATGTTCACCCGGTAGGCGGCAATCTTACCGTCCTTGATGACCATCTTCTGATCCTTGATCCAAGCGCTTTCAATGTTTTTAAGTGTCTGCGCGGCGCGCTCAATTCCCTTCTCGATGGCATCTTGAAAGCTCTTTTTCGACGAGGCAGTAATTTCTGTAACGCGGGCTACTGACATGCGGTCCTCCTTTGGGTTGTTGAGGTGTGAAGCCTACAACCAGAAACCGCAGAAGGGCAATTGCCGCCGGCCGGCAGCCTTAACCTTTTGCCACCCTGTCAAATGCCATCAGCCGTTCCAGCAATGCCGGCAGGTCTTTCAGCGCCACCATATTCGGCCCATCAGACGGCGCGTTATCGGGGTCTTGGTGGGTTTCGATGAAGACACCGGCAACACCCACAGCCACGGCTGCGCGCGCCAGCGTTTCGACAAAGCGCCGCTCGCCGCCCGAAGAACCACCCTGCCCGCCCGGCTGCTGCACCGAATGGGTGGCATCAAAAATCACAGGCGCACCGATCTCGGCCATGATCGGCAGCGCGCGCATGTCAGACACCAGCGTGTTGTAGCCGAAAGACGCGCCGCGCTCGGTCACCAGCACGTTGGAATTGCCCGAAGAAGTCACTTTGGCCACGACATTCTTCATGTCCCACGGCGCCAGAAACTGGCCTTTTTTCACATTGACGATTTTTCCGGTTTTGGCTGCCGCAATCAAAAGATCGGTCTGGCGCGACAGGAAAGCTGGAATCTGAAGAATATCGACGATCGCGCCCACCGCCTTGCACTGTTCCTCAGTGTGGACGTCAGTCAGCACTGGCAGGCCGAATTCTTTCTTGATGTCGGCAAACACCGGCAGCGCTGCGTCCAGCCCAGCGCCACGGGTGCCCGACAGCGATGTCCGGTTGGCCTTGTCGAAGCTGGACTTATAGACGAGCCCGATGCCGAGTTTTTCGCACATCTCCTTTAGCGCACCTGCCATATCAAAGGCATGCTGACGCGATTCGAGTTGGCACGGCCCGGCAATAAGGCTGAGTGACGCGGTATTTGAAAACACCACACTGCCGGCGCTCACGCTCCCGTTCGGTTTCATCGCATTTTCCATCAGGCTGCCTCGAATATGAAAGCTGTTCCCTGCCCCGGCGCACGTGGCACCACAAGGCAGGTTTCGCGTCTCTCGTAGTCAATGCCGCCGGCCTTGAAAAGCCTTTCGGCGGCGTCGATGTTGGCGACTCCGAACCGGGCGGCACAGGGCATCAGTCCGCCCGGCCCGACTTCAATACCAAAACGGACAGCCAGCGTGGACGGCGTGGCCACCACGATATAAGCATTGCCCGCATCGACCGATAGGCCGCCACTTGCATCAGCCACTGCGACGCCTCTGCTCATGCTTTCCAGAAATGCACAATGCTGCGATGGCTGGGCTGCAGCCAACACCACGCCCAAAAGCCCCAGCACGCCATTGTCATGACGCTCAAGTGCTGCACGGTCTACTTGTGGAACGTTCACCCGCTCGCACGCAAAGAAGAACGTGCCTTCTGAACCGCGCTCCGCCGCAAAAGCAAGCCTAAAAGCTGCCACGTCTGACCGGCCGTGGCCGTCGACAAAGGGTCGTTCAAAATCCAGCAGCGGGCCTGCCGAAATGTCAGCCTGCCGGTAGCGGGCATCATCAGACACAGCATTATTCGTCCCGAGCACCAGCGCCGAAAAACCCTCTGGGCCATGGACCGTACGAAAAGTCCGGTCTCGCGCCACAAAAACATTGCCCGACTGGACCGCTGCCTCTGCCGCATCTGGATCACCGATCGCCAGCGGTTCCAGAAACGTGCCCCCGCCCAGATAGACACAGGCATTCACCGTACCGAACGGATGCACGCCTTGGGCGGCGACGGTGAAACCCAGCGCGCAATAGCGGCTGCGCGCAATAGAAAGATCGTCCACTGGCAGGACGAGATGATCGATGGGAAGTGCCATGCATCACGGTGTGCCCCAAACCTTCGCATGGTTCAAGCAGCGTAGTCAGGCATCGGGTCTCAGCAGTTTTGGCAAAGGCTGGTTCTTCGGGGTCGCAAATAGGGGTGTCATCTCTTCTATACTGCGCACCGCGGCACATAGCTCAGGCCAAAATTCGCTCGGGCTTGAGACGCGCCATGGAAACGAACGGGCGGATCGGAAATCCGCCCGTTTCTCTTTCACTCGGCAGCATCGCCGACGGCCGCAAAATCGTCTGGTCGGTTGGGATCGCCCGGCCCTGTTTCGCAGCCCAGATCGGGAAACGCCAAAATCCGACTGCCGCGCAGATCGGTACGCACCACCAGAAGTCCCTGCTCCTCGAAATAGGTGAGCAGGCGGCGAGCGCGGCTCGGCGAATGGCTTCCATAGGCACGTGCCAGTGCGGCATCGGAAGGACAAGGTTCGGTTTTTACCGCGGCTTTGGCGACAATCAGAAAAACCCCCTGTAAATCCTCGGCGACGTTTTCAGATAGGAGAAGCGCCTGCTGCCAGGCCTCCCCGGTCGCCGTTTCAATATCAACACCGGCACGCGCGATCGCCAGCTTGCGCCGAAACACACTCATGGTTGGGGCATCACCTGCGACGCGCGCGATTCGGCAGCGCACCAGAAAGTCCTGATAGAGCACTGCCACAGGCCGAAACGCTGCATCGGGGTCACCCAATATGCCGGCCATCACGGCGTCGATCTGGGCTTCCCGCTCAGCTGCGTCAAATGCTGCGAAAACCGGCTGCTCAGGCGCATCGGGCCTTGGCGCCGGGCGCGAGAGCTGGGCCAGAATATCGGCTGTCGGCGTCGGCGCCGGCGCCGGCGGCGCGCCGTGGAGCAGCACGCGGTTCTTCAGCTCCAGGCTTGAACACCAGGTCGAGCGTCGCTTCCGTGCTGGTCTCGGGCAGCGGCATCAGCTTTGGGCTCACCGAACGCGGCGCGGTTTCCACCATGCCAATCGTTATCGGCAGCGGTCGGCGCGACACGGCGGGTCCGAGCGCGACGAAATGGCCGCGCGCAAGATCACGAAACATTTCGGCCTGCCGCCGCTCCATGCCCAGAAGATCGGCCGCACGCGCCATGTCGATGTCGAGAAACGTGCGCCCCATCAAAAAGTTGGAGGCTTCCGCGGCGACATTCTTGGCAAGCTTTGCCAACCGCTGCGTGGCAATCACACCGGCAAGCCCGCGTTTGCGGCCCCGGCACATCAGATTGGTCATCGCTCCAAGCGAGGTCTTGCGCGCATCGTCGGACACTTCGCCGGCTACCGCAGGCGCAAAAAGCTGCGCTTCGTCCACCACCACCAGAACCGGATACCAAAAATCGCGGTCAGCATCGAACATGCCGTTCAGAAAGGTTGCTGCGGCACGCATCTGTTGCTCGACATCAAGACCTTCCAGATTGAGCACAACTGAAACCCGGTGCTGCCGGATGCGCTGGGCGATCCGCGCAAGCTCGGCCTCGGTCCGCACGGCATCTACCACCACATGGCCGAATTTGTCAGCCAGCGTAACGAAATCACCTTCGGGATCGATCACGCATTGCTGCACCCACGGCGCGCTCTGCTCAAGCAGGCGGCGCAAGAGATGCGATTTGCCGGAGCCGGAATTGCCCTGCACCAAAAGTCGGGTGGCGAGCAGCTCCTCCAGATCGACAAGCGCCGGCGCACCGGCAGCCGTCGCCCCCATGTCGATGCCGACTTTCATTGGATCTCCTGAATGCCATCCCGCGTGAGCGCGCCTCCGGCGCGCCGTGCTTTCGATAGCATCATGGATCAGTCGATGCCCACTTCAATTGCCAAAACCCACAGATGGTTGGTCTGGCGAGCAGAAACGTGCCAACGCCAGCTCGTAGTAGACCCGAATCTACCGCTTAAACCAGCCGGCTCTGTTCCACCGCTGCCGTGATAAAGCTGGCGAACAGCGGGTGCGGTTCAAACGGGCGGCTTTTGAGTTCTGGATGGTACTGAACCCCGATGAACCAGGGATGGTCCGGATATTCGACTGTCTCGGGCAACACGCCATCGGGCGACATGCCGGCAAATACCAGCCCGCACGCTTCCAGCCGCTCTTTATAGTCAATATTGACCTCGTAGCGGTGGCGGTGGCGTTCGGAGATCTGTGTGTCGCCGTAAATCTCGGCGATCTTCGAGCCCTTTGCGAGCTCGCCTGCATAGGCCCCGAGGCGCATCGTTCCACCCAGATCACCGGCTGCGAGGCGCTTTTCAAGCATGTTACCCTTCAGCCATTCGGTCATCAGGCCAACCACCGGTTCCTGCGTGGGCCCGAACTCTGTCGAGGATGCGTTGTCGATCCCCGCCAACGACCGCGCCGCTTCAATGCAGGCCATCTGCATGCCAAAGCAGATGCCGAAATATGGCACCTTGCGCTCACGGGCGAATTTGGCGGCCAAAATCTTGCCTTCTGAGCCGCGCTCGCCAAAGCCGCCCGGCACCAGAATGCCGTGCACCTTTTCGAGGAAGGGAGCTGGGTCTTCTTTCTCAAAAACCTCGCTCTCGATCCAGTCGAGTTTGACGCGCACCCGGTTGGCCATGCCGCCATGCGACAGTGCTTCCATCAGCGATTTGTAGGCGTCCTTGAGACCGGTATATTTGCCCACCACGGCGATGGTGACTTCGCCCTCGGGGTTGTGGATGCGGGTCGAAATCTCCTGCCAGCGTTCCATCCGTGGCTTGGGCGCAGGCTCAATGCCAAAAGCGGCCAGCACTTCGGAATCCAGCCCTTCCTTATGGTAGGCCATCGGCACATCGTAAATATGCGCGACGTCCAGCGCCTGGATGACAGCACTTTCACGCACATTGCAAAACAGCGACAGTTTTTTGCGTTCCTCGACTGGAATATCGCGATCGGCGCGCACCAGCAAAATATCGGGCGCTATACCGATGGAACGCAGCTCTTTTACGGAATGCTGCGTCGGCTTGGTCTTCAATTCGCCGGCAGCTGGAATCCACGGCATCAGGGTCAGGTGCACATAGACTGCCTGCCCACGCGGCAGATCATTCCCAAGCTGGCGGATGGCTTCCAGAAACGGCATAGCCTCGATGTCACCCACCGTGCCGCCTATCTCGCAGAGGACGAAGTCGAAATCCTCGTTGCCGCCGGTGATGAAATTCTTGATCTCGTCGGTGACGTGCGGAATGACCTGAACGGTGGCGCCGAGATAATCGCCACGGCGTTCCTTCTCGATGATGTTTTTGTAGATTCGCCCGGTGGTGATGTTGTCGTTCTGGTTGGCAGAGCGACCCGTGAACCGCTCATAGTGCCCCAGATCAAGATCCGTCTCTGCGCCGTCATCGGTCACAAACACCTCACCATGCTGGTAGGGTGACATCGTGCCGGGATCAACATTCAGATAGGGGTCGAGTTTTCGGATCCGCACGCGATATCCACGTGCCTGCAAGAGAGCCCCAAGGGCCGCTGCAGCGATGCCTTTTCCAAGTGAGGAAACCACGCCGCCGGTGATAAAAACATATCGCGCCATGGGATTCAGGGCTTAGCCCCGTGCAACCGATTCCGCCAGCGAAAAATTGCGCTGTTCAAGCTTTTCATGTCTGCGCTCATCCTCGATTTTGCCGGCAACAAAAAAGCCGGCACGAGAGCCGGCTTTTTAGTAATTTTTGAAACGCCTAGAGCACGATGACTTCGGTGCCCATGCCCACACGACCGTACAGGTCCTTCACATGGTCATTGACCATGCGGAAGCAGCCATTCGACGAATTGGTGCCAATAGTCTGCGGCTGGTTGGTGCCGTGGATGCGGATATGAGTGTCCTTGTTGCCCTGGTAGAGATAGATGGCGCGGGCACCGAGCGGATTTTCAGGACCACCGGGCATGCCATCGGCATACTGACCATATTTCTTCGGATCACGCTCCTGCATGTCTTTGGTGGGGATCCAGCGCGGCCATTCCTGCTTGTCGCCAACCTTGGCGGAGCCTTTAAACTCCAGCCCTTCACGACCGACTGCGATGGCGTATCGGCGGGCCGAAGAGTCCGACTGGATCAGATAGAGAAAACGCGCACGCGTATCGATAACAATCTGGCCGCGCTGGTAGCCGCGGAATTCGACCTCCTGCGGCTCGAATTCTGACTTCACCTTAAAGTTCTTGTGCGCATCCTTCTGCGCCAGCGCGGCGTCCAGGGCACGCGTCTGCGGCAGCATCACCTGTTCGTCGCCAAATATCACACCGAACAGCCCCGAACGCGGCATCGTTTTTTCGCTGCGCAGTTCACTCTCATTGCCGCTGGCTGAAACCAGTTGCACCGAGGGAAGCTGTTGTACCGGCTGCATAGGCTTCAAAATTTCAGTTTTTTGCCGTTCTGTCGCTTTCGCTGCGGCAAGCTTGGCGTCTTTCGCGGCTTTCGCGTCTTCCTTGGCCTGTCTGGCAGCGGCTAGCTTTTCAACGCGTACCTTTTCGCCGGCCTTTATCTTGGCGACCGCCTTGGCTGTATCCGCCTTGGAGTTGTCGGGCGGACCGAACAGGGCGGCAAATAGCCCTACTGGCTTCTTCGCCTCGACAACCTCTGCTTCAGGCTTAACCTTCGCCTTTTTCTTGGCAGAGGCAGTAGCCTGGCTTTTCGCCTTGGATTTGTTGGCTGATTTTTTGATCAGCTTCTTCTGCGGAGCCTCGACCGATTTCGCGGCCGTGGCGCTGGCTGAATAAGAAACGGAAGGCACCGCAAACAGCAGGGCTGCGCCAATGCCGAGGAGGACGAGGCTGCGAGAAATCATGTCTGAATCACCCGGGTATGGACTGGAAATCTGTCCCGATTCGCCATGCCAATCAGCGCGATATCGCTCAGCTTTCCCTAACGATGCTTATAGGCTCTATCGCGCCCTGCCCTCAAGATGCTTGTGCAACGCAGAAGGTTAATTTAGCGCATTCACACTTAGTGTGTTGAAAGTGCAACAGCTTACGCCAGCCAACCACCCTGCAGACGGGAGTCGCTTTGGGTGGGCATAGCGCCAAAAGGTATTACTGACCGGTCGGCACCGCAGGAACAGCCGGCTCGGTAGAAGCTGGTGCTGTAGCCGGGTCGGAAGACGTAGGCGCTCCGCCGAGCTGATCAAGTACGCCGGCTCCACCTGTCGGCGCCTGTTGGCCTGACGCCGCGGGAACACGGTCCAGGATGTCGGTCGGCTTTTCGCCGTAGCGGGCCATGACCGACAGCGACAGCGATGTGACAAAGAAAAGTGTCGCCAGGATTGCTGTCGAGCGGGTCAATGCGTTGGACGCACCGCGCGCAGACATGAAGCCGGAGCCGCCGCCAATACCGAGACCGCCGCCTTCGGAGCGCTGCAAAAGGACCACGCCCACCAGCGCAAGAACCACCATCAGGTGAATGACGATGACGACGGTGCTGACAATATTACCCATGGATGCTCGTTCCGACGAAAATTTGAAGGGGGCGATCCATATGTTTGGACCAGCCTTGAAGTCGGGTCAGATACACGGCTTTGGCGCCATTTCCAAGCCCGGCCCCGAATATGGGGGCGGACTGATCCAAAACAACAAAAATACCGATTTATCCCTACCCTACGTGATGGCAGGCTTCGGCGATGCCCAGGAAATCGGATGCCTTGAGGCTGGCGCCGCCCACCAGTGCGCCGTCGACATGGACGATGCCGAGAATTTCGGCGGCATTGGAGGGTTTTACCGAACCACCATAGAGAATGCGCATACGCGAAGCCTCAGCGCCCAACGCTGCATGGAGGTGTTCGCGTATATGTGCATGCGCCTCGGCGATATCATATTTCGTCGGCGTCAGTCCTGTGCCAATGGCCCAAACCGGCTCGTAGGCAATCACCGCGTTCTTGGATGTTGCATCCGCCGGGACAGACCCTGAAATCTGACGGGTCAGGATATCAAGCGTCGTGCCTGATTCGCGCTCGGAGAGTGTCTCCCCGATACAGATCACAGCCGTTAACCCGGCGCGCCACGCGGCTTGTGCCTTAGCGTGGACGGTCGCGTCGTCTTCGTTGTGGTCGCTGCGGCGCTCAGAGTGCCCGACAATCACATGACTGGCGCCGGCATCCTTTAGCATCTCAGCCGAAACATCGCCGGTATGGGCGCCACTGATATTGCCGTGGCAGTCTTGGCCGCCCGCCATCACTGGAGTACGGTGCAAGATCTCTGCGGCGCGATGCAAAAGGGTCGCCGGCACGCAGATCAGCGCCTCGGTTTCCGCGTCAAGTCCTTGCATGAACCCATTGCCAATTGAGTGCAATTCGGTCAGCTGGGCGCTGGTGCCGTTCATCTTCCAGTTTCCCGCGACCAGCGGACGAACCCCAGGCGTCATCGCGCATCTCCCTAAAATTGCTTGCTCTTGGCCGCACCTCCCTAGCAAAATCGAGCCACAAAGCAATCGACAGCCGCGGCGAAGGACGCTATTGCCGTGCAATACCGGCGCGCTGGATGCGCCAAAACTGGATTTGAGAATGCTTGAAACATTGCGCAATGCGGCCGGAACCTGGGTCGCCAAAGGTCTTTTGCTACTTCTGGTGCTCAGCTTTGCGGCCTGGGGCATTTCAGGCCAGGTGGCAGGCGGTCTGGGCGGACAGAGCGTCGTGACCGCCGGCAAGACCACGGTGTCGATCAACGAATACCGGCTCGCCTATGATCGCCAGATCTCGGTGTTGTCGCAGCAGTTCGGCCAGCGCATAACGCGCGAGCAGGCAACCGCCTTCGGCATCGACCAGCAGGTCTTGGCGCAACTGATAGCAGGTGCCGTGCTCGACGAGCAGGCGCGCAAAATGGGGCTCGGTCTGTCGCAAGAGCGGCTCGCTGATCTCACCCGCGAAGATCCTGCTTTCCAGGGCCCGGGCGGCCAGTTCGACCGCCGGCAGTTTGATTTCATCCTGCAGCAGGCGGGCATGCGTCCGGCAGATTATCTGGACAGCCGCGCCAAGGTGGCGGTGCGCCAGCAGATCGTTGAGGCCGTTTCGGATGGCATGAAAGTGCCCGACACCTTTTTGCGCGCGGTCGCATTGTATCGTGGCGAAGACCGCACGGTAGATTACGTAGCGCTTCCGCAGGCGCTGGTGGAACCGGTCACCGCTCCGTCGGATGACGTGCTGGCCAAATGGTTCGAGGATAACAAGAAGAACTATGCCGCCCCGGAGTATCGCAAGCTTGCCTATGTAAAGCTCGAGCCGGCTGACATCGCTGATGTGACCGCAATCACCGACGAACAGGTAGCAGCCGACTACGAATCCGGCAAGGCGCGCCACACCACTCCCGAGACCCGAACCATCGAGCAGATCGTCTTCAAAAGCGCCGACGCCGCCAAGGCAGCGCGCGGTTCAATCGATGCCGGCTCGACGTTCGAGGATGTTGCTAAAGCCGAGGGCAAAACCCCTGCCGACACGGTGCTGGGCACATTTTCAAAGGATCAGGTCGCCGACAAGGCAATCGCCGAAGCAGCGTTCAGCCTGCGTGAGAGCGAAGTGAGCGGAACGGTGGACGGTGCCTTCGGCCCGCTTCTGCTGCGCGTCACTGATATAAAGCCTGAAATCGTGCGGCCCTTCGCCGAGGTGAAGGAAGACATCCGCAAGGATCTGGCGCTGGCCGAAGCCAACCGGGTGCTGCTTGATGTGCATGACGCCTATGAAGATGCCCGTGCTGGTGGTGATTCCCTGGCAGAGGCTGCCGCCAAGCAGAAACTGACAGTCGTCACCATCGACGCTATCGACCGCGCTGCCCTGAAGCCGGATGGTGCAGTGATCAATGATATCCCCTCGTCGCAGGAGGTTTTGAAGGCAGCGTTCGAGACAGAAGTTTCTGTCGAAAACCCGCCCTTGCCCACTTCCGGCAACGGCTACGTCTTCTATGAGGTACAGTCGGTCACACCGGCGCGTGATCGCACTCTGGATGAAGTACGCGCAATTGTCGTGACTGACTGGACCGCCGCCGAGACAAAATTACGTCTTGCCGCCAAGGCAGGTGAGATCGAACAACGCATCAAGTCGGGCATCTCCCTTAATACGATCGCAACCGAGATGGCCCTGGAAAAGCAGACCAAGCGCGGCCTGAAGCGCGAGGCCGATGATGCCGATTTCGGCAAGGAGGGTGTGGCGGCCATGTTCGGCGTTCCTGAAAAGGGCACCGGCACGGTGTCCTCGCCCCAGGGCGATGCGCAGATCGTTTTCCTGGTCGCTGAAGTGTTCGAGCCGGCCGGTGCTGGTCCCGATGCCGTTCCTGATGATCAGAAGAAGGTCTTTGCATCCGGCATGTCGGATGATCTTCTCGATCAGCTGGTCGCGCGTCTGCAGGCAGATTATGTTGTTACGGTCGATCAGGGAGCGGTGCAACGCGCATTGGCGCTGTGATGCACCCATGAGCACGCTAAAAACCTATATTATGAAAGTCGCAAGCGGCGACGCGCTTTCCTTTGACGAAGCGCGCGCCGCCTTCGAAGTCGTGATGTCCGGCGATGCCACACCCAGCCAGATCGGCGGCTTTCTGATGGCCTTGCGGGTACGTGGCGAAACAGTCGACGAGATATCGGGCGCAGTCGCCACGATGCGCGCCAAGATGCTGACCGTCGATGCGCCCGAGAACGCCATCGATATTGTCGGCACCGGCGGTGATGGATCGCACAGCGTCAACATCTCCACAGCCTCTGCCTTTGTCATCGCCGGCTGCGGTATTCCGGTGGCAAAACACGGCAATCGCGGTCTCTCCTCGCAGACAGGCGCGGCCGACGTGCTCGTAGCGCTCGGCGTCAAGATCGAGCTGTCTCCCGCAGAGATTAGCCAGTGCATCCATCAGGCGGGTATCGGATTCATGTTCGCGCCGGCCCACCATCCGGCCATGAAACATGTCGGCCCAACGCGAGTCGAACTCGGCACCCGCACCATCTTCAACCTGCTCGGGCCGCTCTCCAATCCGGCTGGCGTGCGGCGTCAGATGGTTGGCGTCTATGCACCCGAATGGGTGGAGCCTCTGGCGCATACGCTGAAGGCGCTCGGAGCCGAACGCGCCTGGGTTGTCCACGGTGACGGTCTCGACGAAATCACTACCACCGGTGAGACGCGCGTTGCAGAATTGCTTGACGGTTCCATCCGCTCTTTCACCGTCAGTCCTGACGATGTCGGCCTGCCCACCCACACCAGCCAGTCACTCAGGGGCGGCGATGCGGCCTTTAATGCGCGCGCCCTGCGTGACCTGTTGGACGGCGCCCCAGGCGCTTTCCGCGATACGGTGTTGATGAATGCCGGTGCCGGTCTTGTCGTCGCCGGAACGGCAGCAACCCTGCACGAAGGCGCGACCGCAGCCGCCAATGCGATTGACAGCGGTCGAGCAGCAAAAGTTCTTGAGGCTTTGATCACGGTTTCAAACGGCACTAGCTATGTCTGATATTTTATCCCGAATCGAGATCTACAAGCGCCAGGAAATTGAGGCTGCGAAAGCCGCTCTTCCGCTTTCCGAGGTAAAAGCCCGTCTGGCCAACAGGCAGCATCCGCGCGACTTTCTTGCAGCGCTTGAAAGCAAGCAGCGTGCAGGGCAATATGGCCTGATCGCCGAGATCAAAAAAGCGAGCCCTTCCAAAGGGTTGATCCGCACCGATTTCGATCCGCCCGAATTGGCGAAAGCCTACGAAGCGGGCGGAGCGGCATGCCTGTCGGTTCTCACCGACACGCCTTCGTTTCAGGGCGCCCCGAAATTCCTGACAGACGCACGCGCGGCGTGCATGCTTCCGGCGCTGCGTAAGGATTTCATGTTCGACCCCTACCAGATCTATGAAGCCAGGCTGTGGGATGCCGACGCCATTTTGCTGATCATGGCATGCCTTTCGGACGACGCTGCAAAACTGCTTGAAGAAACCGCCTTTGAACTCGACATGGACGTCCTCATCGAGGTTCACGACGAAGCCGAACTTGAGCGCGCGCTAAACCTGTCGTCACCGATGCTCGGCATCAACAACCGCAATCTGCGCACATTCGAGACCAGTCTCGAAACGTCTGAGCGCCTGTCAAAACTGGTTCCGGATGATCGCCTTCTGGTCGGTGAAAGCGGCATTTCCAGCCATTCCGATTGCCAGCGGCTCGCCGCCTGCGGCATCACTACCTTCCTGGTGGGCGAAAGCTTGATGCGCAAGCCTGACGTAGCGGAGGCAACGCGCCAACTGCTGGCCGAACAGGCTGCCTGACACCCATGGCCGACAAACCAGCCCTCTCCCATATTACCGCCACTGGCGAAGCCCATATGGTCGATGTCGGTGCCAAGGCTGACACCGAGCGCACGGCAATAGCCGAGGGCTGCGTGGTAATGCAGCCTGAAACCCTGCGGATGATCCTCGACGGCAATGCCAAAAAGGGCGACGTGCTGGGTACTGCCCGCATAGCCGGCATCATGGCGGCCAAGAAGGCGCATGAACTTATCCCGCTTTGCCACCCGTTGCTGTTGACCAAGGTTAGTGTGGACATCGAGCCGGAAGACACCTTACCCGGCCTGCGCGTCACAGCGCTGGCGCGCGTGACCGGCAAGACCGGTGTCGAGATGGAAGCGCTGACGGCCGCGTCCGTCGCCTGCCTGACCATCTACGACATGGCCAAGGCCGTCGACCGCGCCATGACCATCACCGGCATCCGCGTCGTCGAAAAGACCGGCGGCAAATCCGGTCCCTTTTCCGCCGCCGACAGGGGCGACTGACATGGCGCTGCTGCCTGTCGAGGAAGCGCTGTCCCGACTGCTCTCCGATGTCACGCCGGGCTCTGCAGAATCAGTTACGCTGGCGCAGGCCGCCGGCAGGGTTTTGGCCTTCCCGGTGGCTGCGCTCCGGACGCAGCCCCCCTTTCCCGCCTCGGCGATGGATGGCTATGCGGTGCGCGCCGCAGACGTCGCAACCGTACCGGTAATGCTGCGCCTTATCGGCGAGGCTCCGGCCGGCCACCAGTTCGACGGCTCGGTCGGCCCCGGCGAGGCCGTGCGAATATTCACTGGTGCGCCGGTGCCGCCAGGTGCCGACACCATCCTGATCCAGGAAAATGCTCGTCGCTTTGACAGCGGCACCGTCGAGGCTGTCGAAACAGTCGCCGCAGGCCGTCATATCCGCAAACCCGGGCTTGATTTCGAAACCGGCGATCCGCTGCTCGACGCCGGCCGCAAGCTTGACCCCGCAGCCCTCTCGCTCGCTGCCGCTGCCAACCATGCGCAGCTCGATGTCATCAAGGCTCCGCTCGTTGCTATCATTGCCACCGGCGACGAATTACAGCCGCCCGGCAGCCAGAATGTGAGGCCCGATCAGATCATCGCGTCCAACGGCTTTGGCGTGGCCGCTATCGCCATGGATTGCGGCGCGCGGGTGCTTGACCTTGGCATCGTGCAAGACGACGCCGAAAAGATCGCGGCAGCTTACCACAGGGCCCTGACTGCTGGCGCCGATGTCGTTGTAACTCTGGGCGGCGCATCGGTCGGAGATCACGATCTCATCCATGATGTACTGACAAGCCAAGGGATGACCCTCGATTTCTGGAAGATCGCCATGCGTCCCGGCAAACCCCTGATGTTCGGCCGCCATGGCACGGTGCGAATCATTGGCCTCCCTGGAAATCCGGTGGCCAGTCTCGTCTGCTCGCACCTGTTCCTGAAGCCGCTCCTGCTCAAACTGGGTGGACTGCCTCATGAGCCTGGCTTGCAGTCGGCAGTACTTGCCACGCCCATGGCCGCCAACGACCAGCGCCAGGATTATGTCCGCGCAATCATCTCGGAACAGGATGGCACAAAGGTCGCAACGCCCTTCGCCCTACAGGATTCCTCGATGCTAAAAACGCTGGCTGCCGCCAATGCCCTGATTGTCCGGCCGCCTCACGCACCGGCCGCACCTGTGGGCGAAACCTGTCCCGTGCTGATGTTACGCTGAACAACGTCTGTCAGTATTCATTAAAATTTAAACGGTTGCAGAACACAACTGGAACAGATAGTGTTTGTTCTGGTTTTGTTTTTGATCCGATTCATATCTAGGGGGTCCGCCGCCATGCTCACGCGCAAACAACATGAACTGTTGATGTTCATCCATGAGCGCATGAAAGAAGCAGGCATTCCCCCCTCTTTTGACGAGATGAAGGATGCGCTCGATCTCGCTTCCAAGTCGGGCATACATCGGCTGATCACAGCGTTGGAAGAGCGTGGCTTCATTCGGCGCCTGCCCAATCGGGCGCGTGCCCTGGAGGTGCTGCGCCTGCCTGATTCCATGTCGCCGGGTCTCGCTCCCACCCAGCGCGGATTTTCGCCGAGCGTCATCGAGGGCAGCCTTGGAAAGCGCAGTGAACCGATGCGCAAGCCTGCTGCCAGCAATGATGACGACGCCAATGCCGCAGTATCGATTCCTGTCATGGGCCGCATCGCTGCTGGTGTTCCCATCGACGCCATTCAACACAAGACGCATTCGATTATGGTTCCACCCGAAATGATCTCCGGTGGCGATCATTATGCTTTGGAAGTGCGCGGCGATTCGATGATCGATGCTGGCATTTTCGATGGCGACACGGTCATCATCCGCGATGCCAACACAGCCAATCCGGGCGACATCATTGTCGCGTTGGTTGACGAAGAGGAAGCGACGCTGAAGCGCTTCCGCCGCAAGGGTGCGTCGATTGCGCTGGAAGCAGCCAACCCCGCCTATGAGACACGCATCTTTGGTCCCGACCGGGTCAAGGTCCAGGGTCGCCTTGTCGGCCTCATCCGACGTTATTAGTTAATCAGCCTCGGCATTTTCCGCCTCGCCTTCGGGTTTGCTGCGCATCTTGCGCTGATAGGGCGGATTACCGCGTGCCTCGCGTGAGAAACGGCGTTGCGTGTGCCATGGGCGATAGTGATTTCCGATCGCAAAGGTGACGACCGGCGGGTCGGTGGCGCTCAATAGAATGGCGGCACTGCCATGCGCGGCAAGGTCACGTTTGGTGATGATCTCGACAGGCTGGCCCGGACAGATATTTTTGGCCGTCGCGTCGTCGATCACGATGATCGAGGCGATGGCGCATGCGCCGCGCGCCGCTTTGGCGTCCGCAGCATGCGCGATCACCGCCCCGCTGCCATGGCGCGACATGCACACGCCCGCATCACAAAGGAACGGGATGGCGCCGGGAACCTCGTTTCCGAGGGCCTGATATGGCTCGTTGCGCGGTCGTGTAATGTCGGGCGTATCCAGCGCGCGCTGCCAGTTCTCCATCGCGAAGGCACTCGGGCGATTGCGGTTCACCGCCAGTTCGCCGTCGCCAAGCCGGACGCCGACAAGCCGCGCATCCTCGGAAATCAGCACATCGGGAAGTTGTCGGCTGCTCGCCATGAAAAGACCGACTGCCAGAAAGGGCAGTGCCGTCAGCCTCAACCGTGTCGACGAAAGCGTCGCCAGCACGAGCGCCACGGTCATTACTGCAACCGAACCTGCCGGAATGAGCCCCACCGCATCGATGGGCGAGCGTTCTGAAAACCAGTTTGCGATCGCCAGCATGGCCGACAGCCCCTTCCCCATCACAGCAAACACATAGCCATCAAGACCGAATGGCATCGCCACCATCCCGATTACGGCCGAAGGCATGACAATAGCTGAAACCACTGGCATTGCCGCCAGATTGGCAGCCAGGCTAAGCGGCGATATCCGCTGGAAGTGATAGATGCCGAAAAGCGTCGTCGCTGTTCCGGCGATCAGCGACGTCAGCGCTAACCCACCAGCATAAAATAGCGCCTTGCGGGCCATCCTGTAGGGGAGCGGGAGATGAGCTGTATCAATGGCTGAATGGGTTGGCGTTCGTTGACGCCCCGACCAGGCAGCGTAGCCGCCAATCAGCGCCGCGGTTGCCGCGAAAGACATCTGGAAGCTTGGGCCCATCACCTCATGCGGCGAACGAGCCACCACGAATAGTGCAGCAATGGCCAGATTGCGCATCGTCAGTGCCGCGCGGTCAAACAGAAGTGCCGTCAACATGACGGCCAGCATGATGTAGCTGCGCTCGGCGGCCACTGCAGCACCCGAGACGAACAGATAGGCCGAAATCGCCACGAGTGCGGCGCCGGCTGCAAATTTCTTCACCGGATAGCGCGATGCAAAGCCCGGGAAAAGCGCGAAGATGCCGCGCAGCAATCCCATCACAGTTGCCGCTACCAGCGCCATGTGCAGACCCGAAATAGATAGAATATGCGCCAATCCGGTGCGCCGCATGGCTTCGTTGACCGGTTCGGGAATGCCGCTCCGCACACCCACAACCAGCGCCGCCGCAATCTGTCCCTCCACGCCGCCAATGCCATCGGCGATCCGTGCCGCAAGCCCTTTGCGGGTGTTTTCCACAAAGGTCAGTGCGTTCGTGCGCCACCCCGCTTGTTTAAGCGCACGGACATCCAACTCGGGCCCGATGAGAAAAAACCCGCTCGCGCCGATGCCAGAAAAATAGCTCTGAAACGAAAAGTCATAGCTGCCCGGTCGCACCGGTCCGGTGGGCGGCAGCAGACGAACCACGCCTGCCACCGCCGATCCGGCCTGCAGCCCTTCGGGCATAGCGCGCGCGGTGACCCTGATCCGGTCGGGCGCATAGCGCAGGGTTGGTCGCTCGGTCGCGGCCACATCGATGGTCAGCCGGACCCTGCCGCTTGGCTGCGGTTCTACCAACACCACATGGCCCATGACCCGTGTCGTGATGTCCGAGCCGATAATTTTGGTGCCGGTACGCCATACCTCCAGCTTGGCCGCCAGCACGCCCAGAAGCACGATCAGCGCGATAGTAAGCGCAAGGCGTAGTATTGGCTGCCCGCCAGCCACCAGAGCCAGTGCGGCAAGCGCAAGCACGCTGCTCCACAGTGCATAAAACTCAGGCTCTCCAACCGCTGTAAAATAGGCGATCACCCCAACCGCCAGGAACACGGGGATGAACAGGAAGAAAGTGCCCCTCTCCTCCTCCAGCACCAGATCTGTTTTCAGTGCTGGAACGATACGCCAGACTGAGGACATAGCCGATGGCACAACATCCAGCCGGCCACCGCCTTGTGCATGCGCTGTCGCAGCCGTCTCCAGCGCCGCCGGCTCGGGTCTGGTCGTGGTAGGTGCGGCAGGGACAGGGAAACCGTCGGGCGCAAAAAACGCCCGCTCCTGCGTCTCGGAAATGGCTGCTTCCGCCGTCTCTCGGGCCACGCTTGGCCGCTCCCCTTGCACCCCGGTCTCGCTATGCTACATCAACGCCACAAGAACACCACGGCATTGCCGAACGCGCCCAAAGTCGGTGCGCTGCAAAGGCCACACATCCAGGAACCGTGAAAGAAAAAATGTCTGACACTAAAACGCCCGTCGTCACCCGTTTTGCTCCTTCGCCGACCGGCTATCTTCACATTGGCGGCGCGCGCACTGCGCTGTTCAACTGGCTTTATTCCCAGCACACCAGCGGCAAAATGCTGCTGCGTATTGAAGACACGGACCGGGAACGCTCAAGCGACGCAGCCACCGCCGCTATCCTTGAAGGCCTCTCATGGCTTGGCCTGACTTGGGATGGTGCGCCGATCTCGCAATATGAACGCGCCGCGCGTCACCGCGACGTGGCCGAGGAACTTGTGCGCATGGGTAAGGCCTATTATTGCTATGCCTCGCCCGAAGAACTGACCACCATGCGCGAGACAGCGCGTGCAGAAGGCCGACCGCCGCGCTATGACGGCCGCTGGCGTGACCGTGATCCTTCAGAAGCGCCAGCCGACGTCAAAGGCGCCATCCGGATAAAGGCCCCTCAGGACGGCGAGACCGTGGTGCGTGACAGGGTCCAGGGCGATGTTCGTTTTCCAAACAAGGATCTCGACGATTTCATCATTTTGCGCTCGGACGGCAACCCGACCTACATGCATGCCGTCGTAGTTGACGACCATGATATGGGCGTCACACACATCATCCGCGGCGACGACCATTTGACAAACGCTGCTCGCCAGATCGTTATCTATGATGCGATGGCCTGGGACGTGCCGGTGATGTCGCATATCCCGCTGATCCACGGTGCCGATGGTGCAAAACTGTCGAAGCGTCACGGCGCGCTTGGCGTCGAAGCCTATCGCGCCATGGGCTATCTGCCGGCGGCGCTGATCAACTACCTCGCCCGTCTCGGCTGGAGCCATGGCGATGACGAGGTGATGAGCCTGGACGACATGGTGCGCTGGTTCGAGATCGAGGACGTCAACAAGGGCGCTGCCCGCTTCGATTTCAAAAAGCTGGAAGCGCTGAACGGCGTCCACATGCGCCAGATGGAGCCGGGCGCGCTGCTTGAAAGGCTGGTGGAGACACTGCCCTACCTCGAAGGTGGGCCTGCCATGGCCGATGCATTGACGCCCGAACGGAAGGCGCAGCTTCTGGCCGCTATGCCGGGATTGAAAGAGCGTGCCAAGACGCTGAACGAACTGGTCGAGGGCGCTGGCTTCCTGTTTGCCACCCGTCCACTGGCGCTGGACGATAAGGCGACAGGCCTGCTCGATGCACCCGCCAAGGAAATCCTCAAAGGCGCCAAGGCTGCTCTGGAAAAAGTCGGCGGCGACTGGTCGGCGGCCTCCACAGAAGCTGCCATTCGTGAATTCGCAACAGAATCGGACATCAAGCTTGGCGCGGTGGCCCAGCCTCTGCGCGCCGCACTCACCGGTCGCGGCACGTCACCTGGCGTGTTTGACGTGCTTGCCGTGCTTGGCCAGCAAGAAAGCCTGGAACGCATTGGTGATCAAATCGGTTAACGGTTTGAAGCGACCATTGAAAAGTGGCTGTTGCGGTGCAACATAGGAAACGACACAAACTTGGCAGCCCGCGACAAATGCGCTAGCACCCCAATGCGCAGTCATGCGCCTGTGACGTCCCTGTCGCAGGATTTGCCGACATTTTGGAAACAAGGGAGAGTGCGATGACCGAAGCCGCGAAAAAGATGGACTCCGACGCTCCGGCAACGGCATCGCTCGAATTTGCTGGCAAATCGCACGATTTCAAGGTCCGGCAGGGTACCGTTGGCCCGGATGTGATCGACATCGCTTCGCTTTACCGCGAAACCGGTGCATTCACCTATGATCCGGGCTTTACGTCGACGGCATCGTGCGAATCCGAGATCACTTTTATTGATGGTGATGAGGGCATCTTGCTGCATCGCGGCTACCCTATTGACCAGTTGGCCGAGCACGGCGATTTCCTCGAGGTCTGCTATCTGCTGCTTTATGGCGAACTGCCCACCAAAGCCCAGAAAGAAGATTTTGATTACCGCGTAACGCGTCACACCATGGTTCATGAACAGATGACGCGCTTCTTCACCGGCTTCCGCCGCGATGCGCATCCTATGGCTGTGATGTGCGGTGTTGTTGGAGCGATGTCCGCCTTCTATCACGATTCAACCGACATTTCGGACCCGCATCAGCGTATGGTCGCGTCAATCCGCATGATCGCCAAAATGCCGACCATCGCCTCGATGGCGTTCAAATATCATATCGGCCAGCCCTTCATTTACCCCAAGAACGAGCTGAATTTCGCCGCCAACTTCCTGCACATGTGCTTTGCCGTGCCGTGCGACGATTATAAGGTGAACCCGGTTCTGGCGCGCGCGATGGAACGCATTTTCATCCTGCATGCTGATCATGAGCAGAATGCCTCCACCTCCACTGTGCGGTTGGCCGGATCGTCGGGCGCCAACCCGTTTGCCTGCATCGCAGCGGGAATTGCCTGCCTTTGGGGTCCTGCCCATGGTGGCGCGAACGAGGCCGCTCTCAACATGCTGACCGAAATCGGCACGGTTGACCGCATTCCCGAATTCATTGCCCGCGCCAAGGACAAAAACGATCCGTTCCGCTTGATGGGCTTTGGCCACCGCGTCTACAAGAACTACGATCCGCGCGCAAAAATCATGCAGAAGACCTGCCATGAGGTGCTTGGAGAACTCGGAATCAAAGACGATCCGATGCTCGATATCGCCATGGAGCTGGAGAAGATCGCGCTCACGGACGAATATTTCATCGAGAAAAAACTCTACCCGAACGTCGACTTCTATTCCGGCATCACGTTGAAGGCCCTCGGCTTCCCCACGACCATGTTCACCGTATTGTTTGCGGTCGCGCGCACCGTCGGCTGGATCGCCCAGTGGAAAGAGATGATCGAGGATCCACTTCAGAAGATCGGCCGCCCGCGCCAGCTCTACACCGGCGCTCCAGAGCGTGACTACGTGGCCATCGCCAAGCGCTAGACGCAGGCTAACGGGCCAGCGTCTTTACCATGAATATGCAGCGGCGCGGCACATCCGCGCCCTGCAATTGCACATAGCCAAGCGTTTCATAAAAGCGTAACGCCGAAGAATTTTCCGGCGCGACTTCCAGATAAAGCCCAGGCGACCCGCCTTCCCCCAGGCGCTCCTCCAGAAATCGCATCGCACGACGCCCGATCCCCCGGCCCCGCGCCTGCGGCAGGAGATCGATATGGCCATGTGACGGGTATCGCGTAGCCAGCACTTCAGGCACTGCCAAATCCGGGTGATGTATCCAATGCCGTGCCCAATCACTACCCTCCCAGAGAGATAGCTTATTGCCCGGATCGGTATGCGCCAGCCTCATGCCCGGATACCAGTCGTTTGCAAGCCGCAGATTGAAGGCAACCGAATTCCGCGCCCCGAGCAGATACCCCGCCGGACCGACCGGACCTTCAATGATAAAAGCCAGTTCCGGTTCAAAATGCCGGTAGGGAACGGTGTAGATAAGGCCGAGAAGGTCGGGAGCATCCTCCCTTGCGGAGGCATCGGCACCGGCGTCCCCGGTTTTGAGGCAGATCATTTTCAGCGCCGCATCATCTGCCGCGCTCGCCTGCCTCAGCACATAGCCGTCGCCCAAATCGACAATCATGGTGGCAGCAGCCTGAAATCCTTGCCTTCGGGCAGCAACTGGCCGCCATCCACAACAATGGTTGTGCCGGTGATATAGCTTGCGTCGTCCGACGCCAGAAACAGGAAGGCGTTGGCAATATCGCGCGGACTGCCAAGCCGCCCAAGCGGGATGGCATCCTCCATGTTCTTGATAAAAGCTGCACCCCGATGAAGCTCGATCGCCTCGGTCAAAATATTGCCCGGCTCGACCCCATTCACGGTGATGCCATAGCCTGAAAACTCCAGCGCAGCAGCCCGGATAAAGCCATTGATGCCAGCCTTGCTGGCGGAATAATGCCCGTGACCGGGACTGGTCACATGCGGCCCTGTTATCGAGGAAGTGAATAGCATGCGCCCGCTGCCCTGCGCCTTCATCGGCACGAGTGCTGCGCGCGCTGCATGGAAAGTACCACGCAGATTGACCGCCATGACGCGGTCCCAGTCATCGGAGCTCGTGTTTTCAATCAGCTGCCAGGGATAAATCCCGGCATTCTGGACAAGAATGTCGAGGTGACCGTAGCGCTGCAGTGCCAAGGCAACTGCTGCCTCCGCATCAGCCATTTCGGAAATGTCGGTTTGGATGAATGCTGCACCGCACTCTTCTGCGGCAGCCATGCCTGCGTCCATTTCCGTATCAGCCAGAACCAGTCTGGCGCCTTCCTCGGCAAAGCGCTGCGCTATACCTTTGCCTATGCCTCGGGCGGCGCCGATGATCAGCGCCACCTTGTTGTGCAGACGGTCACTCATGCGAGCCTCTGGCGGATGCTCTGCTTGAACGCGTCAAGCAGGACGGCAGCCAGAACCAGCAGGCCATGGATAACCTGCGTAAAATTGGCCGGAAGCCCCATCAGGTTGATCGCCGTGTTGATGGAGGATAGCAACAGAACACCGGCATAGACACCCGGCAGCGTGCCCACGCCGCCCTTCAGGCTGACGCCACCGATGACGACCGCGGCAAACGCGTTGAACAGCAGGCCGATGCCAAGGTTGGCCGTCGCCCCCGAGGTGCGGATCACCAGCAGCCAGCCCGCCATGCCGGCTATCGCGCCAGCCAAAACAAAGGCAAGAATGAGGTTCCGATTGACCTTGATGCCGGCGCGAAAGGTTGCCGTCTCATTGCCGCCGATCATGGTCAGGTGGCGACCGAAAGGCGTCTTCGCCAGAATAAGAGAAAATGCGATGAAACTGGAAATGGCAATCCAGGCCGTGAGCGGAATTCCCATCAAACGCTGGATACCGAACCACCGGATGGAAGGCGCCAGATCCTGGGCTGATCGCCCACCGGAGATTACCAGCACCAGCCCGCGCACCCAGATGTAGGATGCCAGCGTGATGATAAAGGCGCTCATCTTCATCTTGACGACCAGATAGCCGTTGAAGGCCCCGATCAATCCGCCCACCGCCAACGCCAGTACCAGTGATGCCGGCACCATCAGCCATTGTGGGTACAAAACGACACCCATGCCAATACCGGATGAGCAGAATAGAATACCAACGGTCATGGCGCTCAGCGCCGCCACAGATTCCACCGACAGGTCCATATGGCCGGTGATGATAACGAGCGCCAGCCCGATCGACATGACACCGAGCACGCTTGAGGCCTCAACAATATTGGCGAAAATGCCCAGCTGAAAATAGTTCGGCACAAAAAGCGAAAACACCACCAGCACAAACAGCAGCATGAACCAGACGAGGTTATCGAGAACAAACTCAAGGGCGCGGCGGGTGCGGGGGTTCATCTGTTAAATCCAATGGAAAGGTTTTGGATAAAGCCGTCCTAGGCGCCGCCGAATTCTCTCCCCGCTTGCGCGGGGAGAGAAGAGTTCAGCGGCAAGGTGCGGCTACGTCATTCAGCCGATTTTACCGTGTCGGTCGGAGGCTTGAGATTGCCCCAGAATTTTGGATCATCGACGTTGGATTTATCAATGGCAGCACCGGGAACCTTGATGTTCGGTCCCCATTCTTCGTTGGTCACCACGCCTTTCAGACCAATCACGTCATACTCGCCAGGTTTGATTTCCTGCTTGTTGACGATCTTGTCCATGAACATGGCAACTGCTGCTGCCTGGGCGTAGAGCGGCTGCTCCACCTCGACATTCAACCAGCCCTTGCGGATGAGATCGAGACCAACGGGTGCACCGTTAGAGCTCATCAGCATCACGTCGCCCGGCTTCTTGCCAGCCGATTCCAGAGAGGCAACTGCAGCTACCGAAAGGTGAGCCGCATGGCCGAAGATCAGGTCGATGTCGGGGTTGGCCAGCATCTGGTCGGCAACGATTGTGCCGGCATTGCTGGCTTCCCACTGCATGGCTGGAACGGAGATGATTTTGACTTCCGGAAATTCCGCCATCTTCTCCTCAAAACCCTTCTGGATATCGAGCGTATACGGATCGCCCGGATCGCCCAGAACCTGCAGGATCTTGCCTTTCACGGAGCCGTTTCTGGCAGACAACAGCTTTTCAGCTTGTTCTGCCGCCACGTAGCCGATTTCGATGGTGCCGGCCACCGAAGTGAGGTCGGATTTTGTCGAGGTGATCTGACGGTCAAATTCGACCACCGGGATACCCGCCGCACGTGCTGCCTCAATGGAAGGCTTCAGCGCATTGAAATCCACCGCTGCCAGAATGATTGCGCCGGGTTTGAGCGCGATCACGTCGTTCATCTGGCTTTGCTGCACGTCGGTTTTGTTGTCGGCGTTCAGCGTTTTCATCTCATAGCCAACCTGCTTCAGAAAGAGTTCCAATGCGCTCACCGAGCCGGTCTGAAACTCGTCGAGCAGGGTCGGAACCATGTAGTAGACGACGCCCTTGGTCTGCGCGAATGCCGGCGTGAGCAAGGCAAAGGCCAGTGCCAAAACACCGAAGACAGAAAGAAGTATTCTCCTCATTTTGTCGCTCCTGTTAAGCCGGACCCCTCTTATGACCCCTCACCCGCCGGTCCGGCACCGGCAGGTGTTTCACCGGTAATCATGTTGATCACCGCATCGGGACTTGTTTGATGACGCGCTACATCTCCGGCCACCACGCCCTGGCGGATCACCACGATCCGGTCGGCGACCTGAAATGCCTGCTGCATGATATGCGTGATGATAACGACGCCGATGCCTTGGCTGGCGACGTGGCGGATCATCTCCAGCCCGCGCCGCGTCTGCTCGACGCCAAGTGCGGCGAACGGCTCGTCCAGCAGCACCAGCTTGCCGCCCCAATGGACAAAGCGGTTGAGCTCGATAGCCTGGCGCTGTCCGCCGGAAAGATGCTCGACCTTGGTTCGGAGCGAAGGAATGCGCGTGCCCGCGCTGGAGAGCGCATCGCCCGCCACCTTTTCCATCGCCCGCTCATCCAGCACAGGAATGCCAAGCACTTTTCGGGTTATCTCGCGGCCCATGAAAAAGTTTGCGACGACATCCACATTGGTGCAGAGCGACAGGTCCTGGTAGACAGTCTCGATGCCGGCTGCCTTGGCCTGCGACGGCGATCTGGCCAAAAATTCCTTACCCTCAAACAACATGCGGCCTGAACTCGGCTCCAAACCGCCGGCGATGATTTTCACCAGCGTCGACTTGCCGGCGCCATTGTCGCCCAACAGCGCCACCACCTCGCCCTTGCCGATGGCAAAGCTAATGCCCCTCAGCGCTTCGATGGCGCCGTAGCTTTTGGTGATGTTGTCGAGGACGAGCAGCGGTTCACTCATGCGGCTATCTCCCTGGACTGAACAACAATATCCTTTTCGCGCTCGCGCTCGGCCGCAAACATCTGGCCGAAGCGCGGTGAGAGAACGCCTGAAACCGCAAGTGCTGCGGCCCCACGAAGCACTGCGAATTGTCCGCCCTTTGCAACCAGAACCCGTGGTGTCGTTCGTCCCTTGCGGCTCGCAACCGAATTGAGAAGATTTTTTCTGGCTTCTGCCGCCATCTGGTCCAGCAGCGCCGGCGGTGCCAGCCCGCCAAGAATAATGGTTTCGGGATCCAGCATGTTTTCTATCGTCACGATTGCATTGCACAATATGGGCCCGACGGCCTCTACCCATTGGGCGTCCGAACCGGAAAAGCGGCCACGTGCTTCGAGCGACACATAACGCTCCAGACAGCCGCGATTGCCACACGGACAGATCTCCCCACCAGGAACCATGGGCATGTGGCCCACTTCGCCGGCATTGCCCCAGGCGCCCCGAAGCACGTTACCATCATGCATCAATGCTCCGCCAAGCCCGACGCCGAAATAGAGATAATAATACTGCGCATGCGACGCTCCGAGCCCATAGAGCCGTTCACCCATCGCCGCCGCCACCATGTCGGTCTCGAAAAAAGCAGGGAAACCGGTCGCCGCTGCAAGCCGTTCGCGCAGCGGCACATCCTTCCAGCCAGCCATTGTGGTCGGGCCCACAAAGCTCATGGATTCCACGCCAAAAGGCCCGGGTAGCGCCATACCGACCCCCAAAATGCGACCGCCTTCCCGCAGACCGGTCAACTCCGGAACCATCTTTGCAATAAGCTTGAAAGCATCGTCAGGCTCGATATTGGGCGCTTCGTAATGCCGGCTTTCGATCACGTCGCCGCCCAGATTGACCAGGGCTGCATCAATACCCAACGGTGTCAGGTGCACGCCAACGGCATAGCCGCCCTCCGGATTGAGCGTCAGCGTGGTGGGCGGCAGGCCTCGCCCGCGCGGTTCTTCGCGCGCCGCAAGCACATAACCCTGCTGCTCCAGTTCTCGAACGATGGTGGAAACTGTCTGGACCGTCAGGCCAACCCGCGCTGCAATATCGGCCCGAGCAATCGGCCCATGCAAGCGGATGGCCTCGAGCACGATCCGCCGATTGTATGGCCGCCCGAATTCCTGATTGGTCCCACGTAAAGCCAACGTTGTGCCCCTCCGGCAATCGAAAGGTTGCACAACCGATTTATTCAGTCAAATGGAATTCAAAAATGCCCATGGTTGAAGTTTACCCTTGCCGCGTAGGCGGCTGGACGGCATGTTCCGATGCTGACGCAGGATCATGCAGGCGATAATGCGCCTCGTTTCAATGCCCGGAGATGCGCAATGCTGAACAAGACCGACCTCGCCCCGTGGCAGCCTGAACTTGAAACCGGCGCTGCCTTCACCCCGGCGAGGTCACACGCCATGGCGGATATCGAAACGCCCACCCCGGTCGTTGATCTCGACCGCGTGGATCGCAATTTGCGCACGATGCAGGACTATTGTGATCGGCATGGCATAGCTCTGCGTCCCCACATCAAGACGCACAAGATCCCGGCCTTCGCCCAGCGCCAGCTGGCGCTCGGTGCGCAGGGCATCACCTGCCAAAAACTGACCGAGGCCGAGATCATGGCCGATGCCGGGATCGATGATATTCTGATTTCCTATCCGCTCGTTGGGCAGGGAAAAGCTGCCCGGCTGGCAGCCCTGGCGCCACGCTGCCGGATGACGGTTGCCGTCGACAATCCGCTCGCACTGGCAACTGCTGCCGATGCAGCAAGAATCTCTGGTGCTACGATTGCGGTTTACGTGGAGTTCGACAGTGGCATGGAGCGCACTGGCGTCGTTTCAGTTGCCGAGGCGCTGGCGCTGGCGCAGCAGTTGCAGAGTTGCGAAGGCCTGGCCTTTGCCGGGCTGATGACCTATCCCGCCAGCCAGAAAACTGTCGGCTTCGTTGCCGAGGCCAAAAAGCACTTTGCCGATGCCGGCCTCGACATTCCCCGCATCTCGGGTGGTGGCACGCCAAAAGCTTTCCACACCCACGAACTCGGCTGCATCGACGAACTGCGCGTCGGCACCTACATCTACAATGACCGCGCCACCATAGGTTCGGGTGCAGTCAGCCTGGAGGATTGCGCATTGCATGTTCTGGCGACTGTCATCAGCCGCCCGACGCCTGAGCGCGCCGTCATCGATTGCGGCTCCAAAACCCTGACCAGCGATCCGGCGGGCTCCGGCATCACTGGCTTTGGGGCCATCATCGGATATCCCGATGCCATCATCACCCGCATCAGCGAGGAGCATGGTGTGGTGGATCTCTCCGCCTGCGCCGAGCGCCCGACGTTTGGCGACCGACTGACGATCGTGCCCAATCATGTCTGTCCGGTCGCCAATCTGCACGACCGGATCACGTTGGCGCGCGGCGACAATGTAGTTGGCGAACTTGCGGTTTCGGCGCGCGGCATGACGCGCTGACACGCAATCAGTGAAGCGACGCCTCGATCGGCACCAACGTTTTGCAGCTTTGCCGGTAACCGACCGCAGGCTTCGCCCAGGTCCCGGCCGTCCCCGTTTGCGTCGAAATTCGCAGCACCGTCGCCGCCAATCAATTGCTGACCGCCGAATGATGGCGAAAGCCGCGAACGCTGAGCGAAAAAATGAAACCAGATCGCCCGAAAACCCGTATCATCTGGAAAGGTTGGCAAAAGTCTTGGCCCAACTGTTGACCGAGGAGACTGGTATGCGTCCTGCCGTGCTCTTGATCTGCCTGTCGCTGGCGGCATCCTTGCCGGCACATTCCGGCGAAGCCGAAATCGCCGCCGGGCAGGCTACCATCCAATCGCAGATCGGCGCGTTCCGCTCCGGCGACAACGCCCGCGCCTACAGCTTTGCCGCACCCAATGTACAACGCATCTTCCCCACGCTCGACCGTTTCATGGGCATGGTCACGGGAACCTACCGGCCCGTCTATCAGCCTGACAGCTTTTCCTTCGGCGAGGCGCGCGAGGGTGCGCCGGGCACCATCGCCCAGCAGGTTTTCCTGGTCGGGCCTGACGGCAAGAATTATGAGGCGATCTATACGCTCGAGCTACAACCCGACGGAACTTTTCGCATCACCGGCGTCAGCCTCCGCGGCGCGCAAACGCTTACAATGTAGGCAGGTCGCCGCGCGCCCAGCCATGCGAAATCACCTCGGCCCGAGCGAAAAACTGGCCGGCCTCAATGGCATCGCGTATATCCTGCATCAGCTTCTGGTAGTAAGACAAATTGTTCCAGGTGAGCAGCATGCCGCCGAGCGCCTCACCTGATTTCACCAGATGGTGCAGATAGGCGCGCGAATAGTCGCGCGCGGCGGGGCAATCGCTCTCTTCATCCAGCGGGCGCGAATCCTCGGCATGACGCGCGTTGCGCAGGTTGATTTTCCCGCGTCGGGTGTAAGCTAGTCCATGCCGCCCTGCCCGCGTCGGCATCACGCAATCAAACATATCGATGCCGCGCGCCACTGATTTCAAAATGTCGTCCGGAGTGCCCACACCCATCAGATAGCGCGGCTTTTCCGCCGGCAGTTCGGGACAGGTGACATCCAGCATGTCGAGCATCACCGCCTGCGGTTCGCCAACTGCCAGACCGCCCACCGCATAGCCCTTCAGGTTCATGGCCGACAGTGCCGCCGCCGAACGACGTCTCAGTTCTGGCTTGTCGCCGCCCTGCACAATACCAAACATGGCCTTGCCAGCCTGGGTGCCAAACGCTGTCCTACAGCGTTCGGCCCAGCGCAGCGAAAGCTCCATCGCGCGCTCGATCTCGGTATCCTTGGCTGGCAGGGCCACGCATTCATCCAGCTGCATCTGGATATCGGAGCCGAGCAGCCCCTGGATCTCGATCGAGCGCTCTGGTGTCATCTCATAGGCGGCGCCATCAATATGCGAGCGGAACGTCACGCCCTTTTCGTCGAGTTTTCGAAGCTGCGCCAGCGACATGACTTGAAATCCGCCGCTGTCCGTCAGAATAGGGTGCGGCCAGCGCGCAAATTCATGCAGCCCCCCCAGTCGCGCCAAACGCTCGGCCCCTGGCCGCAACATCAGATGATAGGTGTTGCCCAAAATGATGTCGGCACCCACACCGCGCACCTGGTCCATATACATGGCTTTGACGGTGCCGCCGGTACCCACCGGCATGAAGGCCGGCGTGCGCACAGTACCGCGCGGCATGGAAATCTCACCGCGCCGGGCCAGCCCGTCGGTTGCGGTAACGGAAAACGAAAAATCTTTAGTCATAACCGGGGCAATAGCGTCACAAGCCTGACGTTGCAATCGGGCCTGGTGGCCTCACGGACAATATCCCGCATAGCCACTCACCCGTAGCCGGTCGGCGCGTCAACCCTACTCCTGAACAGCAAGCTTGAATCTCCGTAGGAATAAAACCGATACCCTTGCGAAATTGCATGCGCATAAGCTTCGCGCATTGTGTCCAGTCCGGCAAAGGCCGAGACCAGCATGAACAGTGTTGAACGCGGCAGGTGGAAATTGGTCATCAGAACGTCGACTGAGCGAAACCGGTAACCCGGTGTGATAAAGATGTCTGTCGGGCCGTTCCACGCCGCGATTTGGCCGCTCTCGTCCGCTGCACTTTCCAGAAGCCTGAGAGGGGTGGTCCCGACCGAGACTATCCGCCGACCGTCACGGCGCGCAGCATTCAGCGCCTCGGCCGTGGCTTGCGAAATTTCGCCGGTCTCCGAATGCATCTTGTGGTCGGCGGTGTCATCCGCCTTGACCGGCAGGAATGTGCCAGCACCCACATGCAAGGTTACGAAGTGGCGCTCGATGCCGCGCTGGTCGAGAGCATCCAGAAGGGTCGGCGTAAAGTGCAGCCCCGCGGTCGGCGCTGCCACCGCCCCTTCATCGCGGGCAAAAACGGTTTGATAGTCGGCAAGATCGCGCGCATCGTCGGCACGTTTCGAGGCGATATAGGGTGGCAGTGGTATATGCCCGACAGCGTGCAGCGCCTCGTCGAGGAATGGGCCCGAAACATCGAAGCCGAGCAGAATCTCACCGGCGTCTCGCTTTTCCAGCACCGTTGCATCCAGCGCACCCAGAAAACACGAATTCTGGTCATGGCCAAAATGGATGCGGTCGCCCTCGGCGATGCGCTTGCCTGGCCGCATGAAGGCCAGCCAGCGGTCGGGTGCAACACGCATATGCAGTGTCGCTTCCACCGGTGTCACAGCCTCTCCGCGCCGGCGCATGCCTTGCAGCTGGGCAGGGATGACCTTTGTGTCGTTGAAGACCATCACGTCGCCGGGTTGCAGCAGGTCCGGCAAATCGTGCACCACAGCGCCATCTTGAGGCGATTGGCCCGGGCGCACAACCAGCAGGCGCGCCGCATCGCGCGGTTCGGCGGGCCTCAGCGCAATGCGCTCTTCCGGCAGTTCGAAATCGAAAATATCAACACGCATCAGGTCAGTCGGATCAACAAGGCGCCGGATAGAAGCAGCACCGCGCCCAACATGCGCCCGGCAGAAATCTCGCGCACGGCAACGCCCAGGAAGCCGACCTTGTCGATCAGCATACCGGCGAGGAGCTGACCGGTCACCAGAAATGCCATCAATGCCGCAGCGCCGAGTTTTGGGGTCAAAATGACAGCACTCGTTACATAGCCGGCGCCCAGAATGCCGCCGGCGATAAACAGCCACAGCGCCGGTGCCTTGAAGTCGATGGTCATGTGGTCGAGCCGCACCATCACCAGCGATATGATGCCAAGCACCACAGCACCCGCCAGGAAGGAAAATGCCGCGGCAGCAACCGGCAGGCCAAGTCCGCGTGCGAGTGCGGCATTGACCGGAGCCTGAATAGCGATGAAGGCGCCCGCCAGTATGCCAAGCAGAGACCAGAGGACGCCTGTCATCGCACCAGTCCTCAGGCTGCCTTGGTGTCGGCAGCAACCTTCATCGAAACGATCTTGTCAGGATCGGCAACCGGCTCGCCGCGCTTGATCAGATCCACAAATTCCATGCCGGAAACAACTTGGCCCCAAACCGTGTACTGGCGGTTGAGGAAAGCGGCATCGCCAAAGCAGATGAAGAACTGCGAGTTTGCTGAGTCGGGGCTTTGCGAACGCGCCATCGAACATGTTCCACGGGAGTGGTTCATGTTGGAAAATTCAGCCTTCAGGTCCGGCTTTTCTGAACCGCCCATGCCGGCGCGCGCAGGGGCGAATTCCTTGCCGCCCGACTTGCCGAACTTCACATCGCCGGTCTGTGCCATGAAGCCGTCGATAACGCGGTGGAACACAACACCATCATAGGCACCCTCGCGGGTCAGTTCCTTGATGCGCGCCACATGGCCAGGGGCCAGATCGGGCAGAAGTTCGATCACTACATTGCCCTTGGTGGTTTCCATGAGAAGCGTGTTCTCGGGATCCTTGATTTCGGCCATGGCCAATTCCTTTCTTTTTAAAACATGCGGCCGGGCGTTTTTTCCTGCCCGGCCTTTCCGATAAAAACAGCAGTCTAGTTGTCGGCGGCGATGCGCACCTTGATCATGCGATCCGGGTCACTGACAAGCCCGTTCAGCGCCGGGTCACCCTTTTTGATAGCGTCGACGAGTTCCATCCCACTTTCTACCGTACCGACCACCGTATACTGGCCGTCCAGCGCTGCGGCTGGCGCGAACATGATGAAGAACTGCGAGTTGGCTGAATTGGGATCCTGGGCGCGCGCCATTGCGACGGTACCGCGCACGAAGCGTTCTTTGCTGAATTCAGCTGGCAGATCTGGCAGTTTGGAATCACCCTTACCAGCCATCTCGGCGTTGAAACCATCGGTCATGTTGCCGAATCGCACGTCACCGGTCTGGGCCATAAAGCCGTCGATCACTCGGTGAAAAGCGACATTGTCATAGGCGCCATCGCGCACCAGCTGCTTGATCTGGGCGACGTTTTTTGGAGCGATCGCCGGGTTGAGCGCGATGGTAACGTCGCCGCCCTCCAGCGTGATGATGAGAGTGTTTTCCGCATCCGCCGCAAAGGCCGATTTGCCGACCAAAAGGCTGGTGGCTACGAAAAAGAGCGTGAAAGCGAGCTTCTTCAGCGTCATAGGTATTTCCTGAACTTTTCTACTTTTTTGAGAATCTTATGGCGAGTGCTTCTGCTACCGCATCTGGCACAAAAGGGGTTATATCGCCGCCCATCGATGCGATCTGGCGCACCAATGTGGCCGTAATCGTACGAACTGAGGGACTTGCCGGCAAAAACACCGTCTGCAGATCGGGAGCCATCGTCTCGTTCATGCCGGCCATCTGCATTTCGTAGTCGAGGTCGGTACCGTCGCGCAGCCCGCGGATCATGATCGAGGCGCCATGCTTGCGAGCCGCATCGATCACCAGCCCTTCAAAAGGCACCACGCGGATGCGCGGAGCATCCTTCTTGCCCATTTCGCGCGCCGATCTCTCGATAAACGCAACGCGCTCCTGGAGTGAAAACAAAGGTACTTTGGAAGGCTGGATGCCAATTGCAGCATAGACTGTGTCGGCCACTGCGAGCGCCGCCTTCAGCACGTCCAGATGGCCGTTGGTCAACGGATCAAACGAGCCGGCATAGATGGCGATACGCTCTGTCATGGTTGGCGGTTCTACCGGTCATCGGGACCAAAGGCAATTTGCTATTCTACCCAGAAATTGGGCCAGCGCGCTGCGAGTGAACCGAACATGAACCCGACGCTCACGAAAAGTTCAGCGGCATTTGTGCAAACAGCAGCAAGAAAAATGAAACCCAATCGGCACTTGGCCGTTATTGCAGCAACAGGAGACATCAAAATGATTATTTTCATGCTCGCCGCCGCCATGACCATCGCAATGCTGATCGCCACCGTGTTCGGTATTCATCACGAAGCCCAGAGCGTTCGGATGCGCGACAGCTACGACCGCTTTCCTCCCTTTGGCACCCGCTAAAGCAATTCAGGCCGGATAATCTCCGGCCTGAATTGTTTTGCTATGCCTCCGGGGGCTGATCGTTTGGCTCCGAAGCGTCGACGCTGATCTCTACGCCTTCAGCTTCGGTGTCGATCTCGTCCTCCTCGCTTTGCGGTTCCGAAATCCGCTCTACTGAGACGACTTTCTCTTCCTTCGACGTGTTGAAGATTGTCACGCCCTTGGTCGCGCGGCTGGCAAAGCGAATGCCGTTGACCGGCACGCGGATCACCGTTCCACCATCGGAAACCAGCATGATCTGGTCTTCATTGCCGACCGGGAAGGTTGCCACCAGGCGACCAATTTCCTCTACCTTGGAGACATCGGTGGCGCGGATGCCCTTGCCGCCACGTCCCGTCAGACGGAAATCATATGAAGATGAGCGCTTGCCGTAGCCATATTCGGTTACAGTGAGAACGAACTGCTCATGCTCCTTGAGGATTGCGAAACGCTCATCAGACAGATCGGTTTCCTCGCCAACATCCTCATTGGTGAGCGCAATCTCTTCGTCATCACCCATATCGGCACGGCGTTCTGCGACGGAGCGTTTCAAATAGGCGCCACGTTCGGCTGGCGTTGCCTCAACATGTTCGAGGATGGCCATAGAGATCACGCGGTCACTGTCGCTCATCGAAATCCCGCGCACGCCGACCGAATTGCGGCTCTGGAACACGCGCACATCGCCAACCCTGAAGCGGATGCATTGACCGGTATTGGCGGTCAACAGCACGTCGTCATTGTCGGTGCAGGTTTCGACGCCGAGGATCTCGTCGCCTTCTTCCTCCAGTTTCATCGCAATCTTGCCATTGCGGTTGACCTGGACAAAGTCTGACAACTTGTTGCGGCGCACGGTGCCGCGCGTCGTGGCAAACATCACGTCCAGCTCGCCCCAGCTCTCTTCATCCTCAGGCAATGGCATGATGGTGGTGATGCGCTCGCCCTGCTGCAATTGAAGAAGGTTGATCAGTGCCTTGCCACGCGATTGCGGGCTGCCGATCGGCAACCGCCAGACCTTTTCCTTGTAGACGATGCCGCGCGAGGAGAAGAACAGTACCGGCGTGTGGGTGTTGGCCACGAACAGCCGTGTGACGAAATCCTCATCCTTGGTGGACATGCCGGAGCGGCCCTTACCGCCGCGGCGCTGCGCCCGATACTGCGACAGCGGCACGCGCTTGATATAGCCCGAATGGCTGACGGTCACGACCATGTCCTCGCGCTGGATCAGGTCCTCGTCGTCCATGTCCGCGCCACCTTCGGCCAGCTCGGTACGCCGCTTGGTCCCAAATTCCTCGCGCACAGCGGCAAGCTCGTCCTTGACGATCTGCTGGATGCGCACCCGCGATGACAGGATCTCCAGAAAATTCTTGATCTCAGCCCCGATTGAGTTCAGCTCATCGGCGATTTCATCACGCCCAAGTGCCGTCAGCCTCTGCAGGCGCAGTTCCAGAATGGCGCGCGCCTGTTCTTCGGAGAGATGATAGGTGCCGTCATCGTTGATGCGGTGGCGCGGATCGTCGATCAGGAGGATCAGCGATTCCACATCACGCGCCGGCCAGCGGCGCTCCATCAGCTGTTCGCGCGCCGTCTGCGGATCTGGCGCCTGGCGAATGGTGCGGATCACTTCGTCGATATTGGCGACAGCAATGGCTAGTCCCACCAGCACGTGCGCGCGATCGCGCACCTTGCGCAGCAGGTATTTCGTCCGCCGGCTGATCACGTCCTCGCGAAAGGCGACAAACGCCCTCAGCATGTCGAGCAGTGTCATCACTTCCGGCTTGCCGCCATTCAGCGCCACCACATTGGCACCAAAGGAGGTTTGCAGCGGCGTGTAGCGATAGAGCTGGTTGAGCACGACTTCGGCGACCGCATCGCGCTTCAGCTCGATGACGACGCGATAGCCCTGCCGGTCACTCTCGTCGCGAATATCGGAAATGCCTTCGATGCGCTTGTCGCGCACCAGTTCGGCCATCTTTTCGATCATCGACGATTTGTTGACCTGAAACGGCACTTCCGTGACGATAATCGCCTCGCGGTCGTTACGCATAGGCTCGATGGCGACCTTGCCACGCATCAGGATAGAGCCGCGCCCGGTCGAATAGGCATTGTAAATGCCCGAGCGTCCGAGCACGATGCCACCGGTCGGGAAATCCGGGCCGGGAATATGCTCCATCAGTTCCGGCAGCTCCATCGCCGGATTGTCGATCAGCGCTATGGTGCCGTTGATGATCTCGCCAAGGTTATGCGGCGGAATGTTGGTCGCCATGCCGACGGCAATGCCGCCCGAACCATTGACCAGCAGGTTGGGAAAACGCGCCGGAAGCACTTTTGGCTCTTCGGACGAGGCATCATAGTTTTCCTGGAAATCGACCGTATCCTTGTCGATATCTTCCAGCAGCTCATGCGCCACCTTTGTGAGGCGCGATTCGGTATACCGCATCGCTGCCGGCGGATCGCCATCGATCGAGCCGAAATTGCCTTGCCCGTCGATCAGCGGAACGCGCAGCGACCAGTCCTGCGCCATGCGTACCAGGGCGTCATAGATGGAGGCATCGCCATGTGGATGGTATTTACCCATCACGTCAGCAACGGGGCGCGCCGATTTTACATATTTGCGGTTCCAGTGATAGCCGCTCTCATGCGCCGCAAACAGGATGCGCCGGTGCACAGGCTTTAACCCGTCGCGCACATCTGGCAGAGCACGGCTGACGATGACGCTCATCGCATAATCGAGGTACGAGCGCTGCATCTCCTCGATGATGGAAATAGGCTCGATGCCGTTCGGCCCGTCCTCGGGCCTGCGCGGTGGGTTTTGGTCGGTCAAATCAGGTCACAATCGCAAACGGGAATCACACAGGCCTTATATAGTATCGCATGCCGCTGCTCCAATGCATGAAGCCAGCTTTCCGCAGCTTTTGCTGGTTTTCCAGCGCTCTTTTCGCGCATTATTTCAAAGAGATATCGCGCCAAGCCAAAAAGCCGCACCAGACGCGTCAAAATGCCCTCCGGGAACCACGGCACATCTGGGGGTTTAGGTGGAAAAATCGGCAAACATTATTTTAGCCGGCTGGGTTGCTAGAGCGAGAACCCGATGCCGAAGGCCAGGACCGAAACCCCTGCCACAAACAGGATAAACGCTACCGGTCGCTTTCTGGGCGAAAAGTCCTCGACCAAAACCCGGAGCTTCTTGGGGTCACCCCACTTGATGCGCCTGAAACGGTAGACGTTGTTCACCATGGACTGACAATACCACCAATCGCTGAAGAATGTGTGTGTCTGGGGAGGAAGTTGAACTTGTACGATCTACGACCAGAGTTTAGGTGTGATCCGCAATCTGCGCAGCCTACCAAACTGGTGTGCAGCAAAAGGAACTACTTTGCCCGACATCCGCCTCACCTACGTTTCGACACTCCGTCCGGTGGTAGCAGAAACCGACATTCGCGATCTTGTAGCCAAAGCTGCGGAGTTCAATTCCGCACATGGTATTACCGGCGTGCTTGCGGTCGATGGGAATCGCGTGTGCCAGATACTTGAAGGCCCGGAAACCGTCGTATCAGCGCTTTTCAAATCGATCCAACACGACCAAAGGCATCACACCGTCGTCATGCTCGAACGCCGTGGCATCGAAAAATCTGGTTTTGAATCCTGGGGCATGGTGCGGCAGAAGATGATTGATATCGTGCAACACGCCCTCACAAGCTAATTATCCGGGTGCCGGGCTGCCGCCACCCGCGGCGCCGGTGTTGGCCGTGTGCGCTGGCGCGGTAGGCGCGCGGTGTCTTTCTTTTTGTGGTCCGAAAACGCCTGTTGATCGGCTTGAGGCCAATTGCAGCGCCGCAGCCTGATACGACACCGTTGTCCGTGACAAAAACCTCACGGAAACGGTTTCCAGCGGCCGCGCTTTGCTCTACCACTGACCTCACACCAGCCACTGTGGTCGGGAGAGTGTGTTGCCAAGCTTCGATAGTCTTTTCAATGCCTTCGTCACACTTCTTGTGACTATTGACCCGCCCGGACTGGCACCCCTTTTTCTGGCCATCACGCGCGGCATGAACCGAAGCGAGCGCCGTCAGGTGTCGATCCGCGCCTCGGTGATCGGCTTTGCGGTGCTGACGCTGTTTGCCATTGCCGGCGCATCGATTCTCAATGTGTTTGGTATCACGCTGCCGGCCTTCCGCGTCGCTGGCGGTTTTCTGCTGTTCTTCATCGCCTTCGAGATGGTGTTTGAAAAGCGCCAGGACCGGAAGGAAAAGATTTCAGATGTCGCCATTACCCGCGACCACATACACAATGTCGCCGCCTTTCCACTGGCCATCCCTCTGATCGCAGGCCCCGGCGCTATTTCGGCGACCGTTCTCCTGTCAGGCACTTTTGCCGGCTGGCAGGCGCAGGCAGCGCTGGTCGCCATCATCCTCGCCTGCCTGCTGCTCACCTACATCGTTTTCGTCTTGGCCGAGCGGGTGGACGGCATTTTGGGCCACACCGGCCGCTCCATTCTCACCCGCCTGCTTGGCGTGATCCTGGCAGCACTCGCTGTCCAGTTCGTCGCCGACGGTATCAAAGCGCTGATGGCCGCGTGAATCTGCACGCTGCGGCGACCGCGAAGGGAGCGAAAGCCCCCTTCACCCTTAAGGTGCGCCCAAACCGCCCTATCCATCTATAGCGGAGCGAAGAAAAGTGGCGCGAAAAGAATTCCGCGCCACCAAAGTTTCTGACGATCAGAACGGGATTTCGTCGTCGAGGTCGCGCGAACCACCACCGCCGCCGCCGCGATTGCCACCGCCGCCCCCACCGCTGCGATTGCCGTAATCGTCATTCGGGCCGGACTGGCCAAAACTATCTGAACCGCGCGAACTTCCGCCGCCGCCGCCGCCGCTATAGCCGACCTGGCCGCTATCGCCGCCCTGCCCGCGTGAATCGAGCATCTGCAATTCCCCCCGGAATTTCTGCAGCACGATTTCGGTCGAATAGCGCTCGACGCCGTCCTTTTCCCATTTGCGGGTCTGCAACTGGCCTTCGATATAAACCTTCATACCCTTCTTCAGGTACTGCTCGGCGACCTTGGCCAGATTATCGTTGAAGATGACGACCTGATGCCATTCGGTCTTTTCCTTACGGTCACCTGAATTCTTGTCGCGCCAGCTTTCCGAAGTCGCGATCCTCAGATTGACGACCGGCTCACCGGAATTGAGCCGGCGGATTTCAGGGTCAGCCCCTAGATTGCCGACCAGAATGACCTTGTTGACGCTACCCGCCATAAAACTTCTCCTACGCTCATCCGAAATTGTTGTGTTCACACTGGGCTGCCGAAAGCCGCTCCCGCGTAAAACCGCAAGCCAGCCACCCTATCCGATCCGCAGCCCGGTTGCGCGATCTCTGCTGTAGCCTGTCCACAGCCATTTTGAGTTTGACCACAACAATCATGTTCTTGTTATGTTCTTATCCAAAGTGAGTCGACGGTGCAAGCCGTTGCGTCGAACTAAGCTCGGCCACCGCCCTGCTCTCCACATCTTCGCGTTTCGGCAGGGTTAATGCAGGAGGCATCGTATGTGTCCATTCATTCCAGAGGACCCAGCTGCACATGAGGCTGTGGAGGCAAACCAAAGGGCTGTCGTGGCGCGGGGCCACAATCTGCACAAGCTTACCAATCAACAGCTCGCCTTCACCCGCCCGCCCGCCACGCACGCACAAAAAAGGCCCCACTGTTCGTCAGAACAGTCAGGGCCTGTCCGGGCGCTGCCCGGCTTCTGCCGTGAACGGCTTTGTTCTCGGGTGCCGTGCGGCGTCAGCCGCGACCCGACTTTTGGTCTCTGCGATGTGGGGATGCTTCAGCAGGTCCGTGCTTGCCGGGCCGGTGTCCTGCCTGAGCCCGCTTTAGCGCGCGGGCGCACCTGAACAGTTAGGTGGAGTCATGCCTCGCTCCCGATCTGTTGTTTCCAATGCCTTCATGGGCTTTGGACGCGGCGTCTCGCGACCGGTTCTCAGGGGATAAAACCCATTTGGAAGACATGTGCAGCCTGCGCCCGGCTTCGCCCCACGTCAACCACAACCAGCGGCAAGGGCAAAAACGTGATCAATGTTACATGCCCTGGCCACAACCATGTCAGGAGCCCGTTCGGCCTTTGTTCTTTTTGCTTGCGGGCCCGCGCGAAACGCGCCTATACGCGAGACCATCGGGGATTGCGGCTTCGGCTCGACCTGCGGCAAAAAATACCTACATAGGGGGCTGGCTGGCCCGGACCCGCCACCCTTTCAGATTCTCAGCATGGACGAAAAAGCGGCATGGCCGATCACAAGTTTCTCTCCATACGCGGCGCACGCGAGCACAACCTCAAGAACGTCGATCTCGACCTGCCGCGCGACAGCCTCATCGTCATGACCGGCCTGTCTGGCTCAGGCAAATCCTCGCTCGCCTTCGACACCATCTATGCCGAGGGGCAGCGCCGCTATGTCGAAAGCCTGTCAGCCTATGCACGCCAGTTTCTGGAGATGATGCAAAAGCCCGATGTCGATCAGATCGACGGCCTGTCGCCCGCCATCTCCATCGAGCAGAAGACCACCTCCAAGAACCCGCGCTCCACCGTCGGTACCGTGACCGAGATCTACGATTATATGCGGCTTCTGTTTGCCCGCGTTGGCGTGCCCTATTCGCCGGCGACCGGCCTGCCGATCGAGAGCCAGACCGTCAGCCAGATGGTGGACCGTGTATTGGCGCTGGAAGAAGGCACGCGGCTATTCTTGCTGGCGCCCATGGTGCGCGGGCGTAAGGGTGAATACCGCAAGGAACTCGCAGAGCTGCAGAAAAAAGGCTTTCAGCGCGTCAAGGTGGATGGCATTTTTTACGAGATCGCCGAAGTGCCGGCGCTTGACAAAAAGTACAAGCACGACATCGACGTCGTGGTCGATCGTATCGTTGTGCGCCCAGATCTGGCGACACGGCTGGCTGATTCCATGGAGACAGCGCTGCGCCTAGCCGATGGCATGGCGGTCGCCGAATTTGCCGACAAGCCGCTCGATGCCAGCCAGACCGGCGCGGACTCCGTCAACAAATCTAAAAACGAAACGCATGAGCGCATTCTGTTCTCCGAAAAATTCGCATGTCCCGTTTCCGGTTTCACCATCGCCGAGATCGAGCCACGGCTGTTCTCGTTCAACAACCCGTTTGGCGCCTGCCCGGCCTGCGATGGCCTCGGCAACCAGCGCGCCATTGATCCCAATCTGATTGTCCCCGACGAAAACCTGACGCTCCGCTCCGGCGCAGTCAGTCCCTGGGCCAAATCCACCTCGCCCTATTACAGCCAGACGCTGGAAGCGCTCGGCGCCGTCTATGGCTTCAAGCTCGGCGACAAGTTCTCCGCCCTCTCGGACGAGGCTAAATCCGCCATTCTCCACGGCACGGCCAAACGCGAAATCACCTTCGCCTATGATGACGGCCTGCGCTCCTACAAGACCACGAAAACCTTTGAAGGCGTGATCCCCAATCTGCAACGCCGCTGGAAGGAAACCGAATCCGCCTGGATGCGCGAAGAAATCGAGCGCTTCATGTCAGCCACGCCCTGCCCGGCCTGCGCCGGCTACCGCCTCAAGCCCGAAGCGCTTGCCGTAAAAATCGGCGGCAATCATATCGGCCAGGTCACCGGGCTTTCGATCCGCATTGCCAATGAATGGTTCGAGCACCTGCCAGCCCAGCTGAACGACAAGCAAAATGAAATCGCCTCGCGTATCCTCAAGGAAATCCGCGAACGTCTGCGCTTCCTCAATGATGTGGGGCTGGATTATCTGACCCTGTCGCGCAATTCCGGCACGCTGTCGGGCGGCGAGAGCCAGCGCATCCGGCTTGCCAGCCAGATCGGCTCCGGCCTCACCGGCGTGCTTTATGTTCTGGATGAACCCTCCATCGGCCTGCACCAGCGCGATAATGCGCGCCTGCTCGACACGCTCAAACATCTGCGCGACATCGGCAACACCGTCATCGTGGTGGAGCATGATGAGGATGCGGTGATGACGGCGGATTATGTTGTCGATATGGGCCCGGCGGCCGGCATTCATGGCGGGCAGATCATCGCGCAGGGCACCCCGCAGGAAATCATGGCCAATCCCGCCTCGATCACTGGCCGCTATCTGTCCGGCGCGCTCGAAATCGCCACGCCTGCCGAGCGCCGCCCCGGCAAGAAGAACCGCCGCATCAAGGTAGTTGGCGCGCGCGGCAACAATCTCAAAAATGTCACCGCCGAAATCCCCCTCGGCACTTTCACCGCCGTCACCGGTGTGTCGGGCGGCGGCAAATCCACCTTCCTCATTGAAACGCTGTTCAAAGCCGCCTCGCGCCGCATCATGGGCTCACGCGAGCACCCGGCAGACCATGACCGCATCGAAGGTCTGGAATTTCTGGACAAGGTGATCGACATCGACCAGTCGCCGATCGGCCGCACGCCGCGCTCCAACCCGGCCACCTATACCGGCGCCTTCACGCCCATCCGCGATTGGTTTGCCGGTCTGCCCGAAGCCAAAGCGCGCGGCTACCAGCCGGGCCGCTTTTCCTTCAACGTCAAGGGCGGCCGCTGCGAGGCCTGCCAGGGCGATGGCGTCATCAAGATCGAGATGCACTTCCTGCCCGATGTCTATGTCACCTGCGATGTCTGCCACGGCAAGCGCTACAACCGCGAAACGCTGGACGTCACCTTCAAGAGCAAATCCATCGCCGATGTGCTGGACATGACGGTCGAAGAAGGCGTCGAGTTCTTCGCCGCCGTCCCCGGCGTCCGCGACAAGCTCGAAACCCTCAAACGCGTCGGCCTCGGCTACATCCACATCGGCCAGCAGGCCACCACCCTGTCGGGCGGCGAGGCCCAGCGCATCAAGCTGGCCAAGGAACTCTCACGCAAAGCCACCGGCAAAACGCTCTACATCCTCGACGAACCCACCACCGGCCTGCACTTCCACGACGTCGCCAAACTGCTCGAAGTGCTGCAGGAACTGGTCGATCAGGGCAACACCGTCATCGTCATCGAACACAATCTCGAAGTCATCAAAACCGCCGACTGGGTCCTCGACCTTGGCCCCGAAGGCGGCGACGGCGGCGGCGAACTGGTTGCCAGCGGCACGCCGGAGGATATCGTGGCGGTGGAGCGAAGCTATACCGGGCAGTTTTTGAAGGAGCTGCTGGAGAGAAGGCCGGGGGCGAGGAAGCGGGTGGCGGCGGAGTAGGAGGGGGACGACGGGCTATGAAAAAGGACGACCTGACCCCGAAAAACGCACGCAGTGAAGCAGACATATTTGCAGAACTTTCTTCGCTCTGCCTTGCGCCCGGTTATGTTCACGCACTCGCTTATTTTTGCTTTAGAGACAACCTAATCATGTACGCAGGTGACATGGTCACCGAAGAGGACGTTCAGCATCAATATTCGCACGAAAAACTTCTGCGGGCGGAAATATCGACCCTTATCGGACTAATGGTCAAGAGTGACATAGATGTTACGCTTCCGAACCAAAAAACCTTGCAGGACTACGTCGAACGATCGGAGTATCTCCTTCACGAGATGCATATGTGTCTCCAGAAACCGTGGCTGGCGGGGTTTCTATCGATGGCGTCAAGCACGCAAGCAGAAAAACTCGACCCATTCGGCACCGCGGAAGGTCTACGTGAGCCAATCTTCTACGGTGGAGAGTCGGCCTACAATTTCCAATATGAGGAGTTGGCAGGATTAAAGTATCGCGGAGACAATGAGTGGCTCATGTCGAACGCCGGCTTCTCAGTCGATGAGGCAATACAAGTTGCGCGAGCCCTAGGTGACCTGCAACTACGGAAGATCCTAGCGCATCGCGATGCGCTCCGGAAACTACCGCCAGACCTGTGGAGCATATTTCCGGCGTTTTTGTTTCATTGTGACGAGCTGCATTCGGAAACCGGAATAGACCCAAGCAGGATCAAGAAAATTGTAGACGCTTTTTGCCTTTCTAAGGAAGCGGCGAACAGCTCGTTTTCGAGTATGAGCGCATTCAACGAAATCAATGCGGCCCCGATAATCCGCTTGTCCACTGGGCACTACCTTCTTTTGCAGCACTATAGCCTACTTGAAGCATTGTATGAGTCGCCGTTCTTTTGGATGGTCAACGACAAACCCTATCGCTCGCAGGCATCCAAAAATCGCGGAGCTTTCCTTGAAAGCTTTTTGACCGAGCGTCTGAAGCGCGTTTTCGGTGCTCGCCATGTCTACCAGAATGTCGATGTATACAAGGGAAAGGATCGGCTCGGTGAAGTAGATGTTCTTGTTCTCTATGGCAACACCGCGATCGTTGTCCAAGCAAAGTCAAAACGTCTCACGATCGAAGCGCGGAAAGGGAATGATCTCCAACTCAAATCCGATTTTAAGAATGCAATTCAAGACGCCTATGATCAGGCTTGGCTGTGTTCAAATGCAATTCTCGCCGACGGCCACAAGTTTGTCTTGGCGACTGGCGAGGAGATAAATTTAACAAAAAAGCCTACCTCAGTCTTCCCTATTTGCGTCGTTGCAGACCACTACCCGGCCATCGCTGCGCAGGCTAGACAATTCCTTAAAGCCCAATCGTCCGAAGAGATACGGCCTCCAATTGTGACCGATGTCTTTTTCGTGGATGTCTTGTCCGAAATTTTGGAATCGCCGCTTCATCTTCTTAATTACTTGGCACTAAGAACTCGTTTCGCCGACAAACTTCTTGTCACTCAAGAGCTCACCATTCTTGGATATCACCTTAAACACAATTTGTGGGTCGAAGATCAGTACAACTTGATGAACTTGGGCGACGATTTCACCAGCTCACTTGACATTGCCATGACCGCTCGGAGGATGGGCGTGCCGGGAGTCAGCACACCCGAGGGCATTTTCACTCGCTTTAAGGGTTTGCTCATAGGCGATTTGCTTGACCAAATTGAAGATGCGGCCACACCGGAACTAGTCGGGTTGGGGATGCTACTTCTCCAAATGGGGTCGGATTCAGCCAAACACATCAATGCTCGTATAGCCAGCTTGGTGCAACTAGCAGACAAAGATGGCAAGCATCACGATTTGTCCGTTCCGTCGGAGCCGACTAACTCCGGTTTCACAGTTCACGTGAATTCGCTTTTCGACGACGTTGCTCGGGAGCGACTGTCCGTGCACTGCAAGTTGCGAAAATACGATACGAAATCAGACTCTTGGTATGGACTACTCCTATATCCGGGAAGCGGTGAAATCCGAGGAGCGTTAGCAATTGAGGAGAAGTGGAAGCCGGACGCAAACATCGAAAAGGCGTTAGTAGAATGGCCTCGGAAACCAATGACCCCGATTAATCTACTGTCTCGTAAACCTAGAGAGCAGAAGATTGGACGAAACGATCAATGTCCCTGTGGAAGTGGGAAGAAATACAAGAAATGTTGCCTCAATGCTCATTGAGCATTGGCAAAAATCAAACCTACCCCCAAACCACCTCCTCACCCAATCCCCTCAGCCCTCAGCCTTCGACACCAACCCCTCCACCACCGACTGGGCCACCAGCACCAACGGCCCTCATCCTGAGGTGCGAGCCCCTCGGATGTGCCGGCTCCAACGCATCCCTTCGGCGGCGAGCCTCGAAGGACCGGTGCCCGCGCGGTCGTGCGTCCTTCGAGGCTCGCCCGCTGATGTTTGTTCTAGATTTTCCAGCCGCTTGCGGGCTCACACCTCAGGATGAGGATCGTGGAGAAAACGCATACCTCTCGTCAGCCTCATGGTGAGCCTGTCGAACCACGAGGCGCTTGGCGCAAACACCCCTCTCCGTCTTGGGCTGCGCCCAAGCCACCTCTCCCCGCAGGCGGGGCGAGGAAATGCGGCGGTGCTGCTGGCGCCATCGTGAAAGGCGAACCGCCCCTCCAGCCAGCCATTTCCTCGCCCCACGAAAAGTGGGGAGAGGTGGCGCGCGCAGCGCGACGGAGAGGGGTTTTCGTTGCGCCTTGGCGCGCCCCTACCCCAAACCACTTCCGCATTCGATCCCCTCAGCCCGTCATCCATCAACACCAGCACCAGCACCAGCCCCAGCCCCTCCACCACCGCCGGACCCAGCACCAACAGTCCTCATCCTGAGGCGCGAGCCCCCGCTGCGAGCCTGAGACCAGCGCACCCCTTCACGGGCGAGCCTCGAAGGATGGTGCCCGTGATGTCGTGCGTCCTTCGAGGCTCGCTCGCCGGAGATTATGCAAAACACCCAGCCGCGTGCGGGCTCGCACCTCAGGATGAGGACGGTGGAGGAATGCGCAAACGTCCCAACAGCCTCATGGTGAGCCTGTCGAACCACGAGGCTGTTGGCGCAAGCAAACGCCCCTCTCCGTCTTGGGCTGCGCCCAAGCCACCTCTCCCCGCAAGCGGGGCGAGGAAATGGCGTTGGCGCTGCTGGCGTCAGTTCTGTTGGGCGCAACGCCCATCCAGCCAGCCATTTCCTCGCCCCACGAAAAGTGGGGAGAGGTGGCGCGCGCAGCGCGACGGAGAGGGGTTTTGTCCCAATGACACCCAAACGAAATATTCTATCCACCCCCCTCCCCACGCCGCCACAATGGCTGCAGGAGGCGGTGATGGATTGGGACAGGGCGATTGAGGTGAACCGGGAGGCGCTGGAGCGGGTGCTGGTGATGCTGATTTGCATGGCCGGGCTGCGGCGCGCGGTGCTGCATCCAGGTGATGCCGGGCGCACCACTTTGCCCCGCCATCTGCACCGCGCCGTGCTGCGTCTGTTGCGGCCGGCGGAATCGGCAATGCGCCGGCTGGTCATCATCATCGCGCGTGGCCTTGTCGTTGCGCCGCGCGACATGCCAGGCGGCTGTTTTTCGCGCGCACCGGGCCGCACTTTTCCGGCCCACAACGCCCTGAATGATGCGCAAGGGCAAAAGAAATGCGGCCTGCCACTCTGCGATCCGGCGCGACGTTATTTTTTGCCGCTGCGCAGGGGCGCGGCCTCCAACAGCGTGCCGCGCATTTCGCTGCCCGGAATTTTGGCGCCCTTTGTCATCACGCCGCGCCCACTGCCCGCGCGCGACGATCTTGTGGATGCCAACGGGCTGGTGCTGCGCCTGCAAACGCTGACCCATGTGCTGGACGACCTGCCGCGCCACGCGCTGCGCTTTGCCCGCTGGCATGCGCGGGCGCGGGCCGAAGCCAGCCAGCCAGCCGCCCAAAAAAATCGGCGCCGCTGGCCGCTGCGCCATGGAAGGCCGCCGGGTGCCCACCGAAAGGGTGACCATGAAGTGCATCTCCTGCTGACCAATCTGCACGGCCTGGCTTTCGATGCGCTGCAGCGCCCCGACACATCCTGAAAAATTTTGGCTGATGAAAAAGGCTGGTTGAATGTAACCCACCGCCTCGCAGCGCGTGGCATCAATCCCTGCTGTCAGGAGCGGGCGCAAACCGGGTGGACAAGCGTGCAGCACCAACGCATTTTGCGCCCACACGGGTCAGCAAAGAGTTTTGAAAAATGCCAACAGAAAAACAGATACGTGCCGGCATGGGTGGCTGGACCTTTGAGCCCTGGGATGAAAGCTTCTATCCCGGCACATTGGCCAAGGCCAAGCAGCTGCAATTCGCATCGCGGCAAGTGCCAACAATCGAGGTGAATGGCACATTTTATTCGACATTCAAACCCGCCACTTTTGCCAAATGGGCGGCAGAAACGCCGGATGATTTCATATTCTCATTGAAGGCAGTGCGCTACGCAACCAACCGCAAAATTCTGGCAGAAGCTGGCGAATCCGTCGCGCGGTTTCTCGGCTCCGGCATTTCCGAACTGGGCGCAAAGCTCGGCCCCATTCTCTGGCAATTCGCCCCGACCAAGAAATTCGATGCCGATGATTTCGGTGCGTTTCTGGCGCTGCTGCCCGATAGTCAGGACGGCGTGAAACTCAGCCATGCAGTCGAGGTGCGCACCGACAGTTTCAAGACGCCCGATTTCATAACATTGGCGCGCAAGCACAAGGTCGCCATCGTCTATGCCGACCACGAGAAATATCCCGCCATCGCCGATGTCACCGGCGATTTCGTCTATGCGCGACTGCAGACCGGCGCGGACGATATTGCCACCTGCTACGCGCCCGAACAACTCGACCAATGGGCCGCCCGCGCCCGCCTCTGGGCATCCGGCAAGACCGTCACCGACCTGCCACTCAGCGCGCCCGATGCACCGGCAAAAATCATCCCGCGCGATGTGTTTGTCTATTTCATCTCATCGGGCAAAACCCGCGCCCCACACGGCGCGATAGAATTCAACGAGCGCGTGGTAAGCCTGTCGAACCAGAAGGCATAACCACCCAGCGCTGCTCGTTTCGAGGGCACAATGCCTAAGATTTAGGCTGCGAAGGCAGATCAATAACGCCTACCTGGCCAAGCTCTTATCTCACACCCCATCAAACGCTATAAAAGCAGGCGAATCTGGGCAAATCGTCCAGTTTTGTCTCGTATCGCACTTACTGGCACACTTCATGCTTGATGTGTACGATATCAGGCGCGCCGCGCTCGAGGCACCGCGTTTATCAGTGGAGGCATTTTTATGAAGAAGATCGAAGCGATCATCAAACCGTTCAAGCTCGACGAGGTGAAAGAAGCGCTTCAGGAAGCCGGCCTGCAGGGCATTACGGTCACCGAGGCTAAAGGCTTCGGCCGCCAGAAGGGCCATACGGAATTGTATCGCGGCGCTGAATATGTGGTCGATTTCTTGCCCAAGGTGAAGATCGAGGTCGTGCTCGGCGATGATGCGGTCGAAGGCGCCATTGAAGCCATCCGCAAGGCCGCTCAGACCGGCCGCATCGGCGACGGCAAGATTTTTGTCTCCAACATCGAAGAAGTCGTGCGCATCCGCACCGGCGAGACCGGCATCGACGCCGTCTGATCCGTTAAACCGTTCCAGGAAAGTACATAGGGAAACATCATATGACGACGGCAACCGATATCATCAAACAGATCAAGGACAACGATGTGAAATTCGTTGATCTGCGCTTCACCGATCCGCGCGGAAAGCTACAGCACGTCACCATGGATGTGGTGGCGGTTGATGAAGACATGTTCACTGACGGCGTCATGTTTGACGGCTCGTCCATTGGCGGCTGGAAAGCAATCAATGAGAGCGACATGGTTTTGATGCCAGACATCGAAACGGTGCACATGGACCCGTTCTTCGCTCAGTCCACCATGATCATCATGTGCGACATTCTCGATCCTGTCTCTGGTGAATCCTACAACCGCGATCCACGCGGCACAGCCAAGAAGGCCGAGGCATATCTGCGCGCTGAAGGCTTCGGCGACACCGTCTTTATCGGGCCAGAGCCAGAGTTCTTCGTCTTTGATGACGTGAAATACAAGGCAGACCCTTTCAACACCGGGTTCCGCATCGATTCCAACGAGCATCCATCAAACGACGACACGCATTACGAGACCGGCAATATGGGCCATCGCCCACGTATGAAGGGTGGTTACTTCCCAGTCCCGCCAGTTGACGCGCTGCAGGACATGCGTTCGGAGATGCTTACGGTCCTGTCTGAAATGGGCGTGGTTGTTGAAAAGCATCACCATGAAGTTGCTTCGGCCCAGCACGAGCTCGGCATTAAATTCGACACGCTGGTACGCAACGCTGACAAGACGCAAGTGTTCAAATACGCTGTGCATCAGGTCGCCAACGCTTATGGGAAGACGGCAACTTTCATGCCCAAGCCCGTATTCGGAGACAATGGCTCGGGCATGCATGTTCACATGTCCATCTGGAGAGACGGCAAACCGACTTTTGCCGGAAACGAATATGCAGGTCTTTCAGAGAGCTGCCTTTATTTCATCGGCGGCGTCATAAAGCACGCCAAGGCAGTCAACGCCTTCACCAATCCGCTGACCAACTCCTACAAGCGCCTGGTGCCCGGATATGAAGCGCCGGTCCTTTTGGCCTACTCAGCCCGCAACCGTTCTGCCTCGTGCCGCATTCCATTCGGCTCCTCGCCAAAGGCAAAGCGCGTCGAAGTGCGCTTCCCTGATCCAGGCGCAAACCCGTATCTCGCCTTCTCCGCGCTCTTGATGGCCGGCCTCGATGGCATCAAAAACAAGATCCACCCGGGCCAGCCTATGGACAAGGATCTCTACGATCTGCCGCCCAAGGAATTGAAAAAGATCCCAACCGTATGCGGCTCCCTGCGTGAAGCTCTCCAGAGCCTCGACAAGGATCGTGGCTTCCTGAAAGCCGGCGGCGTGTTTGATGATGACCAGATCGACGCTTACATCGAACTGAAAATGGCCGAAGTCATGCGTTTCGAGATGACCCCTCACCCGGTCGAATTCGACATGTATTACTCGGTCTAAAAAATACTAGGCCGTGTGGACGAATTTGATCAAGCATAGGCCTGCTGCGAAGCTTACGATTGAGCGGAAATTTCGTGCTGTCTTTTCGCATCGCAGGGCGACGCGTTTGAAGCGCTTGAGCCGCCCGAAGCCTTGTTCGATACGGGCGCGCGCCTTGTAGAGCGTCTGGGCGAAGAAGGCTGGCCTGTTTTTCTCGTTGGCCTTGTGAGGGATCACCGGGGCGATGCCGCGTGTCCGCGCGGCTGCACGATTGGCCTTGCTGGAATAGCCTTTGTCGCCCAGCGCGGCACGTGGGGTGATGTCCGGCCCTATGTCGAGCAGGGTCTCAAAGCGGGTTGTGTCGGCAACTTGGCCACCGGTCAGATCGAACGCAATGATGTCGCCCGAATTGTCCGCCTTGGCGTGGATTTTCGTTGTGAACCCGCCGCGCGAGCGGCCGAGCGCCTGGCCTTGCTGCCCCCCTTTGCGCCCGCTGCCGAGACATGGGCGCGCACAATGGTGGAATCGAACATCTGGATCAGATGGGCCGATGCGCTCATCTCGGCCAACGTGTCGAAGAAGGCTTCGAACACGCCGGCTTTGCTCAGCCGGTCAAAGCGCTTCCACACTGAGTTCCAGTGGCCAAAGCGTTCCGGCAGCGCACGCCAGCGCACATTCTCCACCGTGAAGAAGTGCATGGCTTCCAGAAAAAGCCGGTCGTCCGCAGCCTTGCGGCCTCGCCGTGGCAGGCAAGCGCGGAAAACCTCCAGCGTGTTCGCCCAATCCGTTTCCGTCATCCTCGTGGACATCGCCGACCTCCAAATCAGTCGACAATCCATGAATCAGACTGGATTGGTCAGCGGAACCCCAAAAGCTATACCTGAGTCAATTCGTCCACACGGCCTAGTCGACAAAGACCCGGCGGAGCAATCCGCCGGGTCTTTTTGCTGGCCATCAGCCCCTAAACCCTGCGCCGCATCAGCATCGCAATCACGAACGCGGCACCCAGCGAATTGGTAATGATACCCACTGGCAGTTCCTGCTGGTGCAACAGAGTGCGGGCGGCAAGGTCACTGGCCAGCAGCAACACCGCACCCAGCATAGCAGCAGCGATCACCAGTCGAAAATGTAGCCGGCCGGAAAGTGGTCGGGCCATATGCGGGATCATCAGCCCGACAAAGCCGATGACGCCGGTAACAGCGACAAACAGTGCAGTGGCAAAGCTTGCTGCAACAAACGTCATCACCCGCAATTTTTCTACCGAGACACCCAAGCTTTCGGCCGTCTGCTCGCCGGCCATGATCGCATCAAGCTGGCGGTGATAGCGCAGCGCAAACACGAAGATCGCCAAGAGCCCGGTAAACCCCAGCGCAATATTGTTCCAGCCCGAAAGCCCCAGTCCTCCAAGCATCCAGAATAACACCGAATGCGCCGCACGTTGATCGCCGAGGAAGACAAGATAGTTGGTAAGCCCAGAAAACAGGAAGGAGACTGCGAGCCCTGCAAGGATCAACCGCTCTGGACCTTGTCCCTCAGCGCGGCGCATCAACAGCAGCACAATTGTCGTAGCCAACATGCCACCGCAAAAGGCGGCGAATGGCAAGGTCCAGGGCCCGAACCGGCTCCCCAAAATAGTGATGACAGCAACAGCCCCAGCCGCCGCCCCGGACGACAGTCCAAACAGGAACGGGTCGGCCAGATCGTTGCGCGTTACCGTCTGCAGAAGCGTGCCGACCACGCCCAGCCCAGCCCCAACGCAAATCGCCATCAGGACTCGCGGTAGCCGCAGATCGACGATGATGCTGTGGACTGGCCCAGTCTGGATCGGTCGGTCAAAGCCGGCAACACCAAGGAGCGCATCGGTCACATGGGCGAACGGGATGGATGTCGAGCCATAGGCAATTGATCCAAGCGCAAGCCCAACCATGGCCAGCGCCGCAAGGGCCATGCCGGGAACGAACCGGCTGCGGTCGCTCAAAACGCTTCCGGGTGAAGCGCTTTGGCAAGTTTAGCAATCGCTGGAATGTTGGCCGGCCCGGGCGTCAATTCAGCGTAGCGCAACGACAGGTAGCGGCCATTTTTTACCGCTTCGGTCTGTTTCATCGCCGGGTGCGCAGTGAGAAAGTCAATCATCTTCTGCGGCCCGCTGCCATCCTGGTAGTCGAGCAGGACGATGAAAGGCGGATTGCGCATCGCAACCGTCTCCCAGTCGGTGCTGACCCAGCTTGTCTCCAGATCTTCCATGATGTTGACACCGCCGGCGGCCTCGATCAACGCCGTTGGCATGGCGAACTTCCCGGCTGTGAACGGCTTGTCCTCGCCCGAATCGTAGAGAAATACCCTAATTGGCTCATTCTTTCCTGCTTTGGCAGCGATATCCGCAAGCTCGGCGCGCCAACCTGCAATCAACCTCGCGGCCTCTTGCTCCTTGCCAAAAACCTTGCCGAGCCGCTCCATGTCTCCGAACAACAGCTCCATCGACGCGCGCGGCCGATTTTTATCGACATGGATGCAGCTTTCAGTCAGCACCAGCGTCTTGATCCCATAAGCCTCCAACCGCTCGGGCGTCACTTCGCCACCCACGCGCATGCCGTAATTCCAGCCGGCAAAGAAAAAATCGGGCTTGGCGGCGATCAGCGTTTCGATCGAGGCATGTTTCGGCGCAAGTTCGGGAATATCCTTGCGCAGAGCCTCGAATTCCGGGCTGAACTTATACCAGCCCGAAATACCGGTCACACCGACGATGGAAGGCTGAAGATCCAGCGCAAACGCCATTTCCGACATGTTGAGATCGTGGATAATTGCTCGGCTCGGGGCGGCATCGAAGGTGAGCGGTACACCGCAATTCTGTACGGTTACAGGAAACCCAAATGCGGGTAGTGCAATCAGCAGATTGGTGCAGACAAGGCCAAAGCGTTTCAACGGGTCAAACTCCGGTTTCAGAAATTATCAGGAAGATCAAAGACTGTAATGTCTCGCTGTTGTGTCGGGTGGCGCAGGCGCAGAACCTCCAGCCCGAAGACGTCGCGAACGGTAGCCGGTGACAGCGCTTGCGCGGGCGAGCCGGACGCGACTGCGCGTCCATCCTCCAAGACCAGAACATCGGTGGCAAAGTCTGGCACCAGCGCCAGATCGTGCAGGACAGCGATCACCGTCAGGCCGAGCCGGGCCACGAGTGCCATCAGCTCGCCGCGTGCTTTCAGATCGAGATGGTTTGTTGGCTCGTCGAGGAAGAGAATTTTGGGCTGCTGCGCCAGCGCGCGCGCAATATGGGCCCTTTGCCGCTCGCCGCCCGAAAGCTGGCAAAGTTCCCGGTCGCGCTTGCCGTGAAGCCCGACACGCACAAGGGCTTCATCGACATGTTCCAGATCGTCGGTCGCCGTGGACTGGCCGGTATGTGGTACCCGGCCAAGCCCTACATAATCAGACAGACGGATACGCCCGTGGGGCGCATCGCTCTGGCCAACCACTGCTAGCATGCGGGCCCGCTCGCGTCGCGTGATGGAATGGATCGGCTGACCAAACAGCTTTACCACACCCGCTCCAGCCGGGATCAGTCCCGCCAGAATCTTCAGAAGAGTGGTCTTGCCCGCACCGTTGGGCCCGATGATCGCCAGCCGCGCGCCGGTATTAATCCTGAGAGAGATATTTTCGACCAGCTTCTGGCCTCCCCGCACGGCAAGTCCAAGACCTTGCGCGGAAACCACCACCTCGCGCACCGGCGTGCTCGGCAAAGCGGGTTCGCACTTAACATTCTCGGCAGGCAGGTCGCAAATCGCGTCCATCCGACAATTCCATCCCACACTTTCGTTCGGGAAGGATGCTGGCAGACCGGGGCGCGCAGGGCGCACGGAAGCTTGAGCAACGCTTCCCGGCACACCCCGTCCGGTCGTCTCAGTCAGATGGCAGGTCTCCTGGCTCGCGGGTCATTACCTTTCACCCGCCTTCCCGGCCTTTCGGCCAGTGGCAAATCCGGTGTCAGGCTATCCGCTCACAGTTGCGGGGGCAGCTGCGGATTGGGTTGATGAGGTCAACCGCACCGCATTCCCTTTTCACCCGAAGCCTTGCGACTCCGGGCACCATCGTGCCAAACGCTAGCTTCTTCGCGTCATCTGCACAAGCGCCAGCATATCGAAGTTTGCCTGCTCAAACTTCGATATGAAGATGAGATGGTTGATCCTGTCAAAATTTTCGGAATGCTCAACTCCCCATCCAAGAGTAAGTTAAGCCACATCGATACAGCGAAGATTTAGCTCCGGCACACAAAAAGAGGACCCGGAAGTTTCCCGCCGGGCCGTAAAATTTAACACGGAAAAAAGCCTATGCAGCCACCTTCGCGGTACCTTCAAGCGGCACTTCCGAGATTGTCTTCAGTATCTGCGAGGCAATCTGGTAAGGGTCGCCCTGACTGTTGGGGCGCCGGTCTTCCAGATAGCCCCTGTAGCCGTTACGAGCGAACGAATGCGGCACGCGGATCGAGGCTCCTCGGTCCGCGATGCCGTAGCTGAACTTGTTCCACGGCGCAGTTTCATGTTTCCCGGTCAGGCGTTTGTCGTTGTCGGGACCGTAGACCGCAATATGGTCCATAAGGTTCTTGTCAAAGGCAGCCATCAGATTTTCGAAATACTCCTTGCCGCCCACTTCGCGCATATAGACGGTCGAGAAGTTGGCATGCATGCCAGAGCCATTCCAGTCGGTGTCGCCTAGCGGTTTGCAGTGGTATTCGATATCGATCTCATATTGTTCGCACAGGCGCTGCATCAGATAGCGGGCCATCCACATCTCGTCAGCAGCGCACTTAGAGCCCTTGCCAAAGATCTGGAATTCCCACTGGCCCTTCGCCACTTCGGCATTGATACCCTCATGGTTGATGCCGGCATAAAGACACAGGTCGAGATGTTCCTCGACAATCTTGCGCGCCACAGAGCCGACATTGGAATAGCCGACGCCCGTGTAATAAGGACCCTGCGGCGGCGGGAAGCCGGCAGCCGGGAAACCGAGCGGACGACCATCCTTGTAGAAGAAATACTCCTGCTCAAAACCGAACCACGCGCCGTCATCATCCAGAACGGTGGAGCGGCTGTTGGAAGGGTGCGGTGTCTCGCCATCCGGCATCATCACTTCGCACATCACCAGAACGCCGTTGGTGCGCGCGCCGTCCGGGAAAACCCTGACCGGCTTCAACACACAATCGGAACTGCGACCTTCGGCCTGCATGGTCGACGACCCGTCAAAACCCCAAAGCGGCATTTGCTCCAGCGTCGGGAAACAATCGAATTCCTTAATCTGCGTTTTGCCACGCAGATTGGGCGCCGGCGTGTAGCCATCGAGCCAGATATATTCGAGCTTGTATTTTGTCATGCCGACCTCGCAAAGACGATTTCAATTCGTGGTTCGCTGGATGGACACGCAGCATGTGCCACCCTCCCGCCATCAGAAAAGCAAGCAGCGTGCCAAATGCGCGCCCGTCGAACAATTGCAACACTTCGCCGCCAAAGAGGCCTGCGATCCGCCGGGTTTCGAGCTGTTTGGACACTGTTGCCGCCGTTGGGGTCCTTGAACCTTCGTGTTTCACGCCAAAATGCACTTGGCTGCGCTGGGATAGGCGCGCCGGCTTGTGATTGCCCAGCAGGCACAAGTAAAAGGTGCTCACAAAATGATCAGAAATGGCAATTTGCATGAGCTTGTTGCTCATTTCAAAAGCACGCCTATATTGTCAGAGATCGCTCTGCCGCAACTGTATAAAAAAGGGCAGCAACAATGACCTATAATATTCAAGGCCAAACAGCGCAAATCTACCAGTTTCCAGTAAAACTCCGCGCCGGCGCGCCGTGGACTGGTGTGATTTCTGAAACGCCGCAATGTCGCGAACCATCGCGTGCCGCCCTCGTGGCATTGGACGCGTGGTACCATGACGCAGCGATAGGCGAGGAAGACAAGCCACACCACAGCTGACAAGCGTGCGATAAAATCTCCTATCATGCTGTTTCAAAAAGTTTTTTTGGTTTCCGTCAGTCCGGCTTCGATCGACTTTTCCAGTCAGAGCTCACCGCTGCGGCATCAAGCCGTTCGCGAAATTCGGTGCGGACCTCGTTCCACGCAAACCGCATCGAATTCTCGACAATTTCGCGGTCATAATTTTTGTGCTCATCGGCAATCGGCGCCCAGCGGATCAGCGCTTTTGGGCTCTCGGTGAAGGCCGAGGCGCCGGCGGCGATGTTGTGCCAATTGGCCTTATCGGCGCGTGCTCCGAATTCTGAGAGCCAGCGCGAAACGGTCACCGCATTGGGCGCCTGTTCTTCATTGGCGGCAACACCTTGGCCATAACACCAGACCGCCAATGCATTGAAATCGCCCTGCTCGAGCCTCTGGTCCGTGCCCACATGGGCAACACAATGGATGGTTAAATCCGCCAGAGATGCTGCGAAAACCTGCATCTTGGCAATGTTGATCGAGCGCGAAAATTCTTCGTCCGCGAACATTTTCGGATAACGCATTCCGATGCGCTCCTTGAGATAGCCGTAGAGCTTTTTCTGCGTCACCAGCGCTGCGCGCGTTGTGACAAAATCCGCCAGCAGTTCGGAATCATTGATTGGGCCCGTGTCACGTCGAACAGACAGCCGGTTCCAGCTGTCACGAACCCAGCGACCAGCTTCTGTCATTTGATCGACAAAATCGTTCATGCGGCTTGAGATGGCTGATCTCCCCATGCTGTGCAAATGCTACGATAGGATTATTTCGGCGATTGTGACGACACTGTAAACAATGAAAAGGGGGCCGATTCATTTGGACCGGGCCGTCGGCATGCCGACATCCTGTCGGTATGCGTTCGAGGGAGGACACGAACCATGCCTAGCAAAGATGCTGGTGCTATGGATCGCCATTGGGAGAAGACCAGAAATCTTACATTTCTGGTTTTGGCGGTCTGGGCGCTTTTCGCAATTATCCTGCCGTCGATGGCAAGCACGCTGAACGCAACAACGTTCCTCGGCTTTCCGCTCGGCTATTACATGAGCGTTCAAGGCTCGCTGATCGTCTTCGTCGCACTGATCTGGTTCCAGAACTGGCGCCAGGACAAGATCGACGACGAATTCGGCGTCGGCGGGGAGTAGGGCGATCATGGCTATACAAGAAGCAAAAAGCGGTCGCTTTATCGACAACCTCGGTAAGGTCTACGCGCTTTATACACTCGGTTTCCTGGTCTTTTTCGCCTTCATGGCTTTGCTCGAAAAGATGGGCATGGGCGCGCAGGCGATCGGCATCGGGTTCCTGATGTTCACCATCGCCATCTATGCTGTCATCGGCTGGTTGTCGCGCACGGCAGAAGTCGACGCTTACTACGTCGCCGGTCGCGAGGTCCCTGCCCTCTATAACGGCATGGCCACCGCAGCCGACTGGATGTCGGGCGCCTCCTTCGTCGCACTCGCAGGTGGTGTTTACTTCGGTGGCTATCCCTATCTCGGCTACATCGTCGGCTGGACCGGCGGCTACGTGCTGGTCAACTCGTTGATGGCTCCCTACCTGCGCAAATTCGGCTGCTACACAGTGCCGGATTTCGTCGGAACGCGTTACGGCGGCAATGTTGCCCGTCTTTGCGCCGTCATCATTCTTGTTGTGGCGTCGTTCACCTATGTGACGGCGCAGATCAACGCGACAGGAACAATTGCAGCCCAGACACTCGGCATTCCGTTCGAGTTCGGCGTCTGGCTTGGCCTGATCGGCATCTTTATCTGCTCGATGCTGGGTGGAATGCGCGGCGTCACCTGGACTCAGGTGGCGCAGTACATCGTTTTGATCATCGCCTATCTGGTGCCTATCATCTGGATGTCGAACAAGCAGGGCTTTGGCATCATTCCACACTTCTCCTACGGTGAAGCAGTCCACCGCATCGCCGAACTGGAAGCGCAGTACGGCCTCAAGCCTGCACTCGAAGCCATTCCCGGCGTCTCGGTGCTGGTCAATCCGGCCAACGCTCCAGAGGGCAAGGGTTGGGCAATGGTCTCGCTTGCCATCTGTATGATGGCCGGCACCGCATCGCTGCCACACATTCTTATGCGCTACTTTACTACCCCGTCCGTCCGCTCTGCACGCCGCTCAGTTGGCTGGTCGTTGCTCTTCATCTTCCTCCTGTACTTCTCGGCGCCGGCCCTTGCCACGCTAACGAAGCTGCAGCTTCTCGATCCCAATCTGCCGACTTCGGTTATCGGAAAGGCGTTCGAGGAAGTCTCTAATCTGGAGTGGGTAAAGCACTGGAGTTCGGTCGGCATGCTAGCTGTTGCCGACCAGAACGGCGACGGCATCGTCCAGTTGAACGAATTCTTCATGCGCCCGGACATCGTGGTGCTTGCAACGCCTGAAATCGCGGGGCTTCCCTATGTGATTTCCGGCCTTGTGGCTGCCGGTGGTCTTGCTGCCGCCATGTCAACGGCAGACGGTCTGCTGCTCGCCATCGCCAATGCCTTGTCGCATGATCTTTACTACAAGATGATCGATCCGAAGGCGGATACCCGTCGCCGGCTCATCGTTGCCCGTGTGTTGCTTCTCTTCATCGGCGCTGCCGCAGCTCTTGTCGCCTCGCTGAAGTTGACTGGTATTTTGGGCGCCGTGGCTTGGGCATTCGACTTTGCCTGTTCGGGTCTGTTCTTCCCGCTGGTGCTCGGCATTTGGTGGAAACGTGCCAATACCGAAGGCGCAATCGCCGGCATGGTTGCCGGTTTTGTCTCCGGTTCGCTCTACCTGTATCTGGTCTTTAACAAGATCATGACACCTTGGTTCGGTCTTGACGACGTTCGCTTCGGCATCGTCGGCATGACCGTCAGCCTGGTCGCCATGGTCGTGGTTACGCTGATGACGCGTGCACCATCCAAGGAGATCCAGGACATGGTCGACGAAGTGCGCATCCCGAGCGGCAAGACGATCCTTGCAGCCGGCCACTGATTGGCCCATTGAGTAATATGAGGGCGGGACGACAGTCCCGCCCTTGTTTTTGATACCGGGGGACCCATCGTTGGAAGATCTGATCTACATCCACCCGCTTTGGGTGATCGTGCTCGACTATGTGCTTGGTATCGTCATGTGGACGTTGATCGGCCGCGCGGCTATGGGCGTCTTTTTGCCCGAAAACTCAGAATTCTTCTTCAACAAGGTGTTTGTGAAGGCGACTAACCCGGTCCTGCGGGTATTCCGGCCAATTACGCCGGGGTTCCTGATCGACCCGCTGGTGCCGATCTTTGTCGCCTGGTTCTTCTTCATGATCCGATTCTACCTGATGCCCTGGCTGCTGGGCTATTCGGTCATGGGAATGCTGTCATTTCCGCTTGAAAGCGACGTGGCCCAATGGCTCTACCAGACTTTCGGCGGCAGCTGACAATCAGCCGCGCAGCGCGTCCAGCACGTTGAAAGCTGCCGTAAAGTCGCGTTTGCGCCCGGCCATACGTGCCACCGCCTCGGCGTCGGCACCCCATTGCTCCACATTCCAGTCCTCATCGACATGGGCGGCCACCCAGGCGCTGTCCAAGTCGCGCTCCTGGAAATCGACTGCAAGGGCAAGAACCGCAGATCCTGTAATCGATGTCATCAGATGCAGCGCCGCAAGCCTCAATGGTTCGGCGCGCTGGCTGAGATGAATTCCGATCGCCGCAATTGCTTCACGCGGCTGCTCGACATGCACCACCCCTTCCGCAAGCACAAAGCGCGCGCCAAGGCTCGCGCGGGCCCAATCCAGTAGCCCGTCCCACGCCGCGTTCTCACGCTCCACCAATGCTACCGGTCCATCGGCGCGGTAACAAAGCATGTCGGAGGATGCGAAGCGCAATATATCTTCCAGCACCGCCTGTGGATCCAGCGTCACACCGTCGAGCGCGGTGTTGACCAGCCGCATCACCGGCATTGACACCGGATCAATCGTCTCGGCCTGCGCGGCAAACTCATCGGCCACCAGTTGTGCTGCCCGACCAGTCGGCAGCGCCAACAGCGCCTTTCCGGGCGTGCGCACCGGCTTTCCGTCCAGATGGACCGCAAAGACCCCGTCCGGTCCCTCGGCTACGGTGACAGCCGTGTAAAACCGCTTCGGCAGCGGCCGCTTCATCTGGATCTGTGCACGCCGCACCGGATCGGGATCAGACAGGAATTTTCCCGCTTCAAGGTCAGTCAGAATATCTCGCATGACAAATCAGCCCTCTTCCTCGGCACTTGCTTCGTCAAAGCCGATCAGGTTCCAGCTCTGGCGCATGTGCGGCGGCATTGGTGCGGTCACATCTATATAGCCCTTGTCGGGATGAGGGATAACGATACGGCGCGCGTGCAGATGCAGCCGGTTCTGGACGCCGCCCGGAAAATCCCAATTGGTATCTGCCTCGAAATATTTCGGGTCGCCAATGATAGGGCAGCCAAAATGCGCAGCATGGACGCGCAGTTGATGGGTGCGCCCGGTGTAGGGCTCCATCTCCAGCCAGGTCAGCGTTTGCGCAGCTTGTTCGATCACCCGGTAGTAGGACACCGCATGATCGGCCCCCTTCTCGCCATGCTTGGCCACACGCACCCGGTCGCCATCCGGCGTCGGTTCCTTGATCAGCCAGGTGGAGATCTTATCCTCCCGCTTGGGAGGTACGCCCTTGACCAGCGCCCAATAGGTTTTCTTGGTTTCACGCGCACGAAACGACTCCGAAAGTTTCATCGCAGCAAGCCGCGTGCGCGCCACCACCAGAACACCTGAGGTATCGCGGTCCAGCCGATGCACAAGACGCGGCTTCTCGCCCTTCTTGCTGCGCCACGCCTCTAGCATGTCATCCACATTACGGGTGACGCCTGAACCACCCTGAACTGCTAGCCCAGCCGGCTTGTTGAAGACAAAAACCTTGGCATCCTCGTGCAACAGCATTTTGGACAGCACATCGCCGTCATCCTGGTTACGGATTGAATGGCCGGTCATCGACCCGGCCTCCTTGCGGTCGACGCCAAGCGGCGGAATGCGGATCATCTGGCCCGGCTCCACACGCGTGTCGGTTTTGGCGCGACCGCCATCTACGCGCACCTGACCAGAGCGTAAAAGCTTCTGCAATTGCACGAAGCCAAGTCCTGGAAAATGCGTCTTGAACCAGCGGTCAAGCCGCATACCCGTCTCACCGGCTTCCACCGCTATCAGTTCAACGCCTGCCATAATATATCGGTGCCTTATCGTTTAATCGGGCGGGATAGCATCAGGCGAGGCTTCTTGCGAGCCACAATCCTGCAAACAGCGCCGCAATGGACACAACGACGCTACCCATAGCATAACCAAATGCCGTCAGCGTCTCCCCACGCTGCCACAGAACCGCAAAATCAAGCGAAAATGCGGAAAATGTGGTGAACCCGCCTAAAATCCCGGTCGCGACAAACAGCCGAAGCTCGTTCGATGCATCGAAGCGACGCGCCAGAAGTTCGATGAAAAGTCCCATCGCAAAAGAACCGATAATGTTGACAACCAGCGTGCCGAAAGGAAACCCGGCTCCGGCAAGCCTCAGCGCACCAACATTAAAAAGATGGCGCAGCGACGCACCGATGGCGCCGCCCATGGCTACGAACAAGATCTGCATGTTTCCCCCGTCCGTCAGGTTCCTGAACCCGACCGCTCTTTCCTCAGCCGGGCCCAATACTCCAGCCGCTTCTTGAGATCGCGCTCAAAGCCCCGGTCGGGCGGATCATAAAACTGCTGCCGGCCCATCTTCTCGGGGAAATAGTCCTGCCCGGAAAAAGCGTCGGGCTGGTCGTGGTCATATTGATACCCCTGACCATACGCCTCATCCTTCATCAGCTTGGTCGGCGCGTTCAAAATATGCTTGGGCGGCAGCAGAGAACCGTTCTCCTTGGCCGCCCGCGTAGCCGCCTTGAAAGCATTGTAGACGGCATTCGATTTCGGTGCCGTGGCAAGGTAGACACAGGCCTGCGCGAACGCGAGTTCCCCCTCGGGCGAACCGAGATAATCATAGGCATCCTTGGCTGCATTGGCGATTACGAGTGCCTGCGGGTCGGCTAGCCCGATATCCTCGACCGCCATACGCACCAATCGACGGCCGAGATAGAGTGGGTCTTCCCCGGCGTCGAACATCCGGGCGAGATAGTAAAGCGCAGCGTCCGGATCAGACCCGCGCACGGATTTGTGCAGCGCCGAAATCAGGTTGTAATGACCGTCCTGCCCCTTGTCATAGACGGGTGCGCGCCTCTGCACGATGCGCTGTAGCATGACGGCATCAAAAATCTCGCCGGTCCGTGCAGCGCGCCAGACTTCCTCGCCAAGCGTCAGCGCCGCGCGCCCGTCACCATCAGCCATGCGCAACAGCATGGCGCGCGCATCCTCATCCAGTGGCAAGGCTCTGCCCTCGACGGTCTCAGCACGCTCAAGCAGTTGCAGGATACTGTCTTCGGACAACGCCTGGAACGTCAGCACACGCGCGCGCGACAACAAGGCGGCATTCAATTCAAAGGAAGGATTTTCGGTCGTCGCACCGACCAGAATAACGGTGCCATCCTCCATCACAGGCAAAAACGAATCCTGCTGCGCCCGGTTGAAGCGGTGAATCTCGTCTACGAATAGCAAGGTCTGCCGGCCATTGGTGCGCCGCAATCTCGCGGATTCGAAGACCTTCTTCAAGTCAGCCACACCTGAGAAAATCGCTGAAATCTGTTCGAAGGCCAGTTCGGTCTGGCCGGCCAGCAGCCGCGCCACGGTTGTCTTGCCAGTGCCGGGCGGCCCCCAAAAAATCATCGATCCGAGCGAACCCGACGCGATCATGCGGCTGAGCGCACCTTCCTCGCCGGTCAGGTGCTCCTGGCCCACAACCTCGCCCAGCGTCGCTGGCCGCAGGCGATCGGCCAGCGGCCGGCCTGCCGCCTGCTTCTCGGGAGCGTCGCTGGCAAACAGATCGCTCAATATCGCAAAACCTGTCGCATCAGACGCCCCTCGCGCTCTACGGTAAAGCGCCACCAGCGGCTTTCTTCAGCGGCTGCTTTTACAAGGTCGTCGGCAGTCTTGATTGTGGTGCCATTGACCTCACGCACGATGTCACGGGGCATAAAGCCCGATCGTGCAGCGGGCGAATTGCGCTTGATGCCGACAACCACCACGCCGGTCACCTGGTCGGGCATCCGCAGCTTTTGGGAAAGGCGCGGCGACAGGAGCGCCACTGTTGTGCCTGCAAACGGGCTGGATCCATCAATCGACACCTGCGCGGGCGTTTCACCCTCAGGGGCACGGATCAAGCCCACTGTAAGTATCTTTTCCGCGCCGCCGCTCAACACCTTGAATTCGACACTACTGCCGATTGCCTGTGTTGCCAGCCGATAGCCCAACGCATCGACATGTTCGATGGGAATGGTATTCATCGCCAGAATGACATCGCCGGCCTTCAGCCCACCCTTGGCAGCCGGTCCGTCAGCGATGACGGAAGCCACCAGCGCGCCTTGCGGACGTCCGAGCCCCAGCGCTTCGGCGATCTGAGCCGTCACTGCCTCGAAGCCGGCGCCAATAAAGGGACGCTCGAAATAGTCGCTGCCGTTGCGGGCAGAATCCACCACGGCGCGTACAATGTTGGATGGGATCGCAAAGCCGATACCGATCGAGCCACCGCTGCGGCTGTATATCGCCGTGTTGATGCCGATCAGCTTGCCGCCCATAGCCACCAACGCACCACCTGAATTGCCCGGATTGATCGCCGCATCTGTCTGAATGAAGAAACCGAAATCCGACACGCCGATATGTGAGCGCGCCAGGGCCGACACAATGCCGCTGGTCGTTGTCTGGCCGACCCCGAACGGATTGCCGATGGCAAGCACAAGATCGCCGACCTCAAGCGCATCAGAATCCCCGATCGAAAGTGCTGGAAACGGTTCCTTGGCTTCGATCTTGAGCACCGCCAGATCAAGCGATTCATCCTTGAGCAACACCTTGCTCTCGAATTCGCGCCCGTCAGCGGTTGCCACCTTAACTTCGTCCGCATCCCGGATGACGTGAAAATTGGTCACCACCAGCCCGCTCGAATCAACCAGCACGCCGGAACCCAGCGAGGACTGCACGCGCGGTGGCATTTGATCGCCAAAGAAGCGTTCGAAGAATGGATCGCCCTGGAACGGCGACCGCGCGCGCACCTGCTGCGAGGCGTAAACGTTCACCACAGCGGGTGCGGTCTCCTTCACGAGCGGAGCAAAGGAAAGCTGAACCTCATCTCGGCTGAAGGGAAGTCGCTTGCTCTCGGCCACGGGCCCTGCCGGCTGTGGTGCCATTGGCGCCGGAGATGCGGGAGCAGGTGCAACCGGCACCTCTTCAGACTTTTTGCCTCGCAAAAAGTCCGACAGCACCTCGCCAAGCCCCTTGGCGGAGCTGTCTTGTGCATGACCTGGTAGCGCCGCGCCCAACACGGCGGCGGTCAAAACTGTGGCGATGGCAATAGACCGGGCATGGAAAAACGGCATGACGATTCCTCGGTTGGAAAGTGCGGCCATTGTCACGAGGAATATGCAAAATGAAAGGCCAATCGGCCATTCTGCGGCCCCATAGCAAAGGGGCCCGCAAGGGCCCCCTCCAAGTCTCGCAGTATCTGCGTTGTGGCTTACGCCGCTTCGCTATCACCTTCGACAGCTTCCGCTTCCAGACGGGCCCGGTCGCCGGCGCCCTTGGCTGCGGTGTCGCGATCAACGAATTCGATCACCGCCATCGCCGCGTTGTCACCGTGGCGGAAACCCGCCTTCATGATGCGCAGATAACCACCATTGCGCTGCGCATAACGCGGAGCAATCGTGTCGAACAGACGCTTCACCAACGTCTCGTTGCGGATCTGTGCAATCGCCTGACGGCGTGCATGCAGATCGCCGCGCTTTCCAAGCGTGACCAGCTTCTCGACGATAGGACGTAAATCCTTGGCCTTCTGAAGCGTGGTGACAATCTGCTCGTGCTCGATCAGCGAGCCCGACAGGTTCGCAAAAAGAGCCTTGCGGTGGCTGACGCTGCGGCCAAGCCGGCGACCGGTAAATCCATGGCGCATGGCCTTCTCCTAGGTTTGGTGCAGGGCACCCGTTTCGGGTGGTGAATGGTGAACGGTGAAAGGGTCAATGGAGTCTCGGAACTGCCAGAGCAGCGTACCGATCACCATTCACAATTCACCATTCACGCCCTCACCGTTCAATACTGGTCTTCGTAACGCTTGGCGAGATCTTCGATGTTCTCAGGCGGCCAGTCGGGCACTTCCATGCCCAGATGTAGGCCCATCGCCGCGAGAACTTCCTTGATCTCGTTCAGCGACTTGCGGCCAAAGTTCGGAGTGCGCAGCATCTCTGCTTCCGTCTTCTGGATCAAATCGCCGATGTAGACAATGTTGTCGTTCTTCAGGCAGTTGGCTGAACGCACTGAAAGTTCCAGCTCGTCGACCTTCTTGAGCAACGCCGGATTGAACGCCAGCTCGGTGACCTGTTCTTCAGGCTGCGCCTTCTGCGGTTCGTCGAAGTTGACGAACAGACCAAGCTGGTCCTGCAGGATGCGCGCTGCAAAGGCAACGGCGTCTTCGCCGGTGACCGAGCCATTGGTCTCGATCGTCATGGTCAGCTTGTCATAGTCGAGAACCTGGCCCTCACGGGTGTTTTCGACCTTGTAGGAAACCTTCTTGACCGGCGAGTAAAGGCTGTCGACTGGGATAAGCCCGATCGGCGCGTCTTCGGCACGGTTGCGGTCAGCAGGCACATAGCCCTTGCCGGTGTCGATGGTGAACTCCATGCGGATTTCAGCACCTTCGTCCAGCGTGCAGATCACGTGGTCGGGGTTGAGAATTTCCACATCGCCGACCGTCTGAATGTCGCCTGCGGTGACAGCGCCTGGTCCCTGCTTGCGCACAACCATGCGCTTGGGGCCATCGCCTTCCATCTTAACTGCGATTTCCTTGATGTTAAGCACGATGTCGGTGACGTCTTCACGCACGCCGGCAATCGATGAGAACTCGTGCAGCACGCCGTCGATCTGAACCGCCGTCACGGCAGCACCGCGCAGCGAGGACAACAGCACGCGGCGCAGCGCATTGCCGAGCGTCAGGCCAAAGCCCCGCTCCAGCGGCTCGGCAACGAGAGTTGTCAGCGTCTTCTTCTTCGACTGGAACTCGACCTTGTTCGGCTTGATCAGTTCTTGCCAATTTTTCTGGATCATTCGTTCTTCCTTCCGGCTTCCGGCCACCATCCAATCGTGGCCGGCAATCTGGAAAACCGCAGAGGAGCGCCATGGCGCTCATGCAGAGGGTGAAAAATAGAGGTTAGACGCGGCGCTTCTTGCGCGGGCGGCAGCCATTGTGCGGAATTGGCGTCACATCACGGATTGATGTGATGGTGAAACCTGCAGCCTGCAACGCGCGGAGTGCTGATTCACGGCCCGAACCGGGTCCGCAAACTTCGACTTCCAGCATCCGCATGCCATGTTCCTGCGCCTTCTTGGCAACGTCTTCGGCAGCCATCTGTGCAGCAAACGGGGTCGATTTACGCGAACCCTTGAAACCCTGAGCGCCAGCCGACGACCAGGCAATCGAGTTGCCCTGTGCGTCGGTGATGGTGATCATGGTGTTGTTGAAAGTCGAGTTGACGTGTGCCACGCCCGACGAAATATTTTTCCGTTCGCGGCGGCGAACGCGTGTGGCTTCCTTGGCCATGATAGTCCTTCCGTTGATCTAAACACCGCCGTAATGCCAGCGGCTACACCATGGTGAATAGTGAATGGTGAAATGGTGAACGTTCAAAACCACCGTTCACCATTCACCAAATTACTTTTTCTTGCCAGCAATCGCCTTTGCCGGACCCTTGCGGGTGCGGGCATTGGTGTGCGTACGCTGACCGCGAACGGGCAGCGAGCGGCGGTGACGCAGGCCGCGGTAGCAGCCAAGGTCCATCAGACGCTTGATGTTCATCGAAACTTCGCGGCGCAGGTCGCCCTCGACCTGATAGTCGCGGTCGATGGTCTCGCGAATTGAAAGGATTTCGGCATCCGTCAATTGATTGACGCGACGCTCTGCCGGGATCCCGACCTTCTCGACGATCTCGGAAGCGAACTTCGAACCGATACCGTGAATGTACTGCAACGCGATAATCACGCGCTTGTTGGTCGGAATATTGACGCCTGCTATACGGGCCATCTTCTTCTCCATGTCGGCCGGATTTACCGGCAAATTGCATTTACCCGCGTCCGGTGGAGGCCGGCTCATGCGAGGTTCTCTTATCAATGAAGCTTGAATATCCTCGCGGACATCAAGCAACAGGCCTGAATGGGAGATGGCGCGCTATAGTCCAGCGATGCCCTTCTGTCAACCGACAGAGCCCTTCAGGTGATCCTCAGCTCTTGGCGACCTGTTTAACGATCGTTTCGATCTGGGCGGTCACTGAATCCATGTCAGCCATACCGTCCACACCGACAAGTTTGCCCTTGGCGTGATAATAGCCGATCAGCGGCGACGTCTTCTTGTAATATTCACGCAGCCGTTCTTCGAACACTTCGGCATTGTCGTCTTTGCGTACCGGCTGGCCGGCGGCTCTGGCCGCATCGGCGCGCTTAATGATTCGCCCCACCAGCGCCTTGTCATCGACAACCAGTTCTATCACGGCGTCGAGTTTCAGCCCGCGTTCGGCCAGCATGGCCTCCACAGCATCGGCCTGCGCCAGTGTGCGCGGATAGCCGTCGAGGATAAAACCGCTGGCGCAGTCTGATTCGCCGATTCGCTCGGCGACAATCGCGTTGACAATGGCGTCGGAAACCAGTTCGCCCGCATCCATCACCGCCTTGGCCCGCAGCCCAACAGCCGTTCCCGCACTCACAGCCGCTCGCAACATGTCACCAGTGGAAAGTTGCGGAATGCCGTGTGTTTCGACCAGTCTCTGTGCTTGCGTCCCCTTACCCGCCCCTGGCGGCCCAAGCAAAATTAACCTCATCGTCCCCTCTTCCCGCCTCGGAGCTTCGATTTTTTGATCAGCCCCTCATATTGGTGGGCAATCAGGTGCCCCTGGATCTGCGCAACCGTGTCGAGCGTGACGCTCACCACGATCAGCAGCGATGTCCCACCGAGATAAAACGGAACGCCGGTCGCCGAAATCAGAAACTCCGGCAGCATGCACACAACAACGAGGTAGAGAGCACCGATGACAGTGATCCGCGTCAGCACATAGTCGATATATTCAGCAGTGCGCTCGCCCGGACGGTATCCCGGGATGAAGCCCGAATGCTTCTTAAGCTGATCAGCCGTATCCTTCGGATTGAAGACGATGGCCGTGTAGAAGAACGCAAAGAATGCAATCATCGCGGCATAGAGCGCCATATAGAGCGGCTGCCCGTGACCAAGCGTCGCCAAGATCGTGCCGGCCCACCCGGGCAGTGTCGACGCGTCCGAGAAGCCGGCAAGTGTTGCAGGCAACAGCAGCAGCGACGATGCAAAGATTGGCGGAATGACGCCGGCAGTGTTGAGCTTCAGCGGCAGATGCGAGGTATCGCCCTGGAACATCCGGTTACCAACCTGGCGCTTCGGATACTGGATCAGCAGTCGCCGCTGCGCGCGCTCGAAAAACACGATGACAGCGATAACGACAATGGCAAGAACGATGATCGCAAGGATAATCCCGGTCGACAGGGCGCCGGTGCGTCCCAGCTCAAGCGTGCCGCTGATCGCGTGCGGCAGGCCGGCAACAATGCCCGCAAAGATGATCAGCGAAATGCCGTTGCCGATGCCACGCGCGGTGATCTGCTCGCCAAGCCACATCAGGAACATAGTGCCACCGACAAGGGTGATCACTGCGGAAACGCGGAAGAATATGCCTGGATCGGTGACAATGCCATTGCCACCCTCCAAACCAACCGAGATGCCATAGGCCTGTACAATCGCCAGAAGCACCGTGCCGTAGCGCGTGTATTGATTGATGACCTTGCGGCCCTGCTCGCCCTCTTTCTTCAGCGCTTCAAGCGTCGGCACAACCGACGTCATGAGCTGCATGATGATGGAGGCCGAAATGTAAGGCATAATGCCAAGCGCGAAGATCGCCATGCGTTCGACTGCGCCGCCGGCAAACATGTTGAACATGCCAAGCACACCGCCCGACTGTTGCTTGAACGCCTGTGCGAAGGCGTCCGGATTGATTCCCGGCAGCGGAATATATGTTCCAAGCCGATAGACCAAAAGCGCACCGAGCGTGAACCAGATGCGCTTCTTGAGATCTTCCGCTTTCGCAAAAGCTGAAAAATTGAGATTGGAGGCGAATTGCTCGGCTGCCGATGCCATAAAAAAGTCTCCGCTTCTTCGCGTCAGGCGCACGTCGCCGAAGCCTCGAGATAGGCTGCGGCTGGCAAAGATGCAAGCGGCTGGCGGGTCGCACAGGCTCGAAAAGCGAAACTGCCATTCGAGCGGTACTGCGCAACGCGCTTTCTGCCAATCGCCGCCGCGCTGCCGCGGCGACAAGATTTTGGCAAGGGCCGCTCGGCTCGGTTGTTACTCGGCTTTAGCTGCCGCTTCAGGCAGTTTGACCGAACCGCCGGCCTTCTCGACCTTTTCGATGGCGGTCTTGGACGCGCCGGCAATGTCAAAGGCAACTTTTGCCTTCAGTTCACCGTCGGCCAGAAGCCGCACGCCATCCTTGGCGCGACGGATGACGCCAGCTTTTATCAAAGCGTCGACTGTCACAGTCTCTTTGGCATCGAGCTTCTTGGCATCAATCGCCGTCTGTATACGGCCAAGCGATACGGTATTGAAGTCTTTGGAAAATATGTTCTTGAAGCCACGCTTTGGGAGGCGGCGATAGAGTGGCATCTGGCCACCCTCAAAGCCATTGATGGCAACGCCGGAACGCGCCTTCTGGCCTTTTACACCACGACCACCGGTCTTGCCGGTGCCCGAGCCGATACCACGGCCAACGCGCTTCTTGGAGTGCGTTGCGCCTTCATTGTCACGCAATTCATTGAGTTTCATGATACTTCTCCTCGGCCCGGCGCTATGCCTCGTCCACAATACGGACGAGATGCTGCACGGCTGCAATCATGCCGCGAACCGAAGGAGTATCCTCCAAAGTGCGCTGCTTGTGCATCTTGTTAAGGCCGAGTCCGACCAGCGTTGCGCGCTGCTCTTTCGGCCGACGGATCGGGCTTCCGATCTGTTCGACGGTAATCGTCTTGGTTGGTTTAATGGCCATGGTCATGTCCCTGGTCCTACGACTATTCTTCCGCGGCAACCGCGGTACCGCGGCGTGCCTGGAGCGTCGAATACTTGATACCACGCTGGGCGGCGACATCTTTCGGATGCAGCTGGCTCTTCAGCGCATCGAACGTGGCGCGAACCATGTTGTACGGGTTCGACGAACCCATCGACTTGGCCACCACGTCATGCATGCCGAGCGTCTCGAAGACAGCGCGCATCGGACCACCGGCGATAATGCCGGTACCAACCTTGGCAGCGCGCAGCAGGACGCGGCCCGCACCCCAGCGTCCTTCGACGTCGTGATGGAGCGTACGGCCCGAACGCAGCGGCACGAAAATCATGTCGCGCTTGGCAGCTTCTGTTGCCTTGCGGATAGCCTCGGGCACTTCACGCGCCTTGCCGTGGCCAAAACCAACGCGGCCCTTTTGATCGCCAACGACGACGAGAGCTGCAAAACCGAAACGCCGGCCGCCCTTGACGACTTTGGCGACACGGTTGATGTGGACGAGCTTGTCGACAAATTCGCTGTCGCGCTCTTCACGGTCACGGCCGCGGCCGCCACCATCCCTACGTTCTTGTGCCATTATCCTGTTCCTTATTCTTTTCCGGAAGCACGGGGTTGATGAATGGACGAGCGCCTCATTGGGTCGCCGTCCGGCTGATTAGAAGCTCAGGCCGCCTTCACGGGCAGCTTCGGCAAGCGCCTTGACACGGCCGTGATAGATGTACGGGCCACGATCAAAGACGACATTCTTGACGCCGGCCTTCGACGCACGCTCGGCCAAAAGTTTGCCGACAGCGGCAGCAGCGGCAGTATCGGCGCCGGTCTTGAGCGAACCCTTCAGGTCCTTCTCAAGCGTTGAGGCGGCAGCCACCGTGTGGCCGTTCGCATCGTCAATAATTTGAGCATAAATGTGCTTGGATGAGCGATGCACGGAAAGACGGGGACGATCGCCCGAAACTTTCTTAAGCTGACGGCGAACGCGCTGCGCGCGACGCTGAATCGATTCTTTGGTAGCCATGTTCGTTCCTGCCTTCAACAAACGGACGCTGCCATAGGCGGTAGGCTCTTTTTAAGCCTCCCGCGGCAGCATTCCGCGGCGTTTCATCTGAGTAAACGGCGAATGGTGAATGGAAAAATGGCAAAATTGCCATCTCACCATTCACCATTCCCCACTTGATATTACTTCTTCTTGCCTTCCTTGCGGACGATTTTCTCGCCAGCATACCGAACGCCCTTGCCCTTGTAAGGCTCCGGCCCGCGGTACTTGCGGATTTCTGCGGCAACCTGACCAACCTGCTGCTTGTCGATGCCAGCGATGGTAATTTCCGTCGGCTTCGCCACAGTGATTGTCACGCCTTCAGGCGTCTCATAGACGACATCATGGCTAAAGCCCAGTGCCAGCTGGAGATTTTTTCCCTGCATGGCAGCGCGATAACCAACGCCGGTGATTTCGAGCTTCTTTTCGAAGCCATCCTTCACGCCGGTCAGGATGTTGACGATCTGCGTCCGCGACATGCCCCACTTGGAGCGTGCCACTTTCGATTGGTCACGTGGCTGGACGGCGATCTCTTCGCCTTCCATCTTGACCAGCACTTCGTCGTTGACGACGAACTTCAGTTCGCCTTTCGGACCCTTTGCCGAGACTGTCTGGCCGCTTACGCTAGCCGAAACGCCCTGCGGCACCGATACGGGTTTCTTGCCAATACGAGACATGTTCTTGTCCTCGTTCCTGTTCTTAATTCAGCCGGATCAGAAAATCTGGCAGAGGATTTCGCCGCCGACATTCTGTTCACGTGCTTCGTGGTCAGCCATCACGCCCTTCGGTGTCGAAAGGATCGAGATGCCAAGACCATTGGCGACGGAAGGAATCGACTTCACCGAAACATAGACCCGACGGCCTGGCTTGGAGACGCGCGCGATTTCGCGGATCACCGGCTGGCCTTCGTAGTATTTTAGCTCGATCTCGATTTCAGACTTGCCGTTGTCGAAATCGGTCTGGCTGTAGTCACGGATATAGCCTTCCGACTTTAGAACGTCGAGAACGCGAGCGCGCAGGCGCGAAGCCGGCGTGGACACCGTGTTTTTGCGACGGCCATAGGCGTTGCGGATACGGGTCAGCATATCGCCGAGAGGATCACTTAAAGACATGGTTCGCCCTCCTTACCAGCTCGACTTGACGAGCCCGGGGATCTGCCCCGAATTGCCAAGGTCGCGCAGCGCGATACGAGACATTCTCAACTTGCGGTAAAAGGCGCGCGGGCGGCCCGTCACTTCACAACGGTTGCGAATACGATTGCGTGCCGAATTGCGTGGCAGCGCAGCCAGCTTCAGCTGGGCGCGGAAACGCTCTTCGATCGGCAGCTTCTGGTCCATGATGATAGCCTTCAGCGCAGCGCGCTTTTCAGCATACTGGGCCACGAGCTTGCGGCGATGATTGTTCTTTTCGACTGAGCTGGTCTTTGCCATTCAGATTTTCCTTTTTCTCGCTGCCGTTACTGCCGGAAGGGGAAGTTGAAAGCCTTGAGCAGAGCCCGGGCTTCGTCGTCCGTTTTGGCGGTCGTACAAACGATGATGTCCATTCCCCAAACCTGATCAACCTTGTCGTAGTTGATCTCGGGAAACACGAGATGTTCCTTGATGCCCATGGCAAAGTTGCCACGGCCGTCAAAGCTCTTGGGGTTCAGGCCGCGGAAATCTCGAACGCGTGGTAGCGCGATCGTGACCAGGCGGTCGAGAAATTCGTACATGCGCTCTTTACGAAGCGTCACCTTTGCACCGATCGGCATCTGCTCACGTACCTTAAAGCCGGCAATCGACTGGCGGGCACGTGTGATGACGGCCTTCTGGCCGGCGATCATGGCAAGATCTTCGGCAGCAACGGAAGGCTTCTTGGAATCGGCAGTTGCCTCGCCCACGCCCATGTTGATGACAATCTTATCGAGACGCGGAACCTGCATCTCGTTGTCGTACTTGAACTGCTCGAGAAGCGCCTTGCGGATCGTCTCGTTGTACTGCAGCTTCAAGCGCGGCTGGTTTTGTGCCTTAGCCATTGATGACTTCTCCTGAACGCTTCGCCACGCGCACCTTCTTGCCGTCCTTCTGGACCTGGAAACCAACGCGAGTCGGCTTGCCATCCTTGGGGTCGACGAGCGCGATGTTCGACAGGTGAATAGGCGCTTCTTTGCTAATAATCCCGCCCTCTTGGGTCTGGGACTGCTTCTGGTGACGGCGGATCATGTTGACACCACGAACGACAGCCTTGTCGTCCTTCGGGATCATCCGAACCACTTCGCCTGAACGGCCTTTGTCCTTGCCGGCAAGCACGACGACCTTGTCGCCTTTACGGATTTTTTGCATGTCGGCTCCTTACAGCACTTCTGGCGCGAGCGAGATGATCTTCATGTGGTTCTTGGCGCGAAGCTCGCGCGGAACCGGTCCGAAGATACGGGTGCCGATCGGCTCTTTCTTGTTGTCGACGAGAACAGCTGCGTTCTTGTCGAACCGGATCACGCTGCCGTCCGGACGACGGATGTCCTTGGCCGTGCGAACCACGACCGCCTTCATCACATCACCCTTTTTGACGCGCCCGCGCGGGATAGCTTCCTTGATCGACACCACGATGATGTCGCCGACAGAAGCATATTTCCGCTTCGAGCCGCCCAGCACCTTGATGCACATGACACGACGTGCACCGGAATTATCCGCAACGTCGAGGTTTGTTTGCATCTGAATCATGACTGGCCTTCTTCTTTTCTGTCGGGATGGGCGAAGCGCCCTCCCCGGTCAATCAAACAAATTCGTTATTGTGCCTGGGCTTCGGTGATGACCGTCCAGCGCTTATCCTTCGAAATCGGCTTCGATTCCTGGATAAACACCTGGTCGCCAACCTTGCAGGCATTGTTTTCGTCGTGCGCCTTGTACTTCTTCGTCATGCGCACGGTCTTCTTCATCACGGGATGCGTGAAGCGCCGTTCGACCTTGACGACAACCGTCTTCTCGTTCTTGTCGCTGACGACGGTGCCCTGCAGGATGCGCTTTGGCATATTCGTGTCCTTACTTCTTGCCGGCCGACTTTTCGGCGGCGATCGTCTTGATGCGGGCGATGTCCCTGCGGACCTCTTTCACGCGTGCGGTCTTCTCGAGCTGGCCGGTGGCCTTCTGGAAGCGCAGGTTAAACTGCTCTTTCTTCAGGCTGCCCAGATCGTCGGTCAGCTGGTCGGGGGTCTTAGCCCTTACGTCCGAGGCTTTCATCTCTCGACCTTCCTTATTCTGCGATGCGCTGGATGAAGCGCGTCTTCACCGAGAGCTTCGCAGCACCGAGACGCAGCGCTTCACGCGCCGTCTCTTCGGACACTCCGTCGATCTCAAACATGACCCGGCCTGGCTTGACCCGGGCCGCCCAATAATCCACCGCGCCTTTACCCTTGCCCATACGGACTTCGGTAGGCTTGGAGGTAACCGGCAAATCCGGGAAAATCCGAATCCACACGCGGCCCTGGCGCTTCATTTCACGCGTGATTGCACGGCGGGCCGCTTCAATCTCACGTGCAGTGACGCGGTTCGGTTCCGTCGCCTTCAGTCCAAAGCCACCGAAATCCAGGTTGGTGCCGCCTTTGGCAGCGCCGTGGATACGGCCCTTGAACTGCTTGCGAAATCTTGTGCGCTTTGGTTGCAGCATCTTCGTCTACTCCAAATTCTCAATTCGCGCTCAGGCGTTCTCGCGGCGGCGACCGCGTTCGTTACGTTCGCCAGAATGCGAGTGATCGCCTTCCGATGCGCGACGCTCCGACGCCATCGGGTCATGCTCAAGGATCTCGCCTTTAAACACCCAGACCTTCACGCCGCAAATACCATACGCGGTCTGCGCTTCCGCAGTGCCGTAATCAACATCGGCACGCAGCGTGTGCAATGGCACCCGGCCTTCGCGATACCATTCCATCCGCGCGATTTCCGCACCGCCCAGACGTCCACCGCAATTGATGCGGATGCCTTCTGCGCCGAGACGCATCGCCGACTGCACCGCACGCTTCATCGCACGGCGGAAAGCCACACGGCGCTCGAGCTGCTGGGCGATCGACTGGGCGACCAGCGTCGCGTCGATCTCGGGCTTGCGCACTTCAACGATGTTGAGGTGCGTTTCCGACTTGGTCATCTCCATCAGCTTCTTGCGAAGCTTTTCGATGTCCGCACCCTTTTTGCCGATGATCAGGCCAGGGCGCGCTGCGTGAATGGTCACGCGGCACTTTTTGTGCGGGCGCTCGATGACAATCTTGGAAACCGCAGCCTGCTTCAGTTCCTTCTGAAGATATTCGCGGATCTTGATGTCTTCGTGCAAAAGCTTGCCGTATTCACCGGTATTCGCATACCAGCGGGAATCCCAGGTGCGGTTGATGCCGAGGCGAAAACCGATCGGATTGATTTTCTGACCCATTATGCAGCCTCCACTTTTGCTTCCACTTCGCGCACCACAATGGTGAGGTGCGAAAAGGGCTTCTCGATGCGGCTTGCGCGACCACGGCCACGGGCATGGAAGCGCTTCATGACAATCGACTTGCCAACATAGGCCTCGGCAACGATCAGTGCGTCGACATCAAGGTCGTGATTGTTTTCGGCATTCGCGATAGCCGATTCGAGTGTCTTGCGCACCGTTCCGGCAATCCGCTTGCGCGAAAATTCCAGATCAGCGAGCGCACTCGCTACCTTCTTGCCGCGGATGAGCGCGGCAACCAGGTTCAGCTTCTGCGGGCTGACGCGGATCGTGCGGAGAACCGCCCGTGCCTCGTTGTCAGCAAGCCTGCGCGGAGCTTTGGCCTTGCCCATCGTTACTTCCTCTTTGCCTTCTTGTCCGCGCCATGGCCGTAATAAGTACGGGTGGGGGCGAACTCACCGAATTTGTGGCCGACCATGTCTTCATTGATGGAGACAGGGATATGCTTCTGGCCGTTATAAACACCGAAGGTGAGGCCGACGAACTGAGGCAGGACTGTAGAGCGACGGCTCCACATCTTGATCACCTCGTTGCGTCCACCTTCACGAACCTTTTCTGCCTTCTTGAGCAGGAAGCCGTCGATGAATGGGCCTTTCCAAATTGAACGGGTCACGTCTGACTACCTCTCTTAGCTCTTGCGCTGATGGCGCGAGCGCAGGATGAACTTGTCGGTCGCCTTGTTGGACCGCGTCTTCTTGCCCTTGGTCGGCTTGCCCCATGGGCTCACCGGATGACGACCACCAGATGTCCGGCCTTCACCACCACCATGTGGATGGTCAACCGGGTTCATGGAGACGCCGCGATTGTGCGGGCGCTTGCCGAGCCAGACCCTGCGGCCTGCCTTGCCAAGATTGATGTTGCCGTGGTCCGGGTTAGAAACCGCGCCGACGGTTGCGATACACTGACCGCTGACGACACGCTGCTCACCCGAATTGAGGCGCAGGATCGCCATGCCTTGATCGCGACCAACCAGCTGGGCGTAACCGCCTGCGGAACGGGCAATCTGGCCACCCTTGCCGGGCTTCAGCTCCACATTGTGGATGATCGTACCAATCGGCATCGAAGACAGCGGCATCGCATTGCCCGGCTTCACGTCGACCGCCTGGCCGGCAATAACCTTGTCGCCAGGAGCCAGACGCTGCGGCGCCAAGATGTAGTTCAGCTCGCCATCATCATACTTGATCAGCGCGATGAACGCAGTGCGGTTGGGGTCATACTCGATCCGCTCCACCGTCGCCTGAACGTCGAACTTGCGACGCTTGAAGTCGATGATACGGTACGAACGCTTGTGACCGCCGCCAATGAAGCGGGCCGTGATGCGGCCGTGATTGTTACGACCGCCAGACTTGGTCAGGCCCTCGGTCAAACCTTTGACAGGCTTGCCCTTATAGAGCGCCGAACGGTCAACCAGCACCAGCTGGCGCGTGGAAGGCGTTATCGGATTAAATTTTTTCAGTGCCATTTTCTTGCTTCCCTCGCGCCCTGTCTCAGAGACCCGTGGCGACGTCGATCGACTGGCCATCGGCCAGCGTCACAATCGCTTTTTTCACGTCGCTCTGACGGCCGATAGTGCCGCGGAACCGCTTCACCTTGCCCTTGCGGACGAGTGTGTTGACAGCCATCACCTTGACGCCGAACAGCGCTTCGATGGCAGCCTTGATCTCCGGCTTCGACGCCTTCTTGGCGACATTGAAGACGACCTGGTTCTGTTCCGAAGCCATGGTCGATTTCTCTGTAATGGCCGGGCTGACGATCACGTCATAGTGTCGAAGGTCGGTCATTTGAAGCGCTCCTCGAGAGCCTCGACGGCGGCCTTCGAAAGGACCAGCGTGCCGCGGCGCAGAATGTCATAGACGTTGATGCCCTGGATGGGCAGCACGTCAATATTTGGGATGTTCGAGGCAGCCAGCTTGAAATTAGCATCAAGCTCGGCGCCGCCGATCATCAGGGCGTTGGTCAGGCCAAGCTTCGCAAACGTTGCGATCAGCGCCTTCGTCTTGGCTTCGCCCAGCGCCAGCTCGTCGATGACGATCAGGCTTGATGTCTTTGCCTTGACCGACAGTGCATGCTTCAGACCAAGCGCACGAACCTTCTTGGGAAGGCTATGCTCATGGCTGCGCACGACGGGCCCGTGGGCCTTGCCGCCGCCGCGGAACTGCGGAGCACGTGACGAATGGTGACGAGCGCGGCCCGTACCTTTCTGCTTGTACATCTTGGCTCCGGTACGCGCGATTTCGGCGCGGCCCTTGGCCTTGTGCGTGCCCTGTTGCTTCTTGGCAAGCTGCCAGCGCACGACGCGCTGCAGGATGTCATCGCGCGGGTCAAGGCCGAAGATCTCCGCGGAGAGCGTCACCTTGCCGGCATCTTTGCCCGCGAGTGTGGTAATCTTGAGGTCCATCATTCAGCCCCTTCAGCAGCCGGAGCGGCTTCAACTTTTTGCGGCGCAGCGCGCATGCCGGCTGGCTTCGGCGCAGCAGCAGGCAGAGCAATCTTGGCCGCATCACGAACCAGGATCCATGCACCCTTCGAACCGGGAACCGCACCACGAACCAAAATCAGGCCACGATCGATATCTGTAGAGACGATCTCGACATTCTGGGTAGTGACGCGAACGTCGCCCATGTGGCCGGCCATCTTCTTGCCCTTGAACACCTTACCGGGATCCTGGCGTTGGCCAGTCGAACCGTGCGTACGGTGAGAAACCGAGTTACCGTGGGTCGCACGGCCACCACCGAAATGGTGACGCTTGATAACACCCTGAAAACCCTTACCGATCGTAGTGCCGGTGACATCCACTTTCTGGCCGGGAACGAAGTGGTCAGCAGTGATCTCGGCGCCGACATCCAGAAGATTATCTGGCGACACGCGGAACTCGGCGACCTTCGCTTTCGGCTCCACAGAAGCGGTGGCGAAATGGCCGCGCAGAGCCTTCGTTGTATTCTTTACTTTGGCAAACCCCACGCCGAGCTGGACGGCTGTGTAGCCGTTCTTCTCTTGCGTGCGCTGGGCAACAACCTGGCAATTCTCCATGTGGAGAACAGTAACGGGAACATGCTCGCCTGCATCATTATAGATGCGGGTCATTCCCACCTTCTTTGCAATAACACCTGAACGCATCGGTTCAATCTTCCTTCAGAGGAGCCATTCGGAAACCCGGCCGGCTCATGTTCCAGCTCTGCTTAGAGCTTGATCTCGACGTCGACGCCTGCGGCCAGATCGAGCTTCATCAAAGCATCGACAGTCTGCGGGGTCGGGTCCACAATATCGAGGAGCCGCTTGTGCGTACGCATCTCGAACTGTTCACGGCTCTTCTTGTCGATGTGAGGCGACCGGTTGACCGTGAATTTTTCAATCCGCGTAGGCAGCGGAATAGGGCCGCGTACATTTGCTCCGGTGCGCTTGGCGGTCGACACGATTTCACGAGTCGAGGCGTCAAGCACGCGGTGATCAAACGCCTTCAGGCGGATGCGGATGTTTTGTCCGTTCATGCGTCACTTCCTTGTTCTGGCGCGGCGCGGGCATTTTCCCGCGCCCGCGACAGAGTGTTAATTCTTTACTCGACGATTGCCGCGACGATGCCGGCGCCGACGGTGCGGCCGCCTTCGCGGATAGCGAAGCGCAGGCGCTCTTCCATCGCGATCGGCACGATCAGTTCCACGTCAACCGTGATGTTGTCGCCCGGCATCACCATTTCGGTGCCTTCGGGAAGCGACACAATACCGGTCACGTCCGTCGTGCGGAAATAGAACTGCGGACGGTAGTTGGTGAAGAACGGCGTGTGACGGCCACCTTCGTCCTTGGTCAGAATGTAGGCTTCTGCCTTGAACTTCTTGTGCGGCTTCACCGAACCTGGCTTGGCCAGAACCTGACCACGCTCAACGCCTTCACGGTCAACACCGCGGATCAGCGCGCCGATGTTGTCGCCAGCCTGGCCCTGATCGAGCAGCTTGCGGAACATTTCAACGCCGGTCACCGTCGTCTTCGAGGTGTCCTTGATGCCGATGATCTCGACTTCTTCGCCAACCTTGACGATGCCACGCTCGACGCGACCGGTCACAACCGTGCCACGGCCCGAGATCGAGAATACGTCTTCGATCGGCAGCAGGAATGGCAGATTGATCGGACGCTCTGGCGTCGGGATGTAGGCATCAACAGCCGCCATCAGTTCGCGGATCGCGTCTTCGCCGATCTTCTTGTCGCCGTCCTGAAGGGCAGCAACCGCCGAACCCTTGATCATCGGAATGTCGTCGCCCGGATATTCGTACTTCGAAAGAAGTTCGCGCACTTCCAGCTCAACCAGTTCCAGAAGCTCGGCGTCGTCGACCAGGTCGACCTTGTTCAGGAACACCACGAGTGCAGGAACACCAACCTGACGGGCCAGAAGAATGTGCTCGCGGGTCTGGGGCATCGGGCCGTCAGCGGCCGAAACAACCAAAATCGCGCCATCCATCTGGGCAGCACCGGTGATCATGTTCTTCACATAGTCAGCGTGGCCTGGGCAATCGACGTGTGCATAGTGGCGCGCAGGCGTCTCATACTCGACGTGAGCCGTCGAAATCGTGATGCCGCGAGCCTTTTCTTCAGGCGCTGCGTCGATCTGGTCATAAGCCTTGTACTCACCAAAATACTTGGTGATCGCAGCCGTCAGCGACGTCTTGCCATGGTCAACGTGACCAATCGTGCCGATGTTCACATGAGGCTTATTACGCTCGAATTTACCTTTTGCCATGTGAGGCCTCCATTCTTGCTGCCCAAACGGGCGTTAAACTTGAGTGCGGACTGAGAAAGGGCCCGACTACGCGTATTTCTTCTGAACTTCCTGCGCGACAACCGTCGGCACTGGCTCGTAGTGATCAAACTGCATCGTGTACTGGGCGCGGCCCTGTGACATCGAGCGCAAATTGTCGACATATTTAAACATGTTGGCGAGTGGCACCATGGCGTTCACCACCACAGCCACGCCACGGGTCTCCTGACCCTGAATCTGACCACGACGTGAATTCAGATCGCCAATGACGTTGCCGACATAATCTTCCGGCGTCACAACTTCGACCTTCATGATCGGTTCGAGCAACTGAACACCAAGCTTGGTTGCCGATTCACGGAAGCAGGCACGACCTGCGATTTCGAACGCCAGAACCGACGAGTCGACATCATGGAAGGCACCGTCGATGAGCGTCGCCTTGACGCCGATCATCGGGAAGCCCGCGAACGGACCAGACGTCATGACGGAGTTAATGCCCTTTTCAACGCCTGGAATGTATTCCTTGGGAACTGCACCACCCACGATCTTCGATTCAAACTGGAACTCGCTGCTCTCCGGGTTCGGCTCGAACATGATCTTGACGCGGGCAAACTGGCCTGTACCACCGGTCTGCTTCTTGTGAGTGTAATCCGCTTCGTAGGCACGCGTGATCGTCTCACGATAGGCAACCTGCGGCGCGCCGATATTAGCCTCAACCTTGAACTCACGGCGCATGCGGTCGACCAGAATGTCGAGATGTAATTCGCCCATGCCGGCAATGATGGTCTGGCCGGATTCTTCATCGGTCTTGACGCGGAACGAAGGATCTTCAGCAGCAAGACGATGCAGCGCAAGGCCCATCTTTTCCTGGTCGCCTTTGGTTTTTGGCTCGATCGCGATCTGAATGACCGGCTCAGGGAATTCCATGCGCTCAAGAATAACCGGATGCGCCGCATCACACAGCGTGTCGCCGGTTGTGGTGTCTTTTAGGCCAGCCAGTGCAACGATGTCGCCAGCAAAAGCCTCTTCAATGTCTTCACGCGAGTTGGAGTGCATCTGCAACATGCGGCCGATGCGCTCTTTCTTGCCCTTGACGGTGTTTTCGAGAGAAATGCCCTTGGTCAGCTTGCCCGAATAGATGCGGGCGAAGGTGAGCGAGCCAACGAAAGGATCGTTCATGATCTTGAACGCCAGCATCGAAAGCGGCTCGCTGTCGTCAGCATGACGCTCGATCTCTGCTTCCGTCTTCGCGTCCACACCCTTGATGGCGGGAACGTCGAGCGGCGAAGGCAGGTATTCGACAACTGCGTCGAGAAGCGGCTGTACACCCTTGTTCTTGAAGGCAGAACCGCAGAACATCGGGAAAAATTTCACCGCGATGGTACCCTTACGGATCAGCGCGCGGATCTCGTCATTCGAAGGCATCTTGCCTTCAAGGTAGTTCTCGAGAGCCGTCTCGTCCATTTCGACGGCAGCTTCAATCATCTTCTCGCGGAATTCGACGGCACGCTCTTGCAGGTCCGCAGGAATTTCAACCACATCCCACGCCGCACCGAGCGACTCGTCGCGCCATACAAGCGCGTTCATCTCAACCAGGTCGACAACACCCTTGAACTCGGTCTCGGCGCCAATTGGCAGCTGCATAACAACAGCCTGCGCACCGAGGCGCGAACCGATCATTTCAACCGAGCGGTAAAAATCCGCGCCGATCTTGTCCATCTTGTTGCAGAAAATCATCCGCGGCACGTTGTACTTGTCAGCCTGGCGCCAGACAGTCTCGGTCTGCGGCTCAACGCCGGCATTGGCATCGAGAAGTGCGATAGCACCATCAAGCACGCGCAGCGAACGCTCTACTTCGATGGTGAAGTCAACGTGACCGGGCGTATCGATAATATTGAAGCGGCGCATCTGACCGTCACGACCCTTCCAGTAGGTCGTTGTGGCGGCAGACGTGATGGTGATGCCACGTTCCTGCTCCTGCTCCATCCAGTCCATGGTGGCAGCGCCGTCGTGAACTTCGCCAATCTTGTGCGACTTGCCCGTGTAATACAGGACGCGCTCAGTCGTCGTCGTCTTGCCGGCGTCGATATGCGCCATGATGCCGAAGTTACGGTAGTCTTCGATTTTATATTCGCGGGCCATGATGGTCTCTCTGTCTCGCTCTCGGCGCTACCAGCGGTAGTGCGCGAATGCGCGGTTGGCTTCCGCCATCTTGTGGGTGTCTTCGCGCTTCTTCACGGCCGTGCCACGGTTGTTTGCAGCATCCATCAACTCGCCTGACAAACGTTCGACCATCGTCGTCTCGTTGCGGTTGCGTGCAGCAGTGATCAGCCAACGGATCGCTAGAGCCTGACGGCGCTCGGGACGCACATCAACAGGCACCTGATACGTAGCACCACCAACGCGGCGTGAACGCACTTCCACATGCGGCGCAACATTTTCAAGCGCCTGATGGAAAATCGTTACCGGCTCTTGCTTCGTCTTGGTCTGCACCTGGTCAAGTGCGCCATAGACGATCGTTTCAGCGATCGACTTCTTACCGTCATACATGACGGCGTTCATGAATTTGGTGACAATCAGGTCGCCGAACTTTGGGTCCGGGTTGATCTCACGCTTCTCTGCACTATGACGTCGCGACATTGTTCTCGTCTCTCACTATCGACGGCCCTGATACCCTTGAGTATCTAAGCCGGGAAAAACCCTTACTTCGGACGCTTGGCGCCGTATTTCGAACGGCGCTGCTTGCGGTTCTTCACACCCTGCGTGTCGAGCACGCCGCGGATGATGTGGTAACGCACGCCCGGTAGATCCTTCACACGGCCGCCGCGGATCATCACCACGGAGTGCTCCTGAAGGTTATGACCCTCGCCCGGAATGTATCCGATCACTTCAAAACCGTTGGTCAGACGAATCTTCGCCACTTTACGCAGCGCCGAGTTCGGCTTCTTCGGTGTCGTCGTATAAACGCGCGTGCAAACGCCCCGCTTCTGCGGGTTCTGCTGCATTGCCGGGACCTTGTTGCGCTTCACCGGCGCAGTGCGCGGCTTGCGGATCAGCTGGTTGACGGTAGGCATTAAACCCTCTTGTCTCTCAAAATTCCGTGTCTCAAGCCCATTGCTGAGCCGCTTCAAGCGTTGTTTCCATACGCAAATTCGGGCCACAAACCGCGAAACGCGGTCCTGCCCGAACAAAAAGCAGAGGAAGCGGAAACCGCTTCATGCACGCCGGAAATGTCTTATCGCTCGTAAAAAGAACCCTGTTTGAGGCAAACTCCCGGCCGAGACGGCTGGGAAAAGAAAACCTCACATCTGTTCAGACTGGCCGGCTTCTACCGCCAACACCCCCAACCGTCAAGCCCGCAGCATCAATTATCTCAACGTAAACACCGCGCGGGACGCAACTCTGCTATGCACCTTGCGTCAGCCAGAGGAACGGACCCGCAAAGGACCGCTTCTGGTGCGATTAGCCCTGTCGGCTCCGCATGGATCGTGGCAAAAAGCACCCCAAAACTCTCGGAAAGGAATCATATGAACGACAACGACGAACGCGCTGTAACCATTATTGTCGGCCGCGCCTGGGAGAAAAAAGGCGGTGAATCAATCGGCGTGCACGTCATGCTGATCGCCCCCGATGACGATTCGGCCGTGCGCATGGCACTCGAATCGCTGGCCGCCGAAGGTTATGTTGAGGCCGAGCTCGATCAGATCGGGGACATGGAAGGCGCACCCGACGAAGAGCCGCATGTGTCAGCCTATCAGGGTGCCCTCGAAGGCGAAGTGGCAATCGTCACTTTCGACGAACCGATCTGAGGTAGATCGGTTAACCGGTCAGTCGATATCCTCAACGGCCTGCCCTGCCCCACCGTCGATTCGCTGCGACAGCGCTGCTTCCATGAACTCGTCGAGTTCACCGTCCAGCACATCTTGAGGTGCGGTGCTTTCCACGCCAGTGCGCAGATCTTTCACCAACTGGTATGGCTGCAGTACGTAGGAGCGGATCTGGTGGCCCCAGCCGATATCGCTCTTGGAGGCTTCCGTGGCACTCGCGGCCGCTTCCCGCTTCTTCAGCTCTTCCTCATAGAGGCGCGAGCGCAGCATTTCCCACGCCTTGGCCTTGTTCTTGTGCTGCGAGCGCTCGGCCTGACAGGCGACTGCTATGCCGGTCGCCAGGTGGGTGATGCGCACGGCGGAATCGGTCGTGTTGACGTGCTGCCCACCGGAGCCTGATGACCGGTAGGTATCTATACGCACATCGGATTCCGACACGTCGATCTCGATAGAGTCATCAATGACTGGATAGACCCAGATCGAGGCGAACGATGTGTGTCGGCGCGCATTGCTGTCATACGGTGAGATACGCACCAGCCGGTGCACACCCGATTCTGTCTTCATCCAGCCATAGGCGTTATGGCCCTTGATCAGCAACGTCGCGGATTTTATGCCGGCTTCTTCGCCGTCATGAATTTCCAGAACCTCCACCTTGAAGCGCCGGCGTTCTGCCCAGCGCGTATACATACGCAACAACATGTTGGCCCAGTCCTGGCTCTCGGTGCCACCGGCGCCGGCGTGGACTTCCAGGTAGGTGTCGTTGCTGTCGGCTTCGCCGGAGAGCAGAGTTTCGATCTGCCGCGCCTTGACCTCACCGGCCATCGAGCGGATCGCGGCTTCGGCTTCGGCGACCACAGACTTGTCGCCTTCTTCCTCGCCGAGCTCAATCAGCCCGATATTGTCCTCAAGAGCCTGACCTAGCCCGCTGACAGACTTGATCCCGTCTTCCAGTCCCTGCCGCTCACGCATCAGCTTCTGGGCTTCGATCGGATCATTCCAAAGCGCACCGTCTTCGGCGCGCATATTAAGGTAGTCCAGTCGCTTCAGCGCCTGATCCCAGTCAAAGATGCCTCCTCAGCAGGGTGATGCCCTGCTTGATTTCTTCGACCAAATTTTCCGTCTCTGCACGCATGGCAGTCTATTCTTCCTGAATGTGGAGAGATTGTTTCGTGTTCGGCGCGGAACATAGGGAGAGGGCCAACCGCTGTAAAGCACAACCATAGACCGCCACCGGCGGTCCACCGCCTTGTCAGCCGGTGCTAGTAAAGCCCGCCGCCGCCGGTTTCAATCGCCTTGTTCGCCTGCGGCGAAATCGTGGCGCGCGAACCGCTTTGGCCAGACGACGCAACCTCGCCACCGCCGATCACCCAATAGCTGTCAGCCGGCCCGGTGCCGGGCTTGAATGCTTCCATGATGACGTTGGCTTCGCCCTTCGCTGCCCGCATGCCCGTCTTGCGGTTGATTGCGATGATCTTCATGCCAGGTGGAACCTGGAAATCGACAATCGGCTCATCCTTGAGCGCGTTGGCCATGAATTCTTTGAAGACCGGTGCAGCAAGGCCACCGCCCGTGGCCCCTTTGCCCAATGTCTGCGGCTGGTCATACCCCATATACAGGCCGACAACGAGATTGGGCGAATATCCCATGAACCAGGTGTCTTTCTCATCATTGGTGGTACCGGTCTTGCCGGCAATCGGGCGGCCCAGCTCGGAAACGGTGATTGCCGTCCCGCGCGTCACCACGCCCTCCATCATCGATGTAATCTGGTAGGCGGTCATCGGGTCGAGAACCTGCTCGGCATTGTCTACCAGTTCGGGCTCGTCCTGGTTGTTCCAGCTCTGCGCATTACAGCCGTTGCAGCTACGCTCGTCATGGCGGAACACCGTCTTACCATAGCGGTCCTGAATGCGATCAATCAGCGACGGATGGATCTGCTTGCCGCCATTGGCCATCACTGAATAGGCCGACACCATGCGCATCACCGTCGTCTCGCCGGAACCAAGCGCCATCGCCAGCACCGGCAGCATCTTATCATAGACACCAAAGCGCTCGGCATATTCTGCGACAAGCTGCATACCCATGTCGTTGGCGAGCCGCACCGTCATCAGATTGCGCGAGCGCTCGATACCGGTTCTCAGCGTCGAGGGTCCGCCCGGCTTTCCATCATAGTTTTTAGGTTCCCAGACTTCGCCGCCCGCCTGCTTGATGCTGATCGGCCCATCCATTACCACCGAGGCCGGCGTATAACCATTGTCGAGTGCTGCCGCATAGACGAACGGCTTAAATGCCGAACCCGGCTGGCGGTAGGCCTGCGTGGCACGGTTAAATTCCGACTGCGAGTACGAAAAGCCTCCCACCATTGCCAGAACACGACCTGTATGCGGGTCCATCGCCACCATACCACCGGCGACTTCCGGCGTCTGTCTCAAAGCAAAGGCATTGCCTTCTTTGTTCTCGACGAAAACAACGTCTCCTGGCTTGAGCACATCGGCAGGCGTCTTGGCCTTCACGCGCTGGCCATCGACCATGTGGCGCATCGCCCAGCTCATGTCCTCAAGGGAAACTACGCCCTCCTTACGCTCCGCGTTCAAAGCACCCGATTGTTCAAGATCAGGCTGCAATCCGACTGTCAGCCCCGACACCGAGCTGTCCAGCACCACCGCAAGCTTCCACTCTGGAACATCGTCAAGCCGCTTTACCTTGCCCAGCGCAACGCCCCAGTCGCCACCTAGCTCGATGCTTTGAACCGGGCCACGATATCCGCGCAGCCTGTCAAACTTCAAAAGCCCGTTCTGCAAAGCCCTGCGTGCGTATAGCTGCATTTCCGGGTCGAGCGTGGTGCGTACCGAAAGCCCGCCTTCATAGAGCGCATTCTCGCCATATCGCGCAATCAGCTCGCGCCGGACCTCCTCGGTGAAATACTCGCCGGCAAACAGATAGGTACCGCCGCGCCGAACCGAGACACCAAGATCTTCGGCCTTGGCCTTCTCACCTTCCTCACGGGAGGCATACCCATTGTCGACCATCTGGTCGATCACCCAGTTGCGGCGCACGATTGCGCGGTCCGCATATCGAAACGGCTGGTAGTTTGAAGGGCCTTTCGGCAGGGCCGCCAGATAGGCAGCCTGCGAGAGGGATAGTTCATTGACCGACTTGTCGAAATAAGTAAGGGCCGCGCCCGCCACGCCATAAGCACCCAATCCGAAGAAAATCTCATTCATATACAGCTCGAGGATCCGGTCCTTCGAATAGGCTTGCTCGATGCGGAACGCGAGGATCATCTCCCGAATCTTGCGGTCATAAGTCTGGCTCGCACTCAACAGAAAGTTCTTCGCAACCTGCTGCGTGATTGTCGACGCACCGACGGGACGCCTGCCCGAGCCAACGTTCTGAAGATTGGTGACCACTGCTCGAAACAGACCGGTGATGTCGACGCCGGGATGATTGTAAAAATTCTTGTCCTCAGCCGACAGGAAGGCAGCCTTGAGGCGATCCGGCACAGCCTGAATCGGCAGATAGAGGCGCCGCTCTCGCGCGTATTCGCCCATCAAAGCGCCATCCGAGGCGTGAATGCGTGTGGTTACCGGCGGCTCATATTTAGCCAGCACCTCATAATCCGGCAAATCCTTGGTCAGGCTGGCGATGTAGATGGCCACGCCGCCGGCAGCAAGCAGTGCCAGCATCACTCCCACACCGAAAAAATAGCCGATTATGCGTAACATGCCCGCTCCATTACAGAAATCGAGAGTTTGGTCGCCGAGAAGGCGATGGCTGCAAGCAGCAGCGCGAACATTCCCGATCTGTCGTTACCAACTCTTGTCGCCCCGTTGTGGGCAAAATGCGGCAACAATAATAAGCTCTTCTGATTCCAAGCCATTAAATCACGAACTGCGGCCCGCAAGCAACGGTTTGTGCATCCTATGGTTGTCATCGAGTTAGCCTCCAACTCTGGCTTTTTGTGACGCAAAATCTGCCACGGCGGCCGCAATGCGCTCTGCCGCTTTGCCGCGCCAGTCCGGGTCACGCAACTGCGCCTCATCTTTCTCGTTCGATAAATAACCAAGTTCGACCAGAACCGATGGAACATCCGGCGCCTTGAGAACACGAAACCCCGCCTCCCGGTGGGGGTTATTGATAAGCTCCACAGATGTCGAGAGTTGACCGATCAGCGAGCGGGCAAATTGAATTGAAAAGCTGTGCGTTTCACGCCGGATGAGATCGACCAGAATATCCGAGACCTCATGGTTATCTTCCTCAATCTCGATGCCGGCAAGCTGGTCCGAGAGATTTTCACGCACCGCCAGCGCGGCAGCTTCAGCGTCCGAGGCCCTGTCTGATACCGTATAGACAGTCGCCCCGCGAATGCCCTTGAGTCTAATTGTGTCGGCATGGATCGAGATCAACAAATCCGCTTCATGCTGACGCGCAATGCGAACGCGTTCATCAAGCCGCAGGAATGCATCGTTGTCGCGCGTAAGGAACACTCGGAAAGGCCCGGCCTTTTCGAGGCTTTCTTTCAGCTCCCGCGCAAAGGCAAGTGTGATTTCCTTCTCAACCGCGCCGTTAATGCCCTCTGCCCCACCATCAATGCCGCCGTGGCCTGGGTCAAGCACGACGGTGAACGGCCGCTTTACCAAATCAAACGTCTGACCAACCCGGTCCGTCTTGCGCGTCGATACAGTAGAACCTGTCGTCTGCGCTTGATCGGCCAGTGCCTGTTCAAATTCGCGATCCGAAGAGGCTGTAATATCCGCGATCAGCCTAAAACCCTTCGCATCTTCGTTGGCGATGACATCAATACGTTCGACCGAGAATGGTCCTTTTGCCGTTAGAATGAGCCTGGAACGCCCATTTCCGACCCCACCGAATCGGACGCTCGAAATCAGACCCCTACCCTTCAGATCGCGACCATCGGAACGCAAGTCCGTTTCCGGCAGGTCGATCACCAGCCGATTCGGCCCGCGCAGCAAAAACCAGCGCATTTCGGGCTCGCGGTCGAATTGGACAACGACACGCATGCGGGTCGCATCCCCGGCCATTTTGTATTCGGAGGCAGCGAGCGTAGAAGCATTGGCAGGAGCTATCAAAGCCAGCAGACAAGCGAGCATAAGAAGGACAAAGCCAAACCGGCCTGAACCCTGCATTGTTGCGCCCTTGTTCAATTCGACCTCTTGTCTGCGCTTGGTGCGGTTTCGACATTACACCGGGGCAAATGCACCGCGCGCACCGCATGCCAGCGCTTCGCCATATTAACAAGTGGTAGCCGTGTATGGTTAACCGACCCTTTCGGTCTGCATCCTTTAAGCGCCCATTTTGCCGGCGTCGAAACAGGGTTGCCATTACGCCACGCAAATCATAAAAGCGTCACTGGATCACCGCAAAGCTCGGAACCGGTCCGCAACGCCTTTTCACTCAGGTCTGGCGACGAAAAAAACGGTTCCAGTCGCATTCTGCGATCGGCACGCGTGTTCCCGAAGGATTTCTTCGAGGCGCTTCCCGTGAGTTTGAAGCCCTTAGATGAGAAAAACGGCCGGGCCGGTATGCTCGCGCCGGCTCTGTATGAGCAAATAGCTGGTCCGGAATGTTCCGGACTTTGGTTGTAATGGTTCTGCAAGGTTACGCGGTGGCTTCAAGCGCGATCATGAACAAGACCGGAAATTCCCGCGCCATAGTGGCGGCGGGCGGTCTTTTGTTCGCGCTGGAGCAGCGGCCGGCAAGCCCCCAATTATCCGGCACGCATTCCCAGACAGACGCAAATCGGGGTGTGTTCACCCGGTTGCCCCTGTTGGCGGCGGCTGGGGAGAAAAGACATAATGCCCAACAAAATGCTTATCGACGCCTCCCACCCGGAGGAAACACGGGTCGTAGTAGTACGCGGTAATCGGATCGAAGAATTCGACTTCGAATCGCAAGATAAAAAACAGATCAAGGGCAATATCTATCTCGCTCGTGTGACGCGTGTAGAACCCTCCCTTCAGGCGGCCTTTGTTGAATACGGCGGAAACCGGCATGGTTTCCTCGCTTTCAGCGAAATCCATCCCGATTATTATCAGATCCCGGTTGCCGATCGTCAGGCATTGCTGCGTGCCGAGGCTGAAGAAGCCGAAGCAGAGGATGACGACGACCACGATGGAGACGAGGGTGGTCGTGGCAACCGCAGGCGCAAGCGCGGCGGCAGAAATCGCGGCCGTGACGATCACCGCGCTTCCGAGGCGAGCGAAGAGGAAAGTACCGACGGATCGATCGTAGAGATCGAACCTCTGGACGCAGCATCCGACACCGACGTATCCGATGGCGATCACGATGAAGTGACTGCAGTCGCCGAAACGCCTGCCGTGTCGGAAGAACAGCCCGAACCCGATGCTGGCGGTGACGAAGACCACACCGGCGAGGATGACAGGACGCCGGGCTCCATGGCAGCAGCGATCGACTCGGATGTGATTTCCGAGCCCGTCGCCCAGTCCGAGACAACTACGGAGGAAACGGATGCGCGCGGCGCGGTCGAAGAGCGCGACACCCACAGCGATGACCACGAGGTCGAATCGGTAGGTGCCGAGGACGCGCTCGAGGAAGTCCGCAACCGCCGTAAGCCGGTTCGGCGCACCTACAAGATCCAGGAAGTAATCAAGCGCCGGCAGATCCTGCTGGTCCAGGTGGTCAAGGAAGAGCGCGGCAACAAGGGTGCTGCGCTGACAACCTACATGTCGCTTGCCGGCCGCTATTCGGTTTTGATGCCCAATACGGCGCGTGGTGGTGGAATTTCACGCAAGATCACCAATGCCCAGGATCGCAAGCGCTTGAAAGAAGTCGTCCAGGATCTCGAGGTACCGCAGGGCATGGGCGTTATTTTGCGCACGGCCGGCGAAAGCCGCACGAAAGCCGAGATCAAGCGTGACTACGAATATTTGATGCGTATGTGGGAGACGGTGCGCAACACAACGATGCAATCCACCGCCCCTGCTCTCGTCTATGAAGAAGGCTCGCTCATCAAGCGGTCTGTGCGCGACCTCTACAACAAGGATATCGACGAGGTTCTGGTCGCCGGCGACGACGGCTATCGCGAGGCCAAGGATTTTATGCGCATGCTGATGCCCAGCCATGCGAAAGTGGTTCAGCCCTACCGCGACACCACGCCGATCTTCGCCCGCAATGGCATCGAGGCGCAGCTGGACCGCATGCTGCAGCCGCAGGTAACACTGAAGAGCGGCGGCTACATCATCATCAACCAGACCGAAGCGCTGGTTGCCATCGACGTCAACTCGGGGCGTTCGACCAAGGAACACTCCATCGAGGACACCGCGCTCCAGACCAATCTGGAAGCCGCCGAGGAAGTGGCACGGCAGCTGCGCCTGCGCGATCTCGCCGGCCTGATCGTGATCGACTTCATCGACATGGAGGAGAACCGCAACAACCGCTCCGTCGAGAAGCGGCTGAAGGATCACCTCAAAAACGACCGTGCCCGCATCCAGGTTGGTCGCATTTCGCATTTCGGCCTGCTCGAAATGTCGCGCCAGCGCATCCGGGCATCGGTGCTGGATTCCACCATGAAGCCGTGCGTGCATTGCGGCGGCACTGGCCATGTGCGGTCCGACTCGTCAGTGGCACTGATGGTCGTTCGCGCCATCGAGGAATTCCTGCTCAAGGACTCGCGCAACCACATTACCGTGCGAACCCCATCAGCAACCGCACTTTACGTGCTCAACCACAAGCGCGCCACGCTGGTCGATCTGGAAACCCGCTTTGGGGTCACCATCACGATTGAAAGCGACGAAGACGTCGGCTCGCAGCATTATGCGATCACGCGCGGCGCCATTGCCGAAAAGCCGGTCGGTTGGACAGAGGTTCAAACCTCGGTGCCCTATGTCGAGGCAGACGACGCCGACGATTTCGTCGTTCCCGACGATGAGGATGAACCGGCAGAAGAAGTCGCCCGTCCGGCACAGGCCGAGCACGCTGAAGGCAGCGAGCGTACCGAGCGCAGCGAAGAAGGCGAAAATGGCCATGACCGCAAGCGCAAGCGTCGCCGCCGTCGTCGTGGTGGTGGTCGCGACCGCGAGAACGGTGCGCAAAACAATGGCCATGACACTACGGACGGCACAGACCATACCGATGGCGCAGAGGCCGGCTCCGCCGAGCAGGCAGCCGAAGGCACGAGCGACACAGCTGCGCCCGTTGCGGCATCGACCGACGAGAACGGCGAGCCCAAGAAGCGCCGCCGTGGCAAACGCGGTGGCAAGCGCAACCGCAGGGATGAGAACACCGACGCATCCGGGTCGGACGCTGGCGCCCTCGAAACAGGCAATGACGCTACGGCAGAAGGCGCGGCACCTGCCGCTATTGTTGCCGAAGTGACAGACAGGCCAGATGCGGAAGTACCCGCGGAAAAGCCCAAGCGGCCACGCCGGACCGCCAAGTCGAAAACGGTTGAGACGGAAACAGTTGAAGTCGATGCGCCCGCTGAGGACGCGCCACAAGAGACTGAGGCACCGGCAAAACCAAAGCGCGCGCCGCGCAAGGCAAAGGCCGCTCCCGAGGCAGAGCAGGACGCTGCCGCTCCTGCCAAACCGAAGCGCGCTCCGCGACGCAAGGCAACCGCGGCAGCGGTAGATGAAACGGCTGCCGCACCTCAGGAGCCGGTACAAGTGGCCAGCGCACCGGCCCCGGTTGTATCGTCCAACGCGCCTGAGGCCGAGACTGATGATGGAAAGCCAAAGAAATCCGGTTGGTGGCAGCGCAAGAGCTTCTTCTGATTTTTCTTGTCATCGCCAAGATAAAAGAAGCCCGCGCTCAGCGCGGGCTTTTTGAATCATGGCATTGGCCAGCATCAGGGCGCGAAAATTGACCAATTCATCCGCTTGGCCAGCATTTCGAGCGCAATCGATCCGAGCTTAGAATTGCCGTTCTCGTTGAGCCCGGGCGACCAGACTGCCATCGAGGCTATGCCCGGCACAACACCAAGAATGCCGCCGCCAACGCCGCTTTTTCCCGGAATACCGACACGGAACGCGAAGTCACCAGAGCCATCATAATGGCCGCAGGTCAGCATCAGCGCCGCGATGCGGCGCGCCCTCTCCGCAGAAATCACTGAAAACCCGGTCGCCGGGTTGGTTCCGCCATTGGCGAGGAACCGTCCAGCCAGCGCCAACTGGCGGCAGTTCATCGCAATCGCGCAATGGTGAAAATAGACACCCAGCGAATGCTCCGGTGCGTGGTGCAGATTGCCAAATGATTTCATGTAGTTGGCAAGTGCAAAATTGCGAAACCCTGTGGCTCGTTCGGAAGCAGCGACAGCGGCATCAATCGTGATGGTGTCATCGTCGGTCAGGAACTGGACAAAGCGCAGGATTTCGCCGATTGCCTCGCGCGGCTCGTGGCCGCCAAGCAGAACATCGGCGAGCACAATGGCCCCGGCATTGATGAAAGGGTTTCGCGGAATACCGTTTTCATGCTCGAGTTGAATGATGGAATTGAACGGATTGCCCGACGGCTCTCGCCCGACGCGCCGCCACAACTGGTCGCCAATCGATCCAAGCGCCAGCGTCAGGGTAAATACCTTGGAAATGCTTTGGATGGAAAAAGTCAGCTCGGCATCGCCCGCCGTCAGCACCTGCCCGTCATGGGTCGCAACCGCAATGCCAAAGGCACCCGCATTGATCCGGCCGAGTTGCGGAATGTATGTGGCGACGTTGCCGCGATCGGTACGCGTGGCCATCTCGCAGGCAATGTCATCCAGCGCCTGTTCAAGCTCGCCAACCGCCGCTGTCCCAGTCATCGCAACCACTTTTCCAGCCGCTCCAGCGCCTCAATCATATCGTCGTTGCTGCCCGCATAAGAAAGGCGCAGGGTGCTGTGGCCGCCCAAAAGATCAAAGTCTGTTCCTGGTGTTGCGGCAACGTGCGCCTCGGCCAGCATACGACTGGCAAACTCCAGGCTGTCATTTGTGTGTCGGCTGACATCGCAATAGGCGTAGAACGCCCCGTCCATAGGGGCCGCCAGAGGAAAACCGAGCCCTTCAAGCCGCTGCATCAACAGGGCACGGTTCAATTGGTAGCGCGCCTTCACCGCATCAAGTTCTGGCGTAGCCGAAAACGCCTGCGTGGCAGCGATCTGCGACAGTGCCGGTGCGGATATATAGAGGCTTTGAGCAATCCGCTCGATGGGCCGCACCATCTCTTCGGGCAGCACCATCCAGCCTATTCGCCATCCGGTCATGCAGTAATATTTAGAGAACGAGTTGATGACGGTGACGTCGCTTGAATAGGCAAGAGCGGTCGTGTCAGGCCCCGCATAGTCGAGCCGGTGGTAGATTTCGTCGGAGATTGCAGCGATACCAAGATCCTTCGCAGTGGCGAGCAGCGCCTTGAGCGCATCAGGCGGAATGACCGCCCCGGTAGGGTTTGCCGGACTTGCAAAAAGGACACCGTTCAACGGACGTTCGCGGTGCGCCCGCAACAGATGATCAGCGTCGAGATAAGGCGCTCCGTCCAACGCAATTTCAACAACGTCCAGTCCCAGCGCAGCCAATATGTTGCGGTAGGCAGGATAACCGGGAGAAGCAATTGCTACCCGGTCTCCCGAATCAAACATGGCCAGGAAAGCCAGGTTGAACGCTGCCGAGGAGCCGGTCGTGACCGCAATCCGGCCGGCGTCGACCTCTAGACCATAATGGTCGAAATAATGGGACGCTATCGCCTCGCGCAATACCCGCATTCCCAGCGCATCTGTGTAGCCTATCTGGCCGTCCACAAGAGCCTTGGCGGCGGCTGCACGCACCACGGCCGGTGCTGGATCCGACGGCTGCCCAACGGCCATCGAGACCACCGGTACGCCGGTAATCTGGAGACGGTTTGCCGCAGCAAGGATATCCATGGCGTGGAAAGGTGCTACTGCACCACGTCGAGAAAGCGAAACCACCATGCTTCGGCCTTTTTCCTTTGATCTATCGGCGTTTGAGCGGGTGGCCCGTTGCCGGGGGAGCGTGCCAGAAATTCACAAATGCCCGAATGATCGCAGGTTCACAAGTTCATGATGCCACGCCTGTCGCCTTTTCATTGCCGCCTGCCTCGTTTAGCAATGAACCCGTGATGACAAGAAACTCTCTCCTTGCCGGTGTTTTGGCGATTCCGCTCCGCCTGTCCGTTGGTTTCGCGTTGATTGCGCCCACCATCGCGCTTGCGCCGTCATCTGCCGCAGCGCAGAGCGCCAACTTGCCCATCGTGCGCGATGCGGAGATTGAAGCCCTGGTCCGCGATTATGCGCGACCCGTCCTACAGGCTGCCGGGCTTTCTAAATCCAATGTGGAAATCATTCTGGTCAACGACCGTCGCTTCAACGCGTTCGTGGCTGGCCGGCGAATTTTCGTCAACACCGGCGCGCTGTTAATGGCTGAAAAGCCGAACGAAATCATAGGCGTTCTTGCCCATGAAGCCGGCCATATCGCCGGTGGCCACCAGGAACGTCTACGCCAGCAGCTAGAGCGCGCACAGACGATGGCTATCGTCACTGGCCTACTAGGACTTGGCGCAGTCGTTGCCGGTGCCGCCACCAACACCAGCGAACTGGCGCAAGCGGGCGCTGGCGTGGCAGCCGGCGGCGGCGAGCTCGCACGGCGCGGACTGCTGAGCTATCAGCGCACGGAAGAGACTACGGCCGACAGATCGGCCATCACCTATCTCAACGCCACCGGCCAGTCTGCCAAGGGAATGCTGACCACGTTCAAGCGCTTTCAGACCGCACTGTCACTATCGGGCGCGCGTGTTGATCCCTACCAGGTCAGCCACCCGGTGCCGCAGGAGCGCATCGCCAGCCTGCAGACACTGGCGGAAACAAGTCCCTATTTCGCAGTTGTGGACTCACCCGAACTGCAATTGCGGCACGATCTTATGCGGGCAAAGATCGCCGTCTTCACGCAAGGCCAGAACGCGGCAGCAAAACTGTTCCGTAACGACCGTACCGGGCTTCCGGCAGTGTATGCCGAAGCCATGTCAGCCTATCTGTTTGGCAATCCACGCACTGCTGTCTCCAAGGCCGACACTCTGATCAAGGCACAACCGCGCAATCCGTATTTTTATGAACTGCGCGCCGATTCGCTGATGAAAGCCAATCGACCTGCCGAAGCCGCGCAGTCATACGCCAAGGCAATGAGCCTTGATCCGGTCAAATCTGGCATGCTGCAGGTGAGCTACGGGCAGGCACTCCTTGCCACCGGTACGCCAGAAGCGATGCAGAAGGCGGTCTCCGAACTGCGCAAGGGGCTGGAGCGCGACAAGCAGAACGTGACCGGATATCAATATCTCGCCCAAGCCTACGGCCGGCTGGGTGATGAGGCATCAGCCGAGCTCGCATTGGCAGAAGGCCATTATTACAGTGGCAACTACAAGGATGCTAAAATTTTCGCTGCCAGATCGCAGATGAAGTTCAAGCGCGGAACTCCGGGGTGGGTGCGTGCTCAGGACATCATCAACTACAAAACCTCGTCCAAGAAAAAGAAATGAACCTTTGTCGACCGCCCGACCACATAGCGTCAGGCGTTTTGGAGAACTGAATTATGAGATTACCAATTTTATCACGCGCAGGTCGCGCTTCCATCGCAGTCGCGCTATTGGCGTCTGTCAGCCTGGTCGGAATGCCGGCAACCGTCGCCGCGCAGGAAGCTACTACGAGTAGCGCGCCCCTCGACCGCAAGGAAGTCGAGTTGATCGTGCGCGATTATCTGCTGGCCAATCCGGAGATCATGCTCGAGGTTCAGCAAGCTCTGGAAACCAAACAGAAGGAAGAGCAGCGTCTTGCAGGTGCCGGCGCTATAAGCGGTGCGAAGGACGAAATCTTCCGGTCTCCCTATGACGCGGTCATTGGCAATCCGGATGGTAAGGTGACCATCGTCGAGTTCTACGATTACAATTGTGGCTATTGCAAACGGGCTATCGAAGACATGCGCGCGCTGACCAAGGGCGATCCGGATCTGCGCTATGTGTTGAAAGAGTTCCCCATTCTGGGACCGGATTCACAGAAAGCGCATGTCGTGTCCGCAGCTTTCCACAAATTGATGCCAGAGAAATACGGTGAGTTCCACAGTCAGCTTTTGGGCGGGCAAGGGCGTGCTACGGAAGACAGTGCTGTGAAGATCGCTCTGTCGCTCGGTGCCGATGAAGCAGCACTGCGCGAGGCAATGAAGGACCCCAAGATTCCCGAGGTTTTCAATAGCACGTATGAGCTTGCGACCAAGCTTTCGATCAGCGGGACGCCGTCCTATGTTATAGGCAACGAGGTGGTGTTCGGCGCGCTCGGCCACGAAGTGCTGGCTGAAAAGATCGAGGCTGCCAGAGCTTGCGGGACCGCCTGCTAAGTTGAGTTCAGTTTGAAAACAGCGGCTGTGGACAGCGCAAGAACGGGCTTGCGCTCTTTGCGCATCGCTCTAATCCCAGTATAGAGTGCGTTCTCATCGGTTGGCTCCGGTGTCATGAGGTTTGTATTGAAAACGGTATATGTTCTGAACGGTCCTAACCTGAATGCCCTCGGCAATCGCGAGCCTGGCATTTATGGAGGCCGTACACTTTCAGGCATCGAAAGCGACTGCCGCACAACGGCAGCCGAACTTGGTTTCGAGGTCGATTTCCGCCAGACCAACCATGAAGGCCTGTTGGTCGACTGGCTGCATGAGGCCAGCGAAAGAGACGTCATCGGCGTCGTTCTCAATGCCGGCGCCTATACGCACACATCGATTGCGCTACATGATGCCATTCGCACCATTCAGCCAATACCGGTGATCGAGGTGCATCTTTCAAACGTGCATGCACGCGAAGCTTTTCGCCAGCAGTCACTGATCTCCCCGGTTGCCGCCGGTGTCATTTTCGGGCTCGGCCCGCTGGGTTATGTTCTGGGCCTGCGGGCCCTGGCGGCCCGACCGTGACCAGCCCCCGAACACAAGGGACCAGAATGTCGATTAAGAAAAATGGTGTTGACCAGCAGCTGATCCGCGATCTGGCTGGGATCCTTAACGAGACACAGCTAACCGAGATCGAGGTTGAGCAGGGCGATTTGCGTGTGCGCGTGTCGCGCCAGTCGACCATGATGCAGGCCGTAGCGCCGGCTGCCGGCCCGGTATTCCCGGGCCAGGCTCCACAGAGCCAGCCGGTTGCAGCCCCTGCGCCGGCAGCCGACCCGTCCAAGAACGCGGTTCCCTCGCCCATGGTCGGCACCGCCTACGCTTCCTCATCGCCCGATTCAAAGCCGTTCATCGAGGTCGGACAGACGGTCAAGGAAGGTCAGACGCTATTGATCATCGAGGCGATGAAAACCATGAACCAGATCCCCTCGCCCCGCGCCGGCAAGGTAACAGCCATTCTGTTTGAAGATTCGCAGCCCGTCGAATACGGCGAGCCGCTAGTAGTCATCGAATAGCGCCCCGGCAACCGCATGTTCCAGAAAATCCTCATTGCAAATCGCGGCGAAATTGCCCTGCGCGTTCTGCGCGCGGCCAAGGAGCTTGGCATCCAGACGGTGGTTGTGCATTCCACCGCCGACGCTGACGCCATGCATGTGCGCCTGGCAGACGAAAGCGTGTGCATCGGGCCCCCGCCTGCCCGCGATTCCTATCTCAATATCCATCAGATCGTCGCAGCCTGTGAAATCACCGGCGCCGATGCAGTGCACCCAGGATACGGGTTTCTGTCGGAAAACGCCAAGTTCGCCGACATCCTGGCTGCCCACAAGATCACCTTCATCGGCCCCTCGGGCGACCATATCCGCACCATGGGCGACAAGATCGAGGCCAAGCGTACGGCCAAGCGTCTTGGCATTCCGGTCGTCCCCGGCTCCGAAGGAGCGGTAACCGAGGAAAGCGAAGCCAAGCGCATCGCCGCAGATATCGGCTATCCCGTCATCATCAAGGCCTCTGCCGGCGGCGGTGGTCGCGGCATGAAGGTCGCGCGTACAGAGGAAGATCTGGAAATCGCGCTCGACACTGCTCGCTCTGAAGCAGGCGCGGCATTCGGTGACGACGCCGTCTATATCGAAAAGTATCTCGAGAAACCGCGCCACATCGAAGTGCAGGTGGTGGGCGATGGCGCTGGCAACGCCATTCATCTTGGCGAACGCGACTGCTCTTTGCAGCGCCGACACCAGAAAGTTTGGGAAGAGGCCAATTCGCCGGCTCTCAACGATGAAGAGCGCGCCAAGATCGGCGAAACCTGCTCCAAGGCAATCGCCGACATGAGCTATTCCGGCGCAGGGACGATCGAATTTCTCTACGAGAACGGCGAGTTCTATTTCATCGAAATGAACACGCGCCTGCAGGTAGAACACCCGGTTACCGAAGCCATCACCGGCATCGACCTGGTCCATGAACAAATACGTGTCGCCTCCGGCGGCGGACTTTCTGTGCGCCAGAACGAGATCCGTTTTCAGGGCCATGCGATTGAATGCCGCATCAATGCGGAAGACCCGCGTACCTTCACGCCGTCCCCAGGCACCATCACGCATTTCCATACCCCTGGTGGGCTTGGTATCCGCGTCGATAGTGGCGTCTATTCCGGCTACCGCATCCCGCCCTATTACGACAGCCTGATCGGAAAATTGATCGTCCACGGCCGCAACCGGGTGGAATGCCTGATGCGTCTGCGCCGCGCGCTCGACGAATTTGTCGTCGACGGTATCAAGACAACTTTGCCACTGTTCCGAGACCTGGTCGGCAACCCGGATATCGCCAATGGCGACTACGATATCCACTGGCTGGAAAAACATCTGGCGCAGAACCCTTAGGCGCCTATCTGTAATGCGATGACGCGCCCTTACGCACCCGGTTATCGCATTCCGCCCGAGCTGCTCCTGAAGGCTTATGCTTCGGGCGTTTTCCCGATGGCCGAAAGCGCCAGCGACCCGGAGGTTTTCTGGGTCCGGCCGGAAACCCGCGGCATCATCCCGCTAGACGCACTGCATATTCCACGCAGCCTGCGCAAAACGATCGCGCAAGGTACCTTCGAGGTCAGACTCGACCACGATTTCGAAGCTGTCATTGATGCTTGCGCCGAAATGCGCAGCGACCGCGAGAGTACTTGGATTAATCCGCCGATCCGCCACGCCTACGTCTCTCTGCATGAGCGCGGCCACTGCCATTCCGTCGAAGCCTGGCAGAATGGCGCTCTGGTAGGCGGCCTATATGGCGTCACTCTCGGCCGCGCATTCTTCGGAGAAAGCATGTTTTCACGGGTCCGGGATGCTTCAAAAGTCTGTCTGGTAAAGCTGGTCGAACACCTCAATGCGCGCGGCTTCACGCTGCTCGACACGCAATTTACCACCGAGCACCTGAAGCGTTTTGGCGCAACCGACGTACCGCGAAACCGATATGAAGAAATGTTGGAAGAGGCGCTGAAAGAGGACGCTGAATTCCTGCCTGCCGCAGACTAGTTCGTCGTTGGTTCCGGTGGCGGAACTTCAGACTTTTCCTTGCAGGCCTTCAGCCACACATCATAGACCGGATGCTCTACGGCATTCAAACCGGGGCTTTCGGCAAACATCCAGCCGGTGAAAATCCGCTGTATCTTGCGGTCGAGAGTGATCTCGTCGACTTCAACGAAGGAATCCGTACGCGGCGCTTCTTCGGTTGGACGCGCATAGCACACGCGCGGCGTTACCTGCAGCGCACCAAACTGAACCGTCTCGTCGACATAGACATCAAAGGTAATGATCCGCCCGGTGATCTTATCGATACCCGCAAACTCGGCGATCGGCCTCTTGATCCGCTCAGCCTGGGCTGGTGCCAACCCGACGACAAATGCCACACTTGCAGCAAGCGCGGTCTGGAAAATTCGAGCTGAAAAAATGCGCCAGTCAAATGCCATAAAAATCGATACCAGAAGTTGCGTCCGAATCAGAATTGCGTTCAATTCTTTGGTCGGCGCAGCATGCATAAAATTCGGATAAACGCGAATTGTGGCGATAACGGCTCGCCCGGCTATTGCGCTACTGGCCTGGTGTCCAGGCGTCATAGTCACCGGTCACGCGCGGGCGCTGTTCATTGGTCAAAACAGAGCCCTTTGGCCGATAAGCATCCGGCGTTCCGGTCAAGTTCGGCTCATGGGCTTTCTGCCACTGGCGCGGTTTATAATCTTCCTGTGCCGGTGCAATGTCGGTTCGATGATGCATCCAGCCATGCCAGCCGGGAGGGATCATCGATGCTTCCGAATAGCCGTTGTAAATCACCCAGCGGCGCGTGCGGCCTTCGGAGTCAACGCCGCCCTGATAATATATGTTGCCGAATTCGTCGTGGCCCACCTCGGTGCCATGACGCCAGGTGTGAAAGCGCGTGCCGAGCGTCTGGCCGTTCCACCAGGTGAAGAACTGGGTCAGAAATTTCATGGGTCGGCCCTCACTGCTGCAAGCACTCGCCTTATGGCGTCCCGGCTCCTGCATGGCAAGAGGAACAAGCGCTGCCGCGACGAATGGCCATCGCAGCAGGGCAGATATCTCAGGTCAAGGTGCGCTCATAGATCAACGCTGGAATTCCAGACTGATCGGCCCCGCAATGTGGTGTCCGGCCCATGGCAACAAACCCCTGCGACAGGTAAAACGCGACAGCCTTTTCGTTCTTTTCCTCGACCTCGAGCCGGATCCTTTTGGCCTCGAAAAAGCTTTCGATGATCTCATCGAGAAGCATGCTCCCGATGCCCCGTCCCTGAAATGCGGGGCGAATATACAGTTGTTTCAGCATCACCGTCGCGCCGTCTCCATCTGCCTGTGCAAACGCCACGCCGCCTAGTGTTTTGCCGTCATCAGCCACCAGAAACTCCGAGCGCGGCAAGGCAAGCCGCGCCTCAAGGGCGGCGACCGAATGCCATGCGCCCGTAATCTCGGCAACCTTTGCCGATCCGTAGATCTCATCATAGGTTGCGTGCCATGTTTCGGCGAGCAGCGCGCTGATCGCCGAAAGGTCACGCTCGCTGGTAGTGCGTACAAACATCGTCATCCCCTGCTGGTCATGCCCGCGCCTGAAATCGCACGAAAAACACTATTCGATGCCCAGCTTCGCCTTCACCAGATCATTGACTGCCTGTGGATTGGCCTTGCCCCCGGTAGCCTTCATCACCTGCCCGACAAACCAGCCAGCCATGGTCGGCTTTTCCTTTGCCTGCTCCACCTTGTCGGGGTTTGCAGCAATTATCTCGTCCACGGCCTTTTCAATGGCCCCGGTGTCGGTCACCTGCTTCATGCCCCGGCTTTCAACCAGCTCTCTTGGGCTACCACCTTCATTCCAGACGATTTCAAAAAGATCCTTGGCGATCTTTCCGGAGATCACGCCTTCTATGATGAGATCCAGCACCTCGCCAAGCTGTTCGGGCGAAACCGGTGATTCTTCAATGGCTTTACCGGCCTTGTTCAGAGCACCCAACAGATCGTTGATGACCCAGTTCGCCGCCATCTTCCCGTCGCGCCCGGCCGCAACGCGCTCGAAATAATCGGCAATCGCCTTTTCAGACACAAGGATTGACGCATCGTAGACCGACAGGCCGAGCGCAGAGACTAGCCGCTCCTTCTTATCGTCGGGAAGCTCCGGCAAATCTCTGGCAAGTTCGTCGACAAATGCCTGGTCGAATTCGAGCGGCAACAAGTCGGGGTCTGGAAAATAGCGATAATCATGCGCCTCTTCCTTGGAGCGCATCGAACGGGTCTCGCCCTTGGCAGGGTCGAACAACCGCGTTTCCTGTGCAATTGAACCACCATCTTCCAGAATGGCAATCTGGCGGCGTGCCTCATAATCGATTGACTGGCCGACGAAACGGATCGAATTGACGTTCTTGATTTCGCAGCGCGTGCCAAACGGTTCACCAGGACGGCGCACCGATACGTTGACATCAGCGCGCATCGAGCCTTCATCCATGTTGCCATCACAGGTGCCGAGATAGCGTACGATCGTGCGCAATTTGGTCAAATAGGCTTTTGCCTCGTCGGCCGAGCGCATATCCGGCTTTGAAACAATTTCCATCAGCGCCACGCCAGACCGATTAAGGTCGACGAAGGACATGGTCGGATGCTGGTCATGGATCGATTTGCCCGCGTCCTGCTCGAGATGCAGCCGCTCGACTCCCACTTCCACGTCTTCAAATGCGCCCTTTTTGTCAGGCCCTACCGAAACAGTCACAACGCCCTCGCCGACGATCGGCTGCTTGAACTGCGAAATCTGATAGCCTTGCGGCAGATCGGGATAAAAATAGTTCTTCCGGTCGAAAACCGACTTGAGGTTGATCTGCGCCTTCAGTCCTAGCCCGGTGCGGACCGCCTGGCGCACGCATTCCTCGTTGATGACCGGCAACATCCCAGGCATAGCCGCATCCACCAGCGATACGTTGGCGTTGGGTTCGGCACCAAACGCCGTCGAGGCGCCGGAAAACAGTTTTGCCTCGGAAGTTACCTGGGCATGGACTTCCAGCCCGATGATAACTTCCCAATCACCGGTCGCGCCGGCGATCAAACGTTTTGGTTCTGGCGTTCGGGTGTCAACAAGGGTCATGGAAGCCTGCAATAGATATGGGAGCCGACGCGCCGTGCATGCCAGCCAGATAGCTTTTCGCTAGTGCAATCTTCGTCACGAGACAAGCCCAATGCCGCAATCCGGGCGCTACAGCCGCCCGGTTAGACCATGCGCCGGGTATTCGACCTAGGCAGTCGCGATATACGCCCGGATATCGCTGGCTTCACGCTCGACATCCTCGATCCGCCGTTTGACCACATCACCAATCGAGATGATCCCGTCCAGCATGCCATTCTGCTCAACCGGAAGGTGACGGAATCGTCCTGTTGTCATGATCTCCATGACTTCATTGACTGTATGATGGGCGTTGCAGATTTTGACTTTAGCCGTCATCGCATCGCGCACCGAGTGCTCAAGCGCCATCGATCCGGCTTGCGCGATGGCGCGGACGATATCGCGTTCAGACAAAATGCCGACGATCTTGCGATCACCATTGGTGATGACGATTGCACCAATGCGCTTTTCGGCCAACACCTTTATGGCCTCCGAGAGCTTTTCGTTGGGTCCTAGGGTCACCACGTCATGGCCCTTAAGTTCCAGAATTGCCTTCACCGTCATTATGGCCTCCTTCCTCGTGCGCCGGGACGCCCTCCCCGGCACTGTTGGCTCCGGCCATGGTGCGCCCACGGCCCCAGCAATTCAAGTTGGAAGATGACCTGTGGACCCGCTAGCTCGGATCGGGCTCGACAAATTCAGGCGCAGGCTCCCGGTCGAACCAGCCGATGAGAAGAAAACCAGCCAGAAATCCACCGATATGCGCTTCCCAGGCGATCGAATCCTGTGACCCCGGGCCGAAACCAATTAGACCAGTGATCAGGTTCACCGCCATCCAAATGGTCAGGAAGGTCACCACCGTACGCGAACCAAACACAGCTGAAAACGACATCAGAATTCCGGCAAAAGCCGGATGGCGGGCCTGCCGGTCGATGCGAAAGCCGAACCGCGCTGCAGCTCCCATCATGCCGGAAATGGCACCTGAAGCACCGATCAGGGGTACGGCGTCGTTCATGTGCAGCAGATAGTGAAGCAAGGCTGCAGCCACGGCGGTCAACATCCAAAAACCCAAAAACCTGAGCGTGCCCAGCCTGTAGGCTAGAGGAGACCCAAATGCCGCCAGCCAGATCATATTGATGCCAAGATGCATCATCGACCCGTGCAAGAACGAATAGGTCACCGGACTGGTGAATGCATAAATATCAATAGGATACCGGCCGGAATAAAACTCCGGGATAAAGGCTGCGGCCCCAAGCAGCACAGCATCCTGATGCGCGTCCATCAGATAAACGCGCACCAAGTGGACAACGACACAGATTCCCGCCAGCCACACGATCACCGGCGCCAGATTGAACGCCGGCTCGCGGGCAGGTTCAAAACCACCGGGCGCAATCTTCTGGTCGGATAAGGGAGGTGATTCTTCTTCAGTCTGGTTTTCGGTCATCAGCCTATGTAGGGCCTGTTTGACCGGCTGAAAAGAAGAAGGCCGTTCAGGTTTCCCTGAACGGCCGCCGAGCCCCCTGCTCCCCTGTAAACTTTTTCCGCTGGGTCTTCCGTGACTGGAGTGACGGCGCCCGTTTAGCTTGCCGATTAAGTGCCACAGCAGCCGTGCCGGTACAATCTAAACCATCTGTTAACCTTAACGACCCCCGCCCGTGAACAACCTCGAGTGCGACTGGCATGCAACCTGCTGCACCCCTCATGTAGACCCATCGGCAAGCGCGATTCTGTTCACCGATGGCACAAAAAGTGGACGAATCGTGGTGACGAGGCCAACATGAAACAGAACGAGACACAGTCATTGTTCCAATATTGGGACAGATTGCGCGCCGACCGTATCGCTCCGCTGCGCACCGATATTGAACCAGCCGACATCAAGAAGCTGCTTGCTGATACGTTCATTCTGGAAAAAGACGCGCGTGGCGAAGCCGTATTCCGCCTCGCCGGCACCCGGCTTTGCGCTACTTATGGTCGTGAGCTCAAGGGGTTTTCGTTCATTTCCCTCTGGAAGGAAAAAGACCAGCGCCTCGTCAGACGGCTTAGTCAGAACGTGTTTTCCTCGCAATCCGTGGTCGTGCTGACGTTTGAGGGTGTGAGCCGAGAGGGACGGACCAGCTTTTTTGAACTGCTGCTTCTGCCCCTTGATGGCGGCAGCGCCAACCCGAGATGCCTGGGCATCGTTTCAGCATTGAAGAAAACCTATTGGCTGGGCACAGACCCGATCGTAGAGGCAGCACTCGAAGCGGTCCGCGTGATAGATCCCGCCGCCGAGTCGACACGCAGCGCAGCGCGCCACATTCTACCGGTGCCAACGCTCGCGCCTGACACTTCAGCGCTGACAGCTGACGCGGATTCCGCCCGAAGCAACGGCCGACGATTTCGCCACCTGGTTGTACTTGATGGAGGACGAGGCGGTTAACAAGCGGTCCGGGGAACCGCTTGTTAACCGAACATCTGTATATCGCTAATCATGTTTCTTCGCCCAGCGAAGGTAGTTTTGAAGAGAGCATGATGCAACCCGCTGCGGTCGATCTATCGTCATCACCTGTCGAGCGGCGCAATTTCCAGCGCGTTCGGGTCAAGATTTATGGCCGGTTCATGCTCGAGAACAAGTCCGAGCACCCGTGTCAGGTTATCGACATGTCGCCGGGCAACGTCTCACTTCGCTGCGACCGCCCTGGCGAGAAGGGTGAAAAAATTATCGCCTATCTTGATCACCTTGGCCGTGTGGAAGGCCATGTGACACGCACCACAGACGACGGTTTCGCCATGACCATTGTGGCATCCGACCGGAAGCGCGAAAAGCTCGCGGCCCAATTGACCTGGCTCGCGAACAAGCATGAACTGGACCTGCCGGAAGACCGCCGCCACGAACGCATGGCACCGCGCAACCCGACCAGTTTCCTTGTCATGTCCGATGGCCGCCAATATTCATGCCGCATCATCGACCTTTCCCTGTCGGGTGCAGCGATTGAGATCGACGTCCGTCCCGCCATCGGGGTTCAAGTTACTCTCGGCACCATGCGCGGCCAGGTCGTGCGGCATTTCGACGAGGGCATTGCGATCGAATTCGCTGTCGTACAGCGGTCCGACAGTCTCGAGCAGGAATTCGGCGGAACCAACCGAACGTAATCCACTCTGGCACCCATAACGAAAAAGGCCGCTCTTCGCGGCCTTTTTTTTTTAGTTACCGTGCACCCCGCCTGCTCAACGAGCCACCGCTCAACATGACGCATTGGTGTCAACGTCAGCAGCCTTTACCTCGCCTGGCGCAAACCGCATGGTTAACATCGCTTTGCCAAATTCCTGATACTTTTATACTTATTTTATTCTATTTTTATTCTAACTCCGTTCAGTATTTACTCAATATCTACTTCGCGATTTTGCGTCAAATAAATTCGTTGCAGTCATTGTGTCCTCACTCGGGGAGACTAAACAATGACAACAATAACAAAGAAGATAGCACTTCACCTAGCGTCACTTGTTCTCGCGGTTGCTGCCGTGACAAGCGCTGCAGAAGCGCAGGGGCCAGCGTCCATGGCGACCGGCAAGCGTACCACGCAGCCAGTCGGCCATTACCAATTTTGCCTCACCCAGCCGCAGGAATGCCGCCAGAAAACAGCGAGCGCCCGTCCCGTCGCACTGACGCGGTCGCTCTGGGGTCAGCTAATCGCGGTCAACAATGCGGTCAACACGCGCATCACGCCGCGCACTGACATGGAAATCTGGGGGCAGGAAGAAGTCTGGTCGTTTCCCACCACAGTCGGCGATTGCGAGGATTATGTCCTGGAAAAGCGTCGTGAGCTTATGGCACTCGGCATTCCCGCCGGCAGCCTGCTGATCACGGTTGTGCGCCAGACCAATGGTGATGGCCATGCAGTCCTGACCGTACGCACAGGGGGTGGCGACTACATTCTGGACAATCTGGAACCCCGCATTCTCGCCTGGCAGGACACCGACTACACGTTTTTGAAGCGTCAGTCGGAAACCAATTCCGGCACCTGGGTATCCATCAACACTGGCCGCGCGATTGCGGTCGGCTCGGTAAAGTAATCGGGCACACAGAATAACTCGGTCGAGTCCCCACCCTCCCCGTCCCCATCGACCGGGTTACGGAGCCGGCCCAGTCCCCGGGCCGGCTCCTCCTTTTTAGGAAAGCCTCATTCGGCCACGGCCAGTCCTCCGATAAACCGCCGCCCATTCTCAACATAATGGGCAGCAGATTGGCGAAGTCCCTTGATAGCCGCTTCGTCCAGCATCCGAATGGCTTTGGCTGGCGCACCGACAATCAGCGACCCTTCTGGATATTCCTTGCCCTCGGTCACCAGCGCGCCGGCACCGACAAGCGAATTTTTGCCGATCTTCGCGCCGTTCAGGATAATGGCACCCATGCCGACAAGACAGTTTTCGCCGATGCTGCATCCGTGGAGCATCGCCTTGTGGCCAATTGTGCAACCCCGTCCGATCGTGATCGGAAAGCCCACATCGGTGTGCAGCACGGCGTGTTCCTGCACGTTGGTGTCGTCTCCAATGGATATGAGTTCATTGTCTCCACGTATCACAACGCCGAACCAAATCCCTGCATTGCGCCCGAGCCGCACACGCCCGATCAGGGTCGCGTCCGGTGCCACCCAGTTGCTGGCCCTTTCGTCAAACTCGGGGCTTATCCCGTCGAGCGTATAAATCGGCATTGGGTACTCCTGCGCATCTCGGCATTTACAATCCATTTACCATAACCGGCCACAGTCAATCTTGATAAGCGACCGACACCTGCAACCGGATTGCGCACATGAAAAATGCCGTAGCGCTCGCCGCAAATGATTTCAGAACAGTGGACTCGAAAATTCTTATCCGCATATTTTACGGCATCGCGGCATTGGCCGTACTTTCGCTCATCATCAGCTTTGGCGGGCGATGGTTCGGGCACGCTATCGCGCTGGCTGGGCACACCGAAGATTCTACGCCTTACGAAGTGGTGATCGGCAACAATGTCCTGAAGGTGCCCGGCAACAAGATCCGCTTCGACCGGTCGCGACGCGACGGAATTGCTGATCGGCTGGAATTGTATCTCCACTGGCCTGATATGGGCGGCTACAGCACAGCCCACAGCGATGATTTCAACAACCTCGGACCGGACAAGAGATTGCTTTTCGTATCTCTCGAACCACAGATCATGTCACGCGACATGAGCGGCCGTTTCGAGCCCATTTACAGCGCGCTGATTGCCAAGCCAGGCAAGCCTGCCAGTGCCGGGATCACACTTTACGACTTCACTGAAAAATCAGGTTATTCCAATGAGTTGCTGGCCGTTGCCGCACGGCCAGGCGACAATACACCCTTCGTCGCGCGCTGCTTGAGTGGTCCGACAGCCGACGAATCGCTGGCTGCTTGCGAGCGTGACATTACGGTCGGCGATGGTCTGATCCTGTCTTACAGATTTTCCAGAGAACTGCTCGACCAATGGTCGGCACTGGACGCTGCAATCATCGATAGCGCCCGATCCATGCTCCAGACCGGGCGTTGATCTCAGACCTCGAGGTCGATGTCGAGGATAGCCATCGAGAAGTTATAGTCGCCGTCTTCCTCGTCCTTATAGACAAGCCCGAGGAAATCCACGCCGACATAGACTTCAGCCGAATCGTTCTTGCGCGGCCGTGCCTTTACTTCCATCGTAGGGCTCTTGAAAGCACGCCTGAAAAACGCTTCCAACTTTTTGATCTCTGCAGGGGTCAACGGTTTTCTCCGCTCGCAATTCGATTGATTGCGCGCTTCTGACACGTCCATAATGGCGATGTAAAGGCGACGCAGACTTTCAGACCCGCAGAGTGCACAGGCGACCGGTCAGATATCGAAGCTCTCTATCTGATCAAGTTGGGCATCTGGCAAAAGTTGGTCCATCTGGCGCGAAGGCTGCTCGCAGCCCGATTCGCCGACAACGCGGGCCGGCACGCCGGCAACAGTTTTGTTGGGAGGTACCGGTGCGAGCACTACCGACCCGGCAGCAACCTTCGAGCAGTGCCCCACTTCGATATTTCCAAGAATCTTCGCGCCGGCTCCGATGAGGACGCCGTGGCGAATTTTCGGATGACGGTCGCCACCGGCCTTGCCCGTACCGCCGAGCGTAACCCCGTGCAGGATTGAGACATTGTCCTCGATGACAGCGGTTTCACCCACCACAAGCCCCGTCGCGTGATCGATAAAGATGCCTTTGCCGATTTGTGATGCCGGATTGATATCGGTCTGGAACACGGAAGACGACCGGCTTTGCAGATAGAGGGCAAAATCGCGGCGTCCTGTATTCCAAAGCCAGTGCGCTAGACGATGCGTCTGGATGGCGTGAAACCCCTTGAAATAAAGCACCGGCATCAGGAACCGGTCGCAGGCCGGATCGCGATCATAATAAGCCTGGATGTCGACACGCACGATCGACGACCATTCGGGCACGTCCTTCGCCATCGCATGAAACGTCTGCCGAATGAGGTCGGCGCTCAGATCCTGATGATCAAGCCGCTCGGCGAGCCGATGGATGACCACGTCTTCCAAATTGTCGTGGTGGAGGATGGTGGAATAGAGAAACGCAGCGAGCAACGGGTCGACTGCCACCGCCTGCTCTGCCTCGCTACGAATAGCTGCCCAGATCGGATCGACTGGCCTCAGCCGGCTGCGCGGCGCGCTCAAAGAATTCATCACAGTCTCCGTACCTGCGCTTTGCGCGTATGGCGATTACTTATACGCCCATATCAACCATCGTAGTACTCAAAATTCCTGAATCCTTCATCAAATGAATGTGGTTGGTGGCGATTCAGAGCGCAAGGAAAGCGTATTAGTGTTATCATCGGACTAGTTAGTGCAGCGGGGGTTGCAAATTGCGTATCATGCCTCTGGTTGATGACGCCCTCAAGGCGAGCCTTCTGGTGTTGTACAACGCCCCTGATCGCCACTACCATAATGCGGCACACATTGAATCTCTGCTCGCCATTGCGCTGCGCCACCGACCGGCGCTTATCGACGCCGATCTGGTAGAAACGGCCATCTGGTTTCACGACGCCATTTACGACAGCGCCCGCAAGGACAATGAGGAAAAGAGCGCAGAGCTCGCAGCCCGCTACTTGTCGCGCAGGATCGTGCCAGAACGCCTGCACTGCATTGTCAGGATGATCGAAGCCACCAATACCCATCAGGTTCCTGATCTAGGCCCTGAGGACAGGCGGCGTGATGCAGCAATGTTTCTCGATATGGATCTCGCCATCCTCGGTGCTCCTCCACAGGAGTTTGATATTTACGAGGCAGCTGTCCGCAAGGAATATGCCTGGGTTAGCGAAGACGACTGGCGCAAAGGCAGGGCTGCCTTTTTGACGAATTTTCTTGCCCGCCCAAGCGTTTACAATACCCCGCTATTTTGCCAGATCTATGAGGATCAGGCACGCAAAAATCTCATCCGTTCGCTCGACAGCCTGACTTGAACTGCACGCGGTCGAAACTCGACCCCAATGGAAAAGGCCGCCCGGATCAAGGCGGCCTTTGTTATGGAGTTAGCAGTTGTGCTGATCAGAACGGTGTATTCGGATAGTCAAACTGCGCCGCATTTTCCTTGGTGATCAGTGTCGAGTTGATGATCATCGTACCGTCGACCTGCGCATTGGCCACAAAGTGGAGTGCAGTCAGATCGATGGCGGTCGCAACCATGTTGGGATTGTAGCTGACATCAACAGGCACCTGCTTGGAGCCTGCCGCCACCATTTTGACGATCTGGTTCATGCCAGCGCCGCCAACAACCCACATCTCGTCTTCACGACCGGCTTCCTTGAGAGCTTTCAGCACCCCGATCAGAATGTCGTCGTCCTGGCACCAGACCGCGTCGATCTTGGAATGCTTGGTCAAAAAGTCCTGCATCACCTTGTAGCCGTCATCGCGGTTCCAGTTGGCGAACTGGTTGTCCAGCACCTTGATCTCGGTCCCGGCGATGCCTTCCATAAAGGCATCATAACGCTGCTTGTCGATTGGGATCGGCAGGCCGCGCAGAACCACAATGTTGCCGCCATGTGGCAGCGCTTCCTTGAAATACTTCGCGGTGGTGGCTCCAAGGCCCGGATTATCGCCGGCCACGTAAAGATCCTCAATGCCCTCTTGGCTGAGCGCGCGGTCGATCACCGTCACCCATTTGCCAGCATCTTTCACCTTCTTGATCGAGGCAGTCATGGCATCCGGATCGCCTGGCAGAACCACCAGCGCGTCGATATCGCGGGTTGTGACCATGTCTTCAAGATCGGCAGCCTGCCGGGTCGAATCCGGTGCGGTCGCCAGCACGAATTTCAGGTTTGGATAGGCCTTTTCAAGACGCTCCACTGCCTGCTGCGCAAAAAAGCCTACGCCGCCAGTCCAGCCGTGATCAGCAGTCGGGACCGAAACGCCGATCGTGTAGGTCTTTTCTTCAGCAGATGCTGACCCGACGGCCACGCCCGCGACCAGCAGTCCCGCCAGCGCTGTCGATTTGATAAAATTCATGTTCATGTTTTCCTCCCGTTGATTGCCCCTTAGGGCGTTGCGTAGAACTGGAAACTTGTTAGCCGCCCGCCTTCCCGCTGCGCTGCAAGAGCACGGCGATGATGATGATTGCGCCCAGAAATGCCTGATTGAGATATGGGCTGATCAGGCTCTGCAGATTGAGAATGTTGCCAATCAATTCGAGGATGATGACACCCACCACCGTGCCCCAGATTCGGCCAAACCCGCCGCGCAAGGTGGTGCCGCCAATGATCACTGCCGCAATAGCCTGCAACTCCCAAAGCACCGCAGTCGAACTGTTGGCCGAGCCAAACTTCGGCACGTAAAGCACCGCGGCAGCGCCCACGAGCAACCCTTGGAGGATGTAGGTCATCAACCGCACCCGGTCGACCTTGATGGCTGAATAGCGCGCCACTTGCTCGTTCGACCCGATGGCCGCGATATGGCGCCCGAACGTCGTCCGCCGCAGCACAATCTCGGCAATGATCGCGACCACCGCAAACACGATAATCGGCACCGAAATGCCGAAAACCTTGCCCGAATAAAGCGGCTCGTAGATGTCGGCAGCTTGAATGTTGAGGTTCAGCGTACCCCCATCAGCGAGAAACGTGATCAGCGCACGAAAAATACCGAGCGTCCCGAGCGTCACGATAAACGGCTCGATACGCCCGACCGCAATTAAAGCACCGTTGAGCGCCCCGCCTGCGCTGCCTATGACAAGTCCGGCGAAAATTCCCAGCGCAATCACAGACCAGCCATGACCCATAGAGGATTCAGCGCCGTTGATAATGAGGATCATGACGCCGGCGATAAAAGCTGCCATCGAGCCGACCGACAGATCGAGCCCGCCGGACGTGATGACAAAGGTCGCACCAATGGCAATCAGGCCGATAAAGACCGAGCGGGCGACGATGTTGGACAGATTGGCAATGCTGAGGAAGTTTTCGTTGAGAGACGTGCCCAGCAGCATCAACAGCACCAGCGCCACGAGTGGCCCAAACACGCTGAGACGCAGATTTGGGCGGCGTTGCGCCTTGCTTTCACCGGTCGCCAAACTCGTCATGCCGCTGCCCTTTTTGCTATGCCCATCTGATGACGCACGATCTGCTCTTCGGTGATCGCATCACCTACCAATTCGCCGACGATGCGCCCGTCGCGCATCACCATGACCCGGTGGCTGAGGCCGATCACCTCCTGAAGCTCCGACGAAATCAGGATGATCGACTGGCCCTCGGCCGCCAGGGCGGCGATGATGTGATAAATCTGCTGTTTGGTTCCGACATCGATGCCGCGCGTCGGCTCATCCATGATGATGATCTGCGGTTCGCTCTCCATCGTCTTCCCGAGCATCAGCTTTTGCTGATTGCCGCCCGAAAGCTGGCCGGCCTTCACCGAGGCATCACGGGCACGGATATCAAAGCGCCGTACCGCCCGCTCCAGCGCCTTGATCTCGCTGGATGTGTCGAGGAAACCGCGTTTCAGATGCTTTTCTAGCGTTAAGAGCGTGAGGTTGGGCCGTAGCCCCATATTGATCAGCAGGCCTTTGCCTTTGCGGTCTTTCGTCATGTAGGCGAGCCCCGCTGCGACTGACTGGGCGACTGCGGTAAAATTGCCAGGCTTGCCGCCCATCTCGACGGAGCCGCCCGTCTTGTGGTTCAGCCCCACCAGTGCCTCAGCCACCGCCGTGCGCCCCGATCCGATTAGCCCGGCAAAGCCCAGCACTTCGCCGCGTCTGAGGTCGAACGAGACATCCTTGACACCGCGCGCTTCCAGATTGCGCACAGACAGAACATGCGGGGCGTCGACATCGGGTTCGTGCTTTGGCGGATAAAGGTTGGACAGTTCGCGCCCGACCATCATCTGCGCCGCTGAATCCGGCGTCAGTGCCGCAGCCGAAACAGTGGCGATCAACTGGCCGTCCCGCAGCACAGTGACCCGGTTGGCCAAGTGCATGACCTCATCGAGCTTGTGCGAAATGAATATGATCGCGACGCCGCGCGCCGTCAGCCTATTGATCTGCTCAAACAGCGTATCTGTTTCAGAGACCGAAAAGACCGCCGTCGGCTCGTCCATGATCAGAACTTTGGCATCGCGGCTGATCGCCTTGGCAATCTCAACCATCTGCTTGTCCGCAACCGACAGCTCACTGATCCGCGCCTGCGGATCAATGCCCACATGCAGCATGTCGAGGAGAGCCTGTGCCTCGGCGCGCATACGGCCGACATTAAGAAAACCGAAGCGCTTGAGCTCACGGCCAAGGAAAATCGATTCCACCACAGTCAGATGTTCGGCAAGGTTGAATTCCTGATGGATGAGGACGATGCCCAGCCCCTCCGCTTCGCCGTTCGGCGGCAGCTTCATGGGCTTGCCGTTGAAGGAGAGCGTGCCGGAGCTCGGCTGCTCAAAACCGGACAGAACCTTGATCAGCGTCGACTTGCCGGCACCGTTCTCACCGATGACGGCATGCACCTCACCGGGGAGCACATCAAAGTCGATGCTGAACAGCACCGGTATCTCGCCATAAGATTTCGAAATCCTGCTGGCCGAAAGAATCGGCGCTCCCGACGTGCCATTGCTCGTCATTCTGGAAACTCCCCCCGGACATGGCGCTCAACCTCCCGGCGCCTGACCTGAAGGCAAATGTAAAGGTTTTCATTTCCCATGTAAAGGTTTACATAATCGGTGGGTGTTATACCATCGCAGGGTCGGCATCCTGTATTCGCCCGCCATCGCGGCGCCGGATAGAGAGCCAAGGCGGGGGCTACGTGCTGCACCAGAAACTGGCGACAATCGAGGACGTTGCGGCGCTTGCTGGCGTATCTATCGCCACGGTCAGCCGTGTCGTCAACGAGCCGACCAAGGTCGCCGAAACCACGCGGCGCCGCGTCAACGATGCAATCGCACGCACCGGCTACACCACCAACGCAATGGCCCGTTCGCTGCGCATGCGCCGCAGCAACATGATCCTCATCCTCGCCCCTGACGTCGGCGATCCGAATTTTTCCAACATCCTGGTCGGCCTCGAGACGGAGGCCAGCAAGCGTGGCTACGGCATTCTCATCGGAAACACGCAAAACGACCCAACACGCGAAACCGCTTACCTGCGCTTCATCAGTTCCAATCAGGCAGACGGTCTCATCCTGCTCACTGGCCATTTACCGTTCGGCTATGTGCGGGACCAGCGCGATCAGCGCCCTCCCCCTATGGTCGCGGTCAACGAGCCGGTACCAGGCAATGACATCCCATTTGTCGGCGTCGACAATTTCGAAGGTGCCCGCATCGCCGCCGAGCACCTTGTCTCGCAAGGTCACCGGCGTATTGCTTTCGTCGGGCGCTCAAGCCGCATCGTCAACAGCTTGCGCGAGAAGGGGTATCGCGCCGCACTTGATAATGCCGGCATCCCAATTGACCCGATGCTCATTCTCGATGGTGACGGCACAACGGAGAGCGGCCGCCAGGCGATAGAGTTGATGTTTGTGCGCGATATTCTGCCGACGGCATTTCTGTGCGTGAACGATGCCACAGCGCTCGGCGTGCTCATCTCTCTCAACGCCCGCGGCTACGACCTGCCTGGGCGATTCTCGGTCATGGGTTTTGACGACATATCGTTTGCCAGCTTCGTCACGCCCTCGCTGACCACCATGAAGCAGCCGCGCTCGCGGATCGGCGAGGCCGCCATGAACTTGCTTCTGACTGTCGTGGAAGGCAAACCGGTAGAACAGCGCGAGGTTCTGTTGCGCAGTGAGTTGATCCTGCGCAATTCCGTCGCCCGGCTGGGCTAGATTCCCTTCTCGCCCAGAAACGCGATCACTTTCTGCTTGAACATCTTGTCGCCGACAGCAAGCATGTGGTCGCGCCCCTCGATAGCCAATGCCTGTGCATCGGGCATCATCGCTGCGAGAGCAACAGGATTGCCGGCGATGTCATCCGTTGTCCCCACTGCCACCAATGTCGGCTGGGTGATGCGGGCCATGTCGTTCTCGCTCAAAAGCGTGCGCGAGGTTTCGATGCAGGCGGCAAGCGCCTTGCGGTCACTGCGGGTCTGATCTGCAAACGCCCGAAACATTTTTCCGCGCGCGTGGGTAACGGTCGCGGCATCCTCGGCACGCAGCGCATCGGCGATAGGGTCCCAGTCGCCGACGCCGTCCACCATGCCGATTCCAAGACCACCAAACACCAGCGTCGCCACTTTGTCGGGCTTCGCCAGCGCCAGAAAAGCCGAGACGCGCGCGCCCATCGAATAGCCCATCACATGCGCCCGCGCGATCCCGAGATGGTCGAGCAGGGCCGCAGCGTCGCTGGCCATCTTTTCCGGCGTGTAATCCGCCGGGTCGTGGCTTTTGGTCGATTGGCCGTGGCCGCGATGGTCAAAGGCGATGGCGCGGTAGCCGGCCTCGTTCAGCGTTTTGAACCAGCCCGGTGACACCCAGTTGACGAGATGGCTTGAGGCAAATCCGTGGATCAGCAGAACCGGTTCCCCCTCGCCTCGGTCAAGGAATGCGAGATCAAAACCGTCATGTGTAAAAGAAGTCATTTTGGAAGATTGCCCGACGCTGGTGAAAAATCAGTGCGAAGCTGGCAAGGTACCCATATCGGGATGAATTTCGGCAGCCATCAGCCCCTTGTCGCCACGTCCGAACCGTACCAGCACAACCTGTCCCGGCTTCAATTCGGTGACGCCGAAGCGGCGCAGCGTTTCCATGTGGACGAAAATATCCTCGGTGCCCTCGCCACGCGTCAGGAAGCCAAACCCCTTAGTGCGGTTGAACCACTTCACCAGCGCCCGCTCCAGCCCGCTTTCGGGCGTCACGGCGACATGTGTGCGCTGCTCCTGCATTTCTGCCGGGTGCACTGCGGTGGAAAGATCGATGGAAAGCACGCTGAACGCCTGCATGCCACGGTCGCCAGGCTTAGCCAGACAAACGATACGCGCGCCTTCGAGCGCTGTCTGGAAACCATCGCGGCGCAGACACGTCACGTGCAGCAGCACGTCACCGACACCATCCTCATCCGGCAGGATGAACCCGTAGCCCTTGGCCACGTCAAACCATTTTATGGATCCAGATATCTCGGTCAGGCCGGCTTGATCGCCAGCTTCGCTCCGGGTTGACGCGTCCTCTCCCGACACGTCATGCCCCGTCAAAGAGGCTTTGTCCCCCATGCGAATGAACCCTTTCCTCGAAATGCCGCCACTGATTCTTGATTGTTAGAATAGCACTTCGGATTCCGGCCGATGCAAGTGCTGATGATCATTTTTCAGCACTACCCACGAAATACTGAGGCTGTTCTTTGCTCCGCCCGCATATATCTGGATTGGCTCATATATCGCGCTCCCCTGTTGCGGTGGCGCGAACAACCACCATATGGTCCCAACCATCCCTATCAGCGAGGAATTCACGAATGCGATATCTGCACACCATGGTCCGCGTCGCCGACCTCGACCACGCGCTCGATTTCTATGTGAACAAGTTCGGTCTCAAGGAAGTGCGCCGCATTGAAAACGAGGGCGGGCGCTTCACGCTGGTTTTCCTCGCCGCCTCCGAGGATGTGGATGCCGGAACCCGGGATAAGGCACCGCTCGTCGAGCTCACCTACAACTGGGATCCTGAAGAATACCAAGGTGGGCGCAATTTCGGCCATCTCGCCTATGAGGTCGACGACATCTACGCCACCTGCCAGAACCTGATTGACAAGGGTGTCACCATTAACCGCCCGCCCCGCGACGGCAACATGGCCTTCATCAAATCGCCCGACGGCATCTCCATCGAGCTGTTGCAAAAGGGCCCTGCAAAGGAAAAGGCCGAACCCTGGGCGTCGATGCCCAACACCGGCAGCTGGTAGGTCGCAAGCACCCGCCAAATATTAGCTTTGTGATCGCTCCACCCCACCGGCTTGCGCTCACGCACCGGCATGCTAACACCTGCTGCAAAAGCCGGGGAGCGACTGCCATGAAGGAAGTGCTGATCGAACTGGAACGTCGCCGCGCGGCAGCACGCGCCGGCGGCGGCCAGGCAAGAATCGATGCGCAGCACAAAAAGGGCAAACTGACCGCCCGCGAGCGCATCGAGGTTTTCCTCGACGATAATTCCTTCGAGGAGTTCGACATGTTCGTCGAACATCGCTCCACCGATTTTGGCATGGGCAAGCAGAAAATTTCCGGTGACGGCGTCGTCACCGGATGGGGCACGATCAATGGCCGCACTGTCTTCGTCTTCGCGAAGGATTTTACCGTTTTCGGCGGCTCGCTATCGGAGGCGCACGCTGAAAAGGTGATAAAAGTCCAGGAGATGGCGCTGCGCAACCGCGCGCCGATCATCGGGCTTTATGATGCCGGCGGCGCCCGCATCCAGGAAGGCGTTGCAGCGCTTGGCGGCTATGCCGAAATTTTTCAACGCAACGTTCTGGCTTCCGGCGTCATCCCTCAAATTTCTGTGATCATGGGCCCCTGCGCCGGTGGCGATGTCTATTCGCCTGCCATGACCGATTTCATCTTCATGGTGCGCGACACGTCCTACATGTTCGTCACCGGCCCGGATGTGGTGAAGACCGTCACCAACGAGACAGTCACCGCCGAGCAATTGGGCGGCGCATCCGTCCACACCACCAAATCCTCTATTGCCGATGGCGCCTATGACAATGACATTGAAGCATTGCTGCAGATGCGCCGGCTTATCGACCTTTTGCCGCAATCCAACACCGGCGATCTGCCCGAAATCGAATGCGCACAGGGCGTCGACGACTTTGACATGTCGCTCGACCGCCTCATCCCCGACAACGCCAACAAGCCGTATGATATCAAGGAGCTCATCCTTAAAACATGTGATGAGGCGGACTTTTTCGAGATCCAGGCCGCGTTCGCCAAAAACATCGTTACCGGCTTTGGCCGCGTCGAAGGCCGCACGGTCGGTTTCGTCGCCAATCAGCCGATGGTACTGGCTGGCGTCCTCGACAGCGATGCATCACGCAAGGCGGCCCGCTTCGTGCGCTTTTGCGATTGCTTCAACATCCCGCTCGTCACCTTCGTCGATGTCCCCGGTTTCTTGCCCGGCACAGCGCAGGAATATGGCGGCCTGATCAAGCATGGCGCAAAACTGCTCTTCGCCTATGCCGAGGCAACCGTGCCAAAAATCACCGTCATCACGCGAAAGGCCTATGGTGGCGCCTATGATGTGATGGCCTCAAAACATCTGCGCGGCGATATGAACTACGCTTGGCCGACAGCGCAGATCGCCGTCATGGGCGCCCGCGGCGCAGTCGAAATCATCTACCGCAGCGATATCGGCGACGCCGAAAAAATTGCCGCCCACACCAAGGCCTACGAGGATCGTTTCCTCTCGCCCTTCGTCGCTGCCGAGCGCGGCTACATTGACGAGGTCATCATGCCCCACGCCACCCGCAAACGGGTCGCCCGCGCACTGCGCATGCTGCGAAACAAGGACCTGCAAAACCCCTGGAAGAAGCACGACAATATTCCGCTTTAAAGACGCCGTTGTTCCATCTTGGACCGTGACCGTTTTGGAACTTTTCTGATTGGCAACACTTAATCCAGCGACCTCGCCATCGCTGGAGAACGCGCGTGCTGGACAAAACCTCGCAGCCTGAAACCATCCGCCAGCCGCCGCAGCATTCTGCCGCTGTTGCCGAACTGGTCTACACCAGCGATCAGGAACCCGGCATCAGGCGCATCAGAACCGGTCGTGCCTTCGGCTACCGAGACCCTCAGGGTGAGAAGGTCACTGACGCCGAGGTGCTTGGCCGCATCCGCAGCCTCGCCATTCCGCCGGCCTGGAACGATGTCTGGATCTGCGCCGACGAGGATGGCCATATCCAGGCCACGGGTCGCGATCTGCGCGGCCGCAAGCAATATCGCTACCATCCACGCTGGTCGTCGTGCCGAGACGAGGTCAAATATTCGAGCCTGGTCGCCTTTGCCGAAGCACTGCCGGCGTTGCGCCGCAGCGTTGACACCGATCTGCGTCGCCGTGGGCTCCCCCGCGATCGCGTCGTCGCCTCCGTCATCTGGCTGCTCGACAACACGATGATCCGCGTCGGCAATGCCGCCTATGCGCGCGACAACAAGAGCTTTGGCCTGACAACGCTGCGCGACCGCCATGTGACGATCACCGGTGGCACGTTGCGCTTCGCCTTCAAAGGCAAGTCGGGAAAACAGTGGCAATTGCAGCTGACCGATCGGCGCATCGCCAAGGTGGTGCGCGGCGCGCAAGAAATTCCCGGCCAGCATCTTTTCCAGTTTCTCGATGACGACGGCACACGCCACCCGATCCGCTCGCAGGACGTCAACGGATATATACGCGCTACGACCGGCGTCGATCTGTCATCAAAACATTTTCGCACCTGGGGCGGCACTGTCACTGCAGCTACCTTGCTCGCCAAAACCGAACTGCCCGAAAGCAAGGCCGGGCAAAGTCGCGTTCTAAATAGCGTGGTCGATCAGGTCGCCAGCCACCTCGGCAATACCAGAACCGTCTGCCGCAACTGCTATATCCACCCAATGGTGATCGAGGCGTGGGAAAGCGGCACGCTTGCCGAGACCATGAAGACCGCGCGGCGCTCATTCCGAAAGCCTATCGATGGGCTCGATGAAGAGGAAACGCAGGTGCTGAAATGGCTCAAGGCTGTCTAGCTGCAGCGGCAACAATCAACGTTCCTGCCGCCGCGCCGGCCGCCTCGACATAGGCAATATCGCGATGCACCAGCGTGGTCGAGAAGGCGCCGTCCAGCAGCAACGCAATCTGCCGTGCTAACTGCGACGCAGTTTCCAGAAATCCGGCTGCAATAAACTCCTGCTCCAGCCAGCGCTCGACGTTCTTTTTGTGCTGTGACGCAGCCTTGATCGCCGGGTGCCCCGGCATATCGACAAGTTCAGCTGCCGTGCGCAGAAAACCGCAACCCTTCCATTTCGGCTTGCGCGCCAGCGTTGCCAAATTGGTGAAGATCGCGCCGACCTTAGCCTCCAATGGCCCGTCAGCCTGGCCAAACGAGCGCTGGAACGCCTTCAGGTTTGGCCCGTCGCGCGTCTCCAGATAGGCGGCGATCAAGTCATCCTTGCTGCGAAAATGATAATAGAGCGTCTTCTTGGTAATGCCGGCGCTCTCAGCCAGCGCGTCCATGCTGACCGACCTGACACCCTTTTCGTAAAACAGCTTCTGCGCCGCTTCCTGGATAGCAATCAATGTAGCTGCGCTGTTTCTGCTCATAGCTCATACTATACCGCCTAGTGAGTATAGCAATGTCTCTACTCCTGCTACGCCAGCCTCTCCAATATGATGGAGATAAAAAACGTGGAAGCCGTTCTCTATGAAACACGCGGGCCAATCGCCGTATTGACGCTCAACCGACCCGAAAAGCTTAATGCTCTCGATTACGCGATGAACGACCGGTTGCTCTTTTTGCTGGCACAGATCGAAGCTGACGATGCAGTGCGGCTGGTCATCCTGACGGGTGCAGGACGGGCCTTTTCTGCCGGCGGCGATATTCCCGAATTCACCGAAAGTATCCGCCAGGGCACCGAGATAGCCGTGCGCGACTTCGTCCGCCGCGGTCAGGCCATGACGGCGCGCATGGAAGCGTTTTGCAAACCGGTCATCGCTGCCGTCAATGGCATTGCATTCGGTGGCGGCTGCGAGATCACCGAGGCCGTGCATCTGGCGGTCGCCAGCGAAAACGCGCTGTTTGCCAAGCCCGAGATCAACATCGGCATTCCGCCAACCTTTGGCGGCACTCAGCGCCTGCCACGACTGGCCGGCCGCAAGCGCGCGCTGCAATATCTCCTGACCGGGGACGCTTTTTCGCCGCAACGCGCCTATGAAATGGGGGTCGTCAACAAGGTGGTACCGCACGAAACGCTCATGGAAGAGGCGCTCGCGTTGGCCGACCGCATTCTGCAACACTCCCCACTTGCCACAGCGCGCATCCTTGCGGCGGTGACGCGCGGGCTGAACGTCAGCATCGCGGAAGGTCTCGAAATTGAACGGGAACAGTTTGCGCGCATGGCCGGCACTGAGGACGTGCTAGAAGGGCTGAGCGCCTGGATCAGCCGCCGCGCCCCGAATTATTGCGGACGTTGAGAGGTTCGCAGCTTAATTTGAGCGAACTGCATCCAAAGCGCGGCACTTGGCCTCGTCAATCAGCATATTGGCAACCTGCATCCGCTTTATGGCGCGTTCGCGCATATGCGCGGGCACCCGGTCGGGATGATTGCGAAAGGCGAACTCGCGACGCAAACGACCGAGTTCTCGGGGTGCGTTCAATTTCTCCAGGCCAAGCTCACGCGCGATGAGTTCCGGCTCAATCGGCAACGGCTCGGGCATCGGCGGCTGGTCGGCTGCTGCTAAAAGAGCATCAAACAAAATCTCCGGCGCCGCCATGTCACTGTATTCTGCAGCCACCGAGCCGCTGGCAACCTTTATGCGTCCCGAATGCAGTTCATTGGCCACCGAGAGATAATCAAATGGGATGTTCGCAAGAGGCTCAAACGAACGCATGCCGTCTTCGACCGGCACTGGCCTTTCGATGATCTCGTCTAGCAGCGATGCAAAATCGCCCTTCCTTGGAATGTCTCTCATCGGTCCTCGCCGACCTGTTGCAGCCGATCCTCGAAGACTAAACGCCTCGAGTTAAAAATGGCTGCAGAAGTTTTTTCGCAATTGAAACATTTTGGCCACGTCTTGCGCCGCACCACGGTCGCATTCCCCATGGTAATGTCGCCCATTAGCAGGAGATTCGTGATGAAGATGCAGCCTTTTGCACTGGGAATAGCAGCCACCTGTCTCCACACCTTGCCGGCTTTGGCAGCAGACCCGCTCTATCTCGATGACCGCTCCAATGCCGCAGCCCTCGTCCAATCGCTCTACAACGCCATCAACCGCCGTGAATATGCGCGCGCCTGGAGCTATTTTGGCGATCAGAAGCCGGCCAAGGATCTGCAGGCCTTTGCAAAAGGCTATGAGGCGACGGGGCGCGTAGACATCGAGACCGGGCCCTTCTCCGAGGAAGGCGCTGCCGGCAGCATTTTCTATTCCGTCCCCGTTGCTATCCGCGCCACCGGAACCGATGCACGCGAGCACGTTTTTGCCGGCTGCTACACCGCCCGACTTGTCAATCCGGCGATGCAGGAGGACACCTTTGCCTCGATGGTCATCGAAAAGGGCACTCTAAAACCCGCCGAGGGCGAACTTGCCGCTGTTTTGCCGGCAAGCTGCGGCGATGGCCCGCCCCCGCCCTCAAGGGACGCCGTTCTCGAAACGGTGAAGAAGCGGTTTGCATCCGCTTACGGTGGCGCCTGTCGAACATTGGAACCGGATGCCGAGCCGGGTGCAGCCGATCCGGTGGAAAGCATCGTCGCCTTCCGCCAGAAGTCGGATGCGGCCAGCGATCCCGAACGCCAGGCCCGCCTGTTTCGCTTCCCCTGTGACCAGGCAGCCTACAATTCCGCCGAAGTCTACTATCTGGCGAGCCCGGAAGGATTTGTTCAGGCGCTGCAGTTCGCCACGCCTGAACTCGATATCCGCTACGAAAGCAACGACGATCAGGCGAAGGTGGAATCCGTCACCGTCATGGGCTTCACCGCCACCGATAAGCTGGTCAACTCAGACTATTCGCCCGAAACGCACACGATCGAATCCTACAACAAATGGCGCGGCATTGGAGACGCCTCGACCATCGGCCGCTGGCTGTTTCGCGATGGATCCTTCACGCTGGTAAAATATGACGTGGACGCCAGCTATGACGGCGAGATCAACCCCGAACCCGTACTCGATTACGATACCGCGCCCTAGCCTCGCGGCACTACTGAGTCAGCATCCAGTTGAGCGTCTCGCGCCAGTCGGTCATGCGAATTGGCGTGCCGTGGCTGCCGTCGTCGAACAGCACGAATCGCGCCGGATATCCGGCTGATTTCTGACGGATCGTCTGGCAGAACGCTTTCTGGGAAGCCGGGTCAAACACCGAGTCACGGCCACCATGACCAAAGAAAATCGGCACTTTGCGCTTGAAAGCCGGGCTCGACAAATAGCTCTCGTCCCACAGCGAGCCGAGCAGCAAGAGGCCACCCATCCGCTTGGCGATCTCGGCATTTTTTGCCAGCTCGTAACAAATGCCACCGCCTGCTGAACCGCACGCCACGAACACTTCCGCGCCGGGCGACCGGTCAGCATAATGCATGATCAGTGATGCAACCTCGGCAGCCCCGCCTGCGCCAAAATCCGAAAAATCCGGCGACAGATAAAGACCGCCACTGTTGGCCACGAGGTTTTTCACGCGGTTGAAATTGCCTCCGAACGTAAAGTCGTCAACACCCTGTTTGCGGCTGCCGCCTTGGCCATGCACGTAAACAACGATCAGGCTCGCGCCTTCCGTCTGCCCAACGGCAACATGGCGAATGGCGCCAGCCGCCGTTTGCAGCGTCAAATCTTTCTGAACGCGCCGGACGCCCAGCGACACATATTTGTTTTTGACACGCCGCTCGGGAATTTCGTCGCGCCCGTTGACGTCGCGCATCTCGTCATAATCGACAATCGTGGACGACCCGGCATCTTCGTTTGCAAGGACAGCGGCGTAGGCAAACAGCGCGTCTTTCTGATGTACCAGAGTAACGGCAAAGGCTGGCGAGCCGAGGGACACCAGCAGCAGAAGGGCGATGGCTGCGATCCGTCTCACCGCTCCAACACTCCGCCCGCCAGTCGCATGGCATCCGGCGTGTCGACATCGAGGCTTGCCGCCGCCCCGATCTCCACATCGATCACCGGCAGTTCTTCGTTCTCGATCAGATGGCGTGCGCCAGTGTCACCCTTCAGCCGGGCGACCGCCGGGAACACCGCCCGTGGCAGAATAACCGGATTCCCGCGCTTGCCATGATGCGTGGCGCGCACGACCGCTGTTCCGCCGGCCGAGACGAATGCAGCAACCAGCCTGTCGATATCAGCCAATGAAACCGCAGGCATGTCGCCCAGCGTGATCAGTGCACCCGTCGCGTCTTCCGGCAGCGCCGCAATACCCGACTGCAGCGAACCGGCGAGACCTTCGGCAAACGCCGCATTGTGCGCTATTTGAAGACGCGCGCTGGCCGGCAGCAAGTTGGCGATCTTATCAGCCTGATGGCCGGTCACGACAACGATGCCCGCCACCCCGCTGGCATCAACCCTTTCGACAATCCTTTCGATCAGCGGCTGTCCGTCGAACCGCGCCAAAAGCTTGTTGGGTCCCCCCATGCGCCGCGACTGCCCGGCCGCCAGTACCACGGCAAAAACTTTTTGCGGCGGCGGCACGGTATGAATTTCACGCGGTTGCGGACGTGTCGGAATTTCCATCAAAAGTCCCCCAACGCCCATTCCAGCCAGGTCATCGGTGTCAACTCCGTTGCCGGAAAACAGGCGGTTCAGCACCCAGTCGAAACCGTTTTCCTTCGGGCTGCGCGCGCAGCCCGGCGCACCGATCACCCGCTTGCCGTCACATGTTGCAAGAACCAGCAGATTACCCGGATCAACGGGCATGCCAAGCCGATCAATTCTCCCGCCAGCCGCCCGGATCGCTGCCGGCACCACATCGTCGATGTCGCTCACCGCAGACGCGCCAAAAATGATTAAAAGATCGCAGCGCCGCAACAAATCGTGGACCGCCTCTGCGACGGCGTCGGTCTGATGCGCCGTCCTCCGTTCCGCCACGATGGTGCTGCCGGATACGGCAAGCCGCGCTTCGGTCACCCGTGTTGTCTTGTCGAGCACCGTTTGCTTGGTGCCGGGCAGCGTGGTCTGGATCAAACCAACCTTCAGCGACGCAAACGCATCCACCCAATAGGCGGTCTTATGAGCGCAGGCCCGCTCCACGGCCGCCAGCACGTCATCAGGCACTGCAAAAGGAATGATCTTGACCGTCGCCACCATTGTCCCTGCTTCAACCACGCTGGCATGGGCAAGCGTTGCAACGGTAACTGAAGGGTCTACCGCGTTGACAGCTTTGATCAATTCTCCGTCCACGCGATAAAGCCCGGCAGTGCGCGCATGGAGATTGACCCGTCCTGTCGCCGCTGGCCGGGCATCGATATTGCGCGCGGACAAACAGAGGGCGATACGCTCTGCAGCCCGGTCTTCCACCACATCGCCGGCCTCAAGCACAGCCGCAATGACGCTCTCCTGTCCTGCGGCGCGCAGTGCTGCAACATCGTCGGCGGTGAGCACATGCGCCTTGCGCAACCGCTTGCCGTCAACAAGCGTCGCATGGGCCAAAATCGCGCCTTCCGCAAAATCCAGTGTGACCGGTCCGAACTTCAAGCGGCAACGTCTCCGCTTCGGTCGCTCGACCCGCGCGAGCGCAGCGCGCCTATAATCTGCGCCAGAACGGCAACGGCAATCTCAGCCGGGCTTGCCGCACCGATTGGAAGGCCGATCGGCGCCTGAATCTGCTCGATCATCGCCGCAGCTGCACCCAGCGCCAAAAGCCGCTCAACGCGCTTTGCGTGGGTTTTGCGGCTGCCCAGTGCACCGACATAAAAACAGCCCGCATCCAATGCTGCCTTCAGCGCAAAATCGTCGATCTTGGGATCATGCGTCACTGCTGCAACCGCCGTATAGGCATCAAGCGGCTGGCGCGAAAGCACCTCCTCTGGCCATTCCGCATGCAATGCAATGCCCGGAAACCGCTCCGAAGTAGCAAAAGCGGTGCGCGGATCAATAATCTCAATCTCGTAGCCGGCAATCTGAGCCATCGGCGCCAGCGCTTGGCTGATATGCACCGCCCCGATCACCACCAGACGCGGGCGCGGCACGTGAACGTTGAGAAAGAAGCTGCGTCCTGCCGCTTCAATTGTCCCGGATCGCCCGGACCGGAGAACCTTGCCGATTGCCTCACCGAGCGCGCCGGAAACCGGGTCGCCCTCGTGCACCACACGGTCGCGTCCGTCACCCAGATCGGTGACCAGCACCGAAGCCTGCCGCAACCGCCGTGCCTCGTTGAGCTTCTTTAGATTAAATGGATCCACGTAAAACTCCCCCGTCCCGCTCAGCCGAGCCGCTCGACATAGACCTTGATCCGCCCGCCGCAGGAAAGCCCAACCTGCCAGGCGGTTTCGTCGGCTACGCCGAATTCAAGCATTTTTGGCCGGCCGGTTTCAAGAATATCGGCCGCTTCGGAGATCACCGCACCTTCGACACAGCCGCCGGACACCGAACCGTGAAAATTACCGTCGGCGTCGATGACCAGATGGCTTCCGACAGGGCGCGGCGCAGAGCCCCAGGTCTCCACTACGGTGGCGATGGCGACAATTTTGCCGCTTTCCATCCACTCTTCGGCAATGAACAGCGGGTCGCGGCTCTCATCCAGCATTGCGGCAGGTTTCATAGCGGTCATCGGCAGGCCCTCCATCATCCATCATATGGTCACGCAGCATGAGGATTTCCAAGCCAGCGCCGTGGATTGGTGTCGCGTCCCGGCTTCGCGCCTAGGGCAGCGCAAAGGTCTCCCAACGCATTCAGATTGTGCACGGGTCGAAACTCATCGACATAGGGAAGCATCGCCCTAACCCCCCTGGCGCGCGCCTCGAATCCTTCGAAGCGCAACAGCGGATTGAGCCAGATCAGCCGCTTGCACGATTTGCGCAGCCGCTCCATCTCGGCTGGCAGATTGCCTATATCATCGCGCTCCAGCCCGTCGGTGATCAGCAATACCACCGCCCCCTGCCCCAGCACGCGACGCGACCACATCCGATTGAACTCCCAAAGCGTATCGGCAATGCGTGTCCCACCAGACCAGTCCCGCACCGCGTCAGCGCTGGTCGCCAGCGCCTCGTCGGCATCGCGGTGGCGCATCTGGCGCGTCAGATTGGTCAGACGCGTGCCGAACACGAACGTATGGACACGCCGCCGCTTGTCGGACAGCGTATGCAGGAAATGCAGGAATATACGGGTATACTGGCTCATCGAGCCGGAAATGTCCGCCAGAACCACAAGCGGCGGCTCGATCTCGCGATGCGCGCGAAATTTTGGTAGGATCAGCGCGCCGCCGGTGCGTTGCGCAGCCCTCATCATGGCGCGCGGATCGATGCGCCTGCCATGCGGATCAGGCCGAAAACGGCGCGTGCGCACAGCCTCGAACGGCAGCCGGAGATCGGCAATTGCCTTCTTGGCAGCGTTGAGCTCGACAACGCTCATCTGCGCAAAATCCTTGGCCCTCAGCATTTCATTGCCGGAAACAGTGAACCTTGCGTCGATTTCAAGCTCGGGAACTTCCTGAGCCGGCCGCCTGTCGTCGTGCCCCGGCAGCATCGCCTCGGCAACGCGCGTCTCGGCACTGCGCGGCTTTTGCTTTTCGCGCGTATCGGGCGCGACCGGCGAAAACATCGCCATCATCTTTTCGATCAGCTCCCGCGACTTCCAGAACAGTCGGAACGCCTCGTCAAAAGTCGCGTGGTCTTCGTGCCGGTTGATCAGCACTGCATGAAGAGTCCAGTAAAAATCCTCGCGGCTGCCGATGCCTGCCGCCAGCACCGCCTCGATGGCATCCTTCACCGAAGCTGGCCCGACGCGAATGCCGGCCTTGCGCAAGACGCGCGCGAAATAGACGATGTTTTCGGCGATCCGGCCCTGCGTTCCGGCGGCATCGGGCAATTGTGGCGTGTCCGCTTGCATCCTGCCTCTACTCGGCCGCCGCAAGTTCGGCTTTCACCTCGTCCAGGATACGCTTGCCCTCGCCTGCGCCGATACGCGCGATGTCGTCCTGGTATTTGAGCAGCACGCCAATCGTGTCCGTGACCGTCTCCGGGTCGAGCGCAATCTTGTCGAGTTCGTGCAGCGCGCCTGCCCAGTCAATCGTCTCGGCCACGCCCGGCACCTTGAACAATTCAAGCTCGCGCAGTCTTTGCACGAAGGCGACAACTTCCGCCGACAATCTTTTGCCTGCTTCCGGTACCCGGCGATGAACGATTTCAAGCTCGCGCGCTGCATCCGGATAGTCCACCCAGTGGTAGAGACAGCGCCGTTTCAGCGCGTCATGGATCTCACGCGTCCGGTTGGAGGTGATGATGACAATCGGCGGCTCCTCCGCCTTAATCGTGCCAAGCTCCGGCACGGTCACCTGAAAGTCTGACAGTATCTCCAGCAAAAACGCCTCGAACGCTTCGTCCGTGCGGTCGAGCTCATCGATCAGAAAAACCGGAGCCGCGCCCTTCTTTCCGGTCAACGCCTCGAGCACCGGGCGGCGGATCAAATATTTCTCGGAAAAGACATTCTTTTCCATGTCCGACCGGTTCACCCCGCCGGTCGCCTCTTCCATGCGAATCTCGATCATCTGCGCGGCATAGTTCCACTCATAGACCGCAGACGAGACATCCAGCCCCTCATAACATTGCAGCCGTATCAACCGGCGCCCGAGCGAGGATGCCAGAACCTTGGCGATTTCCGTCTTCCCGACCCCTGCCTCACCTTCAAGGAAAAGCGGGCGACCCATCCGCAGGCTGAGAAACAGTACCGTCGCCAGAGAACGGTCGGCGACGTAGTCGGCACCCGCCAAAAGCGCCATTGTCTCATCGATGGATTGGGGAACGGGGCGCGGTTCGGACATATTTTTCTCCGCCCTCAAAGAAGCTCGCGATAGCTACGGTTGTGATAGAGCAGAGGGTGCAAAGTGTCGCCGATCCTGAGCCCGGTCACCTTTCCAAAAAGCACCCGGTGCGTGGCAAGATCCTTGCTGTCGATAAGTTCGCAGTCAAACACAGCGGTCGCGTCGCGCAGCGTCGGCGCGCCAGTAGCGATTTTGTCCCAAAGGCCAAGCTCGAACCGCTGGTCGGCACTCAACCCGGTCAGCCCGGAAAAAGCGGTGGCAATGTCCTGCTGCCCGGAAGCCAGCGTGTTCAGCGCGAAACATCCGTTTTTGACAAAAAGATCGTTGCTCTCATTCTCACGGTTGAGACACGCGAGAATGATGGGCGGCGAATCGGAAACGGAGCATGCGGCAATCACCGTCACGCCGCGACGTCCAGCCGTACCGTCAGTTGCGATCACATGCACGGCGCCAGCAAACTGCGCCATCGCGTCCCGGTAGGCCTGAGGCCCCACGTCGTTGATTTTCAACACTGGCGAATCCAAGAAATGCAAGCTCCCGCTACCGTATATAGAAGCTGGGACCTATGTCACAAGCGCAGCGCTATCTCCAATGTTGCGCCGCGCCGGAGCAGCCGCTACCTGTTGGGTAACATGAAGCACCTGACTGCACATAAATTACCGCGATCCTCGCTGGCCAGACGCCTGACTGCTCTTGCAGCGGTGGCGGTCGCTATGGCCTCGAACACTCTGCCGGTTTTGGCTGCGGACGCGCGGATTGGGCTGGCCGCGCCGTTCAGCGGCACTGCGTCGCTTCTGGGCGGGCAGATACATGCCGGCGTGACCACCGCCATCGGGGCTCATTCCTCGCTCGATCTGGAAATTGCAGATGACGCCTGCACTGCTGAAGGCGGCGCCAAGGCAGCCAATCAATTTGTCACGACAAAAGTATCCATCGTGGTCGGATTCCTGTGCACCGAAGCGCTCGAGGCGGCCATGCCAATTCTTAAACTGGCAGACATTCCGGTCATTACGATCGGCGCGCGCACCGACAGCCTCACTGACCTTCGCGACAAGACAGGCTGGCCGCTTTTCCGCCTTGCCCCGCGTGCCAGTGCCGAGCAGGCAGCCGCAGCATCCCTCATACCCGCACTGTGGCGCGAATCACTGTTCGCGATCATCGACGATGGCACCATTTACGGGCGGGAACTGGCCAGCAGCGTACGCGCCGGCGCCGAAGCGCGCAGCCTGAAGCCGGTCTTCACCGACACATTTCGCCCTGATCTCGACAATCAGGTCGGGCTGGTTGGTCGGTTGCGCAAAGCCGGCACCACCCACCTGTTTGTCGGCGGCGAACGCAGTGATATCGCCATTATCGCACGCGATGCCAGAAAGCTCGGTCTGGACCTCACCATTGCCGGAGGCGAAGCGCTGCGCTCGGCGCCAGGCGATGTGCCGCTTGAACCGGGCATCCTGATGCTGGGTTTGCCCAACCCCGCCGATGAAGCGTCCGCAGAAGCCCTTGCACTGCTGGAGGCCCGAAAGATCGAACCGGACGGCTATGTGCTGCCCGCCTTTGCCGCAGTCGAAATTGCAGCGGCGGCGCTCCTCCAGGTTCCCACTGGCAGCCCCCTTTCTGAAACACTTGGCAAGACATCGTTCACGACCGCGCTTGGGCAAATCCAGTTTGATGCAAAGGGCGACCTGAAGGAAAATCCGTACCGCCTTTACCGTTACAACGGCATGGCGTTCGTGGAAGCGGGGGATTGAATATGCCGTTTCGAGCCGGCCCCAAAAACCTGATCACCGACGTTGCCGGCATTTCTGTGGGCAATGCCGCGGACCCAGAGCTGAAATCCGGCACGACCGTGGTGCTGTGCGATGAACCGGCGGTCGCCGGCGTCCAGGTGTTGGGCGGCGCCCCCGGCACCCGCGAGACCGATCTTCTGGAGCCGCACAATTCGGTCGAGGCCATCCATGCGCTGGTCCTGTCCGGCGGTTCGGCCTTCGGGCTCGATGCGGCGTCGGGCGTACAAGCTTTTTTGCGCGAAAAGCGAATCGGGTTTGAACTGGGCGGTCAGATAATACCACTCGTGCCCGCAGCCATCCTCTTTGATCTCATCAATGGCGGCAACAAGGATTGGGGCCGTTACCCACCATATCGTGACCTCGGCTATCAGGCCGCCGAAAACGCCGGAGAGAATTTTGAGCTCGGCACCAAGGGCGCCGGCTATGGCGCAACCACCAGCGGCCTGAAGGGCGGCCTTGGCTCGGCCTCGACAAAACTCGACAGCGGCATCACCGTCGGTGCGCTTGTCGCCGCCAATCCCACCGGCTCGGTCACGGTCGGAAGCACCCGCAATTTCTGGGCAGCACCTTTCGAGATTGGCGACGAATTTGGTGGCCTTGGATTTCCAGATCCATTTCCCGCCGATGCACAGGACCTGTCGATCAAGTACCGCCTCATGGCCCGCGCCGGCGCGAACACAACCATCGCTGTCATCGCAACCGACGCAGTCTTGACCAAGGGCGCAGCAAAGCGCCTGGCGATAGCCGCCCATGACGGCTTTGCCCGCGCCATCTGGCCGACGCATACCCCAGTGGATGGCGATCTCGTCTTCGGCCTGGCAACCGGGAAAAGCGGCGTTTCACCGTCCCCCGATACCGCGCTTGATCTCTATGCCGCAGCTGGCGCAACCATGGCGCGCGCCATCGCGCGAGCGGTATTCAGCGCAACCAAGACGCCCAACGACCTGTTCCCCACATGGTCATCGCGCTAACCAGTACGTCCCCGAACAGCGCGATCATGAAAGCCGTGCTATCCTGGCACACACCTCACAACGGAGCAGACCCCATGACCCTTAGAAACCTGCCCCTGCTTGCCGCCTTGCTGCTTCTGGCATCGGCCTCGATAACCCGCGCCGGCGACGTCGCAACCCTCAACGTCCTTGGCTTCAACGCCAGTGGCAGTGTCTTTGCCTTCGAGGAATATGGCGTCCAGGATGGCTCCGGCTTTCCCTACGCCAGCCGCACCTATATCGATACCGCGACCGACACATTCCTGCCCGGCTCGCCGATATCGGTCCGGCTCGACAATGACGGCGCAACGCTTGAACAGGCGCGAGCGCAAGCGCGTGCGACGGGTGATGCCCTCGTCCCCGAATCGGTGTTGCTGAAAAACAGCGGCTTTACCGTGGGCTCCAACGCATTGACGGAACTCAATGCCGATCCGTTCCGCATGGTGGTCAATCCGCGACCTGTGTTTGCTCCTGTCGATCCACCACTGGAATTCCGTCTTGAAGAAATTCCACTTCCGCCGGTGGGCGGCTGCGGCTCGCAGGGGGACGCGGCCGGGTTTCGTCTCCTGCGGGTCGATGCCACCCAGAACGGTCAGACCACGGTGCTGCACGAAGACGCCAAAATTCCCCTGAGTCGACACTGCCCCAACGGCTATCGCATCGGCGGCGTTCAGACCTTCTATGATGGCAACACACCCGTTTACGCCGTCCTGATCGCGGTGCAGCAATATGGGTTTGAAGGCCCCAACTTCCGCTGGATCGCGGTGACAGGCAGACTGTGATCACCACAACCCAGCCAGAACCGACACCCCTGCACCGCCTTGTCGACCGCGCGGTGCGGGCCATTCCAACAGCCCGCCAGGCTTTTTTCGGTAGCGCAGTCTGGGCATTGGCGATGGCCGCCAGCGCCCTGATCGGGATATCGGGCCTTGACTGGGAAACCGCTGCAAAAGTGCGTCAGGTCGTCGTCATCTTTGCACTGGGCGGCGCGCTGGCCTTTCCGTTGGGCCTGTTTGCGGCGCACTTCATGGCCATGGGCCGCTCGCGCGAAACCGCGATTGCCGCCGCATTCCTCGCTTTTGGTCTGGCGACGGTAGCCGCCATCGGTCTGGTCTTTGCATTCGACTACCGGACTTACTATGCAGAATGGCACGCCGACGCCGGCACCTATGTCTGGCTGCTGCAACTCACGTTCACCACCCTGGCGGCGCTCTATCAGTTTGGCGTGCTGGGACTGCGGCTTCTGTTCCCGGTCGGTTTTCTGGCGCTGCTCGGCGTCTCGATCTGGTTTGCCCGTTTGCCGCGTTGAGCAATTTGGCACTCTCTGCTAGGGACCGGGCGAAAAGAACTCCGAACCAGGATGATTAAATGATCCCGCGCTACTCGCGACCCGAAATGGTTGCCATCTGGTCCCCAGAGACAAAATTCCGCATCTGGTTTGAGATCGAGGCCCATGCATGCGACGCGCTGGCCGAGCTCGGCGTGATTCCGAAAGAAGCAGCGCGCACCATCTGGGAAAAAGGCGGCGCGGCGCAGTTTGATGTCGCACGTATCGACGAGATCGAAGCCGTCACCAAGCACGACGTCATCGCCTTCCTGACCCATCTGGCCGAATTTATCGGCCCCGATTCGCGCTTCGTCCATCAGGGCATGACCTCATCGGACGTGTTGGACACCACTTTCAACATCCAGCTCGTGCGTGCCAGCGATATCCTGCTGTCCGGCGTAGACCGCGTTCTCACCGCGCTGAAGACCCGCGCCTTCGAGCATAAGGACACGGTGCGCATCGGTCGCAGCCACGGCATTCATGCCGAACCAACCACCATGGGCCTGACCTTCGCCCGCTTTTATGCCGAGATGGCGCGCAACCGCGACCGCCTTGTCGCGGCCCGCGCCGAAATCGCCACTGGTGCCATCTCCGGCGCGGTTGGCACCTTTGCCAACATCGACCCCAGCGTGGAGGAACATGTCTGCTCAAAACTCGGCCTTGCGCCCGAGCCGGTCTCCACCCAGGTCATCCCGCGCGACCGTCACGCGATGTATTTTGTCACGCTCGGCGTCATCGCCTCGTCGATCGAGAATGTCGCGACTGAAATCCGTCACATGCAGCGCACCGAAGTGTTGGAAGCGGAAGAGTTCTTCTCACCGGGCCAAAAAGGCTCCTCGGCCATGCCGCACAAGCGCAACCCGGTGCTCACCGAGAACCTGACTGGCCTTGCCCGACTGGTGCGCATGGCCGTCACGCCCGCTCTGGAGAACGTAACACTCTGGCATGAGCGCGACATCTCGCATTCCAGCGTCGAACGCGCCATCGGGCCGGACACCACCATAACCCTCGATTTCGCGCTCAACCGTCTGGCCGGCGTTATCGAAAAATTGCTGATCTACCCGGATAACATGCTGAAAAACATGAACAAATTCCGTGGACTCATCCATTCACAGCGGGTTCTTCTGGCCCTCACACAAGCCGGCGTGTCACGCGAGGATGCCTATCGCCTGGTCCAGCGCAACGCTATGAAGGTCTGGGAGCATGGCGCTGATTTCCTTGAGGAATTGCTAGCCGACGCAGAGGTTTGCGCAGCGCTACAGGCAGACGAAATCCGCGAAAAATTCGATCTCGGCTATCACACCAAACATGTCGACACGATTTTCACGCGTGTCTTTGGAGAAGTTTGAGGAACCATATCTGCTTCTCCGCGTTGTGGATGGGAAGGGCTGATAGGCAGCCTGCAATTTTGTGGGGATTTTACGATGGCTGACAATGAGACTGTTGTAGTCGGCGGTAACGGCGGAGCCGGATGGTTTGTCGCGGGCGCCCTGATTGTAGCCGCGGTCATTGGTGGGTTTCTATACACCAACGGCTATTTTGATAAGTCGGGCGGGGTCGAGATAAAGCCTGATGGCGTCAAGATTGAAATTCCTGCCAACTAAACGTTCTACCTGACCTCCAGAAAAGCCAGCGCTCCCCTGCCGCTGGCTTTTTGCTGTCAAGCCGGCACCGTCCGTATCGCAGTCCCCCAAGGATCTGTCGTCTCAACAGTCGTTGTTGCGGTTTCGGATTGCATCTCGACGAATGAAAGCCCGTTGCGCGCCGCATCGCGCGGTCCTGCGCCCCGTGTGCGCCAGGCGTTTGCACCGACATGATGATGGTACCCACCAGAGCCCAAAAACACCGCGTCGGCCCCATATTGTGCCATTGTATCCAACCCGAACTGCGACTGCCACCAGTCTTCAGCCACCTTCGCATCTCCCACCCGCAGGTGGACATGGCCAATGACACTGCCATCCGGTGCTCCCCGCCACCCGGCATCTCCCTCCGGTAAGGCGCGTATCACCCCTTCGATATCAAGACGGTTGGTCGCCATGACGATTGAATTTCCATCGAACGGCCAGCTTTCTTTCGGTCTGTCGGAATAGATTTCTATGCCGTTGCCCTCCGGATCGGTCAGGTAAAGCGCTTCGCTCACTAGATGATCGGAGGCGCCTTCGATTGCGATCTGGCGCTTCATGGCATGCCCGATCCAGCGAGCAAGATCAGCCCGCGTCGGCATCAGGAAAGCGGTGTGAAACAGACCCGCGCTACGGGGGTCGTCCGGCAGCCCAAGAGGATTTGCCTCAATCGACAAGAGAGGACGCTCGCCGGCACCCAGCTCAATGGTTCCACCATTTCGGGAAAGTTCGACGAGGCCGATTACGTGCCGATAGTAAGCGGCAAGCGATTCAGCGTTGCGTGCTTTAAGGCCCACACGGCCGACCCGGATTGGCGTCGTTGCTGCAAATGGCAATTCACTCATCAATCAATTCCTGACACGGCTCAGACTCTGCATTCAAGATCATCAGGAAATGCGATTGCCGCAAGCATCCAAACTGAAAACAGCCTGTTCAGCCAGACGAAACCCTTATGGTCGTTGCGTCGACGGACCGGCAACGCTACATGCGCGCCATGAAAGTCAAAGACGCAGACATCCTGATTATCCCCGGTTACACCAATTCCGGACCAGAACATTGGCAGACGCGCTGGCAGTCAAAACTGTCGACCGCGCGCCGCGTGGAGCAAGCCGAATGGTCAAAGCCAGTGCGAGATGACTGGGTCGAAAACATCGCAGACGCGGTCAATGTTGCTGAAAAGCCGGTAGTGCTGGTGGCCCATTCGCTAGGTATTCCCGCAATGATCCATGCCCTGCCGCGGTTTACAAAACCCGTAGCCGGAGCTTTTCTGGTCGCCCCGCCGGATGTGGCCAACACAAAAATCAGACCCCGGCACCTGATGACGTTCGGGCCCTACCCGCGCGACCCGTTGCCATTTCCGTCAACGGTAGTTGCCAGCCGCAATGACCCCTATTGCGCCTTCGCGGTTGCTGAAGATATCGCTGCCGCTTGGGGCTCGTTGTTCATCGACGCCGGCGAGGCTGGCCATCTCAACTCTGAATCAGGCTTTGGCCCATGGCCGGAAGGAACGATGATTTTCGGCCAGTTCCTGTCGCGTCTATAAGCGCTCAGCATCAATCGATGCTGTAACGCTGTTGATCAGGCTCGCAGCGCCAAGCGAAATCAGCAAATGTTCCGAGCCCATCGCCAGGAGCTGGTAGCCCATAGCTACGACGCGCCCGGCAATCTTGGGTTCGACTACATAGATCGCAGAAAACTTGCCCGCATT